>NZ_JACHBI010000051.1:0-1075 GCF_014200235.1 Martinezella paranaensis | reverse complement strand
TCCGAGGCCCACATCAGGAAGGAGGCAACGTCGCGCGCATATTGGTCGACCGTCTGCGGCGAGCCGTCGTCATAGGTGACCTGGCCGTCGGAGAGTGGCTTCGGCATGGCAAAGCTCGCCGCCGCATCGAAATACGGATTGTAGTGCGAGTTCTGCGGCACCTGGAAGCCGGCCGGCGGCTCTTCATAGCCGGTCAGCAGCGAGTAGATATAATCCGGGCCGCCTTCCTGATACTGCGTGAAGATATCGAAGATGAACTGCGGGAAACCGCGTTCGACCTCACGCGCCTTGGCAAGCAGCGACATGTCCGGCGGCACCGCACCATTGTTCGAGGCGGCCGCCGCTTCGTCATTCGGGAATGGCGGCGGGAAGTGGTCGGACGGAACCGCCTTGCGGGTGAACATCTCACCCTGGGCGTTCGGGCCGTCCTGCACCTCGTAATTCGCCGCGAAGGTTTTGACCTGCGCTTCCGAATAGCCGAGCTCTTCCAGCGTGCGGAACGGCACCAGCTTCATCGAATGACAGGCGGAGCAGACTTCCGTATAGACCTTCAGGCCGCGCTGAAGCTGCGCCTTGTCGTAGTAGCCGAAGGGACCGGAGAAGGTCCAGTGCTGCTCCCTCGGCTCCTTCAGCGGATAATGCGGCGTCGCCGCTTCGGCGGCAGGCTTGGTCTCCGCGGCAACGGCTGCAACCGTCGCAAAGCCACCGATGAGGGCGATCGACAGAAGGCCGGCAACAAGCTTTTTCATGTTCTCTTCCTCTATCGTCGCCGGTTATGCTTCAACCGGAGCGGCTGTCTTGCCACTCTGCTTTTCAAGAACCGCCTCCGTAATCGAATTCGGAATGCGTCTCGGGGTTTCCACCAGGCCGAGAACCGGCATGGCGACGAGGAAGAACAGGAAGTAGAACAGCGTCGCAAACTGCGCAGCCGTGGTGTAGACGCCTTCCGCCGGCTGCGAGCCGAGCCAGCCGAGCAGGATGGCATCGGCGACGAACAGCCAGAAGAACAGCTTGTACCACGGACGATAAACCGCCGAACGGATCTTCGAGGTGTCGAGCCAGGGCAGGAAGAACA
>NZ_JACHBI010000050.1:0-1160 GCF_014200235.1 Martinezella paranaensis | reverse complement strand
ATACCAAAGCTCGATGATTAGAACTCATTGGCCCATTTCCTGCGTCCGATTGACATGATGCGCCAAGGCTGGCGTTGAAGCTTGCGCCATGCATCACAGCAGTGGTCGACGATGTCCTCGTAGGAATTGAAGACGCGGTTGGAGAGCCAATTTTCGCGCATGAACTGCCAGAGGTTTTCAACGGGATTGAGTTCGGGAGACTTCGCTGGCAACGGCAGGATGGATATGTTGTCCGGCACAATGAGATTGTTCGATAAATGCCAGCCCGCCTGATCCATGATCAGGACGGCGTGAGCGTCATTGGCAATATGGCGGGATATCTCGATCAAATGCTGGTTCATGGCATGCGTATCGCACCATGGCATAACGAGGGCTGCGGCCTTGCCAAGTTTCGGGCAGATCGCACCGAAGATATAAGCGGACCTGGTCCGCTGATCATGGGGAGCAGATGGCCGTGTCCCTCGCTTGGCCCACCGCCTGGTGATCTTGTTCTTTTGGCCGATGCGGGCCTCATCTTGGAACCAAATTTCTATTCGCTTGCCTGTGGCGGCCCCGGCGGCGATTTCCCCCACTGCGGCGGGAAAGTTTTTTTAAATTCTTCAATCGCGTTGGGGTCTTGCGCATGATGCTTGGGGCGGGCGCTCAGTTTGCGATAACCCAGGGCATTGAGTTCGCGCCCAAGCGTCTGGCGACTGATGGAGATGCGATGCTCCTGCCAAAGCCACTGGGCCAGATCGACCAGTCGCCAGCGCACAACGCCATCGAGATAAGGAACCGGACCTTTTTCAACCGCATCAATCAGTGCCTTGCGCTGCGGCTCATTCAAAAGCGGCTCACGTCCCTTCGCCTTGCCCGTTTTCAGCCCTTCCGGACCATGCAGATTGAAACGCTCGACCCAGTCACGGACGATCTGCAAACCGACCCCGCCCAGCGATGCTGCCTGGCTGCGGGAACCCCCGTCGTAAATGATCGACAAGGCTATCAATCGCCGCGACAAATCCGCATCTCGGCTTTGCCTTGCCAGCCGACGCAGGTCGTCAGCCGTATAATCTCCACGAATGGCCAATGCTGTTCCCATGGCGAAATCTCCTTTCGCCATGTTGAATCATGATTTGCCCAAAAATGGAATCGCGTGAGTCGACCTCATCAGGCTTCGGTAT
>NZ_JACHBI010000049.1:0-1270 GCF_014200235.1 Martinezella paranaensis | reverse complement strand
CTAGACGAGCGATTCCATGAAAGCGGCCTTTGATGGAACCTGAAGCGGGCTGGCGGATTCCTGGTTTGAGTTATCCAAATGAGGAGTTTCATCATGGCACCCAGACGGCGCGTAATCGAGTTAGCGATGAGCGAGCAGGAGATCGAAACGTTGACGGCTCTTTCGCGGTCTCGAAGCGAACCGGCGAGCCGGGTATCGCGGGCAGCTATGCTTTTGGCCTATCGGGAGAACCCGTCGTTCTTTGCCGTGGGACGAAGACTTGGCGTGCACCATCAAACGGTCCAGCGCTGTGTTGAGCGCGCCGAGAGCTATGGCCCGCTTTCGGCGCTCGACGACCGGCCGCGGCCGGGCAAGGAGCCGGTGATCACGCCGGAGGCCAAGGCCTGGCTGGTGTCTTTGGCGTGCGACAAGGCCAAGGACCATGGCTATCCGCACGAACTGTGGACGACGCGGCTGCTGGCCCGCCATGCGCGCGAGCACGGACCGGGGGCCGGACATTCCTGTCTGGCCCGCCTGGTTCAGGGCACGGTCAGCAAGCTTCTTGGCCAGGAGGAAATCAAACCGCACAAGATGCGCTACTATCTGGAACGTCGCGATGCCGAGTTCGAGCAGAAGATGGCGGAGGTCTTGTGTGTCTATCGCGAGGTCCAGGTCCTGAAAAAGGCCGCCGCCAAATCGAACAAATCGGGCAAGCCGGTCGCGATCGTCTCCTATGACGAGAAGCCTGGAATCCAGGCGATCGCGACGACGGCGCCGGATTTGCCGCCCGTGCCAGGTGTCCATCCGGCCTTTGCACGCGATTTTGAATATAAGCGTCATGGCACGCTCAGCCTGTTGGCTGGAATTGACCTGTTGACAGGCAAGGTCCACGCGCTTGTCAAAGACCGTCACCGCAGCCGCGAGTTCATCGAATTCCTCAAGCTGCTCGATGCCGCCTATCCGGCCGGCACCGCCATCAAGTTGATCCTCGACAATCATTCCGCCCACATCTCGAAAGAAACCAAAGCCTGGCTCGATAAACGACCGGCAGGCCGCTTCGAATTTACCTTCACGCCCAAACACGGCTCCTGGCTCAACCTGATCGAGGGCTTCTTCTCCAAGTTCGCCCGCTCCGTCCTGCGCCACATCCGGGTGAGCTCAAAGCACGAACTCAAGGAACGCATTATGGCCGGCATCGACGACGTCAATCGCCATCCCGTCATCCACACATGGTCCTATAAACTCGCCGACGCCGCCTGATAGGATTCGAACCACGAAAACGTTGAACTAG
>NZ_JACHBI010000048.1:0-1564 GCF_014200235.1 Martinezella paranaensis | reverse complement strand
AAAGCTCACATGAGGATTTCGCCGTCAAGATCAATCACTGGTTCATAGTTTGCATCCTTCCGATTTCATATCGAACCCATGGTCTGAGCCACTTGCTTGACGCGGCACGTTTCCGTCACCGGTTCAAACTCACATACGGTCGCCGTCTTCCCGGCAGCGCCACTATCCCGCTTGCGTAGCGGCAAGGCTCAGGAGAACGGGACCAATCTAAAGCGCGGCATTTGAAGCCCGACTTTGAGGCGGTTCGCTCACCTGGATCCGCCAGGATTGATCAGTCCTGGAAGATTTCGTGTGTTCGGCTATTTCTTGGTCGTCAGACCGTCTTCATGACAGCCCCTTCGATGACAACCCCCGCAGTAACAAACTTCCACAGCGCGATAAGTAGCTTGCGCGCCAGAGCAACTATCGCGGCTTTCTTTAAACGTCCCCCGTTCAACTGAACCCGATCCACAAACCAACGACTGAGCGCTGACGCTGGCTGATTGCGTAGCCACAGCCACGACAGTTGAATCATCGTGGTGCGCAGCCGAGGATTCCCTGCTTTTGAGACACCCTGTTCGTGGTCAATCGTCCCGCTCATCCATGGGGTCGGTGTCAAACCTGCATAGGCGGCAATCTGCCGCCGATTATCAAAATGTCGGGACAGTGCTTCGGTCCAAAGAACGGCGGCAAATTCAGCGCCAACACCCTTCAAGGAAAGCAGCATTGCTGCGGGCGAGGTTGCCTCAACCGCAGGCTGCTCGCACGTCGATAGGAGAGAATTACGCTCGCTCTCCACTGTAGAAATCTGTTCTAGCAGCAACTCGAGACGGTCGAGTTCGCGATTGATTTGAGCCTTTAGGTGTTTCGGTAACTCGCGCCCATCTCCCGTCTGGAGCTCCTCCAGCCGCTGACGGCGATCCTTACGGAGCGGTTGATAGCCGCTGACGCCTTGCGCGAAGAGTAGCCCCTTCACTCGATTGACATGCCTGACCCGTTCAGCAATCAAAACTTTGCGTTCCCGGCAAATCCGACGCCGATCTTCGTCCTCCGGATCTGGCGCTCTGACCATCGCACATACGCGTGGCTCGCCACGCTTGAAAGCGAGCAACGTGCGCGTCAGAGCCTCTCCATCAATCTTGTCCGTCTTCGCACGCCGACGTCGACGGGAGGTCGCGATCGAAGCTGCGTCGACGACGTAACTCTCGATCCCGTTAGCCTCCAGTACGCGGTGTATCCAGAAGCCGTCCAATCCGGCCTCTTGGATCGTCACGATGGGAAATGACTTTCCTGTTCTCAACCGCGCCTTCTGTTGTAGCTGCTCAAACCGATCCAGCAGCTCGGCGACATTGCCACCGTCCACTACATGCTTGGACATCTTTTCGCCGCTGCCCGGCGACAACGAAGTGATCAACCAGGTCGATCGGCTCAGTTCCAATGACACAAAAATTGCGCCAAGATCAGTGCGGACAGCGGTTGGCTGAATGGATGTGGGTTCCATAACCTGCTCCTCCTGAGCGAGTGCTTTGATGCAGCCTCACTCTGCCAGAGCGTCGGCCGCTGTTCACTCCTCATGGGATCTAAA
>NZ_JACHBI010000047.1:0-1624 GCF_014200235.1 Martinezella paranaensis | reverse complement strand
AGTCGGCCGTGAAGTATCAGCAGGTTGTTGATATTCCTGGTATATTGGAGGCTCTCGAATACTCGATATCGCAAGAAAGGTCCGGTTTTCGGTCTGTTTTCTTGCGATTTCAGATTTCGGTTTCGTGATGGGCCGAAGCATGATTCAATCGGCTATCGGCGATGAATCGGAGCCAACAAATGTCGAGACCTGATGAACGGCGCGAGACGGGAGAGCAGGATCTGTTCCGGTCTCGTCTTGATCAGATCATCGACATGCGACACGAGCTTGTCCGGTTGGCGCAGACGATCGACTGGCCGTTTCTGGAGACAAGCTTCGGCGAGGTTTATCGGGATGGAGCAGGTATGCCGCCCTTGCCGACACGGTTGATGGCGGGGCTTTCGATTCTCAAGCATACATTCAACCTGTCGGATGATGCCGTTTGCGCCCGCTATCTCGACAGCCCGTACTTTCAATATTTTTGCGGCGAAGAATTCTTCCGGCACACATTGCCATTCGACCGCTCCTCGCTCACGCGCTGGCGCCAGCGCATGGGTGATGATCGGATAAAGGCGTTGCTGCAGGAGAGCCTGTCGGTGGCGGTCAAGACCGGTGCGATGAAGCCGTCGGACACGCGGCAGGTGATCGTCGATACGACCGTCCAGCCGAAGAACGTCATGTTTCCGACCGATGCGAAGCTCATTCATCGGGCGCGGGAACGGCTCGTGCGGCTCGCCAAAAAGACCGGCCTGGAGCTGCGCCAGACCTATGTGCGGCTGGGCAAATTCGCCCTGATCCAGCATCAACGGTATGCCCATGCCAAACAGTTCAAGCGGGCCGGCAAGGCGCTACGCAAGCTCAAGACCTATCTCGGGCGAACCATCCGCGATATCGAGCGCCAGATTGCCGGCGACGAGCAACTCAAGGCAATCTTCATCTGGCCGCTCTATCAGGCAAAGACGGTTCTGGAGCAAAGGCAGCGTCAACGAGGCCGCAAGATCTTCAGCCTGCATGCCGATGAGGTCGAATGCATCGGCAAGGGCAAGGCGCACAGGCCGTACGAATTCGGCGTCAAGGTCTCGGTGGCAACGACGCTGAACCGTTCGAAAGGCGGTCAGTTCGCTCTCCATGCCATGGCGCTGCCCGGCAATCCCTATGATGGCCACACGATGGCAACCGTCATTCCCGACATGGAAAAGACGATGGGCAATGAGCTCTCCCGTATTCTGGCTGATGCCGGATATCGCGGCCACAACGCGCCTGAGAGCCACAAGCTGCGGGTCTTCACCAGTGGCCAGAAGCGCCGCGTTACACCAGCCATCAAGCGTCTGATGCGACGACGATCCGCCGTCGAGCCCGTCATCGGGCATCTCAAGAACGAACACAGGATGGACCGCAACTATCTCGCCGGACAGCAGGGCGACGCCCTCAATGCCGTTCTGGCTGCTGCCGGCTACAATTTCTCGCTCCTGCTCCGGTGGTTCAGGCTACTTTTGTGCCTGCTCGCAGCCATGCTTCTGGCATCTCTGCCGCGATCCCGGAACATCCCCACCTAAAAACCAGCCTAAACCCATAACCATGCCAACTGTCGACGCCGACAATCATGCGCCGCCACACCAAAATTGGCGTTCTTCACGGGCGACTA
>NZ_JACHBI010000046.1:0-1629 GCF_014200235.1 Martinezella paranaensis | reverse complement strand
CAAGTGGCTCAGACCATGGGTTCGATATGAAATCGGAAGGATGCAAACTATGAACCAGTGATTGATCTTGACGGCGAAATCCTCATGTGAGCTTTGAGACTATATGATCGACGCCTTACTCCGCAGCCTGCTGCCGCGACAGCGCTGGTTCACGGTTTAACGGTGGTCACACGGAATGTTCAAGATTTCGATGGTACCGGCGTGATCCTCGTCGATCCATGGCGCGAATAACATCGGGTGCGCGCTTCGCGAGCCGATGTCTTTTTCGGGGAATTCCTGGGATCGCCTCAGCCACTTTGCTAGGATACTAAGGGTCGAAGGTCGTTTCCATTCAAGAGCTTGAATGGCAAAAAAAGTTTGCGACCCCTGTTTGTGTAAGGTACCGCGAGGAGATGTCCCAGCATGGCTGCCCTCCAGATGCACGAGACAAGCTGCAGCGCATGTTATTCGCGAGCGGCCAAACTAGCTAGTGCCCGTCCAAAGTGTGCTGCAGCAAGCAGGCCGGGGCAGGTAGGCATCCGGAAGATGAGCGCAAGCAAACCCTTCGATGACGCGTCGTTATCACTCTTTGATGCCACTAAAACCAAGGGCGTTTGGATCTCTTGGGACAAGTCGGTCGGGAGCCTGATGACTGGGCCGACAGTGGACGGCGTATAGGGGGCGTGAGTTGGACACAGGCTTTTGCGCGGAACTGCAGGAACCAGCTTGCTGACGCCAAGGGAGAAGTACAAGCGGCCGAAAGCCGCAAGGCGAGAGTACCGATACAGGAGGCTGGGGCGGACCGACCCGTAGTAGTGATGAAAGCGCTGTAATGGCGGTGGAGCGAAGGGGTCGGGTCAGGTGGTCGTATCTTTTGAAACAACTGGAGACAGGATGACGTCGACGGATGCGACAGACAAGCCGTTTATGATCGATAAGCGGCTGGTGTACGAAGCCTACAAAGCGGTCAAATCCAATGGTGGTGCGGCCGGCGTGGACGGGCAGACGATCGAGGCATTCGAAGCCGACCTGAGGAGGAACCTTTACAGGATCTGGAACAGGATGAGCTCGGGAAGCTACTTTCCGCCACCGGTGCGCGCCGTCCCCATTCCCAAGAAGACTGGAGGCCAGCGGATTTTGGGTGTGCCCACCGTGAGCGACAGAATCGCGCAGATGGTGGTCAAGCGGCTCATCGAACCGGAACTCGATCAGATCTTCAAACCGGACACGCGCCCGAAGAACTGCAGCGTGCGCATGGGGACTATGATTTGCTGTTCCGGCAACTTCTGGAGGCAAGCGCTTCGTATTTCAGACCTTCGCCGTGGTCGACGGTTTCTTCCCCGATAGTCCGACAGAGGCTGACGGCTTGCCGACTACCGGTTCCCCCCATTCCGTGAACGATGCTGATGAGCGGATAGAGAGTGGTTTGATTCCAACACTTGGTGCCCACGTCTGACGGCCGCGATGATGTCGTCAGGGTCTGCTTTCCAGACGAACGGCTTAGGTTCTTCGTTGTGCTCTCTTTCACCGGCTACGCGTGGGAACGATAACCCCGCCCCGCCGGGAGGTGGGCTCGAGCGTGTTTCAGGTTTTCGAGGGAGCAGGCACTGTTGTGCTGAACAATATCGAAAGCAAGCTTAATAAGGGCGA
>NZ_JACHBI010000045.1:0-1888 GCF_014200235.1 Martinezella paranaensis | reverse complement strand
GATCAACATCAACCGTCATCAATTCCATGGCGATTGGAACTACACAATCAGCCCAATCATCCCACCACCGGTGCGATAATTTATCAACAGTGCCTAAGTGGCAATGGCCCGGATCAAATCTCAAATTAAATGCCAAACCTCACGTTATATGCTGGTCTAGCTAACTAAATGATTTTGTTGGAGGCGCAGTCTTACGATTAAATGCAAAGCGACACCTGGTTCGATGCGGCGCCTGTATGTCCTGCTGCACTTCGGACTTGTTCGGAACAAGGTGAAGGCAAGGTCTGAAAACTAGACCAACCGGGCGCGGCAAGCTTTGTCGCTCCAATGCTCAGCGACGTGAAAGGACAGGATATGCGTGCGCTGCCGTCATCGCCGAAGACGTCGCACCGGCGCGCCGGCGATGAGAACGAGGTTAGATCCAATGCCAGCGAACCCAACTTTGATCTCTACCACGATCGGCGATTTCGTTCTCATCCATCCGGGGGAATGACTCGGTAATGAGCGGAGCCGGCTTTCCTTGTCACAGAAGCATGTCGACCGCCGACGATATTACTGCGAACCGCACCAGAAATGGTCCGATCGACTGCACAGGGATTAAGAGTCTTTTCGGCATATGGGAGCATCATCGTACGGCAGTTGCGCCCCGCAACGCCGACGTCACTAATCTTCTAATCAGGACCTGTCATGAAACATACGCTTTTGGTCGCGGCTCTCGCGATGTCCTTTCCGATGTTTGCTCATGCCGAGACGCTGCAGTTTCCAAGTGAAGAGCCGATAGCTGAGGTGTCTATCCCGCACAGCTGGGGACCGAAGGAAACTGAAACCGGAATTGATGCAACCTCGCCAGATTCCGCCATCTATTTTTCGATCGATATCGCAAACGATGCAACCATGGACAAGACGGTCGACGACGCTGTCGATTTCCTCGTCAAGAATGGCGTGAATATCGATGCGAAGAGCAAGCATGAGTTTCCTGACACGACCCTAAACGGCATGAAGCTCGGCCATCTCGAGTGGGACGGCACCGATAAGGACGGCCCGGTGCATGTGCAACTCGCATTTGCGCAGCCGTCCGAACACAAGATGCTGGTCATCACCTATTGGGGCTCGACGGAAAACGAGGCCAAGCATGATGACGCGGTCAGTGGGATTATCTCATCCCTGAAGCCGATCAACGACTGATCACGGATCGGAGCGCCGGCCTCAGCCGGCGCCCCGAGTACAATCGAACCGTTCCCCGACCTCGAAAGGGCAAGATGCGCACGACCCTTATCACCGTGTTTCTCGCAGCAATCTCCAGCGCTGCCTGCTTGTCATCCGCAATGGCGGCAGACCATTACTCAGCAAGCAGCAACACTGCCATGAGCATTACCGGCGACGTCGATATCGATGATGCCGGGATCACCTTCGAGAACGGCAAGGAGCTTACCTTCTCGGATTTGATCGCAGACAGTTTGGTAGTCGATGGCAAGCGCGTGCCGGGATCGGTTTACCGCGTCGCGCAGCCGTTTGATCCGGAATTGAAGAACGGCAACCGTCTTTGCGGCACAGGCAAGGTCACCTATCTCGCCACGTGGAGCGACGGCGACGGCTCCACGGCGATCGCGGTGTTCACCGGTTCGAGGCCGCCGCGAAGCGACGACGAGAGCTGTGCCACCTATAGCTACCAGGACCAGGAGTAAGATTTTTTCTAGCACGCAAGGACCGGGCTTCAACCCCGCGATTGGTGGAGGCCTGCAACGAGTGACTGGAGGTTGGAGCAGGGCAGGTCGAGAGGCCCTCAGACCCTTAGGAACTGTTGATAACTAAAGGAATCGCAGCTTTGGATTTTTTGCGGCGCCGGGATTCCCTTTTGGTTTGAAGCCTATAGAATCGCGGTGTGATT
>NZ_JACHBI010000044.1:0-2215 GCF_014200235.1 Martinezella paranaensis | reverse complement strand
TGTCAAGCGAATCGAGGAATTGACCCCTCTGCCGAATTGAAGAACTGACCCCCTCATTGGTTTGCAGTTTCGTTGGTTTCAAGCGCCGCTCCGGCCTTCTGCAGAAGGCCGGAGCGGCGCTTTTCGCGAAGTCGGTAGCTATCGCCCCGAATGGTGATCACTGTCGAGTGGTGAAGCAGGCGATCCAATATTGCCGTGGCAACGACGGGATCCCCAAAAACACTTCCCCATTCGCCCACGGAGCGATTTGAAGTGATCAGGATTGAGCCCTTTTCGTAGCGCCGAGACACCAGTTGGAAGAACAGGTGGGCGGCATTGGCCTCGAAGGGCAAGTACCCCAGCTCGTCGATGATCAACAATTTCGGTCGCGACAGAATCGTCAACTGTTTGTCGAGCGAGCCGTCGCTGTGAGCCTTCGCCAGCATAGCCACCAAGGTAGCCGCCGTGACGAACTGGACGTTGTAATTTTGACGGATTGCCTCGCGGCCGAGGCTCACAGCCAAATGCGTCTTGCCTGTACCTGGTGGTCCAAGGAACAGAACAGTATCACCGTGGGCGATCCAGCGGCAGGTCGCAAGTTCCCTGATCTGCCCCTGATCCAGCGAGGGCTGCGCCTCGAAGTCGAAGCCGTCCAGTTCGCGCACGAACGGGAATTGCGCCAGCTTGCTCGACATCGATATCCGCCGCTCGTCGCGCCGGGCGATCTCGCGCGATACCAGGAAGGCGAGAGCCTCCCGCAATGTCATCTTCGACCGCGCTGCCTCGTCTAGCAACGTATCGAGCTGGTCGCGGATTGCCGTCAGCTTCAGCCGGTCGAGCGTTGCGATCAGCACGTCATGATCCACAGTCGTCATCACCAGCCTCCTCCAACCACTGCTTCATATTCCGCAAGCGGCCGCAGCAAGGCAGCGGGCGCGGCCTCGATGGCCTCTTTACGCACCGGCCCGTCGAAGCCGGTCACGCCAACAAAGTGCGCCCGGTCCACAATTCGTTGTCGTCGCCCCCGGCACTGGGGATGGTCAGCGATGACCTGGCCGGCATGACGGATAATCACGCGGCCGGCCAACACTACGACCTGAACGCTTTCGCCGATCAGGTGCCAAGGGACCGAGTAGCTGTTGGTATCGAGGTCGATCGCGCAATCGGCTTGAACCTTGCGAACCAGATCCCGCAATTGTCCGAAGGGTGCCCGTCCGGCCAGCGGACGTAGCGCCTTGGCTTCGTCGGCAAAACGTTCCGCCGGTTTGACACCGGTGGTGCCGTGTTCACGCTGGTCGGCAACTTCGCGTGTCCATCGATCCAGGTGCGCTTCGAACTCGGCCCAGCTCTCGAAGCGTCGCCCGGCGATCGCGTTCTTCTTGACATAGCCGACCCCCCGCTCGTCTTTGCCTTTCGTTCTCGCCCGATACGGTGCGCAGGCCCGCGGCGTGAAGCCCCAATAACGGGCAAAAGTATGCAGTCGCGCGTTGAATCTTACCTCTCGCGTCACCGCATCATGATGCTCGACCAGGGCTTTCGCATTGTCGATCAGCACTTCCGCCGGAACCCCACCAAACCGCAGAAAGGCGCCTTCCATCCCCTCGAACCAGTCCGCCTGCCGCTCCCTGAGTGACGCGCGAGCATGCATCCGCCGCGAATAGCCCAGCGTCGCCACGAACAGATGAACCCGAGCCCGCTCGCCGCCGATCCACACCTTCGTATCACCGAAGTCGATCTGCATCTGATGGCCTGGCGCCGTCTCAAAGCGGACTGTCGCCCGCTTCTGTGCTTTTAGCTCTCGCCGCCACTGCCGAACTCGAAGCTCAACTGAACGCAGACCGATGGTGATTCCATGCTCACTCGCCAATTCCTGGCGGATTACATCCGCATTGCCGTCATGCCGGAAAAAACGCTCGCGAAGCCAATCATCAAGCCCGTCGAACGCCGTGCGTCGAACAGGCTGTTTGAACGGTGCAACTCCGCCTTCTCGAAGATAGCGCCGGACCGTATTGCGGGCGCATCCGAACTCCTTCGATAGACGTTTGGCGCCCCAACCGAGCTCGTGCAGCCGCAACATCGCCACCACCTCATCAGCCTGAAGCATATCCCCGTCCTGCATCGTTCGCGACAATGCAGGATGCGATAAAATCGTGCTCGTCATCCATCACTCCTCGTTTTGACACGAGGGGTCAGTTCTTCGGTTCGTTAGGGGGTCAGTTTTTCATTTCGCCCGACA
>NZ_JACHBI010000043.1:0-2337 GCF_014200235.1 Martinezella paranaensis | reverse complement strand
TGCCATGCAAATCTCCAGATAACCCTGGAAACCTTCTCGCACACGCGGCAAGCCTCAAAATACAGCCAATTCAATGGGGCGGAGACGGCGCTTACATATGAACCGATCGCGGCATCTGTCGTGTTACGACCGGAAGTCAATTCAAAACCACTGTCGTCAGACGATGCTCTGTAACTTACATGCTCAACGACCGAAGACTTGTCTGTCGTGCCGCCGAATACGGAACTTTCCGCCGTCCCTGCATGATCATTCGATGCATGCTGCTCGCCTTCCTCCGGTAGCTTCACATGAGCTCACTTCGAGGACGCGCCATGAAACCGATCTTTCCAGGCAATCTGCCCCTGCCCATCGGGCATTTCATCTGCGACCAGCTGCTTTCGGCCGAAGATGTCATCGACACGTATCGCGCGTCGAATGGCAAGGCTTAGGCGTATCCCGCCCGGCTCGCATCGTCATTCCAAGTCGATGCGATAACCGTCATCGTCGCAGATGTTTCTGCCGGAGGGGCAAGGAAACAGTGCCGTATAGATCAGCCGCCAAGATAAGTTCAGGTCAACCGATGGCTCCAATTGTCAAACGCATACAGAACGATCAGCAGCTCCCCGCCGAGGCGGATGTCGTCGTGATCGGGGGCGGCATCATTGGTGCAACGGCAGCTTTCTTTCTCGCGGAGCGGGGACTGTCCGTCGCCCTGGTCGAAAAGGGCTATATCGGCTGCGAGCAATCGAGCCGCAACTGGGGTTGGTGCCGCCAACAGAACCGGGATGAGCGCGAGCTGCCGCTCTCGGGCGTCGCCCTGCGGCTATGGGATGAGTTTGAGTCCAAAATCGGAGAGGACGTCGGCTTCCGCCGATGCGGTCTGCTTTACGCTACAGACAATCCGCACCAATTGGCGGAATGGGAAGCATGGCGTGATACGGCCCGCCAGTTCAACGTCAATACGAAGATGCTGAGCGCCAGGGAAGCGGCTGCCACGATTCCGGCGAACGGTCGCCGATGGCTGGGCGGAGTGCATTCGATCGATGACGGCAAGGGCGAACCCGCCATCGCCGCGCCGACGATCGCGAACGGCGCGCGCAAATTTGGGGCGACGATCCACCAGGAGTGCGCTGCGCAAGGCCTCGATCTGGTCAATGGAGCGATGGCGGGAGTGATTACCGAAAAGGGGCTCATTCGGACACAAGCCGTCCTCTGCGCCGGCGGTGCCTGGACGTCAATGTTTTGTCGTCAGTACGGAATTCTTTTTCCGCAGGCAAGCGTGCGCCAAACGGCGCTTCGTACGCGGCCCACGGCGAATCTGGGCGAGGCGATCTATACGCCGGAGTGCGCGCTGACCCGCCGGCTGGATGGCAGCTACACGCTAGCGATCAGCGGCAGGGCGATGCTAGATATCACCCCACAAGGTATTCGATACGCCCGCTGGTTCATGCCGATGTTCATGAAGCGCCTAAAAGCGGTGCAGTTCGGCATCGGTAAATCCTTCCTCCATGGTCCGGAGGCAATCGGTCGCTTGAACAAGAGTAAACCGTCGGACTTCGAGCGGGTCCGCGTTCTCGACCCGCCGCCGAGCCGCCGCACCATCACGGCTATCTTGAAACGGGTCACGGAGCAGTTTCCTGCATTGGCGGGGGTCGAAGTCGCCGATAGCTGGGGAGCCTACGTGGATTTCACGCCGGACGCGGTGCCGGTCATCTCGCCGGCCGACGGTGTGAGAGGTCTCTACCTGGCCGCGGGCTGCTCCGGCCATGGCTTCGGCCTTGGCCCGGGCATCGGCCGCCTGGCGGCCGACCTGGTTGCCAATGACACGCCCTGTGTCGACCCCACCCCCTTCCGCCTATCGCGCCTCATTGATGGTTCGAGGGTCATGGTCGGAGCAATCTGATCGTGAGGCCGGATCGGGAAACAAGCCTTTGGGGCGACGCGCCGAGGAAAGCGAGCGGAATGGATTACGACGTAATCGTCATCGGCGGCGGACTGGTGGGGGTATCGATAGCCTGGGGTCTGTCGAGGTGCGGGGAAAGGGTTTCAATCCTCGACGAGGGCGATGTGGCAAACAGGGCCGCCCGGGCGAATTTCGGTCTTGTATGGAGCTCCAGCAAGGGCCTCGGCAACGCCGCCTATTCGCGATGGTCGCGAACCTCGACGGCGAACTGGCACCAGCTGGCAGCCGAACTCAAGGCCGAAACCGGCATCGACACCGGCTTTGTCCAGTCGGGCGGCTTCTCAATCCGACTCACGCCAACTGTCAAGCGAATCGAGGAATTGACCCCTCTGCCGAATTGAAGAACTGACCCCCTCATTGGTTTGCAGTTTCGTTGGTTTCAAGCGCCGCTCCGG
>NZ_JACHBI010000042.1:0-2696 GCF_014200235.1 Martinezella paranaensis | reverse complement strand
GTAAGCGCCGTCTCCGCCCCATTGAATTGGCTGTATTTTGAGGCTTGCCGCGTGTGCGAGAAGGTTTCCAGGGTTATCTGGAGATTTGCATGGCAGATGATGGATTTGTTGGTCGCTACGAAGTTGTCGAGCCGCGCCGCGGAAACCGGCGTTGGCCGGATGATGTGAAGGCGCGGATCGTGGCGGAAAGCCTTGAGCCTGGTGTTCGTGTTGTTGATGTCGCGCGCCGTCATGACGTTGTTGCGCACCAGCTTTCCTTGTGGCGCCGGCAAGTGCGCGAGGGCATTCTGGCGTTGCCTTTTGAGACTATGTCGGGCCAGTCGGAGAGCGGCGATGCCGAGCCTGCATTTGTGCCTTTGGCGATTGCGGCAGAGCCGAGCGAGGCTGTGAATGTTTTGGCGCCGCCGCTGCCGGCGACGGTTTCGTCGGTCTTGACGTTGGAGATCGGCCCGGATGTTGTGATGCGGGTTCCCGGCGATGTGCCGGTTGAACGTGTGGCGGCTCTGGTGCGAGCCATGCGAGGGACGGCATGATCGTCGCGGGCCAACGACTGCCGATCCTGATTGCAACGCGGCCGGTGGACTTCCGCTGTGGGCATCAGGCGCTGGCTCTGATGGTGCAGACTGAGTTGAAGCTCGATCCGCATTCCGGGGTGACGGTGATCTTCCGGTCGAAGCGCGGAGATCGCCTGAAAATCCTGGTATGGGATGGCACCGGAATGGTGCTAACCTACAAAATTCTTGAACATGGAAACTTTGCCTGGCCCAAGGTTCAGGATGGGACGATGCGTCTTTCCAGGGGTCAATACGAAGCCTTATTCGAAGGTCTTGATTGGCGACGGGTCATGGCGCAACGGGTAACAGCGCCGACTGCGGCAGGATGACTCAGCCGTCCTGTTTTTGTATTGTTTTATTGGGTTTTTCTGCTTCGATTTGCTATGAAGCTGCATGTCGCAGCCGATCGATCTTAGCCAGTTCCCGGACCTTCCTCCCGAGGTTTTGAAAGCCTTTGCGGACGTGCAGTTCGAGCTGTCGGTCGAGCGTGCCGCACGTCAGCATGAGCAGGCTGTGGTGGCCGAAAAGGACGCGTTCATCGCCGAGCTGAAGGAACTGATCGAGAAGCTGGAGGGACAGGTTCACGACTATCGGCGCACCAAGTTCGGGCCGAAATCGGAAAAGCTCGATCCGGCGCAGATGGAACTGGCGCTGGAAGACCTTGAAACGGCGATTGCCGAAACACAGGCGCGGATCGCCGCCGTCGAGAAAAAGATCGAAGCCAGCGCATCCGATCCGGACAAGGCCGCCCCTCGCAAGGAGCGTAAGGCCCGTGCACTGCCCGAACACCTGCCGCGGGTCGAGAAGGTGATTGAGCCCGACAGTATTGTCTGCCCCTGCGGTTGCGGCAACATGGTCCGGATCGGCGAAGATCGGACGGAACGGCTCGACCGGATTCCGGCGCGCTACGAGGTGATCGTCACGATCCGCCCGAAATACGCCTGCCCCAAGGGTCGAACGGGCGTCGTCCAGGCCAGAGCGCCGGCGTATCTGCTGGAAGGGAGCTGGCCGACGGAAGCCCTTCTGGCTGAGATTGCCGTCTCCAAGCATTCCGAACATATGCCGCTCAACCGGCAGGCCGAGGTCATGGCGCGACACGGGGTGCCGATAGACCGCACGGTCCTGGCCGATTGGATGGGGCGCACGGGCAGCGAAATCGCACCGGTGGTCGACTACATGGCAAAACGGCTGCTGTTTGAAAGCACGCGGCTCTATGTCGACGAGACCACGGCTCCGGTTTTGGATCCGGGGCGAGGCAAGACGAAGACCGGTTATCTCTGGGCCGTGTTGCGTGACGACCGCGGCTGGAATGGTTCTGCGCCGCCGGGCGTGGTGTTCCATTATCGGCCCGGGCGTAAAGGCGAATATGCCGCTGAAATCCTCGACGGGTTCAACGGGACAATCCAGGTGGATGCCTACGGTGGTTACTCTCACCTCGCCACGTCGGACCGTATGGGTGGCGATCCCTTGAAGCTGGCTTTCTGTTGGGCGCACGGGCGCAGAAAGCTGATCAAGGCCGCGCCAAAGAGTGGATCGCCCATCGTCGACGAGGCGCTGGTGCGGATCGCCGCGCTCTACAAGATCGAAGGCAGTATCCGGGGCTCAGATCCCGAACATCGCCGGGCAGTTCGACAGGACCTGTCCCTTCCGCTGGTGGACGAATTCTTCACCTGGCTGGCAGCGCAAGCCAAACGCGTCTCACGCAAGTCTGACCTCGGAAAAGCTCTGGCCTATATGCTGACGCGACAGGACGGCTTCCGGCTGTTCCTGGACGACGGCCACGTCGATATCGACTCCAACCTGGTGGAAAACGCGATCCGCCGACCCGCCATGAATCGCCGCAATGCCCTATTCGCGGGCCACGATGAAGGGGGCCGCAACTGGGCCCGGTTTGCCAGCCTGATCGGCACTTGTAAAATGAACAGCGTTGAACCCTACGCCTATCTGTGCGACCTCTTCACCCGCCTCGCAAACGGCCACCTCGCCGAAGACATCGATGCCCTGATGCCATGGGCCTTTGCCGCCCGCATCAAGGCCTCACAATGAGCTCGTCAGGTACTCTTCGGTGAGCTCATTTGACGGCCGAAAATCCGCCTCAGGTCGCTGCAACTGAAAAATCGATGGGGCGTGGACGCCGCATAC
>NZ_JACHBI010000041.1:0-2822 GCF_014200235.1 Martinezella paranaensis | reverse complement strand
CGTATCCCCACGCCGAGGACCGCCTTGCTTTGTCACGGTGATAGCGATGTTTTGCTGAGGTGAGCGGTATCGCCACGTTGCTAACAACGAGGATAACGACGTGTCTATCCATCAGCTTGAGATTTTGGCGGGCAGTATGCGGCGCCGGAAGTTCACACGAACTTCCAAGGAATCGATCGTTTCGGAGACGCTGACTGGCGAGATGACGGTGACGGAGGTTGCGCGACGTCACGACGTTGATCGGTCACTGGTTTATCGGTGGCGTCGTGAGCTTGGTGTTGCAGAGAGAGCGGAAGAGCCGCGCGCCTTCGTTCCGGTGAAGGTACAACAGGCGCCGGACTCGGCAATGGGAATGCCGGCTGCGACGGCGTCTTCTGCGATCGAAATCCATGTTGGCCGGGGCCGGTCGGTGCGGGTCACTCGTGACTTTGATGCCTCGACGTTGTCGCGCGTGCTTGATGTGCTGGAGGGACGATGATCCCGATCAGTTCGAACGTCAGAGTGTGGATTGCCAGCGGTCACTGCGATATGCGCAAGGGTATGCAGGGGTTGGCTCTCATCGTGCAAGAGGGGCTTGGCCGCAATCCGTTCCAGGGCGACGTTTTTGTTTTCCGCGGGAGAAATGGTCGATTGATCAAGGCCCTATGGCATGACGGTGTCGGACTATCGCTTTATGCCAAACGGCTCGACCGAGGCCACTTTATTTGGCCGGCGACAGTGGACGGAGCCATTGCCCTTACAGCCGGGCAGATGTCCTACCTTCTTGAGGGAATAGACTGGCGAAATCCGCAACAGACATGGCGTCCGACGAGCGCCGGATAGGTGCATTTTGCGGCTCGAACCTTGAAGAAAAGCTATGCAAATCAGTGGCTTTGTGGTTTGATCCGGACATGGAAAACGGCCTGGAAAACCACTCCGATTATGCCGCTGCACTTGAAGCAGAGCTGGTCGTGGCGCGTGCGGAGCGCGCCGTTGCCTTAGCCGAACTTGCCGTCGCCAAAGCCAAGGAAGCGGACGATCAAGCCACCATTCTGCGTCAGAAGGTCCATATCGAAAAGCTGCAAAGGCAATTGCGTGGTCAGAAATCGGAGCGGACTGCCAGGCTGATCGCTCAAATGGAGCTGATGCTCGAGGATGCCGAGGCGGCGGCCACCGAGGATGAACTTGCCGCTGAAATGGCCATTGCTGCGGCCGCCCCCATTGCTGTCGCCGGCTTCACACGCAAACGCCCCGTTAAGAAGCCATTCCCCGATCACCTGCCGCGCGAGCGTGTCGTTGTGCCCGGTCCGGTCGCCTGCAGCTGCTGCGGTAGTGACCGGCTGCGCAAGCTGGGCGAAGATGTCACCGAGACGATGGAGAGCATTCCACGCTCCTGGAAAGTCATTCAGACGGTGCGCGAGAAGTTCACCTGCCGCGACTGCGAGAAGATCAGCCAGGCACCGGCCCCATTCCACGTCATTCCCAGAGGCTGGGCAGGTCCAAGCCTTCTGGCGATGATCCTCTACGACAAATTCGGCCAACACATTCCCCTTAATCGTCAGGTGGAACGATTTGCGCTTGAGGGCGTGTCAATCAGCCTGTCGACGGCAGCCGATGCTATCGGTTCTTGTTGCCATGCCCTTGATCCAATCCTGAGGCGGATCGAGGCTCACACCTTTGCAGCCGAGCGGATTCACGGCGACGATACCACGGTTCCGGTTCTCGCAGCCGGCAAGACCGATACTGCTCGGATCTGGACATATGTGCACGATGATGCCCCGTTCGGTGGCACGGCGCCGCCGTCGGCGATGTTCTATTATTCCCGCGACCGCAGCGGTGACCATCCGCAGGCGCATCTGGCCGGCTATTGCGGCATCCTGCAAGCAGATGCCTATGGCGGTTATACCAAGCTCTATCTTCCTGATCGCAGTCCAGGTCCGATCTATGAGGCAGCGTGCTGGGCGCACGCAAGGCGACCATTCTTCATCATGGCCGATCTCGAGGCCAATGCCCGGCGCAAGGCTCAGGGCAAACCCGCTGCCGTCATCTCACCAATCGCCATCGAGATGGTGCGCCGGATCGATGCGCTGTTCGAGATCGAACGTCAGATCAATGGCCAGACGGCCGATGAGCGCAAGGCGACGCGTCAGCAGCATAGCAAGCCACTGATCGCCAACATGGAGCGGTGGGTGCGCGAGCAACGTGCCAAGCTGTCTCGCGACAATGATCTGGCCAAAGCGTTCGACTACATGTTGAACCGCTGGGTATCGTTTACTCGTTTCCTCGACGATGGCCGGATCTGCCTGTCGAACAACGCGGCAGAGCGTTCGCTGCGCGGAATTGCATTGGGAAGAAAGGCTTGGCTATTCGCCGGCTCCGACCGTGGTGGTCAACGAGCTGCCGCCATGTACAGTTTGATCGTCACCGCAAAGATGAACCATGTCGATCCGCAGGCCTGGCTTGCCGATGTGCTTGCCCGTATCGCCGACCACCCGGCAAACAGGATCGACGAGTTGTTGCCGTGGGCTTGGAAGGCCGAAAAGGCGGCACCTATTGCGGCGGCCGCGTAAACAGTTCCCGAAACAGCTCCTCTGACCGTTGCAGGCCTTCATCCGTTAAGATCAACGACTTCGACTTGTTCACCGGATCGGCGATCAGCCCCTTCTTGAACAAACGATCCGTCGTCTCCCAGTCCAAACCCTTCCAGGCTCGATACCCGTCATGCAGCGTCAGCCACAACAGCGCCAGCACCGCATCGTCGATCTTGTCTTCGTCGATATCCATTGCGAGAGCTTATCACGTGCAAATACGAAATTAATGCGGTACTCGCCGAATGCGTACGT
>NZ_JACHBI010000040.1:0-3467 GCF_014200235.1 Martinezella paranaensis | reverse complement strand
GACTAACGTGCACTGCGCAGAGATGTGGAGCTGACACCGCAAGAGCCCGCAAACGCGCGACTTTCCCACGATACCACTCCACATAACTGAATCATCGTCCACCTAGGATGACCGCTCCCCAAACCTCAACAGGAGAGCGTCATGCTTAAGGTTTTATTCCCGAAATCTTTTGGCCATTACGAATATTCGCGCTTCGGCGCGGAGCTTGAATTGTTTGCCCGGTGGTTGCTCGCAGCAGGATATTTACCTGGTGCTGCCGCAGGTCGCCATGTCCACCGATTGAAGTGCATCCTCGAGACGACAGCCGCTCTTCAGTGTGGTCGGATTCTACACGAAGCCGAATTGGACGCAGCGTTAGCCTTCGTTCCTGGCGCGCTGCGCCACGCTTCCACCGAGCGTGCATATCGCCGCTTCCTCAAGGCAGAAGGACGGCTCGAAGAAACACAGCCGCAGGGGCCTGTCGAGCAGTTGCTGCTGCGATATCGAGAATATCTTCGAGACGTGAGAGGATTAGCACCAGCGACGATTGGCCAGCATCTGGTAACGATCGAGGAGTTTCTGTGCTTGTCGGCTGGACCATCACAGAACCTTTCCGCTCTGACATCAGAGCACGTCGAAAACTTCATTCAGATCTTGAGCCGCAAGGTGCTGCGCCAAACACTCCAGCACAAGGTTGCCCATCTGCGCGCTTTTCTGCGTTTTTGCGGCGATCGTGGTGAGACTGCGCGAGGGCTAGAACGTATCGATACGCCCAGAACCTATCGTGGAGAATTGCCGCCTCGTGCCCTTGATTGGGAGGTGATCGAAAAATTGCTGTCCTCGGTCGCGAGGACTGATTATCTCGGCCGCCGTGACCATGCGATCCTCCACCTCATGGCCTATTACGGCCTGCGACCTTCTGAGATTGCAGCGCTGACGTTGGACGCGATCAATTGGAAGCGACGCACACTGCGGGTAGAGCAGCGTAAAACTCGTTCCACGCTCGTTCTTCCTCTGGCCGACCAGACTCTTGAAATCCTCGACCGATATCTTGCTGATGGGCGTCCCTGCGGTGCGGTGACGAACTTTCTGTTCGCTAAAGCGCGTAGCCCTGTGGGAGCCCTGACGAGCTGGGGGATATGCGACATCTTCACCAAGCGAGCACGGCAAAGCGGCCTGCCGCTAGATGGTGTCTCGTCATACGCATTGCGCCATTCGTTTGCCATGCGATTGCTAGGCCGAGGCGTCGGGGTGAAGGTGATCGGTGACCTGCTCGGCCATCATAGTCTTGAAAGCACTTGTGTTTATCTTCGCATCGAGACGGACATGCTGCGTACGGTGGCTCTGCCCGTGCCTGGCATTGCCGCTCATTAAGGAGAATGGCAATGTTCACAGCCATCTCTCCGACACCCCTGGATCAGCCGATTGTGGCATGGCTTGCCCATCAGCGCGCGCTTGGCCGCCGCTATTATCCGGAGGAAAGGGTTCTGGTGTCCTTGCGTGAATTTATCAGCCGTACCCCGGGACAGGATCTTGACCGTGCAAGCTTTGATCGGTGGTGTGCCACATTCCCTCATCTGGCACGCAATACCCTGCGTTATCGCCAACGCGTTGTCCGCATGTTCTGCCTATATCGGCGGCGCAAGGAGCTTGGCTGCTTTGTTCCTGATCCCTTGTACTTCGCGCGGCCCCAGCCTTACCGGCTTCCCGTTATCGTGGAGCCTGGGCAAATAGCCAAAATGTTGACGGCTGCGAACACTATGTCCGTCGCGTCGGGATCGCCACTGCGGCCTGCGGTATATAGGATGGCCGTCATTCTGCTGTACACGACCGGGATGCGTCGCGGCGAATTGTTACGCCTTACGCTGGCAGACTGTGAGCCTGAAAGCGGGGTGTTACGGGTACGGGAGTCCAAGTTCCATAAATCGAGAATATTGCCACTGTCGTCCGACGCACATGCCGAATTGTGCAGCTACCTTCGAAAACGTCTCGCTCCACCGTTCAGCAGGGATCCCGACACACCCCTTCTCATCAACACGGAAGGCGGTCTTCGTGCCTATACCGGAACTGGGATCAGCGGCGGCATCCATGCTCTATTCAAAATGGCAGGTGTTGAGGATAGCGAAGGCCGGCGCCCGCGCATCCACGATCTGAGGCACAGCTTTGCAGTCGGGGCGCTCATCCGCTGGTATCTGGACGGCGCCGATGTGCAATCGAATTTGCCGAAGCTGGCTCTCTACATGGGCCACGTTAGCATCGTGTCGACGGCATGTTATCTGCACTTCCTTCCAAAGCTGAGAGAGATCGCCAGCGACCGCTTTGAAGGGGCTTTCGGCGGTCTCGTCAGCGAGGTCGTGGCATGAGGAAACATCAATCCACGGCATTGGGCCGAAGCATGGCACGCTTCTTTCAAGAATATCTTCCCGCTCTCCGCGGCATGAGCCACCATACGATCCAGAGCTATCGCGACACGATGGTGCTGTTCCTGCGATTTGCAGCGGCAGAGACCAATGGATCCGTCGAGAGCATCGACGTCTGCGACATTAATGCCGACAGGATCGGCAGCTTTCTCACGTCGCTTGAGGTTGAGCGTGGCAACAGCATTGCGACCCGCAATGCAAGGCTGGCGGCGATGCATACCTTTGCGCGGTTCCTGATCTCGGAGCATCCCGAATATATGGATACCCTGCAACTGGTGGTGACACTTCCCTTCAAGAGGGGCGCGCGGGTGGCACCTGTCGAATATCTCGAAGAGCCCGAAATCAAGAGCGTCCTGGCGCGTATCGACCGCCGCACGTCTTCAGGACGGCGGGATTACGCGCTGTTCTCGCTGATGTTCAATACGGGTGCACGAGTGCAGGAAATCCTGAATCTTCGCATTTGTGACCTTCGTCTGGTATCGCCCTGTCAGGTGCGCTTGCACGGCAAAGGCAACAAGGTTCGCCTCTGCCCGATCTGGCGAAACACGGCCCAGCTTCTTCAGGAGTTGATCAACACACTGCATCCGCCCTCAGACAATCCCGCCGAGCAAAGGATCTTTCTCAACGACCGCGGCACACCACTGACCCGGTTCGGAGTTCGATACTTGCTGCGCAAATATGTTGATCTAGCTGCGGGGGAAGAATCCACCCTGGCCGAAAAAAGCATCCATCCCCACTCGTTGCGGCACACGACGGCCATCCACCTTCTCAAGGCGGGTGTAGACATTGCCACCATCAGTCAATGGCTCGGCCACTCGGGATTGAACGTAACGATGCGCTACGCGCGGGCCGATATCGATATGAAGCGGCAGGCGCTCGAACAAGTCTTTCCCGACGTGATGTCATCGGCAAAAGATCAGACGATCATCGCTTTTGATGGCGGGATGTTAGGCTGGCTGCGCCGCTTGTAGATGCTCAGTTATGTGGAGTGGTATCGTGGGAAAGTCGCGCGTTTGCGGGCTCTTGCGGTGTCAGCTCCACATCTCTGCGCAGTGCACGTTAATCGAG
>NZ_JACHBI010000039.1:0-5150 GCF_014200235.1 Martinezella paranaensis | reverse complement strand
CGCCGGCATCAAGGTCAGCGATGCCGAGATGGATGCGATCAACATCAACCGTCATCAATTCCATGGCGATTGGAACTACACAATCAGCCCAATCAGCCCACCACCGGTGCGATAATTTATCAACAGTGCCTTAGCGTAGCCGGAAAAGGTGTCTGGGCTTGCTCAGTATGATGTGAAAATGCCTGCTGCTGCAGCGCGGGAAGAGCTAGCATTAGGCCAGTGCGGGCCGCGGGGATGTAAGCTTGTCTTGAATATTTTTCCCAATCGGGACCGAAAAGGACGTGGCCGCACGTCTCAGTCACGATGCGGAATTGATTGAATTGTTGCCCCGCAGCATCTTTCGCGAAAAACAATCGCATTTTCGGATCACCATCTCCGAAGTCAACCCATAAAATCATCTCGTCCTTGTCGGAGACTTCGCTGTCTCCGGAAATGTCTGGACCGATAGAAATTGTAAAAGGTTGGAAATCAGCATCTTCAATCGATAGCTTCGTCTCGCTGAAGCCCGGAAATGCAAAAATCTCAGACAAGTAGGCTGGCAGGTTGCGGTCGATAGTATCTCTAATGAAAGCGAGGATATCGGCGGCTTTGTCGTTGTCTATCAGCAAGCTTCTGCCAATCAACGTACCATCAAGATCACAGAATTCGGCTAGCCAGTTAGGGACTGTATCCTCACCAATCGGCCACTCTGGCCAATCTGGCCAAAAATAAGGGCTATCAATGTTCCCCAAAGCCCAAATCAAACTAGCTAGATAGCTTTTCCCGGTGTTGTTTTTGCCAACAAGGATCGTCAGAGGCGACAGCGTGACCTCGGCAAGGTTGATCTTTCCTAAATTCGAGACTTTGAACTTCAAAACAGCAACTTTCAGGATACCAGCTAAGACGGCATATCATGTAACAGTCGCGTTAGTGAATGTTGAATTTATTCGCCACTAGTGGCGCTCGTGACCCATTGCGGCCGCATCTGCATCTATCGCAAGGAGATTCAACATCTCGACGGTGCTGGCAGGTCAGAGGCTCGGCATCAAAGAAGTCGACGACGGCATTTGGCTCGTCGGCGTCACGCTATGATCTGGGATATATCGACTTGGAACAGAGGACCTTACAAACTATCGGCAACCGTTCGGCACGAGGTTTTCACCCATGTCTTAGGTGCAAACTGTTACCTATGTCTTCGGTATGGACAATCAAAATGATGGCGCACCCGACAGGATTCGAACCTGTGACCTTTGGAATCGGAAGGCAATCGTGAATGATTTTCCGCTGCTTCCTCTTGTTTACCCCATTTTGATTTTGCTATCCAGATCAAGCGGTAAGCTATTTCCGCAATTACAACGGTCTGGATCAAATTTACCCTGATTTGCTTCCTGCCGCTTCCTATATGCTTCCTGTAACGGGTGGGTTGCCGGCTTGGCGAAACTGACAAAGAGAATGATAGACGCCTTAGCGGCGCGCGACAAAGACTATTTTGAATGGGATGACGAGTTGCCGGGCTTCGGCGTGCGCGTCTGGCCTAGCGGTCGCAAGACCTATGTAGCGCAATACAGAGCCGGCAAGCAGACACGCCGTTTCAAGATCGGTATCCATGGCCCATTGACGGTTGAGGAAGCGCGCAAGGAAGCGAAGAGTGTTCTAGGCGATGTCGCTCGCGGTGACGATCCACAGCTTGACCGCTTGACGCGGCGCAAGGCGCTGACGGTCAAAGAGCTTTGCGACATGTATTTCGAAGCGGCTGACAAAGGGCTTGTGTTCGGCAAGCGCGGAAAGCCGAAAAAGTCGTCAACCTTGTATGTCGATAAGGGGCGGGCAAACCGCCACATTATCCCGCTGATAGGCAACCGACTCGTGCAAGAACTGACAACGGCCGATGCCATCAAAATGATGCGTGATGTCACGACGGGCAAGACTGCAGCGGACGAGAAAACGGGAAAACTGCGGGGAAGGGCGGTTGTCACCGGCGGGGCGGGCACTGCTTCGCAAGCGGTGACGCTTCTTAGCGCAATCCTCACCTATGCCGTTTCTGAGGGTATTATCCCGACCAATCCAGCGCGTGGTATTAAGAAACCCGCTGTTGGAAAGCGCACCCGCCGACTTAGCCCGAAGGAGTATCGTGCCCTCGGTAAGGTCCTTGAGGCTGCGGATGATGAGCTTTGGCAAGGCATTGTCGGCACGAAATTGTTTCTGCTGACCGGATTTCGTTTGAGCGAGATTGCGGGCTTGATGTGGTCTGAGCTCGATAAGGCGGGAAGCTGTCTGAGGCTTGATGATTCCAAAGAGGATGCGTCTATTCGGCCGGTTGGAAGCGTCGTCTTTGACGTGCTCGATGGTGTTTCACGCCAGGGTGGAAATCCCTTCGTCTTGCCTGGTCCACGAAGCGAGAACGGCCACTACACCGCCTTGGATGACGCGCTTGACCGGCTCACAGAAAGGGCAGGGCTTCAAGGCGTCACGTCGCATACGCTGCGGCATTCATATGCCAGCGTCGCGGGTGATCTCGGATTTACCGAAATCACCATTTCCGCGTTGTTGGGACATGCCGCCGGAAATGTCACTCAACGATACGTACATCACCTTGATAGCGTATTGATTGCAGCGGCTGACAAGGTTTCCAGCGAGGTTCACAGGATGATGATTACCGACCCAAAGGACTAGGGTCCCTCATTGTGCAGCTGGCGATTGCGCTGGGTTCGGGGCAACTTATCTATACTTTGCCGTGGCGACTGTTGTCGTCTCATTCCTCGCGAAGTTTAATGGAGGTAGTCTTGACCCGCAGTCGAGGCAGCAAGTCGAAGACGATAATTGGAAGCGTACGCGTATGGTGCGCGCTGAACCTAGTGCTGTTTATTGGGCTGATGACCTATCATTTCGGCCCATTCGCAAAACCCAACGGATGGGCAGATACCTTTTCGGTGGCTGTCAATTTCGTTGCTGGCGGGCTGGTCTCGTTCTTTTTCTACTGGCTCGTTGTCTATCTTCCAGAACAGCGAAGGCGGCGAGTTATTAAAAGCAACATGACGAAGATGTATCGGACCATTAAGGAGACGATTCTTCTGCAGGTCATTTGGGCAAGTAGAAAGGGCGGTCGCACCGATATAGATGCCTCCTCCGAAACCATCGCCAGCTTGATGACAACGGCAGGATTTAGGGCTGCGTTCGAACACGGCTCTCGGGGTGATGAAGGCTTCTATGCCTTTGAAAACCAGATGAGCCATGACACTCCCGAGTTCCGCGAGATTATCAAGCAACTGGAAATGCTCACGAAACAAGTTGAGTTCGTGTTATCCAACTACATAATTGAGGACAGCAAGATCTTTGACTTTTTCAAGCGCCTTGAGCTTCTGTTAATCTCGATACGCCAGTCCGGCCCCGGTTACGATGAGTCAAAGCCTTTGTGCAACTTTGTGTACGAGATCTTTGCGGGTTTCAATATTGTCAACGGCCATCAGGGCTACGACGTCATCGAGAAGATGATTGCTGAGCTCGACTTTGTGCATTATGCGGCGAAGCAAAGCGCCTGCGCCATACGGACAAGTCGCCCTGGCGGTATTTTATGCATTTCCAGGTTTGACGGTGAGTGTCGATAAAGATCGTCGCTCCACAAAACGAGACGCACAGCGCCAATCGCATCTGTGAATGTCAGATCGGTTTTCCTGTACCATGCGGCGGCGTAAGGGCGCGTGCTTTGGCTGAGAACATCTCCCGCCCACAGCGTCACGAGACTATAGAGGGCCAGGAGCGAAGGTGTTGTGCGGATGATGGCGTTGCCATTCCACTGGCGCTGGGTCTCCACACCGAGATGGGCGCGTGTTTCGGCGAACGTCACTTCGATCTGCCAGCGCCGAACGAAATAGGCGATGATCTGGGTCGGCTCGAGCTCGGTATTGGTGCTCATAAACGCCTGCGGTTCGCGGCGGCCGGTCGGGTCTCGAACCAGGACCCAGCGAATTGGCCTTGGTGGGGTTCCCCGCCGATACCACAAGCCAGTGCCTGTCGTGATATCAAGGTGTTTATCGGTTTGTCTGCCATACCAGGTTGACGCGATGACGCGTTGCCAGACGGTCTTGGGATTGTTGAGGACCGCCTTGAGCTTGGGCAAGGGCATGCCTTTTTGTGCGGGCCGCCCGAGCGTATGTTCGTGTCGCGGATCTGGCGGGGTGAACAGACTGGCGTCGAGACGCAGGCGTGTGATGAGGGTGGCTCTGCCTGGTAGCGCTGCAGCCAATGTGTGGACAGCAAAACTGCTGTCGCCAACAAAGATGAGATCGCGTCCAGGCAGCCAGCGGCAAAGCTGCATCACGCCCTGTCTTGCCCAATCCGTCAGCAGTTTGTGCCTTCGTCCCCTCTTTTTGTCGTAGCGCTCTGAGGGGCATAAAAGCGTTAAGACTGGTAGGGCCTTGATGCATTTGGCCCATGGGACCGGGGCAAGAACCATGAAGCTCAACCAGCGCAAGCCGCTGGCTTTGACGAAGTGACCGTGACTGGAGCGCACTGGATCGCGATAAATGCCACGCGCGGCAATCTTTGGTCCCCATCGGCGTTCGATGGTGTCATCCATACCGATCACAATGGGACCATCGGGTACGAGGCTGGCGACAACGACCGATAACAGCCGCGAAGCCAACGTACGCGGGTTCCAACGCGCGCGATTGAGGAGCTGATGGTAGAGGGAAAAATTGCCAGCCTCGGCGCGGCCGGTGATCCGCAAACAGGACGTCACTGTTCGTTTGCCTGGAGACAGGATCGCACCCATCACCAGGACCAGGAGATGCTCCCAGCTGGGTGCCGTGAACCAGGGACGAAACGACGACAGCCACTGGCGAAGGATTTGCGGAACAGGATCACCCGACCCGACGCAGTTCTCATTATGATCGGTCATCCACCGGTTCGAATCCGGTCACGCGAAACAGGCAAGTCAGAGAGACTGCGGCGAATTGATTCACCCCGCTCAAATTGCCTCAAAATGAGAGTGCCGCGCGCGCCACGCTGCCAGTACGCGGAAGATCAGCGCCGCCGCTACAAACCCGAAACTCCAAAGAGATTTTGTACAAAGTCAAGCTGAGAGGCTGCCTCAAAAAGAGGTGGGTGATTTCAACAGGTTATGATTCCTTCGGATTTGCGAGATTCGATGGAGACCACGATGGCCTGGACCA
>NZ_JACHBI010000038.1:0-5882 GCF_014200235.1 Martinezella paranaensis | reverse complement strand
ATGATGAAACTCCTCATTTGGATAACTCAAACCAGGAATCCGCCAGCCCGCTTCAGGTTCCATCAAAGGCCGCTTTCATGGAATCGCTCGTCTAGTAGAACTTCAACGCCGCGGTCAACTGCGACGGGGCGAAGATGTCGACCACCTCGATCGCGAACCCGCGCGACAGCGTCTGCATGATCACCATGAACGAGCTCGCGAAGTCCGGAGTGGGGCATGCATCACCGAACGGCCAGCTAAGCCGCCTCACACTCGATCTAATTCGCCATCCTTGAAAAACGTGCTCGGGTGATATAGGTTATGCATCACGAGATAACCTGAATATTCTGGAGTAAATGAATGGCTACCTCCGACGGCCTTCGTGTCTATGACGGCGCCGAATTTGCGCACGCGTTGCAGACGGAGATGGGTTCCGTGGCCGATAAGAAAGGATCCGTGGCCGACAAAACCGTCGTCAGCCGCAAAAGCGGATTTCATATATCCGCTTTCACATCGAAGCTACGCAAGGCAATGGCAAATGCCATGCACGCCAAACCAGGTGCCGGCATCGATGACATGATGGTCGTGTTGGTTGAGACGCCCAACCGAGCCGTTCGGGATACCATACGTGATATCGTCGAGCACGTCCCCGCCATTGTGGAGGCCCGGCAAAGCAAGCTGACCGACGAAGCGATCGACGCGCTGGTGTCCGTTTATATGCGTGCCCCTCCGAGTGCCGAGGCCGAACGGCTCCTTTACGACAGCAATGCCAAGGCAAGAGCGCGCTTTTTGGAAAACTGGCCGAGCTTCACCAGCAAGGAGCTTGCCGACATCGCCGGACACGGATCAAAAAACAAGAGCATGACCGCTTCGCGGTGGAAGACAAAAGGCAAGGTGTTTTCCGTCAAACACGGTGGCTCCGAATATTTTCCCGCCTTCCAGTTCGATGATGGGCAGCCTATCGAAACAATCGGACAGGTCCTCACCAGGCTCGGTGAAAAAAAATCCGGCTGGCAGCTCGCCTTTTGGTTTACCTCGCCGAATGGCTGGCTCGATGGCAAGCGGCCTGTGGACGTTCTCGCAAACGGCAATGCGGTAACCCAGGCAGCGGCACGCGAGGCAGAAGACATCATCGGATGATTTCTCCGCCGCCTTCCCAGTTTCCCGCCTCGAACTCACATGAGATCAAGGCGGGAACAAAGTTTCATCGCGTCCACGACCAGCGCTTCGACAGCTGTGCGTTCAACCCTGGAATGGGACGACCGAGTCGTTTCGCGCCCCTGCTTCTCGGCGGCCATCCGATTCCAACGCAATATCTCGCCACGGATTTTGAATGTACCGTCCACGAGACTATTTTTCACGATGTACCGATCGAGGAATCCCACAAGACCGTCGGCGCCGACAACATCAAACCGCTCGCCCATTCGGTCGTACAACTCAAGCGAGACATCATTCTGGTGCCGCTCTTCACTCCGGACCTCGCCAAATGGCGCATCGGACGAGCTGACCTTGTAGACACGACGGCTGCTTCGTATGCGATCACCGCCCAGTGGGCACTGGCGATCCATCAAAATAGGCCGGACATTGACGGCCTTATTTGGACATCAAAGCGTTGCGATCCACAACAGGCGCTGCTGCTGTTCGGGGATCGGGTGTCGCAATCGGATTTGACAGAAGTTAGCAAGATCTCGATCTATTCGAATGTTGAGGAGATGCGGCAGATTGTAGGTTTCGCCGCCCGCGTCGATATCACCATCGTACTTTGACCCGACTCCGCAAGCCACACAGGTCGAGACACATGCCCCCAGATCACCCCGGTAGTGAAGGCCACCAGTGCTGCGCAAGGTCATGGTCCGATAACCTCAAACACTTTGCACCCCTGTCGATCGGACGGCAGTTTTCAAAACTGAAGGTAAAGGCAGGCGCAAATTCCTTGGCTCTGAGGAGCCGAGCTTTTTGACAGTGAGAGTTTGCAACAGCCCTTACCGATCGAGCCCTCTTTTGAGCGAAATATCCCGCTTGAGCACATGATCACGCGACAACTCCGCACGACGCACGCGGTCGACTGTCTGCGAAATCTTTTTGACCGCCTCCACCCGTGATCCGAGGGACCCATCGCGCTCGAGCTCAGCCCCAAACTTACGCGGATCTGCAGATCCGAACCGCTGACGCAAGGCAGCATCGATCGCCTTGGCCTCATCAAGCGCTTGCCGGCCCTCCAACGTCGACCACAGCTCGTTTATCCACCCGCTGCGCTCGGCTAAGGCCATCTGGTTGACCTTGGCAAGAATCTCGGCGCTACGGGGCGTCAGTCCCGGAACCTCGATGACATCGCGCTTTTCACGCTGCCATCGTTCGGCACTGAGCTCCTCGCCAAAACGACGCTGCCAGGTCACCGCAACGGACTCTGTGTGCGCGGCAACGGACCTCGCATAGTGTCGGGCTTGCTTGCGCTCTTTATTGTCCCCGAACCCGCCGGCTTTACCAAGCAAGTTCCCGAACCGCTCCGGCTCGCTGCCTAGCGCTTTCGCCAGAACCCTGCCGTCGGCGTTCTGATCGATAATGGCGCTGCGCAATCTATCAAGGACCGCATCGGCGTCGATGAACGTCTGTTTCGCGACAGCTTCGATAGCCTCCCAAGCGCGATCGAACGTCGACATCGCCTTCTCGCGAGCAACATCTTCGATACTGCGATCGTATCTTGTGATCGCCGGCAGCAGCGGCGCGGACCTGTCGATGTCAAAACTGGATTGTCGCGGCCCCTCGTTCTCATCAGGTAGCTCGATCTCGCTGCGAACCCCGAATTGCTCGGCGATCCCCCGCCGCGCGGCAAAGCCCCTGACATAGTCGAGCGTCGTCTCCTTCAGACCCGTTCGGCTGAGCCGCTCCTCTAATTGACGGAATGCAAGATCGTCACCGCGGTGAATCGTCCAGGCATTGCGCTCGACCATTTGTCCGTCTGGCAATCGCACCGTCTCCGACCCAGTAGGCCTGAGCCCAATCGTGTCACCGATCTCGGGCTTAGCCTCAGACATGGCACGCTCAAGATCCACACCCCAGGTGGTGTGCTCTTTTCCGCCAATCGTCTCCAACGTCACATAATAGCTCGGACGGTTCGTGACGTCGTTCTCATAAGGCGCCCTGCCATGCGCGACCAACCGTCCAACGTTGCGATCGGTGAACTCGTCTTCCAGAACCTCGACCTGCTCGCAAATCCCGACGAGCCGCGAGACCTTTTCGGCATGCTGATGCGCCATCAGGCTCGCGCCACGCAGGCGATTGCTTCCCTCCGCTACTGCTGACCGGCTCGGTCTTCGCGCGAACGAGGTTGCCTTACTATCTTTGGATGACATCGATTGGCACGCAGGCCTCGTTCGAGTGCATGGGAAAGGCGGGCGGGTAGCAACAATGCCGCTGCCACAGGACGTAGGCGCGGCCATTGCGGATTACATATTGAATGGACGGCCCACCACCGGATCCCGGACCATCTTTCACAGGGTCGAGACTCCCTGCACACCGTTCTTCACCGCCACACCTGTCATCCTTATCGCCGGTCGGGCACTGAAGCGGGCCGCGATTACAGGTCTTCGCTCACATCATGCCCATGTTTTTCGGCACACCTTTGCGACGATGGCGATCCGGTCCGGCGTGAGCCTCACGGAATTGGCCCGGGTTCTCCGCCACAAGGAGCCAGACACAACGAGAATCTATGCGAAGCTCGACACCGAGCGCCTTCGATTACTTGCCCGTCCGTGGATGGGAGCAAGCCTATGAACACGATGAAGATGTCCCTTGAGCAATATCTGGCACTGCGCCGCTCTCTCGGTTTCAAGCTCCAGAGCCAGGAAAGCCGGCTGCGCAACTTCGTGGAATATGCGCAGGCGCGCGGCGAACAATACATCACCGCCAAGCTTGCGGTTGAATGGGCGGAGCACCAGTGCGGACCTCGGACTTGGTCATCGCGACTGTCGACCGTCAGGTCTTTCGCCCGCCATCTCATCTTGACGGACCCGAAGACCGAGATTCCGCCTTCCGGCATTTTCGCGCCACAACGGCGGCCACGGCCTTTCATCTATTCAGATGACCAAATCGCCGACCCGCTCAAGGCAATGCCTCTGTTGCATCCGGGAAGCTTTCGCGGCGTGACCTATCATTATTTCTTCGGGCTGCTGGCATCGACGGGCATGCGATTTTCGGAGGCTGCACGCCTGCTTCGCGAGGACGCCGATATGGAAACCGGCGCGTTGACGATCCGCGAGACGAAGTTCGGCAAGAGCCGATACATTCCCTTGCACACGAGTACCTGGGATGCACTCCGCCGGTATTGCATTGAGCGGGATCTTTTACCAAGCAGACGCGCCAGCAGGTTCTTCTTCACAGGGGTGCATCGGCGGAAATCGAAAGCGAAACCTCAACCGCTTTCTCCACTCAAAGCCCCCAGAAATTGCATCATCCCGAGAGGTTCGCAGGCGCAATCCTGCTGCGTCCACAGCCGCTCTCCCAAGGTTTCGATTTTACGGCAGTGCCGGGAAAACCAATCTTGGTGATTGCTGGAAAGCACGACGACGCCGCCGTCGCTCGTCGTGCTTTCCAGCGATCTCCATAGATCTGGATCAGCAGCGTCAGGCGACATCAGTATAGCTGCTAATCGAGCGTGTCGACGTCCAGCATGCGATGACCTCAGCAGATAGCGTGGTGGCTACAAGTCGTTTCTGCGACGTCGCAGAGCATCAAGCAACTCAGCAAGTCCAAGTTCGAACCCATGCGGCCCTGCCGCATTTCCGTCTTCGAGCTGCTCACCCACCGACTGAGCGGCCATGGCAAGCGCTGCCCCGTGCGCATAGTCGATCAGGACATAAGCCCATCGCAGAGCCTGCTCCGATGACAGGCCGGACTCGCGCAGGAGAGAGATCAGCGTCTCCGTTATTCGCCGCGCCTCAGCTGGAAAAAGCGCCGGCCGCGCGAAGATCGCCAAGGTAAGGGAGGGATGCAAAAGCACCTTGGCATGGTAGGCGACGAGTAGGTCCTGCGCCCGTGCAAGCACATCGCCCGTGGTTGGGACAGTGACCCCAGCATAGACGAGTTCCGCCAGTTCACGGATCAACCCATCACGATCCCCGAAGTGGTGATAGATCGTCATCGGCGTGATGCCGACACGGGCCGCCAGGGCTCGCATCGTCAAGCCCTCGACGCCCTCGGACGAGAGGAGCGCCAGGGCGTCGGCCAAGATCGCGTCCTTGGCGATGGTCTTCCCGTCAGCCGGCCGACCGGGTTTCCTTCCAATCACCGGATGACCTCATAATACGACTGGACGAGGCCGGATGGGAAAGCCTGGCTGCGCAGATGTTTGAGCGCCACATCGCGGGGATCGCCGCCGAAGAGCGGAAGCCCTGCGCCGAGCAGGATGGGAATGGTCGTGATTACCATGTCGCTGATCAAGTCACGCTTGAGAAAGGACCGGATGACGGCGCCGCCATTGACATAGGCCCTCTTCGCTCCTTCCGAGTGCAGCATCGCCATTACCTCTTCAGGAGATCGGTCGGTGAAGCGCACCCGACCAGAGAGTTCGGGAGAAATCGCCCGTGGTGCAAGTTCTGACTGACAAGACAAGCACCGGGCGGGTGTAGAACCAATCGCCCATGCCCCTGACTGCCTCATAGGTGCCCCGACCCATGATGATGACGTCGATATCACTGATGAAGTCGTCGTAGCCGTGATCCTCACCGGCCTGGTCATGCCTCAGCAGCCAGTCGATGTCACCGTTCTCGCGGGCGATGTAGCCATCAAGGCTCGTCGCAATGAAGACGTGTGTCGGGCGAAATGAAAAACTGACCCCCTAACGAACCGAAGAACTGACCCCTCGTGTCAAAACGAGGAGTGATGGATGACGAGCACGATTTTAT
>NZ_JACHBI010000037.1:0-2500 GCF_014200235.1 Martinezella paranaensis | reverse complement strand
CCAGGATGTTGGCTTAGAAGCAGCCATCATTTAAAGAAAGCGTAACAGCTCACTGGTCTAGTCAAGGGTCTTTGCGCCGAAAATGTAACGGGGCTAAAGCCATGCACCGAAGCTGAGGATTCCTCTTTGAGGAGTGGTAGCGGAGCGTTCCGTAAGCCAGTGAAGGGACAGCCGTGAGGCATCCTGGAGGTATCGGAAGTGCGAATGTTGACATGAGTAACGATAAAGAGGGTGAGAGACCCTCTCGCCGAAAGACCAAGGGTTCCTGCTTAAAGTTAATCTGAGCAGGGTTAGCCGGCCCCTAAGACGAGGCGGACACGCGTAGTCGATGGGAACCACGTTAATATTCGTGGGCCTGGTGGTAGTGACGGATTGCTCAACTTGTAAGGTCTTATTGGATTGATCTTGCAGGGACGCGGTTCCAGGAAATAGCTCCACCGTATAGACCGTACCCGAAACCGACACAGGTGGTCAGGTAGAGTATACCAAGGCGCTTGAGAGAACTATGTTGAAGGAACTCGGCAAATTGCACGCGTAACTTCGGAAGAAGCGTGACCCTTATGTGCGCAAGCATGTGAGGGTGGCACAGACCAGGGGGTAGCGACTGTTTACCAAAAACACAGGGCTCTGCGAAGTCGCAAGACGACGTATAGGGTCTGACGCCTGCCCGGTGCTGGAAGGTTAAGAGGAGGGGTGCAAGCTCTGAATCGAAGCCCCAGTAAACGGCGGCCGTAACTATAACGGTCCTAAGGTAGCGAAATTCCTTGTCGGGTAAGTTCCGACCTGCACGAATGGCGTAACGACTTCCCCGCTGTCTCCAACATAGACTCAGTGAAATTGAATTCCCCGTGAAGATGCGGGGTTCCTGCGGTCAGACGGAAAGACCCCGTGCACCTTTACTATAGCTTTACACTGGCATTCGTGTCGGCATGTGTAGGATAGGTGGTAGGCTTTGAAGCAGGGACGCCAGTTCTTGTGGAGCCATCCTTGAAATACCACCCTTATCGTCATGGATGTCTAACCGCGGTCCGTCATCCGGATCCGGGACAGTGTATGGTGGGTAGTTTGACTGGGGCGGTCGCCTCCGAAAGAGTAACGGAGGCGCGCGATGGTGGGCTCAGACCGGTCGGAAATCGGTCGTCGAGTGCAATGGCATAAGCCCGCCTGACTGCGAGACTGACAAGTCGAGCAGAGACGAAAGTCGGTCATAGTGATCCGGTGGTCCCGCGTGGAAGGGCCATCGCTCAACGGATAAAAGGTACGCCGGGGATAACAGGCTGATGACCCCCAAGAGTCCATATCGACGGGGTTGTTTGGCACCTCGATGTCGGCTCATCGCATCCTGGGGCTGGAGCAGGTCCCAAGGGTTTGGCTGTTCGCCAATTAAAGCGGTACGTGAGCTGGGTTCAGAACGTCGTGAGACAGTTCGGTCCCTATCTGCCGTGGGTGTAGGAATATTGACAGGATCTGTCCCTAGTACGAGAGGACCGGGATGGACATATCTCTGGTGGACCTGTTGTCCTGCCAAGGGCATAGCAGGGTAGCTATATATGGAATGGATAACCGCTGAAGGCATCTAAGCGGGAAACCAACCTGAAAACGAGTGTTCCCTATCAGAGCCGTGGTAGACGACCACGTTGATAGGCCGGGTGTGGAAGTGCGGCAACGCATGAAGCTTACCGGTACTAATAGCTCGATTGGCTTGATCGTTCCCATTGCTCATGCTCATCAGACGAACGTAAACGTTCATCTGCAATGAGTTTTGTCCTCACGCATGTACGGGTCTTCGACCCTATGCTGCGGACGGCGCGCCGGACTGCCGGCGACGCGCTCTGCGCTTGCGGACTTTGTCCGAAAACGCATCCAACGACGTGTTTAAAAAATCCAGCTTCTCATTCAAAGTTGCGCTTTGCCGACCTGGTGGTTATGGCGGGGTGGCTGCACCCGTTCCCTTTCCGAACACGGCCGTGAAACGCCCCTGCGCCCATGGTACTTCGTCTTAAGACGCGGGAGAGTAGGTCGCTGCCAGGTCTGCCAATCGCAACTTCCGAGCAAACCCAATAGGGTTTGTCCGATTACAATCTTCTCTGATCAACAAACGGCCTAGCCGTGTTACAATAGGCCGCTAACAAGCGGCCTTTGTCGCTTCTGGAAATACGACTTCGAGACCCAAATACAGTTGTCTCGAAAACAGGTGTGCTCCAAAAGGTGCCCACCTAACACGGACAAATCCTCCGGATTTGCTCGGATGACGCAAGCCGTAAGGCTTGCTGCGTCGAGACGAACTGCAAAGCAGTTCGCTCGAGGGCGGACAAACCGCAAGCGGTTTGCTCGGATGGCGCGGGGTGGAGCAGCCCGGTAGCTCGTCAGGCTCATAACCTGAAGGCCGCAGGTTCAAATCCTGCCCCCGCAACCAATCCAGCTTCCTTCCACACAACAAAGCCGCCAAAGATCACACACAAAGCCCCACACGGGGCTTTCTGCGTTTTTAGGATGCCGT
>NZ_JACHBI010000036.1:0-6964 GCF_014200235.1 Martinezella paranaensis | reverse complement strand
GCTCAGTTATGTGGAGTGGTATCGTGGGAAAGTCGCGCGTTTGCGGGCTCTTGCGGTGTCAGCTCCACATCTCTGCGCAGTGCACGTTAATCGAGTAATGTGTAGCACAACATTACTCGACGATTGGGGGCCGGAGAAGCTCACCGACGAGCAACGACGCGATCTCCTGGAGATTGTCGAGGATCGATACGAGAAGCGCTCGACCATTGTTACCAGCCAAATCCCCGTGGACCACTGGTACGATATGATTGGAAATCCCACGATCGCCGACGCCGTGCTGGATCGCCTTGTCCACAACGCCTACCGCATCGAACTTTCCGGTGAGAGCCTGCGCAAACATCGAAACCTGTCAGCCGAGAATGCAACTCAGGCTTGACCTGCCCGATATTCGCCGACAATGATCAACTCAGACCCAGAGACGCTGTACATCGTCCGGCTTCGCCTCGGAATCGCGTCCGGTAAAACGCTGGAATAAGCGTCCGGTTAAAGATCGGAATTCCTGTCCGGTTTCATTGGAATACACACCTTTGAGCGAATTGTCGGCATCGACATTCGCCTTTTTTTGATATCGTTGACAGCAACGGGTGGGATATCTATGGCCTTGATCAGCCACCTAAGGGCCAAATTCCAAATAACCGACGCTTAACATGAAGAAATTTACGAATCGGCTCTCTTGCTGTTGGAACAAGGCCGGGGTGGCAATGAAGAACCGCCAATTACCAAAAATTCATTCAATAGCCGATTGCTGATAGAGGTTTGTTGACTTATATGTCAATATTGGAGGAATTGCAAAACCACGTTTCAACAGGCCGACTGTCGTTCGTAAGACCGATGCTTCCTGGGCGTGGAGTGGAAAGAAACATTTTTGTATCAACGGAAGTCGGTGAGTTTCTAAATGGTGGAGCGTCTGTTCATGCTCGATTTGATAGAGTTGCGGGTGAAGCGAGAGCTCAAATAGATGCTTTCACCACCGGAAGGGCAATTCGATTTGCCATGGACCCGATGCGAAAAGACCCCGCAACTCTTGTGGCGAGAAATGCTCCTACAAGTAAGGGAATCGTGGATATGCGAATACGACAACCGCGCCCGCAAATCCGTATCTTCGGCGCATTCGCCCAAGTCGATAGTCTCATCCTGCTTACATGGGAAGCTAGGGACAATCTTCGTTTTGGCGCAGCAGTAAAACGATGCCGAGCCCAATGGGATCTCCTGTTTCCTCAAAATTCGCCTTTGATTGGGGCCACACATGCTGAATACATCTCACGAAACATCATTATTGGCTGAGCCATCTAGCGACGATCGTATCAGCGATCGCACACTTGGTTATGTCACTCAAACCGCGCGAGACGATGTTTTTGACATGGTTGCGAACGCTTGTGTCGAAGCCGGTATAACACGCGCAAACATTGCCCGCCGGCTCGGTAAAGATCCTGCTCAAGTATCTCGTCTTCTGAATACGCCCGGGAACTGGACGATAGACACGATAGCAGAACTACTTTTTGCTATCGATGGTAGCTTCCTGCGAGCTGAACGGCACTGGCCCCAGAGAGAAGCACTATCCAATCGGAGGCATTCCACATGCGTCACGGAAAGCTCCGGTTCATTTGGCAAAGCAGAATGGAATTCTAGGGCCCCAACCCAAAATGTCGCCAAGACGGCCGCTGGTCTAGGGGGCGTACATTGGCAGAAATAAGGGCTCGCGTCGTATTTTGCGACGACATACGTCAAGAGTTCAACGGCAAACTCATCCTGATTGGGGTCTATTCTGGCGAAATCAGGCTTCAAGCCCCTTTCATTCAACCCATGGCCACATGGATTCAAATTTTCGGTCTGCCTGCTGGCGATCATAAAACAAGCGTAACAGTCACCTATGAAGACGGCAAAAACTCTGTCATTTTGGGAAAGATAGATGTGCAGTTTCAGATTTCTGACGCAGCACTACCAGCCCACGCGTTTCCAACTGGTCTGCTGGTTAATTTTGATCGGCCAGGTGACATCGTTGTCAACATCTCTATCGACGATCAACCAACATTCATCGCCGATCGCTTAAGAGTATCGATTTCAGAGAATTCATGACTCCTCCCATATTTCCTACAACTCCCTTCGCGGAAGCGACCTCGACAATCCGAAGGCATCCAGAGACCCGCTCGGCGGATTTTTTTGCCTCCTCAGCGCTGATTGCCGCTCTGCCGATCCTGCCGCTGCAGAATCTCGCGAACGACCTTCACATCCCATTCAGCTCATTGACGGATGACGTCAGATCCTTGATCGAGGCGAGTACGGACCCGACCGATTGTTCGCTTGCTGACATCCGAAAGCCGAGCGTCTTGATATCGCCTTCGGCGGTCGACTGTCGCGTTTCGATCGCCTGCAGGCGCTGATCGACGCGGGCTGAATTCGCTTCGGTCTGAACGATAAAGTCCTTCCGCCAACCCTGCAGGTCCTCGATATCGCGGCTTTTGTTCGCCGTGACCCAGACACCCATGCCGACCGAAGAGGCGATCGAGAGAATTCCAACGAGGGTATTGATATTCGCCCCCATCCTCTTCGCGCGTTCCGGCATCTGCATCTCTTCATCTCCGGTTTCGTCAGCCACCATCTTTCACGTCTTTCAATGCGGTATGGAGAGGAGGCCGGCACCGATGGCGATTGCAAGGGTGCCGGCCGTGATGAAGAATAGCGGTAAGCGCTCATTTCGTTGCGCCTTTTCGCGTTGAATTCTCTGCCGCATGAAGTGTCCACTTAAAATAGGTGGACACCAAATATGAGTGACGAAGAGCAGAAACTGCGAGTGCGGTTGGTGGGACGTGATGGGCGACGCCGCTATGATCCGGGATCAAAGGAGCGGCTTGTTGCGGCCTGCCTTGAGCCTGGTGTGTCGATATCCGGCCTTGCGCTTACGCATGGGATCAATGCCAACCTACTGCGCAAATGGGTCAAGGATGCCAGGGAGGCTCGCTTCTCGGCGGGATCTGCAAGCTCGCGGTTTATCCCGGTCGTCGCGGCAGACTGCAGCCTGCCTGTCGGGACCTCCTCGTTGGAGATGCCGGTCGCGTTTAGGGAAGACCAACCGGCGTCACTGGGGAAGGCCAATCTGTCAGGTTCTTCCAAAATAAGCGCGTTGCTACCAAACGGCGTGAAGCTGACGCTGGAATCCGGTGATGCTGATGCTTTGAGGACAATCATCGGAGCTTTGGGTCATGTTCAGACTGGGCGCTGATCTCAAGGTCTACCTGCATCGCGAACCGATCGACTTCCGCGCCGGCATCAACAGCCTTGCGGTCCTGGTGCAGGAGACTATGGCGCTGGACCCGTTTGCGCCTGCGGTCTTTGCCTTTTGCAATCGCCGCCGTGACCGGATGAAGCTCCTGTTCTTCGATCGGTCCGGTTTTGTGATGGTGCTGAAGCGATTGTCGGAAGACCGGTTCCGGTGGCCACGTCGGGAGATGATGGTGGTAACGCTGACGACCGAGCAATTACACTGGATTCTCGACGGCATTGATATCGACGCGATGGTCCGCCATCCGGTTCGGCAATACCAGATCGCCGGCTGACAGTTCGCAACGTCTGCGGTTGACGGGGCGAAACGGTTCAGATTCAAGAATCTGATGATCCGACCCGGCGAACCCACTGTTGAGGAGTTGATGGCGCGCATTGCGGCGCTGCAGGCGGAAAACCGTCAGCTCACGGAACGCGTGGTCAAGCTCGAGGAAGAGTTGGTGCTGGCGCGGCTGCATCGTTTTGCGCCGAAGAGCGAAAAGCACGTGGACCGCCTCTTCGATGAAGCCGAGCAGGTTGCCGATGACGACGCCAGCGGAGAAGATGGCGAGGTCGTCCACCTGCCGGACACCGGCTTGCCATCGACCGAAAGGCCGGAGGGCAAGAAGCGTGGCCGCAAGCCCCTGCCGGAACACCTGCCGCGCGAGCGCGTCGAATATGACATTGCCCACGATCAGAAGGCCTGCCCTTGCTGCCGTCACCAGATGCATCGCATGGGTGAGGCGGTCACCGAGCAGCTCCATATCGAGGTGAAGGCCAAGGTCCTGCAGAATGTGCGGTTCAAGTATGCCTGCCGCCATTGCGACCGCACCGGCATCAACACGCCTGTCATTCTCGCGCCAATGCCCGCGCAGGCCTTGCCGGGCAGCATCGCCACGGCCTCGACACTGGCCTTCGCGCTCGTCCATAAATATGTCGATGGCACGCCGCTCTACCGCCTGGCCCAGGCCTTCGAGCGTGCCGGTGTTCCCGTCAGCCGCGGCGCTCTCGGGCATTGGGTGATCGGATCGAGCGAGAGGCATCTCTCCCGAATCTATGACGCCCTGAAATTGCGGCTCAGGGCGCAGCCGCTCATCCATGGTGACGAGACCACGGTCCAGGTCTTGAAGGAAAAGGACAAGGAAGCCACCAGCACATCCTTCATGTGGGCATACAGGAGCGGGGAAGACAGCGGCGAGCCAATCGTGCTGCTCGATTATCAACCCGGCCGCGGCCAGATTTATCCGCAGGCCTTCCTCGGCGACTACCGCGGCATCTTGATGAGCGATGGCTACACCGCCTGGCGCACATTGAACGGCGCGACCCATGTTGGGTGTATGGCCCATTCCAGGCGTCGCTTCGTCGACGCGCTCAAGGCAAGGAAGAAAGGCGGCGGTCCGCCGGAGCAGGCGCTCAAGTTCTTCGCGCAGCTCTACCGGATTGAAAGCCAGGCGCGCAATGAGAAGCCGGATAAGGACGAAACGCGAGATCACTGCATCCACCGCTTCCGCCAGCAACACAGCGTCCCCATCCTGAACGCTCTCAAGGCATGGCTCGACGACATCGCGCCGAAGGTCTTGCCCGATACCAAGCTTGGCGATGCCGTGTCCTACACCCTGAACCAATGGGAGTACCTGACGCGCTATACAGAAGACGGCAGGATGCCGATCGACAACAACTTGCTTGAGCGCGACATCAGGATTTTTGCCACGGGAAGAAAGAGTTGGCTGTTCAGCGACACCGTGGACGGAGCCAAGGCCAGTGCCGTCATCTACAGCCTCATGCTGACATGCCGCGCCTGCGGCATCGAACCCTTGGCTTATCTGCGTCACGTCCTTACCGAATTACCGCAGCGTGTCATCGAAGCCGACATCACCGACCTGCTGCCCTTCAACTTCGCTGAAACGCTGAAACCGCCGCTGCATGATCCAATGGCAGCCGTCTGACGGCGACCCCGGTCAAACGGGCCGCGTCAACGCGCATGGAAATGAGCGCTTACGAATAGCGTCAGCAGAACGGCGCTGTTCATTTCTCGACCGGTGGCTGGGGTTTGATGAGACCGCCAAACCCATCCCGAACGACGTTGATCAGGGTCTTGGACGCCCCAAGGACAGCGACGATAGCGGCGGTATAGGTCGGGCTGATCCACGACTGAGAGCATTCGAGAAGCCCCGTTGTCAACTGAGTGCAGCCGGTGGCGATCAGGAATGCCGTGACGGCCGCGAGAACGGCGATCAGGATATTCGGAAGATTGTGAATTGCGTTCGTATTGAACATGATGGCTTTCCTTTGCTGAGCGGCCTTGGCCTGCTGGAGAGCGCTGGAGACGACCGCCTAGTACCGTTCCGCAGAGATTCTGACGGGTTGAGCTATCGCAAGATTGGCAGCGCTTCGGGTTGTACGAGCAATTGAATGCTTCGCGCTTCTCCAGGCTGGCGTTGAATGAGACCGGCCTTTTCCAGGGTTATCACCATCTGGTGTACAGACGGTGCGGTCACCTCAAAGTGGCGACGCATGTCCGCTTCTGCCGGGGAGCGTTTGAAGATCCTGGTGTAGGCATAAATGAAGGCCAGGTATTGGCCCTGCAGCTGCGTGAACTGTGGCGCTCCGGCAGGAGGCTCTTTGCCAAACGTTTGATTCATTTGAGTTTAACCTGTGTTTCATCGCATCAGGAGGCTCAAATGAATATAAGATATCATGTGGAACTCAACCAGCTTGAACGTGAGCAACTGAACGCTCTTTTGAGCGGTGGCCGTCACTCGGCGCGCAGGCTCAAGCGTGCACAAATCCTGTTGGCGGCGAATGAGGGTGTGAGCGACGAGGTCATCGCTGCGACTTTGAATGTCAGCGGATCGACCATCTATCGCACCAAGCGCCGCCTGGTAGAGGCCAATCTCGAAGGCGCGTTGAGTGAGGAGCCACGGCCCGGCGTTGCCCGCAAACTATCAGCCAAGGAGGAAGCACTTCTGGTGGCGACGGCTTGCTCAACTCCGCCGCCCGGCCGGGCACGTTGGACGCTTGAGCTTCTGGCTGACGAGATGATCAAGCTGACCGATCACGCGCAGATCTCCTGCGAGACCGTGCGCCGAAGGCTTGGTGAAAATCATCTCAAGCCATGGCGAAAAGACATGTGGTGCATTCCCAAGGTCGACGGGGAATATGTCGCCCGAATGGAAGACGTCCTGGACCTGTATGCCGAAGCCCCAGACCCGCAAAGGCCGGTTGTCTGCTTTGACGAAAGCCCGGTCCAACTGATTGGCGAGGCGCGGGACCCCATTTCTGCAAAGCCGATGCAGCCCTTGCGCTACGATTGTGAATATCGCCGCAATGGCACCGTCAATCTTTTCGTTTTCTTGGACGCGCATCAGCCATGGCGGCGGGTGAAGGTCACCGATCGGCGCACCAACAAGGACTTCGCCGAGTGCATGCGCGAACTGGTCGACATTGACTATGCTGACGCAAAGACCATTCGTGTTGTTATGGACAATCTCTCTACCCATTCACCCGGCGCGCTATACGACGCGTTTCCTGCCGCCGAAGCCCGTCGTGTGCTCAAGCGGCTTGAATTCCACCACACGCCGAAACACGCAAGTTGGCTGAATATGGTCGAGACGTACGCATTCGGCGAGTACCGCATTAATTTCGTATTTGCACGTGATAAGCTCTCGCAATGGATATCGACGAAGACAAGATCGACGATGCGGTG
>NZ_JACHBI010000035.1:0-7093 GCF_014200235.1 Martinezella paranaensis | reverse complement strand
TGCCATGCAAATCTCCAGATAACCCTGGAAACCTTCTCGCACACGCGGCAAGCCTCAAAATACAGCCAATTCAATGGGGCGGAGACGGCGCTTACCAAGAATTTTGACAGTCATCGTTTCCTATCATTTCATCTGTCAAGGATGCCTGACGCGAACGTACGCGCAAAAAGGTGCGTTCAGTGGGAATAATTCCGAACACGATCGATGCGGTAAAGCGCCTCGTGCAGAGGCTTCTCGCGCGCTTCCAGAGCGTCGAGTTTGTGCAAGAGGCCGGCCCATGCGGGCTTACGCTTCATCGGCAATTGGAGCAGTTGGGGCAGAGAAGCTTCGTCTGCGCCCCAGTTGATCAGAACGCCCGATCGTTCCGAATGTCGTTTTGAATGCGCGCTACGCAGCCTTCGATTTTCGCCAGCAGAATTTCAAAATCAATGGGCTTGGTCAGATAATCGGCGGCACCTGCTCGCAGACCCATGACCACATTCTGCTTATCGGTCATCGCCGTTAAGAATATGAATGGGACATTGGCAAGTTCAGGATAGTTGATCTGGACTTCCGCCAGCAACTGATGGCCGTCCATTTCCGGCATCGTGATGTCACAAATGACGATATCCGGCCATTTCGATATCAGGACTTCCAAACCCTCGCGGCCATTCGAGGCTTCCAGTGTGGTAAAGCCCGCCTCGGTCAACTCTTCAACGATCAGGCCCCTGATTTCTGCCTCGTCATCAATACATAAAACAGTAGTCATTCGCTTACCCTTGTGATGGTCACGCAGCGCTGGTGCGGTCTGTGGAGGATGAAGTGGCTTTTTTCGAAATCGGGAGCGTGACGATCAGTGAAGTGCCTCTATCCTTTTTGCTATCGATCTCGATCGACCCACCGTGCAGGTCTACAATCTGCTTTACCAGATAGAGGCCAAGGCCTGTGCCAGGAATTCCGGTGGACGTCCGTGCGCGAAAATAGCGCTGAAAGATCTTCGGCACATCCTCGGCATCGATACCGACGCCGTTGTCTCGCACGACAATTTTAACCGCATCACCTTCTTGCCACCCAGAAACGTAGATGTCGGGCTGATCGGGAGCATATTTGGCGGCATTGGATAGAAGATTCGAGAACACCTGCTCAAGAGCAAATTTGTCGGCCTCGATACACTCCGGCAGGGAATCAATATTGCTGAGGATGCGGTGTGATTTGGTAATTGTCGACTGACGATGACAACAGGACTCGATCATCGCCCTCAGCGGAAATTGCTCATGTCGGATTTGAATGGTGCCGTTCTCCATTCGACTTGCCGCAAGAATGCTTTCCATCAAATCGACGATTCTCATGACGGAGGACCGTATCTGTTCCGCCTTATCTCGAACAAACTGAAGGGAAATCTCGCCTTTTACGCGCAGCAGGCGTTGAGCCGCTCCGTCGATGATGGCCAGCGGCGTGCGAAACTCGTGCGACGCCAGCGCCACGAATTGACGCTGCAATTCATTGATGTTGCGTTCCTGCAGCAGAAGTCGTTCCAGCTCACAAGCCTGTTCCTCAACTTCTTTCGTTCTCAGGGCTACCGTCGCTTCCAACGTTTCCTTGTGCTTGACGAGAGCTTCAGCGTTTCGGACGCTCTCCGTGATGTCTTCGTGGGTCGCAACGTAGCGGCCATCGTCCATGGAGCTATGGGTGATGCGCACCACCCGCCCGTCCTGAAGCGTAACGTCCTGGCTGGCCCTTCCGCCCTTCTGGGCTGCCAATCCCACCACGTCGAAATACGTGGCCGTATGAAGCGGCCCGTTGCCGAGATTGGCGCGATAGTCGAGTATGGCCTGCAGCGGCGTACCGGCGACGGTGAGATCTTCGCGCAGGTTGTACATGTGTGCATAAGAAAAATTGCATAAAATCAGCTTTTTATCGGCGGAAAACATGCAAAGCCCATGCGGCATGTTATCCAACGCGATATCGAGAAGGCCATCCTGCTGCCTGGTGACCCATGTCTGTGCATCCATCACGACGAACTCCTCCCAGAGTGGGCCAGGATAGAATTATAGTACTAATTTTATGTTGCACTTCAGAGTGGTTCGTTTCAGAGACACAACTCGCCTCATCGGGACTTATTTCCCTTCTTTGCCACCGAGGCCGGCAGGTGCAAATCCTTGCGTTTGAGCGAGCACGTGCAAAGTCGGTGCGCATAGACTGAAGGAGATCGTCTGGATGGCCCGGCCCGACTGCAGTGCGGCGTCGAACAGATCGGCGAGTTCGTCCAGGCCGTCGCGGCGCAAGCCAATCAGTTCCGCCAGCTCCAGCAAAACCTTGCTGCCGATCGGTCGCTTCTTCGCCGCAAGCTTATTGAAGAGCCAAAACCATCGCCCCGGCCGGACCGGGATCGTCGCCGGGCGCGGCCAGCAGCACCGCATCGCGCAAGGCTTTTTCGCCCTCATTGCGGCCGACCAGCTACACAGCGGCTTGCGCGCATCTTAGCGCCAGCAGCCGGCCCAGGCGGGTTCGGTGCGCACCAGATCGTCGAGCGATTTACGCTGCAACGTCGTATCATCATTTCCGAATCAACCGGCTTCGCCGGAAAACCGGATCGCTTTGGCGCTCGGCCCCTTCCATCCAGTGGCCAAACATGCCATAGATTAGCTAGACAGTCTAGCTAGGTTGGAGCAAATCGATGGAATGGCAGCTACAGGACGCCAAGAACCAATTTTCGAAAGTGGTGCAAAAGGCGCGGCATGAGGGACCACAGATTGTCACCCTGCGCGGCGAGCGCACAGCGATCGTGCTCTCCGCCCGCGACTACGACGCCCTGCGCGCCGGAAGGCCAACACTCGTCGACGATCTGCTCGGTGGTCCGGTCTGGGATGATGAACTCGCCGACGCGGTCGAAACCCGCACCAATACCCCCAGCCGCGACGTGGCGTTGTGATGTATCTGGTCGACACCAATGTTATTTCGGAGGCTCGACGCGGCACGCCGCAGGCGGTGTCCTGGCTACGCTCGGTCGACCCGCTCAGTGTCCATCTGAGCGCGCTGACGCTCGGCGAGATCATGCGCGGCATCGCGCTGAAGCACAAATCCGATCCGAAGCCCGCCGCTCACCTCAGCGAATGGCTGCGCAAGCTGCGTCACGATCATGGCGACCGCATCCTACCGGTGACCGACCAGATCGCCGTGGAGTGGGGTCGCATTGCTGCCATCCGCCCCCGCGGCGATATCGATGGTCTGATTGCCGCGACGGCGATCGTCCACGATCTAATCCTGGTAACGCGCAACGTCAGGGATTTCGGGGATACGGACGCATTCGTGATCAATCCGTGGGAGACCGAGATATGAGCGATGCCTCGGACGCGCGACCGGCAGACAACGAAATTGCACCTCCTGGCGAAGCGGCGGACGGCAGCAATCCAGGCGGTGCTCCCCTTTCTATCGCGAGGGCGACCGGCGCCCCGGCCACGCATCTCGAGCACCTCGCCGATCGTACCCGGGGCTAGGTCGAGGCGGCGAGTTCCGCCAACACCCGCAAGGCCTATGCGTCCGACTGGAAACACTTTGCCGCGTGGTGCCGACGCTCTAACCTCCTTCCCCTCCCCCCGGATCCGCAGACGATCGGCCTCTACATCACCGCCTGTGCGTCCGGCGCTGCAGAGCGTGGCACAAAAGCCAATTCGGTTTCGACGATCGAACGGAGACTTTCGTCTTTGTCCTGGAACTATACCCATCGCGGTCTTCAACTCGATCGCAAGGACCGGCACATCGCGACGGTCATGGCCGGCGTTCGCAACAGCCATGGAAAACCGCCGCTGCAGAAGGAAGCGGTTCTGGCCGACGATATCGTCGCCTACGCCGGCGGTCTGCGGCGCTCGGAAATCGTCGGCCTCGACCTCAAGGCCGATCAGACCGAAGACGGACGCGGCTGGATTGAGATTCTGAACAAGGGCATGCTCGTCACCTTGCGCGGCAAAACCGGATGGCGCGAGGTCGAAATCGGCCGCGGCTCCTCCGATGCCACCTGCCCGGTCGTTGCCACCGAGACCTGGACGCAGTTCGCAAAACTTGCCCACGGTCCGCATTTTCGAAGGGTCACCGGTCAAGGCAAGTTGGTTGGTTCGGAGCGATTGAACGACAAGGAAGTCGCCCGCCTCGTCAAGCGCACCGCAGTGGCCGCAGACATTAGGGGCAATCTTGCCGAAATCGAGCGCGCCTTCAAGTTTTCCGGGCATTCGTTGCGCGCCTGTCTCGCCTCCTCGGCCGAAGTCGATGAGCGATACGTGCAAAAGCAGCTTGGCCATGCTTCGGCTGAGATGACGCGCGGGACCAGCGCCGGCGTGATCGCTTCCGAATTAATCTGACCAAGGCCCCAGGGCTCTAGCCGCCCGACCTTCACGAAACAAAACCAGTTCCCAATTCATGGTCAATATTGCATCATAACTCAATACCCGCAGTTCAAGTGACAACGGCAATATGAATTATTCTGAGAACGACATTGTTCGTGCCGTTGGTGCCAACGCATTTTCGGCAGGTAAAGCCTATCAACGCCAAGGGCGCGTCATTGCATTTCAGTGGGATGGGGATGACGGGATTATGGCGCAAGTGCATGGATCCGACCGCAAACCGTATCGTCTGAGCATTTCCATCGACACAAACCGCAAAGGCCGGGTGGATATCGAAGGGGATTGCTCCTGTCCCGTAGCCTTCAATTGCAAACATGTCGCGGCAAGCCTGGTGCATGGACTGGTATCGGTTCCAAGGCAGGCACGGTTCCCGACACAGATGGCAACCAGGCCAGCTACGGCATCGGGTATCTCGGCTTCATCCCGCACTGCGGCTGCACCGGGCACCCCGGTCCATGCTCCGCTGTCACTGTCCAGTCCCGTCGCCGATTGGCTCAACCGCTTGCGGCAGGCCGATGCCCGGAGCCAGCACGGCGCTGAAAATCTTCCACAACGATTGATCTACGTTCTTTCGCCGGAGCGGGCCCGAGCATCGATGCTTCGGCTACGATTGGAGATCCGATCGGGGCGGGTGCTGAGAGATGGAACGATGTCGGCAACGTCGAGCGCTTATAGCCTAGACAATTGGCACAGCCGTTCCGAAGCGAAATTCCTGCGGGACACCGACCGGAAGATCTTGCAGGTGCTCACCTCTATCCCGCGCTCGGCGATGTATGGCAATGACTACGCGCTGGCGACAGAGCGCGGTGCGGAGGTTCTCGAGCAGATCCTCGCCACTGGCCGTGCCCGCTGGTTGACGATCGACGGCGTCGAGCTGTCATGGGGAGAGGCGATCGCCGGCCACGTTCACTGGGTCTCAGGACAGGGCGGATCGCTGCGTGCCGCTTTGCAGCTTGAGGATCCGTCCCGGGCGGAAAATCTTCTGCTTCTCAATGCCATGCCGCCCGTCTATGTCGACGCAACAGCCGGTGTCGTTGGCCGCATTGAGACCGATCTTGCGCCCATGGTGGTATACGAGATGCTGGATGGTCCGGATATTTCGGCAGCCCAGCTTCCTCTTGTCGCTTCGCACTTACGCGCATCCGGGGCGAGATTGGCAAAGGCAGCACCGCCGCAGCTGACAGAGGCCCAGATCGTCAAGGGGCCGTTCCAACCTGTGCTGCGGTTGATGACTGTCCAGATGCCCCTCCCCTACCGTCCTGGTATTTATCCCTATGGTCAAACCGAAGCCGTCGGCATCGCCCGCGTCGCGTTTCGCTATGGCAGCTGGGAGGTAGCGGCAAGCGCGACGGAAGCCATTGTCTTGCTTATGGATGGCCTTTCGCCCGTCGAAGTCCATCGCAGCACCAGGGCAGAAAAAGCGGCGCTGAACCAATTGCGCTTGGCCAATTTCTTGGCCGCGCAAAAAGTACGGGGTGGTATTCCTGCCGCCAACGTTCGGGATTTTCTTCCAACTGAGGGCGAAGGCGGTTGGTACGACGCACTTTATGACGAGATCCCCGCCTTGGAGCGACAGGGTTGGCAACTCGAGATTGCAGCGGATTTTCCGCACCGGCTGCTACGCGGAGATGGTGCCTTCGAAGCCCGCCTCAGCCCAGGATCCGGGGTCGACTGGTTTGAGCTCGACCTCGGCGTGATGGTCGCTGGTGAACGGCTGGACCTGGTTGGTCCACTGACACGACTGCTGTCGATGATTGATCCTGAGGCGTTGGATCTGCTGGAGGAGGATGAGCCGCTATTCCTGCCATTGCAAGACGGCCAGGTGCTGGCTGTTCCGCTCGGAGGCATTCTGCCCGTTATCAGGACGCTGTTCGATCTCTTCAGTCTGACCGGTGGGCTCGGAGCAGATGGACGACTTCGGCTGTCATCACTCGATGCCGCAAGCCTCGCCGATCTGGAAGCCGCGGCAGGCGCCGGCGTCGCTTGGCAGGGTGGCGATGGGGTGCGCGCATTGGGGCAGAAGCTGCGCAATCATGGCAGCATTCCCGATGTCGACTTGCCTCCCTGGTTTGGCGCGACATTGCGACCCTATCAGGCGAGGGGTTTGGCATGGCTGGCGTTTCTCAATGAGGCCGGGCTCGGTGGCATCCTGGCCGACGACATGGGTCTTGGCAAAACGGTGCAAGCGCTCGGCTTGATCGCCATCGAGAAAGCGGCCGGGAGACTATCACGTCCCGTTCTCGTCATCGCCCCAACTAGCCTCGTGGCCAACTGGGCGACGGAAGCAGAAAGGTTTGCACCTGATCTCTCCGTCCTCGTTCTGCATGGGTCCGACCGCAAGCAGCATTTCCAAAACCTCGATAACGTCGATCTGGTGCTGACCACCTATCCTTTGCTGGCACGCGATCAGGTTATCTTGGCGGACCGCAACTGGCACATGATCTTCCTCGATGAGGCGCAGGTCATCAAGAACGCCAACGCTGCGACGACGAAACTGGTGCACGGGCTCAAATCATCGCATCGCTTCTGCCTGACCGGAACGCCGCTGGAAAATCACCTGGGCGAGGTATGGTCGTTGTTTCATTTTATCGCGCCAGGGTTTTTGGGGGATTTGAAGAGCTTTTGGAGTGCACCCTCAAACTGAGACAGCCTGAGACCGGGAAAATAGCGGACAGTTCCTCGCAAGAAGAGGGAACTGGGCATGGCCAAACGGCTAA
>NZ_JACHBI010000034.1:0-7272 GCF_014200235.1 Martinezella paranaensis | reverse complement strand
AATAATCTGGCTTCAGCCCCGTTGCTATGTCCTCAGGTTGTCATAGTCGCTAAAAAAGACCTAACTCCAGCAAACCGCATCCTGTTCCATAAATACCCCTTACGCCACTGACACCGAAATAGCGGGATCAACGGTTAAGGCACGGCGGGAGCTTTCGAGGCCAGCGTTCGACTTGTTGCTATGGGGTTCGCGTTTTAGGGCCAAGAAGATCGCATAATGCATCGATCGGAACTCTGCGCTCAGGCGGCTCATGACCAGCATGAGCGCTTCGATACAGCATTTAGTTTTGCGCGCTGGCAGGGGTGTGCAATGAAGCGCCCGCCTTTTCGGCCGCTGCACGCAGACGCTTGTCTCTGGTCCATAAGACCGCTCGTTGATCGAGGAGAACTGAGGCCATCAAGTGGGCATCTGTATAGCCAATGCCCATACTGAAAATGGCGTGGCGATCAATCATCATCATAACTTCGTCGTGGGTCGCGACGAACGCTTCGCGCTGGGCCGCCAGGAAAGCTATCACGCTACTGCGATCCCGAAGGCTGCCAAGTGCGAGCTCTCCGATTACGGCTGGATGGCATAAGAGATGATCGTCCTCAATAATCCTACGCAGCTCTGAATCGGCATGCCGGAAATGATCGATCCAGATGGAAGTGTCGGCAAGTATCACTTGGCAGCTGCGCTCCGGCGGCGTGGGGCTGCCTCCGCATCCGGCATAGTTCCGCCAAGCGCGATGAGGCGTTTTCCCGACTCCACACGAACAAGCGTCTCCAACGCTTGGCGGACCAGAGTGGCGGTTTCTTTCGTGCCCGTTAGAGACCTAGCCCTTTCCATGAGGGTGTCGTCGAGATTGATAGTCGATCGCATCGTTTGGCTTCCTAATTATGGTGTTATAGATAGCACCATTTGGTGATAAAATCTACGCCTGATCTTCACTCCAATAGGTCGGCCGTCGGATGTGCAAATCCAGCGGCAGGATATTTGCACCAGGCGCGGGTTCCGGTCCCATGACGGCATGTCGCCGAACAGTCTGATGACGGGGGGCTGGAAGGAGGCCGTAAGCCGCTTGAAGATCGCGGCCCAGCCAAAGACATGGAGGCGCTTCCGCGTGGAGCGGGCCATCGAGGAAAGCTCAACGATCCGTTCGCTTCATCTTACGCCGGTCGATGGAGAGGCTGTCATCCCGCACCTTGCAGGCCAGCATCTGCCGATCCGCATCAAGGACGGGAAGGACACGCGTCGTCGAAACTACACGATATCAAGTGCTCCATCGGATGACTGCTACAGGCTGAGCGTCAAGCGTGAGGGCCGGGCATCCACGCTCCTTCACGCACTGCAGGAAGGCGACGAGATCGAGGCGCTGGCGCCTCTTGGAGCGTTCACCATCGATGCGACGGAACGCAGCCGTCCGGCCGTATTCCTCGCGGCTGGCATCGGTATCGCTCCGCTGCTGTCTATGCTGCGCCATGTCGTCCAGACTGGCGATAGAACGCGCCATCGCCGGCCAGTCTGGCTAGTGCGGTCGTCGCGCATCTCTGCCGAAAGAGCCTTTGATCGCGAAATCGGCGAACTGGTCGCGCGTAGCGAAGGGACGGTCCAGGATATCAGGGTGCTCGGAACGCCCGATGTCGGCGACGAGGGCCTTTTTGATAGGGCCGGTCGTATCGACATGACGCTGTTGAAGGCATATTTGCCATTCGGAGACTTTGTCTTCTACATCTGCGGGTCTTCCGCCTTCATGCAGTCGATGTATGACGGGCTGCGCGGATTGAATATTCCAGACGGTCGTATACATGCGGAGGCGTTCGGCCCCTCCGGTCTGAAGCGCGATCCCGGTGTTCGCTTGTCCGCGCTGCCGCCTCTGCCCATAGCTCAAGCTCCGACCCGCGTCGTCTTCACACGATCAGGAAAGGAGGGTGCTCTGGAAGCCGGGCGGCGGCTCCTTGCTGGAACTCGCCGAGCAGTGCGGCCTCAGTCCACTCTATGGCTGCCGGGCTGGCAATTGCGGCGATTGCCGGACAACAATTGTCAAGGGCGACGTCAGTTATCAAGCAAAGCCTGGCTATGCCGTAGCAGATGGCGAGGCGCTGATCTGTTGTTCGGTTCCTGCACAAACGGACGATGAATTGCAGCTCGATTTGTGAGGGCTGGCCAGAGCGTGGCGCGCTCCCGCTGAACGCGAGCAGAGCCACGTGGATCCTCAGCAATCGCCTCGGCACCACGTTCCGTGGCCATGAACCAGTGATATCACTACCTCTATGCCTGTCGGAATGATGGCGTTTTCAGCACGCCCATTCGAGGCAGAGAGTATAGAAGCGCTATCCGCTCCACACGATCTGGCCAGCCGACTGCGATGGCGGCCTTTGCGCCTCTCCCCGCTCTCCTGAAAGCGGGCAGAGCCAGGTCATGGCTTTATATTTCAACGGAGCCGAGGATCTCTTTGGCCCTGACCATCGCACCAAAGAAATCGAAGTCTCTCTGCAACCCGATCTTCTGACGCCCAAAGCGCAGGGCGACAAGGACGCAGATGGCCTCGACGCCGTCTATTCCTTCTCTATCGCCAGACGGTTTTGGGAGATTCGCGACTGGGCCTTTCCTGGACAAACGCCTTGATCTGTATTCGGTGTTCATACGATCCTCTCGTCTGACTGAGGATCCCTCATCGGTGCCCACATAGTCGGATTGCTCAATCGGAAAGAAGTTGCCGGCTTCGGCAACACGCTTCATCTGCTTAGGTCCAGCCCGAGCACCGGTGTGGGTGTCGGCGGTCGGACACGTGCGTCGGGAACTGGTCACGGGCCACCCAGGGACTTAAGGTAGGCGATGATATCCGCGCGATCCTACTCGCTCGAAACGCTGACGCTCATGCGCGTTCCACGCACAGCCTTGGTCGGGCCGGCAAGGTAGTGGTCGAGGGCCTCCTCCGTCCAGATGATGCCGGCGTTCGAAAGCGCCGGGGAGTAGCGATAGCCCTCGACGGTTGCCGCTTCTCGCCCGACGACACCGTTTAGGAAGGGCCCGGACTTGTTCTCGCCTTCCACCGAGTGGCACCCCGAACAGCGGCTGAAGAGTTGGTGGCCACGGACCGTGTCGCCTGAGTCTGCGGCGGCGGCCTGGCTCGCAATGCAGAGGGTCGCGATGGACAAGATCAATCGCAGTGCATTGAGCATGGTCACGCCTTCAGCTCTTCCGGATTGATCGGCAGGGTTCTGACACGCCTGCCTGTGGCTGCAAAGATAGCGTTGGTGACCGCGGGGAAGACCGCAGAGGTCGCTGCCTCGCCGATGCCTCCGGGCGCCTCGACGCTTCGCACGATGTGAGTTTCCACATGCGGCGCCTCATCGATGCGAAGCGGCAGATACGTGTCGAAATTGTTTTGCTCGACGCGGCCCTGGGCGAAGGTGATTGCGCCGTAGAGGGCCGCAGTCAGGCCATAGAGCGCGCCACCCTCCATCTGGGCGGCGATCGTATCCGGATTGACCGTCAAGCCGCAGTCGACCGCCGTCACGATCCGTGGAACGCGAACCGTTCCATCTGTCGCCACTGAGACATCGGCGATCATTGCGAGATAGGTTCCGAAGGCGAATTGTACTGCAACGCCGCGGCCCTGCCGCTCGGGGAGTGTTTTGCCCCAACCCGCCTTTTCTGCCGCGAGCTCGAGCACGGCCAGCGCACGCGGGTTTTCCGAGAGCAGCCGTTTGCGATAGTCGACGGGATCGGTCTTCGCCGCTGCGGCCAGTTCGTCGATGAAGCTTTCGACCACAAAGATATTGTGGGACGGCCCAACGCCCCGCCACCAGCTTGTTAGGACACCTGGCGGCTCAACCTGCTTGAACTCGACGTGGATCGTCGGAAGCTTGTAGGGCGGGTGGGCGGCGCCCTCGACGCCGTCGGGATCGACGCCGTTCTGCATGACAGCGGGTGCGATACGAGCAAAAATCGAGGATCCGGAGACGCGGTGGCTCCAGGCGATAGGACGGCCGTCTTGATCGATCCCCCCGGAGATCCGATCGTAATAATAAGGTCTGTAGTAGCCGTGCTGGATGTCCTCTTCACGGCTCCAGATCACCTTGACCGGGCCCTGGACCTGTCTTGCGATCTTCACGGCATGAGCAATGCCATCGGCCTCCAGCCGTCGACCAAAGCCGCCACCGACAATGTGGTTGTTGATGATGATCTTCTCGGGCTGCAGGCCGGTGACCGCAGCCGCCGCCTGCTTTGCCGCAGACATGTTTTGTGTTCCGACCCAGAGTTCGCAGGTGTCCTCGCGCACATGGACGGTACAGTTCATCGGTTCCATGGCCGTATGGGCAAGGAAGGGCAATTGATATACGGCATCGATCGTGACAGCCGCGCTGGATAGCGCCGTTGCGACATCGCCTTCGCTGCGTGCCACGGCTCCGTTCTCCTGCGACTGTTCATCAAGCTGCCGGAGGATGTCGGCCTGTGACACCGTGCCGTTCGCGCCGTCTTCCCACGCGATGCCAGCGGCCTTGAGCCCCTTCTTGGCAGCCCCTGTGTGGTCTGCGACGACCGCCATGGAATCCTCCGTGATCACGACCTGCTTCACACCCTTGATGGCCAGTGCTGCCGCCTGGTTCACAGAGATCGGTTTCCCGCCGAGGACTGGCGCGATTGCAATGGCTGCGAACTTCATCCCGGCAGGCGAGGCGTCGATACCGTATATCAATGCGCCATTCGTTTTCGAGCGCGTGTCGAGGCGTTTCGCTGAGGTCCCGAGCAGCCTGAAGTCGGCCGGTTGTTTGAGGGTGATGGTGTCCGCAGGGGGAATCGGCATAGAGGCGGCCATGTCGACCAGCTCACCATAGGCCCGCCGCGTGCGCCCGTCCGGGTTTAGGACGAACCCTTGCTCGGTCTTGCATGCGGCCACGTCGACCTTCCACTCGCTGGCCGCCGCCTGCATGAGAAGAAGCCGCGCTGTCGCGCCAGCCGTTCGCAACGGTGTCCAGAATGCTCGGATCGAAGTCGACCCTCCGGTCATCTGTCGTCCGAGCATCGGATGACCGTAAAGCGCTTCGTTGACGGGCGCATGCTCGATCTTCACTTCCTCCAGGCTGACATCCAGTTCTTCGGCAATCAGCATCGCCTGGGCGGTATAGATCCCTTGCCCCATTTCCACCTGTGGCATGACCAGGGTGACAAGACCCCTGCGGTCGATCCGGATGAAGCCGTTCGGTGCGAAGTCTGTGGCGCCAAGAGGTCCGGTGGAAAGAGGTCCGAGACTGACGATGAGACCGCCGCCGAGTGCTGCGCTCGCCTTGAGGAAACTGCGTCGGTTGAGGCTGGGGCCGTTCATTCTGTTCGACATGATCTCTGCTCCTCTCAGGCGCTGGCAAGCTTGATGGCTGCGCGAATGCGCTGATAGGTCCCGCATCGACAGACATTCCCGGACATGGCGTTGTCGATGTCTTCGTCGGTCGGATGTTCAACGTCAGAGAGAAGGGCAGCAGCCGACATGAGCTGACCCGACTGGCAGTAGCCGCATTGCGGCACATCCAGCTCGATCCAGGCGTTCTGAAGCGCCGTCCCGTGCGGAAGCGTCCCAAGCGCTTCAATCGTCGTGATCTCGCTGTCGGCGACGCTGTCGATCGGAGTGACACAGGACCGCGTCGCAACGCCATCTACATGGACGGTACAGGCGCCGCACAGCGCTTGCCCGCAGCCAAATTTGGTGCCTGTCATGCCGAGGACGTCGCGAATGACCCACAGAAGTGGCGTGTCGCCATCCACATCGACTGAATGCGGGTGTCCATTGATCTGGAGGGTGAACGCCATGTGCCTTGCTCCGTTGAAGACCTGAAGGTCGGCGGAACATGCAGTGTTTATCGATGTGGATAAATCGGCGTCTGCTGCACTTGCTGCATAGAGTAACTAAACAATCTGTAGATGGCTGCTCGGGCGTTTGCGAGCGCGTCGTCTGTGGCTATGCAGCGCCCGTTTCAGTCCATCGATGATCGCCTCAGCTCCGAGCAGGCATCGATAAAGACGCGCAGCTTGGGCTGCGCCTGAGCTGCCTTGGTAAAATAGAGATAGAGCCCGTCCGTGCCGGGTGAGTAGTCGAGCAAGACCGGTTCGAGCTGCCCGGCAGCGACGCGGTGTGACGCGTGGTAAGTCGAGGAGTAGATAAGACCCTGACCGCGTGCTGCAAGCCGTTGCATCAGCTCTCCGTCGTTGACGGTGACGGGGCCTGTAGGCTCGATGCTGACGTTTTGCCCATTCTCCAGGAATTCCCAGCGATAGATGTCGCCCTTTTCGGGACGACGAAAACGGATGCAGTTGTGCTTGGCGAGATCTGCCGGGATCATTGGCCGCCCATGCTTGTGGAAATAGTCCGGAGACCCGAAAACCGCCCAATGGAAGTGCGGGGAAAGCCTGACCGCAATCATGTCCTGAGCGATATAAGGCCCGATGATGATCCCAGCATCGTAACCGGCGGCCACGAAGTCATGATGCCTGTTGCTGACTGTGATATCGACCTTGACCTTGGGCCAGGCGGCAGAGAACTCGGGCAGGAGCGGCTCGATGACGAAGGGCACCGCGAGGCGCTCGACGATGAGCTTTAGGGTCCCGGAAGGTTCGTTTGCGGAGCCTGACGCCTGGTCAAGGCTGGCCTCGATAGCCTGTGCGGCAGGTCCGACCTCGGCGAGCAGCGCTTCACCTGCCTCCGTCAGGGAGATCCGTCGCGTCGTTCGGTGAAACAGCGGCGTGCCCAATCGACGCTCGAGCTTCTGCAGCGCCTGACTGACGGCCCCCGGGGTGACCTCGAGGTCCAGTGCGGCCTTGCGAACGCTGTTCCGGCTTGCGACCGCCAGGAATTCTGCCAATCCATCAAACGGGTTCTGACGGCCCATGCTCTCCTCATCGACACTTGCCAGCGCTGCAGTCGTCCATCCGCTGGCTACATGCGACCCATAGCGGATAAACGCAACTGAATTCTGGACTCTGATGCCTTCCCTCGAGTTGGTGTAGCTCGCACTACCCGAGTGACACGTGGGACTGCGGACCGGCCTCGGTCCGTTAGATCGCCCATTCCGCTTATGTCTCGTCTCCTGCCTCCGGTTCTGCCATGAAGCAACGGGGCATCGCCAACGCTTGACAAGGCCTCCGACATCATAATTATACGTCGTATAAATATGGAGCATGGCATGGTTTCCGGACACGTTGTCAAGCGAATCGAGGAATTGACCCCTCTGCCGAATTGAAGAACTGACCCCCTCATTGGTTTGCAGTTTCGTTGGTTTCAAGCGCCGCTCCGGC
>NZ_JACHBI010000033.1:0-13087 GCF_014200235.1 Martinezella paranaensis | reverse complement strand
GTCAACACGATGCTGGACGCCGCTATCGAGACCGTTGCCAATGCCCAAGGCGGGACAATCGTCCATTCGGATCGTGGAGCGCACTACCGCTGGCCCGGCTGGCTCACTCGGATCAGCGATGCGAAGCTCATTCGTTCAATGTCCCGCAAGGGCTGCTCACAAGATAACGCCGCGTGCGAAGGCTTCTTCGGTCGATTGAAAACGGAACTCTTCTACCCGCGAGACTGGAAGACTATCACGATTGAGCAGTTCGTCCGCGAGGTTGATGGCTACATCCGATGGTACAATGAGAAGCGCATCAAATTATCACTAGGCTCACGCAGTCCGGTCGAGTATCGAGAAAGCCTTGGTCTAACAGTATAAATTAGTCCAACTTTTTATCCGCATCCCCACCGGGTCAGTTCTCAGTGGCAATCAACATTCTGTCGATGAATTACATGCCGGCCCTGCACCCTTATATAGTTGCTTGCAAGCCAGCGCCGTAACGTATGTCTAAATTTTTCAACATTCAATGTGTTTTCTTGAACACCAAACGCAGATGCTATCTCTGCAGTGAAGCGCCTGTAGATAGGTTGAAGCCGTTGCTCCGTCTGCCGGCATGTAATGCAGCTCGGGTGCTGTCGCTGCACTAAGCCGCGAGCAGCGTCATCCTGCTTCACTAGGAAACGAAGTAGTAGCCAAGCACATGAAGCACGAGCTCATGCACTTAATTTCCGGCGCCGTGATTCTTACCGACACCGACGGCGAATCGATCCAGTCATGGATCCTCGCTCATTCTTCGTCCCGAAAGGGTCCGAACTGTCATGGGAAAACCGTGGAGCTGTTTTGAAGATTGCTTAGTATTCAGTAGTGAAACAGAGAGCGGTCAGATGCGCGCACTCGGGGTCCGATTTGACCAGTCAGTTTAGGCGGGCACAGGCGCTCTGAGGCCGGCAGTCAAGAATGCCGTTAGGTGTTTCAGCATATCGTCTTTGCCGACTACACCTAATTGGCCGTCGGTCAGATCGTTCAATCGGCCAAGATCGTTCAACATAAACAGATAAGTACCAACTAAGAAAGCCATGCGTAGGCTGATAATGTCCTTCGGTATGTCAGGAGTGAGGAGAGCTATTTCGCTAACAAATCGCTTAACGGATGAGTCGTAGACTTCACGGCGCAGGCGAAAGGAATGTTCGGCGGGTTCAGCGTGCAGACGCGCCTGCAATCTGACGAACGCGGCACCGGCAGGGCCGCTGTGTTTCATCTCCCATTGCGGTGCGAGATAAGCGAGCACGATTTTCTCCAGGTTCAAGCCCGTCGGACGGGCGAGCACCTCGTCAAGCAATACGTGTCGCCGACCCGACAGCAACGCGCCGCGCCGGCGATAAACCTCGTCGAACAGTTCTTCCTTGCTACCGAAATAGTACCTGATAAGTGCTTGGTTGACGCCAGCTTTGTTGGCGATATCGCGCATTTTCGCCCCGGCGAACCCCTCATCCGCGAAGATCAGTTCAGCAGCATCTAAAATCAGATCCCTATAGTCGATGCCGAGCGTAGGCCGACCGGGTTTGCGTTTTGTGTTCCCGGCCTTCGCTCGTTCTAGCATCACTTCTCCGCCCATTCTTGCACCGAACATCTTGGTAAACTGAGGACACGGATCATTAACGGTGGAATTGGACTAAGACAATGGGCATACGGGCAAATCAACGGCCGAACCCCTACTCACGAGCAGCGCATCAAGACGAAAAAATCATCGGCAGACCGCACCAAGCAACCTGCCGATCTGCCGATGTAGTCGTTGGGCCCTACATTTTTAGCTCTGTCCAAATCCTACCATAGATTTGCTGAATTTCTGGCGAACAGGTCTCATTCCAATATGAATGACCAGCCAACTTTTCGGGTACAACAAACTCAGGTGATGTGGTCAGTTCCTTATCCATGTACTGCTCTGAGCCGTCGATGCCATTAGGGTACTTCAGGTAGTTTGAAAGCATGGCGGCGTTTTGCGGATCCATCATAAAGTTCATAAAGAGCTTTGCGTTGTCGAGATTTTTCGCACCCGAGAGAATGGCAAGGTTGTCCATAGCTAGACCGTAGCCGGTTTGCGGGTAGCCATAGGCAATGTCAGGATTGCGTTGCCGTTTAATGAAGGCTGGACCACCCCAGTCACTTGTGGCAGCAAAGTCACCCTTTACCATCGGATCGATTGTGTTGTAATCCATGGAGATCCAATGTTTTTTGGCTTCAAGCAGCTTGTCGCGGACTTTTCGCAACAGTGCTTTATCATCCGTACAAATCTTGTCTCCTCCAAGATAGTGGATCGCCAAGCCCATGACGTCCATCATCTCGGGAATGATGTTGATCTTGCCCTGCAGTTCCGGAGGCGGGTCGAATAGTATGGCCGCAGTGTTGATGTCGCCCTTATAAATGGAAGTGTTCACGCTGACGCCGACGGTTGCCCAATCCCAGGGGATGCTATATTCGCGACCTGGATCGAAACTCACATCAACCCAGCGCTTGTTGACGTTGCGGAAATTCTCGAGCTTGTTAGGCTCGGACTTCAGCAATAAACCCTCATGAACAAAGATGGGGATGTATGTCGCCGCTGCGACGATCATGTCGAAGTCGTTTCCACCGGCCTTCAGCTTTGCGAGCGCTGTATCGCTACTATCGTACTCCGAGAATGTGACCTTGACATCGTATTGTTCCTCAAACTTCTTGATCATCTCGGGGCTCCAAAGATCCCCCCAGCTGTAGATATTCAAGATACCTTCCGCAGAAGCCGGGATCGAGGTAAGTAGCAGCACTCCTGCGGCGATTGAAGCTGTCATTCTGTTCATGTTTGTTCCCTTTCTGTTGGTGTTATTCTATTATTTGCGGTTACGACCAAGTAAATAAGTCGCGACAACGAACAACACGGATACAAGTAGTAGCGCCGTGGAGATTGCGTTGATTTCAGGCGTCACCCTTCTGCGAAGCTGACCGAGCATGTACGTGGGCAGGGTTTCTTGTCCCGCGGATTTCACAAATTCCGTGATGACCACATTGTCGAGCGAGATCACGAAAGCGAGCATCCAGCCAGATAACAGGCCCGGCCAAAGCTGCGGCAAGGTGATGTAGCGGAACACTTCGACTGGCCGGGCGTAAAGATCTGCTCCGGCTTGCTCCAAGCTTAGGTCCATGCCCTTGAGCCGCGCCCGAACCGGCATATAGGCGAAAGGGATGCAGAAAGCTGAATGCGCGATCACCAAATAGATCATGCCGGTATAGCCAGTGGCCACTTTCAGCAGGGAAAAGAAGCTGAGCAAACCAACTGCGGTAACAATTTCTGGGACCATGAGCGGCTGGTTGACTACTGCAAGCGCAAGTCCTTGCCCTTTCCATTGGCGCCCCCGCGTCGTCGCCAACGCGAAGAGAACGCCGCTTATAGTTGCGATCGTCGCCGCGATGGCCGCGAGCGCCAACGAGCGAGTTGCTGCCTCCTGCACCCCGCCATTTTGCCATGCCGAGGCATACCAGCGGAAAGAAAAACCCTCCCAGATAGAAAGCGCCTCGCCAGCATTGAAAGAATAAATGACGAGAAGGACGATGGGCATGTAAAGCACGAGGAAGCATAGCATTGCTACTATGTTCATCCCGGGCATATGACGGATGTCAAACTTCTTAACCATGGAGCCCGTCCTCCTTTTCCGTCGCACGGACAAAGAATATCATCGCAATTCCCACGAGGATTAAGAGCGTCAACGAAAGCGCCGAGCCGAGCGGCCAGTTGCGTAGCGCGCTGAATTGCATGCCAATGAGATTGCCCAACAACAGTTGCTTACCCCCGCCAAGCACCGTCGTTATGACGTAATCGCCGAGGCAAGGAACAAAAACTAGGATGGAACCGGCCACGACTCCGGGCTTGACAATAGGCAAGATAATCTCGCGCATGATCTGAAATGGCCGCGCATACAAATCGTACCCAGCTTCCACGAGGCGGAAATCGAATCGCTCCATCGATGCGTATATCGGAAGGACCATGAGGGGCAGATATACATAAGTCATGCCGAGCATAATGGCCGTCTCGGTATAGAGGATTTGAATTGGTGAACTGACTATCCGAAGATCGACGAGCAGCGTGTTTATTACGCCTTCGTTGCGTATCAGTTGCATGATCGCGAAGGTGCGGATCAGCATGTTGGTCCAGAATGGCAACATGATTAGCGTCAACCAGAAATCGCGCCGATGCGGCGGCCGCGTAGCGATAAAATAGGCTGCGGGAAATCCGAACAGGAATGTGAGGACCGCGGTCAGGAACGACAGCTTTATTGATCGCCAAAATACCACGAGGTGTTCTGTCGCCCAATTGACTTCATCGGTGAAGAAATCGCGTTTGGCGACGACGTTGACCCAACTTTCAGTAGAGAATGTCCAGTCGATACCACCGTACTCTCCCGGCGTTAGGAAGGAATAGACAGTGATTAGCGCGAGAGGGATGATCGCGGCGAGAAGCAGAATGACCATCGCAGGCGTCAGCAGAAGCGCTTGGGCTTTGGTTATTGTCGGTCGTTTGGGAGACGGCTGCATTGTCAATCTCCCAGGATCTGCGCCGCGCCATCACGCAGGCGGATGCCGATACGATCGCCCACCGGGATATCTGCCGGAAGGATGTCGGCATGCTGCGTCCGGACCACGAAATTTGCGCCTTCCCGCAGGCGGACATGATAAGCGGTGCCAGTTCCGAAATACACAATGTTGATCAATTCGCCCTCGAGATGACCATCTCCCGGCGAAACTATCTCGGCGTGCTCCGGCCGCACGGCCAGCGTGACAGGACCGACGCTCGTGCCGGCCTTTGGTGCTCGCGCACGCAATCGCACACCCGGCGCGAATTCAAGACAGGCCCCCCCTGCCTCAATGGCCGATAAATTAGCTGCAAGGAAATTAGTTTCACCGATAAAATCGGCTACGAAGCGATCGGCCGGCTGGTCGTATATCTCTCGCGGGCGGCCGATTTGCCGTACCTTACCGGCGCTCATTACCGCAATACGGTCCGACATGGTCAGCGCCTCTTCCTGATCATGGGTAACGAAAACGAAGGTGATGCCCGTTTGCGTTTGCAGGCGTTTCAGTTCGATCTGCATTTCCTTACGTAGCTTGAAGTCAAGCGCGGACAATGGCTCGTCCAGCAGCAGCACCTTCGGATGGGGAGCAAGCGCACGGGCAAGAGCAATGCGTTGCTGCTGGCCACCGGATAACTGGTTCGTTAGCCGGTCGGCCATGCGAGTCATCTGGACTAGCTCCAGCATTTCCGCGACGGTTCGGGCGATTTCATCCTTCGGCTTGCGCAGCATGCGCAAGCCGAAGGCAATATTCTGCGCACAGGTCATGTGCGGAAAAAGGGCGTATGACTGAAAGACGGTGTTCACGGGGCGAAGATACGGCGGTTTTCCGATCAGGTTCTCACCGTCGAGCACTAGGCTACCGGTCGTAACGAAGTCAAAACCGGCGATCATACGGAGCAGTGTCGTCTTCCCACAACCCGACGGGCCGAGTAGTGTGAAGAACTCGTTCTCGCGGATCGTTAAAGATACGCCATCCAACGCCGTATAGGCGCCTGCGCCAGCCCCATACACTTTGCTCACTTGTTTGATTTCAATCATGTTCCACCCAATTTTTCTGCGTTCCCGAACGCTCTTCGAAGTGCGTTCATAGCGTGCACGGCGCCTCTTGTTGTTGTCTAATCATACACCCTGCAGCTTCATCCAATATCGTTTTATTCGGAGTAGGAATTTTCAGAGAGCGCGCTGTTCGCTAGGCGTCACGCCGGCGATCTATCCAGACGACGACAGGGATTCCAGCCACCTCAAAACATCGGCAGCATCGGTTACATCGGCGTATTTTTGTCCCATGTCGTAGAGATTTGCCTCATGTGGCGACTGCGCCCGGTCGGCGCAACAGTCTCGTGGCACGAGCACATTAAAGCCCGACTGCACGGCGTCGACCACTGTCGCGCGAACGCAGCCTGACGTCGTCGCGCCCGTGACCACCACGGTATCGACGCCGGCTCCAGTCAAAAGTGCCGTCAGCGCTGTGCCATGGAATGCCGACGCACCTTTCTTGGTAACGATCGCATCTTCCGGCCGGATGCCGGTCGCCGCGTCGATCTCGACCAGCCGGCTTCCTTCCACCAACGCCGCCATGCCCGCCGCCTTCTTCAACCAGGCGAGTTTATCGATTTCACCAGGGTGGTAAGCAATGGTGGTGTAGACGACCAGATAGCCGGCGGTGCGCGCAATATCGGTTAGGCGGCGCGTGGCGGCAATCGCTTTGCTCATGTCCGCAGCCGTCGGGTAGCGAGTATCCGTAAAGCCATACGTAAAATCGACGACGACGATGGCGGGACGGTAACCGCGCGGTACAGTGCAACCGAAGCCGGCCGCTTCATAAATTTCTTTCTGCGACATTCCCGTTCCTCCTGTGCTTGCGGATTTGCAGCCCCGCACCCGGCAAGGCTGCTCCTCCCGCGATCAGTGCCGTTCCATCTTCATGTCCGGCACGACGATATCACCGTCGATGACGATTGCCGCGTCATCGAGGAAGAGCGAGCAATTGCGCATCGGGATGTCGAGATGGCAATGCGTGTCGTTCGGGCCCCCGAGTTCATTGTTTGGGCCCGTCGAGAACATGACGTTGCCGTAGAACGAGCGAGGCTCCATACCCATGCCGCCAGGAAAAGCGCCCGGCACGAAGTTGTGCCATTTCGCTTGCGGGTTCATGCCCCAGCCAACGTGGCTCATGCCGAAACCTTTGGGGTCATGGAAAGACTCCATATAGGATTTGACAATTTCCGCATCGAGGCCGCCTCTGATGTCGGTGATCCAGCCTTTCTCGATCGTGTAGATGATCGGTTCGCGCACATAGATGTTCTGCGGCAGCAAGATGTCGCCCGGTGCGACGACGATCTGTCCGTCGACACCATCATCGTCGCCACCAGTAAAGACGAAACCAGAAGGCCAGTGGTCCCATCGTCCTGGTTTGTCCGTGCAGGCATATTCTGTTACGGTGGGATAGGTATTCAACTTATAGGTCACGTCGGTTCCGTGCGGGGACGTGATCCGCATAATTTTGGCCTTCGATAAAATTTCGCCGCCAATCTCGACCTTGTCGCGGAGTTCCTTATACGGGAGCATGCGCGCGAGAAGTTCAGGTGGCTCGACCGCTGTCAGAACGCGAGTGCCGGCGGCCTGGATCGCCATCTGCTCCGGCGAGAAGAGCAGGAAGATGCAGTCGATTAGCATGTCGCAGTTCTTGAGGGCGTCGACGGCATCCGGCATTGCGGCCAGACCGGTGACGCCGACGTTCCAGCCGCCCGTCGGCAAAGGCGCCGGCAGACGCATATGGTACATGTTAGCGCCCAGACGCTGGCCCGCGGCGAGGAATGCATTGGCATAGTCCAGCCGTTCATTGCCCTGCGTGAGCACGACAAGGCGCTCGCCGTCGCGCACACCGGACATTTTCAGTTGGTGGAGGCAGATTTCGGTGAAGCTCGTGTGGTCCATTGCTCGGAATCCTTTTTCTATAACTACGCTGCAAAGTCCATGACTGCGGCAAGAAAGCCTTCCAGGTCGTCCCACGGGATCATGTGTCCCGCGCGCTCGACCGTACGCACCTCGATTGCCGGTACGAGGCGCCTTATTTCCTCGACATCCGTCGGCTTAACAACCTCCGCGCCCCCTGCCACCACAAGACGCATCGGCAGGCCGAGCGCGGATAGGTCGGCGTGGATATCGTCGGTGTGGAACCCGTCGAAGGCGGTGCGGATCGCGTCGAGCTGGCAGGTGTGGAGCCACTCGGCGCGAAGGGCGCGTTGTTCTTCACTCCAGCTCGGACAGAAGTGTTTCATCTCCTCGGCCGAGCAGCCTCGCTGCGCGAGCACGATGGAGTCCTCGTACCACGCCCAGGATGCCGGATAACCGCGTCGGCCCGGCCCGCTGACGGGTGGATCCACCAGAACCAGCCCCGAGAAAGCGGACGGACTCTTGCGCGCGGCACGGATCCCGGTTCGTGCACCCATCGAGTGCCCGAGCAGGATCGGACGGTCGAGCCCGGCCGATTCAGCGACCCGAACGGCGTCCTCGGCCATTGCATCGAGCGAAAAGTCGAGGGCCCCGCCCTGCGACAGGCCGCGGCCGCGCACGTCGAGCACATGGACGTCGAACCTCGCCGCTAGTCGCTCGGCAATGAAGCCCCATGTGATGGCCGGCGACGTGATGCCGGGAACGAGCAGCATCTGAGGACCTTGCCCCGGATAGTGAAGCAGGTGCTGGCGAATGCCGTTTGCGTGAACGTTGTATCCCCGAGCCATGGCGCCCTCCCCTTAATAGGCGCCGGAGAGCAGCGTTCCGCCCCCCGGAACGCGCGTATCAAGATTAAGCGCCTTCAATAGCGACCATGTGGTGGCGATCGCCGCCGTCAGGACCGGCTTTCGGGTGATTGCCTCCGCCTCGGGTACGGCCGCCAGCGAGGGCATTTGGACGCAAGCGGACAGCACGATGGCATCGACATCGCTGGTGTCCATCGCGCGGACGATGCCAGGCAGCTTCATTGGATCGTGCGCGGCTACCGCGAGGTTATCGGATATTTCCAGTGCCCGCCAGACACTGACCTCGATACCCTCGTTACGGATATAGTCCACGACGAGCTCGGTGAGGGGCTTCATATAGGGCGCGACGAGAGCAATTTTCTTCGCGCGTATCGCCTTGATGCCCTCGACCAGCGCACCGGCCGATGTCACCACCGGCGCCGGATTGCCGTTGTCGACCGTCGCTTGGTGAAGACGCTCTTGCGACTGGCGATGATAGCCATGCCCCATAGCCATGATGGCGACCAGGCAAGCGTAGCCCATGACGTCGACGCGCGCGTCCGACAACTCGAGGGCGCAGCGGTCACTGTCTCGATCCATAGCCTTCAATTCCTCTGCAGTCACATGCTTCATGCGCATGCGGGAAGAATGAAAAGTGAATCGCTCTGGCGAGACGAGTTCGCGAGCCCGCAATAGTGCCGGAATTTCCGTTTCCATCGTGATGTTGGAGCTCGGAACGATCTGACCAATACGAAAACGCTTCATTTGCGGGGCCCTTGTTTAGAGTAGGTTTCACCACATTAATTATTCAAAACGGGAATTACAAGTCAAAAGTCTCTGGAGAGCGCCCGCGACAGTAATTTTGCGAAGCATGTTCTACGGTGACAGAGGGCTCGATCCACCTTCAAAAGGCTCATAGTATTGAATCATAATAGAAATAACATGATTGGAAAGCTCTCGGCTGGAGCCTGGACTGGTGACAGCAGCGCAGCTGTCGGCGCGCTGAAATTGAGAGGCATCTGATGAGGCTTGCCACGCATTTCACATTAATATAAGTTTGAATAATTATAGCATGCGGCAAAGTGATAAGGATTGGTTGGGGGCAACGGATGGTCGGGCCGTGTACACTATATCGAGGGAGATGGGCGTGCCCCGAACCAGAGTGCCGGTCGCTTTCACAGTCTTCCGATTTGCACCAGGCGAAGAACAGGCACCATAGATTGGGTTAATTGTCTGAAGTGACGTCGCGCGTGAGCGTTCGCGGTATGGATGCAGCGGAGCGACTGAAAAGTACGCGCTATAGCTTAAATGCACGAGGAGGTTGAGATGATGAAACCGCAGTTTTTCCATAGACTACCCGAGATGGAGAAGGGATATAGCATGTCACTGGCTGTCAGGGCTGGCGACTATGTATTCATCGGCGGGTTGACTGCTACGGATAACAAAGGCAACGAACTACACGCCGATAATCCGGGTGCGCAGATGAAGCGGATCTATGAGATTCTGGACGAAGTTCTGAAGGAATTTGGTGGCACGTCGCGCGACGTTGTAAGTGAAGTTATCTATTATGACGTTAGCGGAAATGAATACACAGAAAAGCTCTTTCCGCATCGGCAGGCTTTTTATGGCGAGGAAGGTCCCTCGGTCGTAGGCATGCAGGTGGTCGGCTTTATAAGCCCCGCCATTCACGTGGAGACCACCGCAGTCGCCTTCCTGCCGCAGCGAACATTACCCTAAGTGCTGTCACGCAGCGTCGAGGTTCGCCAGTTCAGAAGCGCCAGGTGACATGCCTGGCAATCTTGGCGACAGCGCGTTAGGTCCATTGCCTAACGACCATCGATCGGACGCCCCTGAAGCAGCGCCGGCTTCTATGAGACAACGCGCGCGATTAGTTAAACAGGAGGATATACGGATGACGAAATATAAAATGCTGATTGGCGGCCGTCTGATGACGGGTGCGGGAGAAATGCCAGTCATCGATCCCTCAACTGCCGAAATATTCACCACGGCGCCCTATGCCAGCGCTACACAACTTGAGGACGCTGTCAGGGCGGCAAAGGACGCCTTTCCTGACTGGGCAGCAACGCCTCTAGAGACTCGCCGCGCCTGCTTACTTCGGCTCGCCGACAGGTTGGAGCAAGAGGCCGACGATTTTGCGCGGCTTCTTACGCGCGAGCAGGGTAAGCCCCTGCCGGAGGCGACGTATGAGGTCGGGGCGACGATTCGTGGCATCCGCTATTTCGCGACATACGAGGCAGCGCCCGAGAAACGCGACCATGCAAGAGGCGAATATGAACTGCACCGTGTTCCGTTAGGTGTGGTTGCGTGTGTGACACCATGGAACTTCCCAATGCTTCTAGCGAGCAACAAGTTCGGTGCTGCGCTCATCACTGGTAACACCGTTATTTTGAAACCCGCGCCGACGACGCCGCTGACCTCGCTTGAACTGGGACGACTGGCGGAAGGTATCTTTCCCCCTGGCGTCTTCAACGTGATCTGTGACCGGAACGATCTTGGTGCCACCCTCACCGCCCACGCGGATGTCGCAAAGGTCTCGTTCACCGGGTCTACAGCAACGGGCAAGAAGGTAATGGCTAGCGCTGCAGGCACCCTGAAGCGAGTGACACTAGAACTCGGTGGGAATGATGCGGCAATCGTCCTGGACGATGTAGACATTGACCAGATGGTTCCGCGATTGGTCATGGCGGCGTTTCTCAATGCCGGTCAGGTCTGCGTCGCGGCCAAGCGCCTATATGTTGCCGAGTCGATCTATGATGATTTTGCGGCAAAGTACGCCACTGCTGTCCGAAACCTCAAACTGGGCTGCGGCCTTGACGAGGGTGTCGAGATTGGTCCTCTCCAGAACGTTGACCAGTTTGAGAAGGTTAAGGAATACCTCGCCATCGCGGAAAGCGACGGTACCGTAATTGCCGGCGGTCGCGTAGACAATCGGCCTGGATACTTCGTTGAGCCGACGGTCGTTCGCGACATTACGGATGGCTCTCGGCTGGTTGACGAGGAGCAATTCGGACCGGTGGTGCCGCTCATTTCCTTCACGGACGATGACGACGCCATCCGCCGCGCTAATGCGAGCCTCTTCGGCCTCGGTGCGTCGATTTGGAGCAGCAACCTTACGCGCGCGCGCGCACTCGCGATGAAACTGGAAGTGGGGAATGTTTGGATCAACCAGCACCAGGCACTCGCGGCGGATATCCCCTTTCCGGGGGCTAAAGAGTCGGGGAGTGGCGTCGAAGCAGGCCCCGAAGGCTTTCTGGAATTCACACGCGTACAAATCCTCAACGTAGCCTGATTGCATCATAGTTAAACTAGGAGACAACAAATGATAGAGAAGACATATGATGCAATCGTCGTAGGTGCCGGATTTTCCGGTCTCGTCGCAGCACGGGAACTTAAGGCGCAGGGCAAGTCGGTATTGATCATTGAAGCGCGTCAGCGGCTTGGTGGCCGGACGCATGTGGTTGAGTTCCTCGGTCGCCCCGTTGAAATCGGCGGCGCGGGCGTCCATTGGTGCCAACCGCACGTTTTCGCTGAGATGCAGCGCTACGGTTTTGGTTTCAAAGAAGCACCATTGGCGGACCTTGACAAGGCCTATATGGTACTCGCGGACGGCCAGATAATCGACGTTCCGCCTGCAACTTTTGATTCCGAATATATCACTGCCTTTGAAAAGTTTTGCGGCCGCTCAAGAGAGCTATTCCCGCGGCCCTACTCGCCCCTGGACAATCAAGAGGTTGCCCGTCTTGATGGTGTATCAGCTCGTGAGCATCTTGAATCCCTCGGCTTGAACGAATTGCAGCTAGCTTCGATGAATGCGGAACTGACGCTCTACGGCGGCGCACCGACCACCGAACTAAGCTATCCGAGCTTCGTGAAGTTCCATGCACTTGCCTCCTGGGACACAGTAACGTTCACTGACTCAGAGAAACGCTACCATGTTCAGGGCGGCACGAACGCACTCTGCCAGGCGATTTTCGATGACTGCCGCGCAGATAGCGAGTTTGGTGTACCAGTGGAAGCCGTTACACAGGCAGATAACGGTGTGACGGTCACACTCGCGGATAAGAGGACATTCCGCGCGCTTACATGCGTGCTGACGCTACCGACCAAAGTCTATGCGGATATTCGTTTTGACCCACCACTCCCATTCGAGAAGCAAGCCTTCATCGAGCATGCTGAGATGGCGGACGGTGCCGAACTTTACGTCCATGTGCGCCAGAACCTTGGTAACACATTCACTTTCTGCGATGATCCCAACCCGTTTAACGCTGTGCAAACTTACGCTTATAACGACGAGCTCGGAACGATCCTCAAGATCACGATTGGTCGGCAATCGCTGATCGATCTCGAAGACTTCGACGCGATTGCTGCCGAAATCCGTAAAATCCATGGTGACGTTGAGGTTCTTGAAGCGCTGCCCTACAATTGGGCGAAGGATGAATACGCGCGGACGAGCTACCCAGCGATGAGAAAAGGTTGGTTTTCCAAATATAAAGACATGGCCAAACCAGAGGGCCGTCTATTCTTTGCTGGCTCAGCCACTGCGGACGGATGGCACGAGTATATAGATGGTGCGATCGAGAGCGGGATTCGTGTAGGCCGGGAAATTCGGCACTTTATGAGACCGGCTGCTTAGTATTTGAACCCGGGCTCCGTACATTACTGAGCCCGGGCTTTAAAGCGCGAGCGAAGGAAACAGCATTCGATGCTATCCCTTCTGCCTCGGCCTCTTAAAAGGATAGT
>NZ_JACHBI010000032.1:0-13152 GCF_014200235.1 Martinezella paranaensis | reverse complement strand
CTCGTCAGGTACTCTTCGGTGAGCTCATTTGACGGCCGAAAATCCGCCTCAGGTCGCTGCAACTGAAAAATCGATGGGGCGTGGACGCCGCATACAATTCTTGCAGGGTCCTTAATGCTCACTTTGTCCACAATCGCCACGGCTCACGCCGCAGCACCTGTCTGGATCGATTAATTCCGTGCATGGGGCGCATTTTCATATAAGTGCGACGGCGGTGTGAGTTGCTACATCGTGTCGACACCCGATCGCTCAGACGCCCTCCAAAGTGGATCATGGCGACAATTTCTTCATCGTCGCGCATCCATCGGGGTAGGGCCACGTCCCGGAGGCGATGGCGGGCTACGATCTCTGCCAGGGCGCGCCAATGACGGCAGTGATTGGAGGTAAAACTTTTGCGATGTTCTCCAAGGATCGGCATGGCTGGGTTCAGAATGAAGCTGACCAACCGTCCGTGATCGCGGCTCTAAAGTCGGGTGACAAATTGGAGCTGCACGCCACCTCCAAGCGAGGAACGGCGACTAGCTATACCTATTTTCTCTCTCGGGTTTCGGCTGCCTTGGAGCGAATAGAGAAGTGTAAATAGGTTTTTACGCTTTTTCCTTTTGCCCGCCGCATCTGTCGGCGGGCAATTCGCCGAGTGTAGCTATTTCTGTCTCGTTAGGCCACTGTCACAACCGAAGGCGCGGTTTGTTGTGAACGTCATTTCTGACAGTCGGCGGTCCGAGGAATTAGTCTACAGCCTCTTTCGTCAGAGGGATTGTAACCAGTCGTACAGTCAGTAACCCAATCCGCCGCGAGCATTGGTTATGGCATCACGGCATAAACCGGAATGCACGGAAGGATCAGTAGCGGTCTGAAATTTGCGCGTATGCTGCCCTGGGAGGACCCCAATGCTCGAAGGGATCATCCGCGATCCTCGCGTTGATGGAGACCTTTTTCGACATTACGTCGGCCCCGGATCGCTGCAGCGATGAAGACGCGCGACAGGCCGTGATAAAGCGGCTCGCGCGAGAGCAGCCGCGAGGTCACATAGCCGATCATCGACACCGCCATGATAGGGATGACGGCTTGGTGGTCGCCGGTCATTTCCAGAATGATGACGAAGGCGGTCATGGGTGCCTGGACCACGCCGGCGAAATAGCCCGCCATGCCGAGGATTGCGGCAAGCGCCACACTCCCGCCAACTAGCGTGCCGATCGTGCTGCCTAAGCCGGCGCCGACGGCAAGCGACGGTGCGAAAATGCCGCCGGGAATACCAGAGATCATCGACAGGAAACCTGCCAACAGCTTCTCGAAAAAGAAGAGCAGTGGCAGAGGCTGTCCTTCCACCGCGCTGCGGGCCTGCTGATAGCCGGTGCCAAATGTTTGACCTCCAGACACTACCCCGATGGCGGCAACGGCAAGGCCACAGAGGCCGGCAAGGATCAGCATGCGCTTCAGCGGCTCGGGATGCGCCCAACGGCGGATGCGGATGCCCGCGTAGAGAGCAAGTCCGCTGAAGGTGGCGCCGAGCGCCCCACCGCCAACTCCGCAGATCAGCATGACAATCCAATCGCGAAGTATGGTCGGCGCGGCATTTGCGGTGCCAAAATAGTTGTAGCTGCCGGAAAGGCCGAGTGCGGCAAGACCGGATAGGATCACAGCCATCAGGACGAGGCCATTGGCACGGGCTTCATAGGTGCGGCTCATCTCCTCGATGGCAAAGACGATCCCGGCAAGCGGTGTATTGAAGGCGGCGGCAATGCCAGCCGCCGATCCGGCAAGGATCAGCCCCTTTGCCTGCGCCATGCCGCCAAAGCGGGCGACGGCGAGCATGAAAGAGGCGCCAACCTGCACCGTCGGGCCTTCGCGACCGATCGAAGCGCCGGTGAGAAGCCCCAATATGGTCAGCACGATCTTGCCGAAAGCGAGCCGCAGCGACAGCAGTTTCGTGCGGTCCTCTTCGTGATGCAGGTGCCGTGCGGCGATGGCCTGCGGAATGCCGCTCCCTTGCGAATTGGGAAAGAGGGTCGCTGCGAGATAGGCTGACAGCACGAAGCCGAGCGGTGTAAGCAGAAGCGGCAGCAACCACGTCCATTCGCTCGATTGGGCCAGGCCGGCAAAGATGCGCTGCGCCAGATCGGCAAGCTTGGCGAAGCCAACGCTGATCACGCCGATTGCCAGAGCCCCTGTCCAGAATACCAGGCGCGGCCGCCAGAGATTGAAAGAACCCCATAGGACGCGGGAACGGCGGAATAATTTCGGTTTACGGAAGCGCGATGACATCAGTTGCCCAAACGAGGTGGAGAGAGCTGCTAAACGCTATATGTCATGCAGTGATATAAAAAACGAGGTTTGATTAAAGTGCCGAAGGCGGATCGGCGTAAGGTGGCGACAGTTTGAGAGCATCTTCTCATCGAATGGTCTGCCTTGTTTGCGCAGAGCCTCCCTCATTCGTCCGAGATAGCGGCTATTGAAGAGAACGATGGCAGCGGTGACGAGATTGAGGGCTGCAGCCCGGCTCGTCTGATTTTCATGGCTACGGCCCCGAAAGCAGCGCATCTAGGCGCTTGTTGAGATCGTCTTCGGTCATGGGTGTCCTATAGATATATATGATTCACGTATATTCAGTGGCTTGATGTCAATCTTGTCGTGGGTCGCGGATTCGTATCCCATCAAGAGCATTAAAATAAAAGGAATTTTGGAGAGGTCGAAAACTCACTGTGGATATTGTCATTCAAATGCATTACTTTTGTTACTGAATGTGGAGATAGCCATGGCTGCAAATGCACTTGTCCAAACACGTATTGATGCTGAAGTTCGCGATCGTGCTTCAGCCGTTCTTGAGAGCATGGGCCTAACGGTATCGGACGCGGTTCGGATCTTGCTCACCCGGACGGCTAATGAGGGTGTGCTTCCGCTTGAACTTTTCTCGGGCAGTGAAGCTCACGACGCTTGGTTTCGCACGAAGGTACTGGAAGCATTGAACGACACTCGGCCTGACATTTCGGATGACGAAGTCGAGCCACATTTCGCTGAGCGTCGAGCGACAGCGCGCCTCAGAGCGGGTGGCCGCAAATCGTGAAGCTGACGTGATCTGCGTTCGCTCTATCGGATCGCGACGCCATATTCACCTACATCGAGGCAGATAATCCTTCAGCCGCTGTCCTGATCGACGAACGGATCATGGCTGCCACTCGCCGCTTGATCGACTTTCCCGCAAGCGGTCGCGTCGGAAGAATTGCAGGGACGCGCGAACTGGTGATCAACGGAACGCCTTATAGTGCGGCGTAGTCGTTACTGAGGCAGCAGTTCGTGTCCTTCGCGTCCTTCATGGCTCGCAGGAATGGCCAGAGACTTTGCCAAATAGCTGAGCTTCTAGCTTGACGCGCAACCTTTAGATGCTCGGCAATAATCGCCGCCTCGATCTCGCGCCAGAGTTGGCAGTCTCATGAGATCGCCGCGGGTCAGCGTCAGATATACGCGCGCTGCTGTCGGCGGTGCCAAATCCGAATCCTGCAAGAAGGCGGACAAATGCGGTTGTTGCTGATCCGTCAGGATCTCCGCTGAAACCCGTCGGACATGTAGCCCCCGAGGCAATCTGCCAAAAGGTCTCAGCGATCCATTACGTGCTTTCGGGCTGAATCTCTTCAAGAATGAGCCGCCTGCGCCGATGATGTTGATGAAGCCATGACGAAATCGATCATATATACTTCGATCTCCGCTTGCGCTGGCGCGCAACTAGAACCTATCGTTTCACCAATGATTCCAAATCCATCGCTGTCCCGCAGCCAAGCTATTGTGTTTCCTGGATAATCTGTCACGGAGCAGGGTAATCAATGATCGGGTCGACGGCCCGCATCCTTTCAAGGCGAATTATGTGTCCAATGCAAGGTGGTCACGACCGGTGCTGCCGCAGCGTGCCCCAGTTCGTTCCAACAGAATTGATGATCGACGCGTAGCGCCAGCACTTCCACATCGGCATTACGCTGAACGCAGATAGCGTCGGCGCTCGCCGCCGGTAAGGCTGTGATACTCGGCAACAGCGCCATCGAAATCGTACTCGACCGCGCCAAGCGCCACCTTTGAACTCACTTCCATCATCAGGACGCCGGGCGGCACAAATGCTCCACGGCCGAAAATACCTTAGGAACCGCCCCGCTGTAGTTGCGTTTCAATTCTAAGTGACCATGAAAATAGTTGTTGAGAAAAGCGATGGATCAAGAGGATGACCAGCCGCGCGATCTAAGCTCTCGTCGTCAAAATTTTGTCGGCTATACAGAAGTGTGGCAGCGCTTGAAGTCCTCGCCCGCATTCAAGGTACCAGATGGCACTGAGAGGGTGTTTCGTGACGTTCTGCATCGGCTCGATGAGGCTAGCCGCGAGGGCGGCGTTAAACAGAGGTGAAATGCGCGCAGCGAGGGTAAACGCTATGGTATTCCGGGCTGAAATCGAAGGACAATAATGGGACTTTCGCCGCAACGACACGCTACGATCGGTTTCCCGTTTCGAGGACCTGATCTCGCCACGGGTCTAATCGGCAAACCAGAGCTCTCCTCGATGCCAACGCGGGCGTTCGCCAATTCCCGTTCGATCCAAAAGTGTGTTTGCGGACATATTCCTCTCCTTGCACCGGCGACCTGCACAGGACGCGTGACCATCCGCGAGGCCGACAATGTGGGAAGAATATTTGCGGCTTTCGTGATTTTTCCCTGGCAGGCTGTAATATCGGGCACAGGCTGCGTGATTAACGGTTCAAGTCGAATAGCGGCAGTACGGTGATGCATCCGGTCGCCCGGGCCGGGCGACCTTTTCAGGCAATCTGGCTGAGCCGCCATTTCCAGGGCGCGATCATACCGACGATGCTGACCGGCTCATTGGGCCTTCTGCCCAGCCGCCTCAACGCTGCATGCGAGGCGAAGGTATCGTCACGCCGCACTCAGTCGTGGTGCTCGGGCATTTTCTTCAATTCGTCCTTCGTCCAGCTTGTGACGGCATGGACGTCACCGTCTTCGTCCCGCATGAAGTCGAGATCCGAAATTGGAACAGCGACGGCTTAGCACCGATGCCCAGGAATCCCCCGACATCAATGACAGTAGAACCCCCGGCGCCTGAGCCATGAATGTGGTCGACCGTCCCAATCTTACGATCATCGGCTCCATAGATAGTTGCGCCTTTAAGGACGGCCGGGGTAAGTTCGGAGGGCATCAAGCGTACGTGGATGGCGTGATCCATGTTTGTTTCCTCCTATGTTGGAGGGGGAATAATCGAGCAAGGAGCCGAATGTTCCGCCATTCGAGAGCCTGGAGGTGACGGATCACGTCATCCGCACAGACGGACGCAAGCGAAAGTCAGCAGTCTGTCCGGTATCGATCCAAGAAACGGCCCGACACCAATACTGCTCGACCTGGAACAAGATTCTGCGGTGCATAAGGCGAACGGACGTTCCCCCTCCGTTCAGTCTTTGAGACTGGCGCTTGCCGTCATTCCAAGCTCGAAGAGCTTTTTCTCGTCGTGAACGCCTTGTTGGTAAAGTTTGATCACCAGGGCCGCAATGGCCTCGGCCTTTTCGTGTTCACGGTTGATGCCCAGTTCGGCAAGAATGGCATCAAATGCGCATTGGCAGACTCCAAGCGCTTGGGAATCCAACGATATATCTCTGTCGCGAGAGTATCTGGAGACCACCTTAGCCACCTCCTTGAACACCAATACTTGGGAAGCTGACTAGAAGCTAAATCTTTCTTTGACGCATTTCAATAATCCAAGTAGACAAGGGAAATGGCAGAGGAGCGACTTTTAAATCCAGTTGTTTTGACTGGCTCGTCATGCGGCATCAATGCTTCAGCCACTTCGCAAAGCACAGCCAGATATCTGATGTGGTCGACGGTCATCACCGGCAAGCAGAGCGTGAAATTATTTCAAAGTCGGGAATGCATAAACGGCTTTGCCGGGGCGAACCTATGCTCCTGATTTTGCTGCGTTAGAGAGGGCTGCCCGCGCCGTTAAGATGTGCCGCGCTGGTTCATTGCGTCGGTGACCTCGGGCGGTGTGTGGGGCAGCGGCGTTGCCCATCCCCGAATTTCCCGAATCGAAGTGGTCCTGATGCAGAACTGCTGAGCGCCAAGGTGGAAGGCAATGATCTCTGATGTCCTGACGGTAAACGACGAGCATGCTCGCCAACGAGGGCAGCTCCAATGAGTCCCCTGATCACATCAACCACTATACCAGGATCGCACGGACGCCGTTGCGGCAAGAAAGCCAAGCCGACAATCATTTGCCGCGCGTCTTTTTTCATCACAGGCCAGAAATCGAAGCGCGAGGCATCGAATGGGTAAACACCCGCCACGACGTGCTTGCCGGTGGCGAGCGAGGACCGCGCCGCCTCGCTCTCTAGTTCAGTGGGTTGGAGGTTGCCGCGCCTTTCGACGAGCTCTACCCCTCCTTCGGCAAGCTCCATCACGATAACCGGCACGTGGAATATTGCTTCCAAGGCATTGGCGCCGGCCGAAACGATTGTCTTTGCATCGTTAGCACGGCCAATCTCGTGACTGCCGGTCTGGATAAGCATCATTTGGCGCCTGAGGAGTATCGCATCATCTGCATTTCGACGTGCGATCGAGGCAATAGCACTGGTGATGCATCCGACGACGAACAGCAATGCGATCGCCCATATGTTTGCTGGATCGTTGACGATGAGCGTGTAGCGCGGTTCGGTCAGAAAGAAATTGCAGGCGAGCGCGCCAAGCACAGCTGAAAAGAGAGAAGGACCCAGACCAAAAATGGCACCCGCCGTAACAACTGGCAGAACATAGATGAGCGAAAGGTTGGGAATGGCCACTTCCCGGTCAAGCCCGACCGTCACGGCCGTTGCAAGCGCAGTCATAATAAATGTCGTCAGGTAGCGGGCGACCAGTGGTGCGTCCGCCAGTTGCAGCATTCCGGTGGTATCGGCGGCCCCCGAGAGCGTCTGATCACTCCCAGATATTGGATCATCTGTGCTCACAATGAATCCCCTTGTCGAATCCCTCGCGCAGGACCGTGGAAATGCGCCGGCTGCTCTTGCTGGCAATTCGTGGCTGGACGAAGCTCTTTCGAGCGCCGGTATGATCGTGGATCGAGCGCGCGCCTACGCCCTCTCACATAAGTGGGCGCTACGACATAAAAACTCCATCGGCATTGCGGCCCCAATTTATAAAAATGTCATATACGTCGCGTTGTTTCAGCGACGGACGTTTGCCAGGCTATTAAAAGTCGCCAGACGCGAACGTGATTCGCAATGGTCTGCTGCATTGCGGGCTATATGACCGCCCATCCGGGCATTTCAAGAATCGAATAATGACCCTCATCGCAAGCGGTATATCATTGTCGTTGAGAATCTGGCTTCAACGGCGCGGCTGTCGAGAAGTTGCTGCGACCCGGCAAGCAGCGTCCCCCGCGACGGCTTGTGCTATTCACCCGACCCGCCATTGGGAGCGGTTTCAACGTTAAATGGCTTCGCGTGCATAAATGAGATCGGGCGTGACGATCCATTCGTTGGACCTCAGTACCCCGACATTGAGGCGACCGTTGGAATCCCGCAGCGCCAATCCCGCAAATCGATAGGTTTGTCCATCCCCATCTCGTACCCATTCTCGTACCAGATTGGGACCGATCTTGCATAGGATGGGTCCTTCGCGCACGATGTCATTCAAAATGAAATATTCGAACGGAAATCTGGCACTGATCGTCATCATGGGTAGCGTCCCCGACGCCGGCCTGCCACCTCACCGCCATCAATTATACTCGGATCATCCGATCGGTTCTACGTCGAATCCATTGCTCGGCCGACTTCCGCGGACTCTTAACCGGTCCTAAGGCGGGAGCAAATATCGCAAGTGCGGTATTTGTTCAGCCACCTGCGTATCGACCGGTGCGCGCGTTTTCTGTTTCTGTGCTGGAGCCGCTCTAAAAATCTGTCCCAATCCGCTCAAGCTTCAAATTGTTGCTCGCTGTCATCGCAAGCTGGAAGCTCCGCCTCGCCAAGTCCAGGTTGTTGATTTCCGTGATGATTTAACCCAGTTTTGCGGCTAAGACCCAATCAAAAATTAGAACAATCAATCGTTTCAAGATTTTACAGCGGTTAGGGCGAGTTGGCGCAAAATAGAAACTAGGATCAAAATCTCGTGCAACTCAACAGTCCTTGGGCTTGCCTAGATGCGGCGTGCCGGCCTGTCTTTCCACGGAGGCGACCTCGTGTCCCGCAATGAGGGCCTGAAGCATTCTTGCGGTCGTGACGCCGGGAGATCTGAATCTCGTGCAGCCGATGCGAGCGAAAGGCCGAGACGGCTGAGGTCGCGTGCGGGATTGCCAATAACCGTCTGATCGAAATCTCTGATCTGAATAGCAACGTCGCCATCGCAATCTGCCAAGGCGCCCAGATTCCCCAGATGACAGTCACCGTAGATCCGAACTGAAGGCCCTTCTGGGACGGATATTGAACGCCTGCTCAGCCATTCATAAAAATGCTTGGTCGTGCCTCGTATGTATGTTACCGCGCCATCTTAAGGTTTCGCCGATCCTTGCCGCTCATCAGGTCACATTTGCGCCTCTGCTACGTTGTGCTCACGATGCAATTGATGAACGAGCCGAAGCAGGCTGGGTTCCGACGCGCCATCGCGCGATGGCCGATCGCTCCGATGAAACCTTGCGGACGTCCCTAAAGATCTTGCTAGGCAACTTTGAAGACGCGAGTACCGCCTGCTTGTGATGTCGGATGTGGAGGCTTTGGCTGGCGACGACAGCGGAACAATGCTCGCGCAACAGGGTTACTACGACGCAGAATGAACAGTGCAGGGAAATCGATTCCTTGCGACGGTTGTTGTTCCTGCGAGGATGAGCGATGGGAATCGACAAACACGAACAAATCCGACGCCGCGCCTACGAAATTTGGGAGGTGGAGGGCCGCCCGGAGGGTTCAGCAACAAGGCATTGGCTACAAGCTTGCGATGAATTGGCGGAGGATAACGAGCACGAGACGTTGCAAGATCTGATCGACGAGGACGATCGCGACGATGAGTCTTCAGAGACACCAAACCTGCTCCCGCGGTTGAGTAAAGATCGATAAGGGCTGCGGATTGCGCCCCAGCCGGCGGCGCGGTGGCAAATAACGGGCTTTGGTGTGTCCTTCGCCATCCGCCAAGTCTGCATATTACCAACCGAGGAGTGGGCTAAGACTAGCGCGCGGCTTAATGTATTGAGGCGGCGGCGCGAACAGACTCCTCGCCCAACATGGCGATAAGCGCATTGCGAGCACGCGAGACCCGGCTCTTGATTGTTCCGATCTCGCAACCGCAGCGCTCGGCAGCAGCCTCGTAGGAAACACCTTCAACGATCATGAGAAGAGCGTCGCGTTGATATTTCGGAAGCCGATCGAGCGCTTTGCCGACCTCAATAGCATAGATGCACTTTTGCTGTCGGCACTCCATCGGTACCTCGAAAACAACATCGTCGTTCGCCCGAATCTCCAGCCGCTTCCGACGCTTGTATTCCGTCATGTAGGTGTTTCGCATGATAGTGAACGCCCAGCTCTTGAGGCTGGTGCCGGGGGTGAACTTTTCCGAATGGCGCAGAATCTTCCACACGGTCTCCTGCGCGAGATCGTCGACATCCGTCGGGCTGGAGACAAATCTTCTGGCGAAATTTCGCAGCGCTGGAAGTAGCAATACGACATCAGCGTGCAGCGACGCGCTCGTTGCTTCGGGCATCTTCTTCCTCCTGATGGGATAGAAGAGCAATGCTTGCGAAGTGTCCTTGTTCCAAGGATTTTTTGAGGAAGGGCATTCGGCTAAAACGCTGATGACATCGCTGCAATACAGCTTCCAGAAGGACCAGAATAGTGCGGTGAGCATAACAGGCGCTGGCTGGATTTGGTGGCCTCGATTATAATTGGCTTGTTCCACAATTGTCTTGTCATGGCCATTCTCCGCTGGTGGAACGGCACCGCAATGTTCCCGGGATAAAATCCTGTCGCCACACAACCCATCAGCTCACGCTTACATCATTGCGATCGGACCTTTTATCCGGAACAATTCGATGCCCTGAACGCAAGAAACAATCGATCCAATATTTGGGGGAGGCCGGAGTTGTTCGACGGAATGGCACTGGATTATATTGACGTTGGTCCCGGCCTTTTGCGCGTTCGCCACGGCGGCCATGGGCCGCCGTTGTTGCTCCTGCACGGCCATCCGCGAACGCATATGACCTGGGGCTATGTCGCGGGCTTATTGTCTTCACATTTCACGATCGTCTGCCCGGATCTCAGGGGATTCGGAAAGTCGTTCCAGCCGATTGATAGCGAGGACAGCCGCCATTCTTCGAAACGGGCAAAAGCGCTGGACTGTGTGGAACAGATGCAAGCATTAGGACATCGGACATTTGCCGTGGCGGGGCATGACCGAGGCAGCTACGTGGCATTCCGCCTTGCTATGGAACATCCGGAGACCGTTACGAAGGTCGGCGTGATCGATAGTATTCCGATCCTCGAGCATCTCGAACGGATGGATTGGCGGTTCGCGCGCGACTGGTATCACTGGTTCTTCTTCGCACAGTCTGAAAAGCCCGAGCAAGCGATCAATGCCGACCCGCTGGCTTGGTACAGCGCCATTTGCCCAGATATCATGGGCGAAGAGGCCTATGATGACCTGTTGACGGCGATCCATAATCCAGCCGTTGTTCATGGAATGATCGAGGACTATAGGGCGGGCTTAACCGTTGATCGGGAAGATGAACTGCAGGACCGGGTTGCCGGAAGGCGGATCACATGCCCGATGCTCTGCCTTTGGTCGACTGGAGACGATCTCGAGCATTTCTTCGGCGACCCGAGGGAAATCTGGCGGTCGTGGGCGACGAATGTTACGGGTCACGGTATCGAAAGCGGCCATCATGTCGCTGAAGAAAACCCGGTTGATCTCGCAAATTCGCTACGATTTTTTTTCAGCGATGAATGAACCGGTGACCGTGCCTGCCCACCACCCAACCGGCTTGAGGCTCGCGTTTACGTTTACGCAAAGGATATCAGTATTTCCATTTGTCACCGGGCGTTCTGCGTCATCGCAATGACGCAGAGCAAATTGCTTGCGGGTGCACCTCAAGGGCGTCGGACGCGCGTGTCAACGAGTAGATTCTCTTCTTCGTCACGCTGACGGCCACCAAGGGCTGAAGCCGCGGATGCTATGAATGCGCCGACCAGCAGAGACAGGGCACCGACCAGCGCGGTCGTTGCGCCCGTCTTCCTGACTTTGTCAGCCGCTTCTTTTGCGGCGGATTTGGCATCATCGATTTGCTTGAGCACAGCATCGACACGGTTGCGGGCATCCGTTTCGGAGAGGCCGGTGCGGGCGGAAATGATCGTTGCGATATAGGATTTGTCTCCATCCGGGAGCTGTCCGCTCGCTGCGCCCTGCAAGAGAATTCGCGAGACTTCGGCAGCGGCTGCTCCATCGTCGGACTGAGCCCGATCCGCAGCCTTTGCAGGCCGAAGAAGGGTATCGACATAGTACGCGGTCGAGTCCGCATTCCGGGCTGATGCAGCTGAAACGCCGACACTGATCGCGTTTTGAGCGACCTGGCCCACAGCATTGGCGGACGCACTTGCCAGCGAAGTCAATGAAGAGGCGAGGAATCCCGCCACGAACACTGTCGCCAGCGCCCAACTTAGAAACCCATGTGCCGTGTCCCGAAAAAAGACCTCGTCCGAGTGAACTTCAACCCATTTCGTGCGGAGCCGACCGGTCAAATAGCCACCGATCGCTGATGACAGCCACTGAACAACAACGAGCCAGATCGCCGCGGTGATACCGACGGTGGTTGCCGAACTACTTTGACCGGACCATGGAGATACCATCGTCAGCCCGACGCCTGAGCCGAGCAGTAGAAGAATGAGAGTAATCCCGGTTGCCGCAAGGGCGCCTCCGATGACGGGCCCCCAAACAATAGCGGGCTTGGAGGATTCGATAGGGGTGGCACCCGCGGGCGCGTTTTCGACGACGGACATCGGCGCCTCCTATCGCGTGAAGAGAACGAGAAGAATGACGATCGGCAATGGAATGCCGAGAAGCCAGAGCAGAATACCTCGACCCATTTGATTATCCTCCAGAGGTTGTACTGATGCCAATTGTAACGGCGCCTGATCAGATTTTGTTCCTGAGTTCGGCGTCGCATGCCGCGTAAGCTCAAAGTTACGGTTTCTGAAAAAACCGCCTATTTTCGACCCCATCCTGGCGAAGCAGGCGTGCAACGCCATCACCATCGCAGGACTTGTCGCGACGGCTCTTCCTACTTCTGACGCATCCGTTGATGGCGCCTATTGCAATGGCATCTGCCTTGTCAGCTCATCGAAGGACGGCGTTTGCCGTTTCGCCGCCATCAGCAGGTCGAGTTCAATTGAAGAAGGGCCGAAGCGGACGAAGAGGTCCTCTGCCACGACTTCGTCGAGCCTATATTTCTTTCGAAATTCCGCCAAGGAATAAGCCACACCTCTTAAGGGGCGACACCGTTCGAAGCCTCGTTGCGTCTTCATGTCGATGATCCTCTTCGCTTCGCTCAAAGCACAATCGTCGTTGTGGCTGAAAGTTCCTCTCCTGGCGAAAAATCGCGAAATAGAACGCATAGATTGTAAAAGGAATACGGTTAAGTTTTTGGAGTTGCATTGTTTTTAGCGCCTCGCGCTCTCGGGAACAAATAGACGCAATGCGCGGTTCACTTGCGCCGTGACCGGCGTAAACGCGCCGTGGAATTTGGGAGGCATCATGAGCGACTATCAGATAGACGACAAAAGTGAGGTTGTTGAACCATCAAAACCACGGCTATTGGAAATCCTGGGGCCTGGCCTGGTCACTGGCGCCTCCGATGACGATCCGAGCGGCATCGCCACTTACTCACAAGCAGGAGCGCAGTTCGGCTATGTCGCGAGCTGGACTTTGATCTTTACCTATCCGCTGATGGTGGCCGTGCAGATGATCAGCGCGCGCATCGGTCGGACAACAGGTCGTGGTTTGGCAGGCAGCATGGCGCAATGCTATCCGCGGTGGGTTGGTGTTAGCGTATCCCCACGCCGAGGACCGCCTTGCTTTGTCACGGTGATAGCGATGTTTTGCTGAGGTGAGCGGTATCGCCACGTTGCTAACAACGAGGATA
>NZ_JACHBI010000031.1:0-13236 GCF_014200235.1 Martinezella paranaensis | reverse complement strand
TCGTCAGGTACTCTTCGGTGAGCTCATTTGACGGCCGAAAATCCGCCTCAGGTCGCTGCAACTGAAAAATCGATGGGGCGTGGACGCCGCATACACTTAAGCCAGCGCCGCGCAACAACCGAGCACACCGATCCGCGCGCCGTCGTAGAGATCATCGCGGAAGCGGTGACCCATCACGAAATTCCGAAACACGAGCCCAGCGCCTGACGGAAATAACTTATGAACAATAAGCGTCCTGGGAGCGTTTCTCCGCCAGGAGGAATGCGCCATGAAGAGTTTGCAAAGCCGACAGGTCAAAAGGCCAGGCCCGCGCGAGCTGGACGTTGAGAAACATTGCAAGAAGCACGGCGTTGACGCGGCCGAAACCAAGAAACTGGTCAAGCTGTTAGGCCGTCATGCTCCGCTGCATGAACTACATGCCAACGCACCGCCGAAACAACCTCGGTGGCGGTAGTGTCTTCTGTCGGTAGATACATAGCCGGATGCGATCACGGGTTCCAAGGTCTGCCTTGGGGTCCGGTTTCGCGTTTGAGAACGCTCGGGCGATATGCTCCCGTTTCCTCGGCTCACGAAGAGATTGACGAAACAGATGCATGAATATCGTCCAAGGCGTACAATTGGGTATGGATAAGCAACTTGTAGAACAACATTTGAAATTGGCGAAGCAGCACGTTGCCGAAGGCCGCAGGCATATCACTCGGCAAAAGCAAATCATTGTCAAACTTACGCAAGGCCAAGACGACACGTCACAAGCTCGTCGGCTCCTATCGACCTTTGAAGAACTGCAACTGATGCATATTGCCGAACGGAACCGTCTCCAAAAAGAGCTGGAGGCGATGAGGCTGTAGGCGGGTGTGGAGGCGGGAGGAGGCGCCATCTCCACCTTGCAAAGCCTTAGCCTACTACCCATTTTATGCTGTGACGACTGTGAAGCCGCGCGAATTTGTGTCGCGCCGAAACCGATGCGCCGCCGAAACCATGGCAGGAGCATTACTCCACAGCCAACATGCCCACCGCTTATTTGCGTAATGGCATTCCCGTAATTCCTTATCATTTACGCCGACCGAACGGTCGGCAGAGGACTTCTATTGAACAAACCAAACATCGCTGCCGCGCCCGCGGCTGTGAAGCCGCGCGAGCGCGATGGGGCCGTAAACCGGCCCGACAAGAACTGGAAACCGTATCCCTGCCTTCTCACACGTCGAGAACTGCAGGAATTAATCGCCGAACAGCTCGGCTGATCGGCAAACATCTACCAACGCAACAACAAGGAGAACAAAATGCACGTTCTGGTCAGAGATAATAACGTCGAACAGGCGCTCAGAGCGCTGAAAAGAAAGATGCAGCGCGAGGGGCTGTTCCGGGAAATGAAGGAGCGGCGGGCTTACGAAAAACCCTCCGAACGCCGCATTCGGGAAAAAGCGCAGGCAATCAGCCGGCAGCGCAAAGCTGCTCGGAAGAAGATGCAGCGCGAAGGTCTTCTCGCCGTATCCAAACGAAGATCATCGGCACGATAAAGAACTGGAGCCGCAGCCGCCTTTCCATGCGGGCGGCTTTGCGGCTGAAGGAAAGGTTGAATGATGGACGAATTGTATAGCGTAACCATTTCCGAAGAACGGCTCGAGGATTCCCGCCATCGATCTGGCCCGAGTTGATGCAGTTTGGGTGTTTAGAATCGATAGTGTCGACGCCGGGCGTAGTGTTCTGTTCGCCCTTCATTTCGGGGCAACAAGAGGAGGACGCGATGCCTACCATATTGGCCTTACCATGACGTCAAAGACGTCAAACACTGGCTCGCTTCACCGCGCCGCAAAGAGATGTTCGAACCCGTTGGCTGTGCAAACATTCGCACGTTTGTCGATCCACAGCCGTCCAAACGAGTTGGACTGGTCATGGAGGCGCCGACATGGGCCGCTTGGCTGAGTTCAGGAAAACCAAGGCAGCGGCGGATGCGTTCAATCGTAGCGGGAAAATCCAGAATTCCGCGTCGTGGACGCCAATTCGAACATCCGAATGGCGAATAGAATAGCTACCGGGAGGATGACATGACGACATTATTCGTGAGGCACGCTGTCTCGGACTACGAGGCTTGGCGGAAGGTCTACGACACGTTTTCTGCGATCCAGAAGGCGAACGGGGTAACAGCGGAGGCAGTGTATCAAGCCACCGATAACCCCAACGACGTTACCGTGACACATGAATTCGCGACACAGGAGGCGGCTCAGGCCTTCACTAGGTTGGAAGAGTTGCGAAAGGCGATGCAGAGTGGAGGAGTGGTTGGGACACCGACAGTCTGGTTCACGCAAAAAGTGTAACGTCCAGAGGTAATGGATAGCGTTCCCTCCGAGGTCTGTTCATGGCACATTGCAGGGTTTCACCGTGTGGCGACTGCCGTCGTGCCAAGTTGCCCAACCAAGTATCCGGTATGTGCGGGCCTATAAAGGAAGGTCCGCCTGTGGCGCGTTCCGGCCGACACGTTCGTCCGCCATCTGGCCCTAAGCGGACTAAATGGACGGCGCTTCTCTAATCAGCGAGCGCTTGCGGTCCGCTGGTTTCGTTATTTCTTCTTCTCTTGATCGTGATGCCACTTGATGGCGAAGAACATGCCCGTGCCTAACACGAGAACCTTGAACGTAATGAAGACTATAGGGAACCAATCCCACATTTCGGATATTTCCACGCTATTACTTGGCACTATCTATCGTGAGGGAGCACTACCTCAAAACTGCTGCATACAACATCAGCCATGTTGACGCAGATGAGATCATAACATTCCCATCACACGGCATGAGTGGGCTTGCCCCATGTTTCCGGACAGATTGTCTAACCTAACAAGCTGGTGACCGCTTCTAGCGCGCGAAGGTGTCATGAAGGAGCACCCACGATTGGTGGCAGTTGCTGCCGAATTCCGGGCTTTTTCTCGGCCTTACCTTTGACATCGGCCTCTTCCCAAGCCTCGCGTTCCGCGACCTCGTTCGGTCTCGCCGGGTTCCTCAGTAAATCGGGCGGTTGAACCTGCCGTCGGCATAGGCGAACAGTCACCAACGGCAGGCTTCCATGGCCGCATAAGGCGTGCGGCACCTTTAGCAAGGATGACCACCTCGCGGGCATTCGAACTGCTATTGACAGCATTTGTTCCCGACAACGACGTGGCATGCCACCGCAACCGCGACCATGATCCGATAGCAGGCGGAGCGTTGTGAGACCTTAGTCCGAACCGCCTGGGACCAACGTCCCACCCCACCCCGACTGAAGCCTCAAAACAGGAACAGACCCGGTTCCCAGTTGTTTTAGCCAAAGCTCCGTTACCCGCGGACGAATGGGAAATACAAAGGAGAATCTAATGAAAACGAAACTATTTGGTATGGCAGCCCTCTCCCTTGCATTGGCGAGCGGGTACGCCTTCGCACAGTCGTCGACCGTTAACGGCGCCGCAGGCGGCGCAGTGACAGGTGCCATCGTGGGCGGTCCAGTAGGAGCCGCAGTCGGTGGTGTTGCCGGCGCTATTGTCGGTACCGCTATCGATCCGCCGCCACAGAGGGTCGTGACCTATGTGCGTGAACAGCCGATGCCCGAGGACACGGTTGTCGTCAGAGAGAAAGTCGTAGTCGGTCGACCCTTGCCGGAAACCGTCAGGGTAAGAACGATTCCGGAAAATCCGAAATACGCCTACGCGATAGTCAACCACGAACGCGTAATCGTTGAGCCATCCTCGCGGAAAGTGATCCGAGTGCTCAACTGATCGACCGTTGGAGAGCCTGAGGGCTCTCCAATCATTTCTCACAACTAAAAACGGAACCCGGCGTCTCTGGCGCCGCGGCCGGCGTGTGCGCCGTGAAGACACATCATCATGGTCGGCTCGTCGTGAAGCAAACGGCGCTTTTGTCGTCGATCGGCATCAGTGCACTAGAAGGAATTCAACATGACTCGCAATCTGTTCTACATTCTCTTGGCGTCCGCCGCCCTCAGCCTCTCCCCGGTGGCTCATTCCATCGCGACTGCCCAGGATTCGCAAGATTCGACTGTCCTTCCGAAGACCGGCACGTCTAAGAGCGGATCCGGTGAGAAGAAGACACAAGGCGGAACGATGGAAAAAGGCACCTCAGGCACTTCCGAGGGGTCGAGCACGAAGTCGCCCACGGCAAAATCATCAACGAAACAGCCAAGCTCCGACACAACACAGAAATCCGGCACGAGGATCGACACCCAGCAATCGACAACATCAGGCAAGACGCAGACTGGCACGGATCAGTCCAAATCCACCAATGACAACAGCGGAACGACCGACACCACAAAGACTGGCAGCACCACCCAAACGAATACCAACCAGTCTACGAACTCCAACACCAACATAACCGTCGAGCAGCAAACCCAGGTGCGGCAGGTCATCAAGGAAGTTCATACCCAGCCGATCCAGCAGACGGAAATCAAGACGGTGTCCGTTGGCGCCACCATTCCGCACTCGATCAAGCTCGTGGCGCTTCCCCCGCGAATCGTCAAAATCGTACCGCAATACAAGTCGTATCGCTTCTTCGTACTTGACGATGGTCGTATCGTAATCGTCGACCCCAGCACGTTTACGATCGTCTATGTCTTCACGGCCTGATGGGCTCACAACATGATGTGGCGGAAATCCTCCCAAGATGTTCGCGACAAAGAGAACCCCGGCCTGACCGCGTCTTAGGGCCGGGGTTTCATTTCCGGGCGGACTCGAAGTCCACGCCTGTTACCACTTGATGCGATAGTCGACCCGCACATTGCCCGCCGGCGTCAACGTCAGCGGATCGGTAAGTGACGCGGTGAGATTGAGATTGGGGGCGACCGCCTGCTTGAAGGCAAATCTGCTCGAAAAGGCGTCCTTTGCGTCGGTCACCTCTCCGCTCGCCGAAATCGACGTTCCGGTCCACGGAAAGATTATCGTTACCGCCTGCGAGGCGGTGATGGAGGCTGGTACGGCCTGCGTCGTCGCATAGCTGACGTTCAACGACCGCAACATTTGCATGTCGATATCTTGCGAAAAGATCCAGTTTCGAGAGCGACCGAGGTACATCATTCCGCTGCCCTTCAGCGTGTCCACCCGTACCGCCACTTCCCGGCGCGAATTGCCGGAAAAATTGCTGCGATCGTCTACCGCTCTTCCCCACAGCGTGGCGAGTTCGGAGCCGGTCAGGATCGTTCCACCTGCCGCGCCCCCGAGGCCGACATCCGCACCTGCGCTCATTTCCCAGGCCATGGGCAGCCGAAAGCCGATCGTCGCGTGATAGGTCCGCGGGGCAACCTTGACCGGCGACCAGATCACGAGGTCGCCGGCATAAGCCTTATGCGAAAGCGGGGCAGCACCTGCGAGAATACCCAGAAAAATACCGGTTGAAACGAATCTCATCACAAAAGCCCAATTGCGTTTGTATCAATGCCCGCGCGCTGGAGCGCTGCATCGACAGCCGAAGACAATGCGAAAACGCATGTTCAGCCTCAAATTGATTTGGTTTGGTTAGAGCCGATCCAACGGTGCGCTACCTTTAGGCGCTCACACCGCCGTCGCGCGAGACAAACGCTTCGCGCGTCTTAAGCAACTCTCGATGAGCAGAGTCACATTCAAGGAACTGCTTGTAAACCCCTCGGGCCGAAGTTTTTTGCTGCGATGCACATGTGCCGCACCTCTGCCAACCTATAAACCCAGCCGCACGATGTCGGCTGGGTTTAAAAAGACGCCCGTGGCGCCGCGATGGCGGTCAGCGATGTCAGCTAAAATCCTCATCGAGCTGTGCGGCGAGCTGCTGGCGCGCCCGGTTGATGCGGCTCTTCACCGTGCCGATCGCGCAGCCGAATTTTTCTGCCGCGTCGTCGTAGGAGCGGCCTTCGATGACCACATATTCCAGCACCGCCCGGTAAGGCTTCGGCAACAGGTTGCAGGCCCGTTCCAGCTCCTTGGCGCGGATCGTCCACTCCTGCGATGGCGCTTCCACGCCAAAGCCCGAGACGCACTTCTTGCTGCCGGGCGACTCGCGCTTGGCTATGCGAAACTTTGTGCAGAACGTGTTGCGCATGATGGTGAACAGCCAGGATTTCAGCCGTGTACCTGGATCGAACTGTCCAAGATTGGCGAGCGCCTTGGTCAAGGTTTCCTGAACCAAATCGTCGGCATCGGCAGAGTTCCTGTGAAAGGTCCTGGCGAAAGCACGAAGAGCGGGAATGAGATTGACGATTTCCGCCTCTAAGTCGGCAGATCGGGACGTGTCGAACACAACGCTCTCCTTCCAACCGCGTCATTGACGCGATGTTTGCATCGCCCCGCAAGTGCAAACGGTTACCGGCTCGGCACCCTGCGGATGCCGGTCGGATCATTCCAACAATTTATTGAACGAGTTGCCGCGATGACGCCTGACCCCGTCAAACCTCCTCAAGCGTTTTTCGCATCCAGTGACAAACGGCCCTGCCTTCAGCTTGTTCCCTGCAGATTGTTAAAATTCTTCGGCGTTCCGTGCCAATCAGTTCCCAAGCCTTCCAAGGTTTCATCGGCAAGCTAGGACGATTTAGGCGACGGCGAGTATCCCAAGGCCGAGACGCGCAGGGATGAACTGACCACGCGTTCTCCGCCCCTCGCAGCAATGGCCTGCCGGATCCGCTCGTTACGAAGGGAACAAAGTCAGCCGCCGCTGGTTCCTCTTTCATGTGAGGGCCAATAGCGATCTCATCGTCATCGGCGGATCGGCAGAATCGTCCGGTCCCCTGAGAACCATTCTAGCCGCCATAGCCCACGATCTTAGGGCGGCCGCGATCATTTTTGTCGACGCCCAGCAAACAGCCCTAGTCCGGTAAGATGAACGAGAGCTACAGCCATTTCTTTTCCGGCCGACGGGTTTTGATCGTGGAAGACGAGTATCTTCTTGCAAACGAGGCGCACCGCCAGTTGGTAAAGCTTGGAGCTATCGTCGTCGGACCGACAGCAAGGGTCGACCAAGCTCTCGATCTGATCCAGGACGAAGATGTCGATGCGGCGATCCTCGATGTCCATCTCGACGGCGAAATGGTCTTTCCCGTGGCCGAGAGATTGAATGAACTTAAAATCCCGTATGTCTTTGCGACCAGTTATGATCCGTCGATAATTCCCACTCGTTTTACCGGCTTCGTTTTTTGCGAAAAGCCGATCGAGATAGAGCATATTGCACGAGCCCTTTTTGGCCCGCGACCACAGGATTCTTGACGACCGTTTTGACCAGCCCTTCCCGGAAAGGGTGCGGCATTTTCCATCAATCCTCTGAGGTTTGTGGGGGGCTTCTTCCGGGAAGCAGCCTTTATTTCCTTCAAAACCATTGCGTGAAAAGATCGAATTTCCGCCGAAAGCTGTCGTACAGATCCGCAAACATCCAGGACTCCAGCGACATGTCGTCGGTGAACTGATTGAGGTTTGCGAGGGTTCTCGCCACGGTCTCCTGCACGAGATCCTCCGCGTCGGCAGGATCCCGGCAGATCGCCTCCGCCGATGATCGAAGCGCCGGCATAAGCGCCTCTATTTCAGCCCGCAATCGATGGTGTCGCGAAATATCCGTCACGATATTCCCTTTCACTAACGCATACGATTGTTCCGTTTATTTCCGTCCGGAGGCGTGCACCTGTCCGGCATTTTTTAAAACGGGTTTGATCCTGGCCTTGTTCCTGCTTGGCACAAGAAATCTCACCGGCCGCATAGGGAACTTCCGGCCGTTTCCATCGTTCAGCTTGATCGCTCGAAACGTGAACCGTGACGCTCAATCTTGGGTACGCCGCGGTTCCATGCGGCGACCGACGAGGGACCACGATGCTATCGACCGACCCGCTGGACCACGCCATGAAAATCGCGACCGAAGCACATGCGGGTCAGGCTGATAAGCTCGGCAATCCTTATGTCGAGCATTGTCGTCGCGTGGCGCTGGCGGTTTCGGGTGAGAACGAGAAGATCGTGGCATATCTGCACGATGTTGTCGAAAAGGGACCCGGCTGGACCATCGATCGCCTCCGGCAGGAAGGCTTTTCTCCCTCGGTCCTCTCAGCCGTCGACGCCCTCACCAAACACGCAGACGAGGATGAAAATGCCTTTGTCCACCGCGCGATCGCAAATGCCATGGCAAGACCCGTTAAGAAGGCCGACCTCGAGGACAACCTTTGGCAACAGCAGCGGATCGGCGGCGATACCGATAAGTATCGGCGCGACCTTGATACCATTCGGGAACAAGACGACAGATTTCTGAGAGGATGAGCATGCCAGCGGTTATTCGCCTGTTTGCCTTCGGGACGCTGAAGAAGGGATTTGCCCTGCATGAGCGGGGATTGGACCGAGCAGACTACCGCGGCCTCTTCAAAACGCGGAAACCCTACCCCATGCTGATCGCCGGTCGCTGGTTTGCTCCCATGATGTTTGACGAGCCGGGAAACGGTACGGCCGTGAAAGGCGAGCTTTATGAAGTCCACGATCGGACTTTGCGAAATCTCGATCTACTGGAATCGATCGGCAAACCTGGACATTTCCGCGGATTGATCGAGCTGGAACCCGTCGCCGGCGGCAATCCCTGCATTGCATTCGCCTATTTCAAGTCGCGAAGCTTAGCAAAGCCTGTGCATTCGGGCTATCTGTCCATGTATAACGATCGTCGCTTCATTCCGCCGGAACAACGCATCGAACGAACGCAAGGGCAGAACCCCGGCACCTATTCCAAAGATGCCTGGCTCCGGTGAAGGCCGAGCTATTCATTGACCTTTGAGCACCCCGTAGCGACGAAACGATCGGTCTTCCGTAAGCGTCGACGCGCTCCCCGGAACTTTTGCCACTCGATACGGTTTACATCAACGACCTCAGCATATGCCGGCGGTCGAATGACGCACAGCGCGACCAGCGACTTCGGGACCACGCACGCGTGACCAAAAGATCTGGCATAGGGCGCTCGCTCGGCGGCATGCCGCCCAATGTTGGACGCCCGAACGTGATTGATCTCTGGTACAAGAATTCCGTCGTCTACAGCCTCAATGTCGGCACGTTCATGGACAGTGACGGCGACGGAATTGGCGACTTCAAAGGCCTAACCGATCAACTCGACTATATCGCACGGCTCGGTGTCACCTGCCTGTGGTTGCTGCCATTTTATCCCAGCCCCGGTATGGACTACGGCTACGATGTTACCGACTACTACAACATCGCCCCGGAGCTCGGAACGCTTGGCGATTTTGTGGAGTTCAGCCATCAGGCGCGGTTGCGCGGACTGAAGCTTATCATCGATCTGCCGATCAATCATACGTCCGAGCAGCACCCCTGGTTTCAACAGGCGCGCACCGATCCCCGCTCGCCTTTCCGCGACTACTACAACTGGTCCAAAGCCAAGCCAGCAAACGTCAATCACGGCATGGCCTTTCCCGGTCACCAATCAAGTGTATGGACCTATGATCCGCTGGCAAGGGCTTGGTATTTTCATCGCTTCTATCCGCACCAGCCGGATCTCAACATCTGTAACCCCGCAGTCCGGCAAGAGATTTTCAAGATCGTCGGCTTTTGGCTCGAACTTGGCGTATCGGGATTTCGGATAGATGCAGCGCCGTTCCTGGTCGAGGAAGTCCGCCCCAATAGAGCTGCATCACGGCACTATGAGTTTTTCGGCGAGTTGCGCGACTTTCTATCCTGGCGGCGCGGCGACGCCGTCCTGATTGCCGAAGCAAATGTGCCTCCGAAGGAGATGCAACAATTCTTCGGCGGTGGTTCCCGCCTGCACATGCTCTTTGCTTTTCTTGTCAATCAATATCTGTTTCTGGCCCTGGCAACCAATTCCGCCGCCCCTCTTGCCCGGGGCCTCACCCGGCTCCCGAAACTGCCGCAGCTTTGCCAATGGGTACAGTTCCTGCGCAATCACGATGAACTCGATCTCGGCCGTCTGACAGAGAAGGAGCGGAACGAGGTCTATACGATCTTTGCCCCCGACGCCGACATGCGGCTTTATTCCCGCGGCATTCGCCGCCGGCTTGCGCCGATGCTCCGCAATGAACGCAAGAGGATCGAAATGGCATTCAGCCTGATGTTCAGCCTTCCCGGCATACCCGTCATCTACTATGGCGACGAGCTCGGGCTTGGCGACGACCTTTGCCTGCCGGAACGCTGGCCGGTGCGCACCTGCATGCAATGGTCCGACGACGAAAATGCCGGTTTCTCCACTTGCGCGGAAGAATATCTTATCCACCCGGTCATCATGACCGGCGATCACCGAGCCGAGAAGATCAACGTCGAAGCGCAGCAGCGCGATCCGAAATCCTTACTCAACTGGGTCCGGCGGCTTGTCGACACGCGGCAATCCTGTCCGGAAGTTGGCTGGGGCAAATGGAGCTGCCTTGAAACGCATAATCCAGCGGTTTTCGCCCAGAGATTTGCCTGGGAGCAAGGCACGGTCCTGGTCCTTCACAACCTTGCATCCCGAAATTGCCGCGTGAAGCTGGATCTCGGCGATGACGAGATGGAACAACATGCCGAATTGCTGGGTAACAGGGTCTATCCGAGGAAAAAAGGCAGAGGTAACACGATCGAGCTTGATGCCTATGGATATCGCTGGTTTCGCAGCAATCCATCCGCCGAGTCATGAACTTCGCCCTCAAAAACGGGAGAATGGCAAGTTCGGCGTGGAACCTATGCGCGCGGCGGCGGTTCTGACCTGACTTATGCCGCTGAAGGCGCTGAGATGACGCGCCGGAGAAGGAACGCGGCCAACCGCGACAATCCGAGAGGCTCACATGACCGCCAAACCAGCCGCCGAATGGTGGCATGCCAAGACGGCCTATCAGATCTATCCACGTAGCTTCTTCGACAGCAACGGAGACGGCATCGGCGACATTCCGGGCATAACGTCCCGGCTCGATTATCTCCACTCCCTGGGAATTGGATTGATATGGCTTTCGCCGATCTACAAGTCGCCAATGGACGACAATGGCTACGACATCTCGGACTATCAGGATATCGCGCCGGAGTTCGGGACGCTTGCGGATTTCGATGAGCTGCTTGCGGAAGCAAAGAAACGAGAGATCGGCATCATTCTCGATCTTGTCGTCAACCACACGTCCGATGAGCACCCCTGGTTCCTCGATGCCCGCGCTTCCAAGGACAGCCCATATCGCGATTTCTATATCTGGCGCTCTCCCAACGAGGACGGCACGCTCCCGAACGACCTTCTCTCCGTGTTCGGAGGACCGGCCTGGACGTTCGAGGCTGCGACCGGTCAATATTATTTCCATCAGTTCTCCCATCGTCAGCCGGACCTCAACTGGCACAATCCGAGCGTTCGGAAAGAAATCTACAGGATGATGAATTGGTGGCTGGACCGCGGCATCGCCGGCTTCCGTATGGATGTCATCGACCGCATCGCCAAGGATGTCGATCGCGCGATCACCGCCGACGGTCCATGTCTCCACGACTACATTCAGGAGATGCATCGAGAAACCCTGAAGGACCGCGATGTCGTGACGGTCGGCGAAGCCTGGAGCGCCACGCCCGGTTCAGCTCTCCTATACTCCGGCGCGCAGCGCGGGGAATTGTCCATGGTCTTTCAGTTCGAGCACGTCCTGCAACAGTGGGACAAGGTCTATGGCAAGTGGCGGCCAAAGCCGTTCGATCTCGTCGGTTTGAAGGCGGTCCTCAGCAAATGGCAATATGCCCTGTCGGACGACGGCTGGAACTCTCTCTTCTGGGGCAATCACGATCTGCCGCGTGCCGTTTCGACCTATGGCGACGCCACGGGTTACCATCGGGAATCCGCGACGATGCTAGCAACGGCCCTGCATTTCCTGAAAGGCACGCCCTTCGTCTATCAGGGCGAAGAGATCGGCATGACCAACGCCACCTTCACCTCCATCGACCAATATAGGGATATCGAAACGCTCAATATGCATCGCCTGCATGTCGAGGCAGGGCTTTCATCGGAGGAGTTCATCGCCGTCGCCAATCAGAATGCACGCGACAATGCGCGAACCCCCATGCAATGGAGCACGGCGGAACATGGCGGCTTCACCACTGGTGTTCCATGGATACAGACGAATCCCAATTTCAGCCGCATCAACGCGGCAAAGAGCATGGATGACGACCGCTCGATCTGGAATTATTACCGGCGGCTGATTGCGCTACGCGCCACGCATTCGGTCATCGTCTATGGCACCTATCAGTCCTATTTCGATCAGCACCCGCAGGTCTTCGCTTATACAAGGACAATCGAGGACCAGCGCGTGATCGTGCTCGCAAATTTCTCGTTGGAGACGGTGACGCTTCCTCTTCCCGACGAGTTGCAGGTGGAAGGTCAATGCTTGATCGCCAACTATCAGCCCGTAGAGCGGCTGAAAGAGACGATCGAACTCAAGCCATACGAAACTTTGGCCATCCTTCATACGATCGAGCTGCCGAAGGAAAAAGCAGTGGAGGATTTGGCCGCGAAAGCAGGACCGGACGCATGAAGACGCTCGAAGTCCAGCCACTCACAGGCTCTTCGGCCACGTCACGTCGACGAAAATCATCATGTGGTGGCGGGTATGGAGCTGATGCATCGCTTGGAAGGCATTTAGCCCGCACATTTCTACGGGAACCGGCGCCGTTGTGCATGAGTTTGACCTCTGAGTTCAAGCGAAACGGGCGAGCGAAGCGCATGCCATTTCACGAAGGAGATTTGTCATGGTCACGAAAGCAGATGGCGATCCGCGCCACCATACGCAAAAGATGCAGGCGCGACTGAAGGAAACAATGGATCACTTGCGCGAGGACATCGAAAAGGTTGACGAGCCGCAGCTCAAGGCGATGTTCGAGACTGCCGCGGAAGTGCTTGAAGGGCTGAGAAAAGCCTTCAGTGATTACGAGAAGAAGAACGAGAGCGCGTGGCGATAGAGCGTCCGGCAACTCAGACATCGCAGGCTGACGGCATCAATCGCCAAGGCCGATTTCCGTAATCAATGGAAGATGATCGGAAGCCAGGTTCTTCAGACGATTTCGAGGCACGCTCGAGCCGAGGACAGAGGTGGCGCTGACGAAAATATGATCCAGCCGCATCTGCGGATAATGCGAGGGAAGAGTCGGTCTCGCCGGCTGATTTCCGGGGAGCCGGACGTCCTTCAAGGTGCGCGTGGTGATCCGATAAGGCGCGGAAGCCGGCTGCTCAGGAACCTTCGCGGCCGGCGACAGTTAGGGAATTCCATTGGATCAACGGAGGTTATGATGAAAAGGATTCTCGTTGCCGTGAGCGCGGCACT
>NZ_JACHBI010000030.1:0-19683 GCF_014200235.1 Martinezella paranaensis | reverse complement strand
GCTCAGTTATGTGGAGTGGTATCGTGGGAAAGTCGCGCGTTTGCGGGCTCTTGCGGTGTCAGCTCCACATCTCTGCGCAGTGCACGTTAATCGAGAATGAGGAGATCGGTTTTGGCGAGTGATTTGAGGATCCTGCCGTATCGCCCGTCACCTCTTGCCAGCGCCAACGTGGCGAACAGCCGAGGAACGCGGTGATATGCGACGGAGAAATCTTCGCGGCATGCTTTGTGGCCGAGTGCACAGGCAAGCCAACTTTTGCCGACGCCGGCTGGTCCAGTGATGAGCAGACTATGATGCTTGCGGATCCAGTCGCAGCCAGCGAGCGCCATGAATAGATTGCGATCGAGACCGCGTGCGGCACGAAAGTCGGCATTCTCGATCTGCGCATCATGGCGAAGTTTGGCAGCCCTGGCGCGGGCTTCGAAACGCTTCTGGCGGCGCATGGTGGCTTCGCGTTCGAGCAGGATGGCAAGCCATTCTCCATGCTCGAGGCCGCGCGCCTCGGATTGTGCGTCGAGCTCCTGGAAGGCTGTGGCCATGCCGTTGAGGCCGAGTTCACGCAGCATATCGATGGTGGGATTGGTCAGCATTGGTGTGTCTCCTCAATGAAAGTAATCAGGACCACGGAGATTGGCATGGTCGACAATGGCGGTTGGTTCGGTGGAATGGCGCGCAGCCTTGTGGTTGGCCAGCAGCGAGGCAATGCTCTTGCAGTTCAGCCCACCGATCTCGACGGCGCGTGCTGATACGGCTTCGGCCCGATTGCGTTCGATGTCGCGAAACAGGCGAAGCACACCCAGGCATGTTCGAAAGCCCTGTTCGGGGTGCGGACGGCTGGCAAGGATTGCGATCACCAGGCCCTCTGTCTGTGGCCCGATGGACGCGGCCCAGCGCCGGAAACGATCCGGCGTCCATTCTGCATAACGCCTATGGGAACTGGGCATATGATCGGGGTCGGTTCCATGACGAGGACCACCATAGCGGCGCTGATGCACGGCAACGCGCTTGCCGCGGTGGAAGATCTCGATGGTGCGTGCCGTCGCCCTCAGATCGACCTGCTGGCGAATGAGATTGTGCGGCACGGAATAGAAGAAGGTCTTGAACTCAACGTGGTAATCCGTCGACACGCGGACCAGACGCCATTCGGCGAATTCGTAGTCTTCACCCGGAAGGCTGGCGAGCGCGGCACGTTCGACACTCTCAAATACTTGCCGCCGGGTGACGCCCAACCGGCGCATGACGTGATCATTGATGCGGTCAAGTGCTTGGCGAATGGCGGCATTGGCCTCAGCCAGTGAGAAGAAAGTCTGCTTGCGCAATCGCCCCAAAATGCAGGTCTGAGCAAAACGGACTCCGTTCTCAACTTTCGATTTGTCCCGCGGTTTTTTTGGCCGTGCCGGAAGAACGCCGACGCCATAATGGGATGCCATCATGCCGTAACTGCGGTTGATCTCGGGATCGTAGAAGCTGGCGTGGTTGACGCCCGACTTGAGATTGTCGGGAACGATCAGCCGGGGAACGCCTTCGAAGAAACGAAACATCCGGACATGCGAGCCGATCCAATCAGGCAGCGTTTGTGTCCAGGTCGCCTCGGCATAGGTGAAGCTAGAGGCACCGAGCACTGCCACGAAGATCTCTGCCTCGCGGATCTCACCGGTCTTGCGATCAACGATCGGGATCTTCTTGCCGGAATAATCGACAAAGACCTTGTCGCCGGCCGCATGCTCCTGGCGCATCGTCGGTGAAAGCCGCTGTTGGAAACCACGCAGGAGCTCACAAAAGCGGGAATAGCCGTAACCATCGGGGTGCGACCCACGATACTCCTCCCACAGGATGAGCATGGTAACGCCGGGCTTCTTGAGCTCGATGGCAAGATCGGCCCAATTGGGCTCGACCCGTCGTCTCGTGCCGTGTTTGATGCCATTACGAGTGAAGAGTTTGCTCTCGAGCGCATCGTCGGTAAGATCCCCAGGCAAGGGCCAGTTTAACCCAACCGCCGCCGCGCGCTGCAGATTATCCTGCACCGTGCTACGCGCAATTCCCAACACGACGGCAATCTCACGCGAGCTGGTTCCGCTTGCCGCAAGCCGCAGCATTTGTCGCAAATGTCTCATGGTCAGCCTTCTCTTTGCCGGCATCAAAATCCCCTCGTTCATCGCAAGGTATTTGATGCCAAAGTTGCTGACCCAGGGAGTGATCTTCAGTGCCGAAAACTGGCCGGTCTTTGATCGGAACGGTGGCCGGCTTCAAATCGGAATGGTGGCCGGTCTTTGATCGGAATGCCGGCCGGCTTCACGTCGGAATCCGCAAATTGGCGGAATAACTGTCCAGCTTTCGTGAAGCGCGCAGTATGAACGGGCCCCAGTTTGTTCCCCTATAAAAGCTTGAGTCGTTTCGTGAAAATCTTTGCCCCTCTCTTAGCAAGTGGAAAGCGCAAAATCGTTGCCAGAGATTTCCGCAACGGCTCGGCGGTACATCTTGCCGACCACTCGTCGCGCTTTTGCGACGGAAGCCTAGTCGGTTCGCCTCGCTTTGTTAGGTCGACGACGAATTCAAGAGGTGTTTCCGAAACGATATTAATGTCGGCATTGAGAATGCCGAGTTCCGCAACCCTTCTCATGACCGCCTCGAAATGCGAAGGCGACCAGACGGTGCAGTGCACATCGATATATTGTCGCTCGTTGTAGACGAACTCCGCGAAGTCGACTGCCTCTGCGTCAGTATATGTTCTAACTAAGTTTTTTGGTATGCCCTTTTCGTCAAAGCCGTTACGCAATCGGTCATCAAGGCTAGCGGACAGAAAATCGCAGACCTGGCGGGGGGTCGGCACCGGCGGACGATCCAGCCAATAAGCAACCACCTGTGCGAATGTCGTTTCCGACCGGAAATAGTCGTTATTGCGGCGCTTGTCTGGTAACACTAGGCGCAGTTGGGCGCCTACCCTCATGGTCTCTAGGATTTCATTAAGCCAGCCAATCGGATTCGGTACGTGCTCCATGACGTGACTTGCCAGCGCATAATCGTACATCATCGCGGCTGGAGCGCAAAGTTTCAGTGGTACTCCCGGCTCCCAGATATAATCGATTTTCGGAATTTCACGGCCGCCTGCAGTTGGGTTTTCGGCTGCCTTGGCGGCAATTTCGTCGTTGCCAATATAGTCAGTGTAATGCACGTTGAAGTCTGGACGCTTTAACGTGGGATTGAAATAAGGCGCAATTTCGAGACCGATTCCATGGGCCTGGAACCCTTTGAGACGACCGTCATAATCCATCTTGCAGCTCCCCCAAAAACTACTGCAAGGCGAATATAGCATATTACTTATAAATGAAACGTATGTTTGTCATTTTCTACAAATTAATCAACCTGCAATCACACAGCCTTGTTAAAACGTCATTGCTAAGACGACATCCAGAAGATAGCTCCAATCTCGGCCATTTGCAGATCGTGGGCGGTATTGCCCTTGAGGATTTCAAGAATCCTATTCGCACACTGAACGGGCCGGCAAGAATGCCATGCTGTATCGAATTTTACAACGCCTCACGTTGCCTTGACTTGAAGCGGCCTCACCCGATGCCCCATCGAACCGACAAAGCCGTTTTGTCGGCCGGTGTCTCGCGATAGAGTTCGGCAGCATATTGTGAACGGGGGGTCGGAATAGTGGCCACGCCCGGTGGCAGCCTTCAGGGCTGCCACATTCAGCCGCATGTCGATCGGCCGACCGATGACAAAACCAACAATCAGCCGCGGCCAGGCATCGAGGATGATAGCGACCTAGATGAAACAGGTCGGCGGAGAAATATGTGTTGTCGCCGACCGAAACCTGGTTAGGGCCGCTCGGGATGATGTTCTGCGCTAAATTCGGGAAGATCGAGCCTTCGTGATCGCTATCAGTTGTGGCGATAAATCGCCGCCTGATCTTCGGCCTTGGATCGTGTTCACGCGGGCAGCGAACCTTCTTGTGGTTCACGACAAGGCTCTGGTGGGAAGAACCGCACCGACGCGGCGGCCACGTGGGTTTCGCGCTTTCAGATTATCCATTGACACGGTACTAGCATTACTAGAATTTTGGCAGCACTTTCTCCGAACGTAAATCTATTCAACAAGAGGCGAGCCCCTCGGCAGAAAGGTCGGCGCGCTCTACGACGAGAGACTACTATGTCAGGCTACTTCCAGTCCAAATTCAATAAAGCACTCGACCATATTGCCAGCAGCCTAGCGCAGCGGATCACCTCAGCTCAGAACTTTTCAGCGATACAGCCGGCCGCTTTGCAGCGATTGTCGCCACCTAAAGTTCCCACCAAACCAGCCCCCTCCAAGTCGGTGACCCCCCTCTGCATCAGCGAGGATACGACACACTTCTATATCCACACTTCTGACGGGCATCGCTTTTTTCTCGATGCAAAAGACCTTCATATCTCGCTTCACGTGCTTGAACATGGCTGTTGGGAGGATCATATTCGAAGTGCGATGATGAAGATCATACGCCCAGGATCAACATTCATCGACGTCGGTGCTAACGTTGGCCTTCATACGCTGTTCGCGTCATCTATTGTCGGCCCTACCGGCCAGGTACACGCCTTCGAGCCGCTCCCTCACTTATTCAAAACCCTCAACCTGAATGTCAACGTCAACGGCGCTGGCGGTATTGTTAAGACCTACCAACTAGCGGTTTCCGATAGAGAAGGTATAGCAAGGTTTTCGAACTTCAGAACGCATTCGGCTATGTCTGGATTTACAGTCCCGGCTGAACGTCTCAGCCTACACAACCAGACTGAAGAAAGCATAGACACAATCGAAGTAATGACGACCACGCTCGACGCTATGTTCTCAGATCGAGAGGTCGACGGCCTGAAAGTTGATGTGGAAGGGTATGAAGGCCTTGTACTTGCAGGCGCAAAGGCAATCATTCGTGACAATCATAACATCAAACTCATTCTTGAGTGGGACCCTCCTTTGGTAAAGCGGACCATGGGCAATGAATCGCTTCACGAAACGATCTCCTATTTGCGGAGTGAAAACTTCATTGCGTACCATTCGCTTTGGCAGAAGCCCTTGAGATCAATTGCTTGGGACGAGGCGGCATCAGTGCAAGGCGACCTAGTCCTAAGTAGAACGCCCCTGAGCAACTAATTAAACAGAAGGGATGAATCGCCCCTGCACCCCGGAGCGCTGTGTCATATTGTGGCGATTGAAAGTCAGACCCGAGAGGCTTGACCATGAAGGACGTTATCACAGTCCGCCTGCATATTGCTAAACACGTTTTCCAGGTCCATAGAACCGATAGCGGTGGCGCCACCGTTCTTCGACGAAAGCTTCGGCGGCAAAGTCCTTGCCAAGCGTAGACCGTTTACACATGCCTTTTCTGCGGCTGTGGCAAGGACCGCCTCCAATGAAGTGGTCTAAGCGGCGGGACTTCCCAACTCTTTGCAAGCACCCTGCCTATGCTGACGGATCCGGGCAGGCTGGTGATGGTGTCGAACTGCCCGGCGAAATAAAACCCTTGTCGATCGCATAGAGTTTCGCAAACGGCGTGTCACTCAAGATCGTCAACCCTGCGGGTATGCTGTCGCCGCTATACCGGTCCGGAGTATCAGCGTTAAGGACAAGAACAAAATCGAAATGCTGCCGCCAATTTCTCAAATACGGCACCACAGTGCTGAGGTTTTCAAGCGATGGACAATCCAGCAGACTGACAGAAAGGAGATTGCCCTCTGGAACGGCGATATCGGTCCACGGCTGCAACACCACCAGCGGCTGCTTGCCTTTGGCGGTAAATAGCGTCGGCACGAAAGAACTGGCGAAAGGAACTGCAAGCGTCGGCAAGTGCCGGAAAGTGTCCTCGTTCCAGGCGAAATGCCGATGATCAAACCCGATTGGGATCTGTTTAGGCTTGTGGGCCACCGGTAAGATTGCCGAGCCCTTCGGTATTGCAGCGAGGACCGTGCGGATATCGGCGACATCAGCCTGCCCACACCACCAATTGAAGCCAACCCAGGCCGTTCTGCCAAGAACCACACAACTAAGAACCGCCGCGAGCATCAAAGCTTCTCGGCGTGGTAGCTGCGGCAGGGGGCAGATCATCGCCATTGCCACAAGCGCCGCCATAATCGGAAAGCGCCAGCTGATCCAACCCGTGCCCATGATATGGAGCGGCGAAACACAGGAGAGGATGAGCAAGCCCACCAGGGTCACCCCTAAACCGCGATGCAGCCTAATGCGTCGTGTGCGAAGCGCGTTGGTACAGACAAGCACCAACGGGATCAGAAGAAGCGCATCCACCGCTGCCGCATAAGTCCAAATCGCAGAGAGGAGATTAGCCAAGATTAAAATAGGCGAATTGTTCCAAATTGCGTCCAAGCTAGCATTGCCGCTGTTGGGTAACACGGGTGCATAGGCGAACAGGCATAGCGCCGGCAGCATGCAGGCGAACATTCCAATCGCGAGCCTTCCGCACCGACTTACAAAATGCCGTAGCGACAACGCCTCAGGTGTCGGCGAAAGCTCCAGTCCGCAAAGAAGCGCGATGTAAAACCCGAGGGAGAAGAGATGCATTGTCGTCAGAAACAGGCCGGCGGCGATACGCCACAGAAACAAAATTATCCGATTTCCCGGCTGCAAGGCATGATCGGCTGTTGCAAAGAACAACGCCATACCTAAACCGATCTGAAAATTGATAAAACCGCCGATAAGCGTCGCGCACCAGGCGAAATAGAGGATGGCAAGTTGCCAATAGAACGCTCCTCCAAAAATGCGCCGGTGCAATGCTATCGCCCCTAACGGCGGCAATACGATCGCGAGAAAAAGCAGAATTCGCGCCAGGAACGATATCCCAAACAGCGGTCCGAGATAGTAGGCTAGGAGATCGATGCCGGCATTGGTGAAAGTCCTGCTCCAGTCGATCGCATAAATCTGCTGAAACGGCGGTTTGGTTATGCCGCCAGCGAGCAGCCACATGCGCGCATAATGGTTGGGATAATCCAACAACGGCGGAAACTGGAAGGCAGCGACGAGAATGGCAACGAAGCCAACAAAGGCCGCGATCACGAAATTTGGCCGCTGCTCGACGAAGGCATGCTTGTCACCAACATCGCTCACCCTGGAATCCGCCGGTATCGACGCGGCAGGCTTGTCCAAAGTGTGCTCCGCAAGGCGTGACGTCATCGATATATTCTCGATTGGCCGCGATCCGGCGACGTTTCGATCTCCGGGTTCAGCGCGGTTTCAAGTGCCCGGCGTTTTTCCGCGACATTCATGTCGGCGAAATTGCTGGCAAGGTCGAGGGAATGTCCATTCTGGATGAGGTTTTCGATTACGAACATGGGCCGTCTTTTGTTTTCCTGGACGAGCCGGCCGATATATTCACCGATTATGCCAATACAGATCAGTTGGATGGCGCTGAAAGCGGTGATTGCAGCCATGATGCTCGACCAACCAACGATCGTCTCACTCTCGATCCACCGCGCGAGCGTATAAAGCAACAGCATGATAGCGGTGGCAGCTGTAACCATGCCGAGCCATGTGCTGATACGTAGCGGCACGGTGGAGAAACTGGTGATGGCGTCGATTGCGAAATTGATCATCTTGCGCAGCGGGTATTTTGTGGCGCCCGCGAAACGGGCGTCGCGCTCATAGGGCAGTGCCACCTGCCGTCCACCGATCCAACTGACCATGCCGCGAATGAAACGGTCGCGCTCCGGCATGGACAGCAGGATATCGACGATCCGACGACGCATCAAACGGAAGTCCCCCACATCACGTGGGATCGTCACAGAGGCTAGGCGGGACAAAAGACGGTAAAAGAGGGACGCGGAGGCAAGCTTGAACCAGCTTTCCCCTTGTCGCCGCACGCGTTGCCCATAGACGACATCCGCGCCTCGATCCATGATCGGCATCATCATCAACAAAAGTTCCGGGGGATCCTGCAAATCGGCGTCGATCAGAAGGATCCGCTGTCCCCGCGACGCGGCAAGCCCGGCTGTCGCGGCGAGCTGATGGCCATGGTTGCGCATTAATCGAACGCCAAGCACCTGTGTCGTTTGCTGGGTGAGCGAGGCAATGACGTCACAGGTCCCGTCGGTGGAACCGTCGTCTACCAGAATGATCTCGAAGGCATCACCGACCATGCTACGCGCCGTCGCCACGGCTCGCCGGCAAAACTCCGACAGCCCCTCTTCCTCATTATGGCAAGGCGCAACGATGGAAAGAAGCAACTCTCGCGATACGTCGTTCATGTCACCCACATCAAATTGAAGCGGTCAAATTAGGTCTAAAAAGTCAAACAACGTTTAAGGATGCTGATGGGACTGCCATAGAAATTATAAAATGCGACGGAGCGACAGTACTGGCGATACCATTGTTAAAAGCTAATAAATTAAAACTTACACCGGCTATGGCTCGGCAAACCATGGCAGGCCGCTCCTATTCGTGCATCGTGGCAACGGATGTTGCCTCTCGCTCCGTTGTACCTTCTTGGCAGCCGTGAGTGACTTACTGTCGTCGGAGTTGCGACACCAAATCGATGGGCAGCAAAAGGATTTGGATGAGATGCTCCTGAACGGAAGTCGTCAGTCACCAGATTTCCAGCCCGAGTTTTGGATTGCGACGGAAACTTCCATACACCCTGAAGTATCGCTTCGGAGATGGCCAATTAAATAGCGCCGGCGCTACCTCGTATTCGCCAAAACACTTCCAGGCGCCGCTTCAATTCGTAAAACAACGCACAGATCGCAAACGTAGCAACAACAATCGGGATAAAGGAGGAGACGGACAGTAGTCCCATCTGATGCAATCCGTAGGCAAGGAGCAACATGACCGTCTGATGGAGCACATAATAGGTAAGAACTGCCCTATTCAGATAAGCGACAACGGCGTTTTCCGAGTTCCACCAGATTTTCGCATAGCCGAGAATAGTGACGACAGCACACCATTGAAAGGTGCCGCCGAGGACTCTTCCCAAAAGAACACGCCACTTTTCGGGCTCACCGTCCGGCAAGCCAGGAAAGAGCAGTGCTAAGCTAGTCGCGCACGCCAAAGCCAAAATCAAAGCCGGCTTCCGCATGGCGACCAAAGCATCCCAATGTTCATCACGCGTCGCCATCACGGCACCGAGAAGAAACGATGTCAGGTAGGCGGCATGGTTATACCAGTCGCTTAAGATATCGAGCGACGGGGGAAAGGCCGGCCGCAACGCGAGCTTTAGCAGCACGAACAACAGGGCGGGCACTATCAGTATCCGCTTTCCGGCCAGCCAAGTTGCGAGCCACTTGCCCGCTCCAGGCAATAATTGTGGCCACACCGATACGGCAAATGTCAGGATCACGGTGTAAACCCAGAGATAAGCGAGATACCAGAGGTGCTGTATTCCGAAGAGCAGAACCTGCTCGCCGTCCGGGAGGCGAACCGGTGTCAGGGTCACGTAATGCCAGAAGACGTCAAATAGGCTGATATCGACGCCTTCAACGGCATTTAGCCAGACGTATATCTGCGGAGGTATGAGAAACAGAATGCCGACCAGCAAGGGCGTCAGCAACTGCCTTGTTCGGGCCTTCCTTAACGCGCCAGGGGGCTGCCTCGTCAACAAGATGCCTGTCACCACGCCCGAAATAAGGAACAACAAGGACATACGCCAGGGATGCGTCCACAAATGAATCAGATCGAAGATTGCGGAGCTGTCCGGCGCCTTCAGTATGAAGACTCTTGAATTATAGATCAGGCTAACATGATAGATGATCAGCAGCATGAATGCTGCAACCCTGACTAAATCCAGATCGTGCCGGCGGGACGTCCTCTCCATGATTTTATATGTAGAATACAATCATTAATACGCAGTTTATGCAGAAAGTGAAGCCTATCCGTGTAAAGCGAATCTGGCTAGTTTATCATTCTACTCTAGGAGGTGGAGGTACTGAAAGGCGCCACGCATGTCGGGTGCCTGGCCCATGCCAGGCGGAAGTTTGTCGATGCCCTCAAGGCGCGCAAGAAACCCGGTGGGCCGCCCGCGCAGGCCATCAAGTTCTTCGACCAGCTCTACCGGATCGAAAGGCAGGTGCGGGACGAAAAGCCCGACGACGGCGAAACGCGAGACCACTACATGCGTCGCTTTCGCCAGAAACATAGCGTTCCGGTCCTTTCCGCCCTCAAGGAATGGCTCGACAAAATCGCGCCAAAGGTCGTGCCCGACACCAAGCTTGGCGACGCCGTCTCCTATACGCTCAATCAATGGGAATACCTGACCCGCTACACGGAAGACGGCCGAATGCCGATAGACAACAACATTCTCGAACGGGACAGCTGGCTGTTCAGCGACACACCTGCCGGCGCCAAAGCCAGCGCCGTCGTCTACAGTCTGATGTTGACTTGCCGGGCCTGTGGCGTCGAGCCATTCGCATGGTTGAAATACGTCCTCACCGTACTGCCGCAGCGCCCCGACGATGCCAATATCGACGACCTGCTGCCCTTCAACTTCAAAAAACAGACCGCCTGAGCCGCAGCCACTTCAAGCCGCTTTACGACGTGCAGCAAAATGCGCGCTTACGTAAGCGGTTAGCCGACGGCGTCTGGTTTGAAGTTCCATGGCATGAGCAGCTCAATATCGGATGCAGGCCAGTGATTTGCAATGCGGGTGAGCGTTTGAGATAGCCAGGCAAGCGGATCGACGTTGTTCATTTTTGCCGTCTGTAGAAGTGTGGCGATCGTCGCCCATGTCTCTCCGCCTCCCGCGCTTCCCGCAAAGAGACTATTTTTTCTTGTAATTGTTTGGGGCCGGATGGCACGCTCGACGATGTTGGAGTCGATTTCGACGCGGCCGTCCGTCAAGAAGTGCTCCAGCGCCTCCCGGCGTGTCAGAGCGTAGCGTATCGCCTCAGCAGTCTTGGACTTTCCGGAGACTTTGGAGAGTTCCTTCTCCCACAACTGGAAGAGATTGGCGACGATGCCGGCGGACGTCTCCTGACGACGTGTGGCACGGGTTTCGGCATCACTGCCGCGGATCTCGTCTTCAACCTTCCAAAGTTCCGTCATCGCTGTAATCGTCGCTGTCGCAGCCTCGTTGATACCGCCGACATGCAGCTCGTAGAACTTTCGGCGTAAATGTGCCCAGCATCCGGCCAGCTTGATCGTTTCATTGCTGCCGGACTTGGCGCGCTCCTTGAGCATACTGGTATAAGCCGAGTAGCCATCGACTTGCAGGATGCCGCTGAACCCGGCGAGATGACGCGCGACACACTTGCCACCCCTGCTGTCTTCGAAGCGATAGGCAACCATCGGCGGGCCAGACCCGCCAAACGGTCGGTCATCGCAAGCGTAAGCCCATAACCACGCCTTCATTGTTCTACCAGAGCCGGGGACCAGCGTCGGCAAGGTCGTCTCGTCCGCAAATATCCTCTCACTGGCTTTGATACGCTCCAGGATGTAATCCGCCAGGATCCGCAACTCGAAGCCCAGATGTCCCATCCATTGGGCCATCAAAGAGCGGCTGAGAACCACGCTGTCGCGCAGATAGATCGCCTCCTGCCGGTAGAGCGGAAGGCCGTCGGCGTATTTCGACACAGCAATATAAGCCAGCAACCGTTCGCTCGGCAGCCCGCTTTCGATGATATGCGCGGGTGCCAAAGCTTGCAGCACACCGTCACGTTCCCGGAACGCATATTTTGGGCGGCGTGTGACGATGACCCTGAACTTTGGCGGGATGACATCGAGCCGCTCGGATCGGTCTTCACCGATCAGAACTTTCTCCAAGCCCAGGCAGTCGTCGGGGATCTCCGGCTCGATCACTTCCTCGATGCGTTCGAGATGGGCGGCAAAACCTTTGCGAGGCCGGGCCTCCCTTTTTGGCCGCTCCTTGCCCACTTGGCCGAGTTCGCTATCAATCGCCGCAAGGCCAGTCTCGACCTCCTCAAAAGCGAAGTCTATCTGCTCGTCGTTTATCGCCAGCCGCAGTCGCTCGGAGCGCGTCCCGTTTTGGGCCCGCTGCAAAACCTTCAAGATCGCCGTCAAAGTGGTGATCCGCTCGTCGGCTTTCTGTTGGACAGCCTTCATTCGGGCAATTTCGGCGTCAGTCGCAGCCTTCTCTGCGTTCAAAGCGATGATCATCGCTTTCAGCGCATCGACGTCGTCAGGAAGGTCGGGACCGGGTAAAACCATGCGCGTAGTAGAGCATAGAATGCAGCCGATTTCCCAACACTTACAGCAACATGATTCATCTTGCCGCACATCGTCATCAGCCGATCGAAAGTGGCCGCCGCACCTTGGCGGGGCGGATCTTTTTCCAATCCATTCCGGCCAGAAGTGCCATTAATTGCGCATGGTCGAGACGGACGCGGGCAGCAGACGGGACAGGCCAGCAGAAGCCATTTTCCTCGATTATTTTGGCGTAAAGGCAGACCCCACTGCCGTCCCACCAAACAATGCGGATCCGGTCTGCGCGTTTTGAGCGGAATACATAAAGAGCGCCGCTAAAGGGGTCGAGGCCGCCATCGCGAACCAGGGCCATAAGCGATGCAGCGCCTTTGCGGAAGTCGACCGGTTGGCACGACACATAGACCACGACACCCGAAGCGATCATGCTTGCCGTACCGCCCGGACAATGCCGCTTAGCAGCGCCGGATTGATCGAAGCGCTGACGCGAAGTGTCGTGTCGCCCACCTGGATCTCGACAGTGTCCGTCCGCACCGCCTCGAAACGAGTAAAGACCTCTTCGTTTTCGGTTGCTTTCAGGCGCTGAACCGAACCAGATGCGAGGGCTACTCGCCGCCATCCAAAGAGCTGCGACGGGTCCATTCCATGGGCACGCGCCACCGCAGAGACATTAGCGCCAGGAGCGAGAGCTTGCTCCAGGATCAGAGCTTTCGCCTCATCTGACCACGACTTCGGTTTCCGCCGCGTTCGCACCGGCTCTGCCGTCAGAATTTCGAACGTACGATCATGATTCATATCTTCACTCATAGGGTTCCCAGCATGATTCATGCTGAAAATGAGCGATTTTCTATCTGGATGCTACGTGGGGTCGCCTATGCGCTTACGCGCTTACAATGGAGTTGTTGATGGATTCCGAACCTGTGTCTGCTAAATTTTGCCAAATTGGAATTGTCTTGTGATATCTCTGCCGCATAGAAGCTGAGAGCTCATCCAGCCGGCCTCCAACTTGCCGAACACTTTAGTCGACATTGTCGGGCGATGGTTCAGAAGTTCGGGATCCTGTCATCCTATGGATTTTTTCTAGCCTTGCCTCTGATTTCGCGCACTAGCGTCAGAGTATCCAGCCGCTTGAGCAACTGCACCGCTTGCTTCTCTCCCAGCAAATCGGGCACAACCGATGGCCATATCTCGAGCGCCCGAATGACGGCCGCCTCAACTTCGCGGATGATTAGTTTGGGATCAAGCCGCAGAAACCTCGCAACACGTTCGAAGCGGTGAAGATTTACGCTCTCGAAGTTGTGTGTTTTGACAAATCGGAGCGCCATCGTATCCATGGGTGCGTAGAGTACCGTTGGCACGATATCATACGCCGGCGAAAGCCGAATCTCACCTGGCCGCGGGAAATAGAATGACCAATTCTTGATATGATTGTCTCCGTTGCCTAGCAGCACGTCGGCAACGATGCGCCGAATTGCCTCCAGGATGTCATCTCGATGGTCAGAGCTAAATCGACGGACCATGTTGATGACAGTTTCAGTCGTTGCCATTGTATATTTTCGGTCACCAATGGCTCCAAGTATCTGGCCGGCATCCTCGATATGGATGCGACCGCCGTCTTCGGTTCGATCAAACCGGTCGACTACTAACACCATATCGCCATGAGCTAGGAGTTCCGGCGGCACGTCGCTCACCGCATCACGTGATACGAGCCGGCATCTAGCGGTCCTGACACCAACTATCCCGGCCATTTGCATCGCGGCATACTCGACCTCGGGAAGACCAGGGAAGCGATCACTTGGGACCTTTATGATACAACGACCGGTGCCACCGCGAGCGGGAGCCGTTAGCCGATCGCCAACAGGATTCCCGGTAAATTTGAGTTGTACTCCAGCAAGCGAGAACTTGACTGTTCCTTGAGGGATTGGCGCCTTGAAACCATGAACTTTTCCGAGATCCAACGGACCAGCCGAAGGTGGTATGTCAGTTTCCGGGACAGTAATGACTGCGCCAGGCAAGTCTGCACCGAGCCGTGTCAACACATCGAACTCGTCATGATCACCAGGACCCATTTCCGTCATCACGAGCTCTCGTAAAGTGCCTTCGGGTAGAAGCCCCGAAAACCATGGTGGTAGCGTGCCGTGCAGTCCGATTTTATCCCCACGCCTGGCAAGCCGATCACGCGTACCGCTGTCGTCTTCTGGATCATACCATCCCAAGCTTAGAACCGGACGGGTTGGGTCTCGCAAGAAGCCTTCTGCAACAACGAACGAAACTGCACCATCCCCATCCCGGGTAAGCGTCCCTACCCTGACGGTCCCGCGTGTATGATCAAGGATGAAGGTGCCTAGAACAGCCGCTGCTTTCGCCATCACCTATCCTCAGGATCAACGTCGTCCAAATCGATGAAAAGATCTTCAAATGCCGAGGGCACTTCCGCCGAATGTCGGACCACGGGATTTTCTTCGATCAGTGGGCGGAGCTCGGCAACACGCGACTTCGGTATCAATATCGGGACAAGATCAAGAGCGTCGCACATCTCTGCAAAAAGGGTTAGTCGATCCCGTCCAAGGCGGTTGGTAGCTAGATCGCGCTCCAATTCGGATATGCGAGCGCGGTTGCGTCCGAGCCTTGCAGCCAGATCGGGTTGGTTCAGCCCCCGCTTTCGCCGCGCAGCTAGCAACTGTTGACCGAGTATTGTGAAGATAGTCGAAATCATGCGAAATTTCGCGCCTCAGTGCAGCTACGCGCGGAATTCCGCACGTACAGTCTTATACATCAAAGAGCGCGATTCCGCAACATAGAGTACAAAAAGCGGAATTCCGCTCTCCTATGTCGCGCGCTGCTCTGTGATACGGGCAGCGGAATGGCCGGGGATCATCGCTTCGATGTCGTCCGTTGCATCGACGTACACACCCGGACGTGTTGAGCCACCTCCTGTTTGGGCACGAAAATGCGCGCGCGACGCGAAAGGGGGCTTATTCTTCCAACCGACGATCCTGACCGGCGTCACATCCGAAATGAAAGTTGCCCGGGAGGAAACCTTCGGTCCGGTTGCACCGATCTTCAAGTTCGAGACCGAAGACGATGTTATCGAGATGGCGAACGATACAGAGTTCGGTCTCGCCTCATATTTCTATTCCAAGGACGCTTCCAAGATTTTCCGAGTCGCGGAAGCTCTGGAATACGGAATAGTGGGTATCAACACCGGCTTGATTTCGACGGAGGTTGCACCGTTCGGTGGCATCAAGCAATCAGGCCAAGGTCGTGAAGGTTCGAAATACGGGATCGACGACTATGTTGAGATCAAATATCTGTGCCTCAGCATTTAATGTGTGAAAGTCGAGCGAGAGCCGTCCGAACCTGCGGAAAGTCGGGGTACCACCGCTATCGGCTCCCCGGTGTGAATCGAGACCGAAGATTCAGTTCGAACCTAAAACTGCTATGCTGGCATATACCACGGATTCACAAGCGCCACTCCCATAGCCTCGAAATCTTTGACGTTTCGCGTAACCAGTGTCATCCGCCGGGTGAAGGCTATCGCCGCGATATAGGCGTCCGGCTTGGGATTGGGAACATGCCATTTCGCTGCCTGAACGACTGCCGCCTCGTCCAGCGGCAGGTACGGCCGGAAAATGTCTTGAGGACCGTCTTTTCCAACCAGTTGCGCAGGACCTTCCCTGCGACGGTGTCACATGCTCCACGAGTCGTAACCACATATGGGTCGAGGGTGGGATGGTCAGGGGGCACGCTTCGTATCAGCCAGCGTTCCGCTAGATGCGGTCAAAGGCTGATTGCAGCACCTCCCGAGGGTCTGGATACATCGCCCCTGGATACTGGCGGCTTCACTCGGTACGACTAATTCTGGCATTAGGGCTTGCGAGGAAAGGCTTGAAAGCTGCCGCGATCTTCGCAAGGAAGCCCTTACTGAACGATCCCAGCACTTCCGCATTTGGATCGTAGTAAAATGAGACTTCCGCCAGATCGTGATTGAATTCCGATACGGTGATCCACGCGTCTTTCCATTCACGAATGCCAGCGCGGCGGCATTCGAGTTGTGGAACTTCCAGGGCTGTCTGGTCGGAGCGAGGCGGCGTTCCCGAAATGGCCAGCAGGATAAGGTATCGTTGGACCATGACGAATCGCCTGAAATATCTCTTGCTAGCCATCCTGGCTTCCATACTTTTGTGGATGCTCTTGGTTGTCGCTGCCGATTGGATCCTCGGGACCTGAGTGCCGAGCATTGTCGGCGCTACACAATATCGCCGATAGGGGGCGATGGGCCGCACAAACGCCTTGATCGTCGAGCCATCGTACGCAACTCGACTTGTGGAAGACACGTACAATATCCGAAGCAACACTTATTTTTTGGCTACTGCAAGCGAAGCAGCGATGTCGGCAATCGAGCGGAACAAGATCAATGGGTCACTTTTGGAGGGTGCGAAACCTCGCCGCCGCCAAAATTCAGCGGCGCCCTCATCGACAGCATTGACCATCAAGGCCCGCCCACCAATCAGCGTGGCGGCCTGAACACAGCGTTCGAGGGCGTGCTTTACAAGACCTGTGCCGATGCCGCGGCCGGCCCATTCCGTATCCGTCGCGAGTTGACCGAGAAGGAGGCAAGGAACTGGATCCGGTGGTTGTCCGGTGCGAATTGCGCGCGGCAGGATCGCCGGAACCACCGCAGTCGGTGCAAGACCATAATATCCAACCACCCGCCGTGCCTCATGGACGACGAGAACGGCTGTAAAGCCCTTTTGCTGATTCGAGAGAGCGCGTGTCTTTAGCCAGTGATCGAGCGTGGACTTGCCGCAGCAGAAGTCGGAAGTGTCATGCGTGACGGCGAGCGGTTCGGGAACCGATAGCGACACGGCTTACTGCTTCGCCACATAGCCGGGCTCCCAGGGCGCCGGACGCTTGGCCAGTTCCACCATCTCAGGAACCGGAACTGCCGGACGTGACAGAACGTCCATGAAGTCAGCAAATCCTTCGGGGCTCATCCGGACTAGGCCCTGCTCCATGACGACCTCCTCGGCCGCGCGCACGGCGGCGTCCCGCACGAAATCAGTGCGCGAGCGACCGCGTAGGCTAGCAGCACGGTCAATCATCGCGACGTCTGCGGCGGGCAGGCGCATTGCAATCGGGTATTCCTTGCGTTCGGTGCTCGTCATTACTTGTCTCCTTGAGCGGAAGATAAGATGCTGTATCGCAAAATGCAATACATACAATCAGGATCGTCAAAGGAAGTTGACCAACTCGGTGAAACGATACGATGCAGAGCTGTGTCGATGCGCTACCGGGCACGAGATATCGATCCAGGACATATCGACCGACGCCGACGGACAATCATGCGGTTAAGCTTGAGACACATCCGTGCCAGAAACGCATCCACCAGTTTACCTGTCACCGTCGAAACTTGCTGAACCTCCAAAGCTTCCAAGCTTTCAGGGCCGGCAATGTGTTCAGATCAAATGCAGTTGGTGTCGGGCCAGGCATCTTTACGTGCCGGCCGACCTCGTTCTGGCGGGGCAACTTGAATATGCAGCCGATCGCATTGGAGACGCGTCTCGTGCCGACCTGCAGATTATGTTGCGACGTGCGGCGCTTTTGATCCGGAACGCAACACCGATCGGCCTGGATGCTGAAACGGACGATACTTTGCTCTCGATTGTTGGCCAACTCGGTATGACGCGAAACGAGATGGTCCGTCACATCATCAAAGAATGGCTGGAGACGAACGCCTATCTGCCGGTGCGGGATCTGGCTGAGGATTGCGACGTGGATGGCACGGCTTGAAGCGGCGAGAATTCGGTCGTCATTATACTCCTTCTTGCGTCCGCCCGTCCTGTCGGAAACCCAGGAGGAAATCAATCACCTTGGACGACGACATCTCGCACGGCTTCAGCGTCAGCCGTCCCGACAGACGATAAATGTTGAAGCTGACGATGTCTCTCCCGCCGAGCTCCTCGGCGAACAACCATGTTCGACGGCCGTCAAGCGATCTTGTCACGGTCGACCCCCATCTTCGATCTCGGAAGTTGCCTTCGACGTACCCGTCCGGATGACACGCCAATGCCGCCTCGAAATCTTCAAGGGACCTGTTCGAGACTTGCGTTATGGCGCCAGGCATTCTTCACATATCCCGCAGCCGTCATCGTGCATCCACTGACGTGACCGGAGTTGGCCGCAACAGAGGCATAGCGTTGCTCCCTCGCCGACCCATTCGTGTCGCTTGGGTGGAAGGATTTCGATTGGTTGGAAGGATAGCGTTTCGGTCGGCAGGTCGTCCATCTCGAGACTCCAGTTCGAGGTCAACCAAGGAAATGGGGAGCCCCTCGAACAGTGGCAAGGCCACGCCAATATTCATTTAATTGTCGGCATAGTCGCTGAACAGCAGTCGGTGGGTGCCGTCCCTATAGGACGCACTCGAGGTCGTCCGGGCCGAATTCAACGCGGTCGCCAGGTATTGCAGTCACTTTGCCACGCCGGTTATCGGATCAACGATCGGCCGCTCGCTCTCGTCCTTGCTACCAGCCGGCTGGACAGTTGCCGGCGCGAGGGACTCTTTGTCGGCCTTTTCGGGTTTTTCCGGTACGGGACTCACGTCCTTAGGACGTCGCTGCTCGGGCGTCGCATTCGTGTCGTTGGTGCTCATCGTCTTCTCCATCAGATTTGACGTGCGCCTAAGGAACAAGGATTGTCGCCGCCGCTCCTCCATCGAATTCACCGTGCCCGATCTGTTCGCAAACCGCATCGCCAACTGACCGATCGCCAGCAGGATCCGGTCCGCACTGTTGACGTCCTCGAGAGAGTGGGGCGCGACGAGTACCTCTCGGGTGCCCCACGCCGCTTCGTTCGCTGAGGCGACAACGTCTTCCAGGGTGTATCTGGCCGCCGCCTTCAATTCCTCGATGCGCCGCAAATCCTGGATCGTGTTGATGGGAACGGCGTGAACAGCTCCTTTCGTTGACATGGTAACCCGCAGGAAATCGGTCGGCTCCCACCGAGCCTTGATGGATCCCGGCGGAACAAGATTCATCATCACGATGAATAATTGTCCTCCACAGTTCTCTTGGCAGTATCTGTCTTCAGCTATCGAAGAGAGTTGCCAAACATGCCGGCAGCGCCTATCCATTTGGAACTTTCTATATTTCCTCCCCTATGACTCCTCGCATTTTTATAAAGATTCGCACCCACTGAAATGCCAATGCATGCAAATTCAGCCCAATTGCGAGACAGGTGCCGCTCTTTCAGTGTCGACGATCTGCTAGCGGATGCCTCGTTTGCAGCGGCTCTCCGCGACGCAGCATTGGAGTTGCTGACGATCCATCGTACGGCGCCGAGAGTGGTGCGCTATGTCGCCGATCTGCAGAAGTGGCTGCTCAGCCAGGCGACATTGGCAATGCATTTTGAGCGCAAGTTCAATCCGAGCTGCCCGCCAGTCACGGTCTCCAATCTGAGAGGCTGCCTCAAAAAGAGGTGGGTGATTTCAACAGGTTATGATTCCTTCGGATTTGCGAGATTCGATGGAGACCACGATGGCCTGGACCA
>NZ_JACHBI010000029.1:0-21610 GCF_014200235.1 Martinezella paranaensis | reverse complement strand
GGATGGCGGCCTCGTCAATCACACCGCGATTCTATAGGCTTCAAACCAAAAGGGAATCCCGGCGCCGCAAAAAATCCAAAGCTGCGATTCCTTTAGTTATCAACAGTTCCTTAATTTGAGATTACGTCCTGGCATCTGGTGCGAACGGTTCTCTTGCGAGACTTTTATAAATCGTAAGGTTGCTGCTCATTTCGTAGTCGTTGCCGGCTCCACTTCACGCCGGCAGGTCTCACTTTAAATGCCGGATTCTGCCGGAACCGCCTAATTCTTACGTTTAAGTGCCAAACGACACCACGGGACACAAAGGACGAAAGTACTACGTTGCCGAGCTGTCCGAAGCCGGAGTACGCCACACCAGCGTTGGCGGCTATCGGCGCGGGCCGTCTTCCGCGAAAACGCAAAATTTCTTTTCGAGATTGTCGGCGCGCTCGAAAGTCGTACGTCCTCTGCAGGTGCAGCGGACCAAGGAGACGTACATGCCCGCCCATGTTTTGTTGAAGGGAAGAGGACTTGTCGAATGCCCACGTTGGCATCGAGGCGCGCTCTGGTTTGCCGATTGGACCAGTGGCGAGATCCGGGTCCTTGAAGAAGGAAACCGATCGCGGCTCGTCCTCCCGGCGCAAGCTCCACCGTTGTCATTCGATTTCGGCCCGGACAACGACCTCTTCGTGGTCCAGTCCGGTTCCTCATCGCTCATGCGTTTCGACGGAAAGGGCTTGAAAGAATACGCCACGCTATGCTCCGGCGCGTGGAACGAAATCGTCATCGACGTTGCGGGAAGGATCTACGTCAACGGACCAGCGATCATGTTGGTCCGGCCGGACGGCAGCGTTGAGAAACAGGCCGAAGGATTTCAGTTTCCAAACGGAATGGCACTATCCGCTGATGGTCACACCCTGATCTGCGCGGAAAGCTGGGGCAGGCAGCTGACCGCTTTTGATGTGGCGGCTGACGGGCGCCTTTCAAACCGGCGGATCTGGGCAGAGCTTCATGGACCGCCGGACGGGATATGTTTCGACGGCGAGGGTGCCGTCTGGTACGCGGATGTCCCTAATGCCTACTGTCGCCGGGTACGAGAAGGCGGCGACGTGCTTGACGAGGTCAAGGTAGACCGGGGTGCTTTCGCCTGCATGCTCGGCGGCGAGGATCGGTCCACCCTTTTCCTCACCACAGCACAATGGTTTGGCATGAACAAGATGAGCGAGATGGCCGGCACCGGCCAAATCGTTTCCGTCGACGTGAGCGTTGCCGGGGCCGGCTGGCCGTTCAATTGAGCTCCCGCATTCTCGCATTTGAGCGCTCGAGTGACGAACCTGCAAGGAGAAGTGAAGTGTCGAACCACAGCCGCGCGCAATCAGTTTCCCTATCAGGCGGGTGTATATTCACTACCATTGTCGGGAACGGTCCGCCGGTCCTGTTACTGCACGGCTTCCACGAAATCCACCTCATGTGGCGCGAGGTGGCTCCTCTGCTTGCCTCCGAGTTCACCGTCATCTGTGCCGACGTACGCGGATACGGCGCCAGCGCTAGTCCTACGTCCGCCCCCGATCACCTGCCCTATTCAAAACGGGTTATGGCCGCCGAGATGGTGGAGGATATGGCCAAGCTCGGCTTCAGCGAGTTTATGATCGCCGGTCACGACCGAGGGGAGCGCGTGGCTTATCGTGTGGCGCTCGATCACCCCGCGGCGATCAGAAAGCTTGCCGTTCTCGATATCGTTCCTACCGCGAATGTGTGGGATCGAGCTGGTGACCGATTTGCCCTGGCGTTGGCGGTGGCTCCTGCTTGCGCAAGCAGAACCGTTGCCGGAAAGGCTGATCGCTTGCGCACCGGGGGCTGTCGTCGATGACGCGCTCACTGGCTGGGGGTCTTGCGCCGCGGTGTTCCCGCCGGAGATCAGAGAGGCATACATGGAAGCGCTCAGGGAAGCGCTCAGAAATCCGGAACGTGTGCACGCGATCTGCGAGGAGTATCGTGCTGCAGCAGGCGTCGATCGCCAGCATGATATGCGGGACCAAATCTTCGGACACCGGATTAGTTGCCCACTCATGGCTCTTTGGAGTGGAACCGGCGCTGTGGCTACGTGGTATGCCGAGGAAGGGGGACCGTTGGTGTTATAGCGACAATTGGCGGACAAGCTCGTCGGCCATGCCATGCCTGGAGGCCACCTCTCTCCTGAAGAGTACCCCACGGAAACGGCCGAGGAGCTGGCCGAATTCTTTAGCGATGCAGCGTCTCATTCCGGTTAATCCTGTGAACCGAAACGACAATCTGAAGCGTCTGCCGAATAGAAACGGAAGGAGAGATTCGATGGGCCAACGAACAGAGAATGAAGCCACCCCCATGAACAACCGCACGACGATCGAACGGAGATCCCATTGCCAGCTCCTCGTTACGAGGACCTTCGACGGTCCGGCGCGCATCGTCTATGAGGCATGGATCAAACCCGAACTGTTCATACGGTGGTGGGCGCCGAAGTCGACGGGCGTGCCCATGCTCTCCTGCGAGATGGATGTTCGTGTCGGAGGAGGTTACAGTGTGGAGTTTGGCAGCGATGCTTCAAGCGCTACGGCGTTTTTCGGCAAGTACGTCGAGGTGATACCGAACGCCCGCCTGGTTTGGACGAATGAGGAAAGTGCGGACGCTGCGGTGACCACGGTGACATTCGAGGCAAAAGGCGACAAGACTCTGCTGGTCCTACACGAACTCTATCCCTCGAAGGAAGCTCTCGATGAAGCCTTCTCAGGGATGGAGGGCTGCATGCCCGAGCAGTTCGAACAGTTGGACGAACTGCTCCTCAGCCTGGTCGCGAGGGCGTGAGGGTCATGAAAGCGACATACAGAGTGGCCGCTGATCGAAAAAGCTGGAGACGTCGGATCGCTGGAGCTTCCTCCGCCAAACAGTATCACCATTTTGATCGACACCCTGGACCTGAAAACGTGCTTGGCGATATCCGGGCGGGCTGTGTTCATCTGTCATCTTCAGCGATTGCTCGGATAAGGCTCACCAGGCTCTTTCTGGTTTGCGCGTTTGGGATCTTCTGAAAAGATCGATTGAGGGAAACGCCCTCCGGCGTCGCCACAAAACTTGTTATGTCACCCGCGTCGGCGCCGATGTCCCCGATCACGCGTGTATCACTGAAGAAGTACGAGACATCGACCTTTAAGATATTGGCGATCTGAGCAAGGCGGCTCGCACCGATCCGGTTAGCGCCGCGTTCGTATTTTTGGACCTGCTGGAAAGATATACCTAGACCAGAGGCCAGGCCTAGTTGTGACATGCCGAGAAGTTTTCTTTGAAGTCGAAGGCGACGGCCCACCTCCAGATCGATCCCGTCTGGTTGCTTTACGGCATCGTCTCGCTTCATCGTCTCTCCCTTTCCACTGTTCACACGGGGACCGTCTTCAAAACTCCTTCCACGAGGCACCCGAAGCCGTTCGGGGTGCGGGGCTGATCGCAAGCGACGACCGTCGGCGTCCGCGCCGACTCGGGTTTGTTCAATTTGAGGTCGCAGCGGGTTCTGCTCGTCGAATTCAGCACCCGTGGCCAAAATGACCTCCAACGGTTCAGCGGCAAGGCCGATCATCTCGCGCAACAAATCCGCATCAGCGCTCTTCTCATCCGACCGCATCTGATGACGTCCTAGCGGCCACACCAACCTTTCTTTGTCTTCGGGCAGTCGTCTTTCGAGTTAGCGTGGCAACTGCGAAACCGGTAAACTGATCCATGTGAAGGTCAGAAATCGGGAACGAATTGGAACGGAAAAGCCGCGCTCATTTGTTTGCGCGAAGATGCCGAGTCCGAAGTCCGTCCGGAGATCCCGCGCGCTAATCGATTTTGGAAGATACTAGGCGCAAATTCTCCCTGATCATCGCGCGAAAGTCGCGAAATGTTCGAAACCCCATTTGGTGCGCAAGACGATGAACCGTTGTTTGAGAGACCTTGAAGTGGCGCGCGACCGCTGCGGCGCTCTCGAACGCTACGATTTCCGGCCGCTCAATCATCTGCCTGGCGAGCCGCTCGAGGGTAGTTGGAAAGGTAATTTGCCGCTTGGCGATCTTGAATTTAAGCTCCTGTATGCTCGCAGGAGGGGCTTGCTCATTTTTTAGCATTGCACGCACTCTCCAAAACGCATTGTTGGTGATTGCAATTACCGGCAATAAGCCGGAGGTCCGTGGAAAGAACAGCGATGCGGCAATGAAGCTTGGCCGCACCGCGTGCGACCGTTAGGCCACCTGAACTGGTCTGCCTGTCTGCCAGCTTACCGTTGCGGCTTCCGCCAGTTTCTGCGCCTGAAGTCCATCAGGGCCACCGGGTCTCAGTGATCGAGTACCCGTGTCGATCGCATCGATGAAAGCATTGATCTCGTTGGCGTAGGCCTGGGCGTAGCGCTCGAGAAAGAAATGTTGAACGGGATCACCGCTGACGCCGTTCGCGTTGGAAAGTTCGACGCTCGTGGCGGCGATATTCTTCGCTGCAAGCATACCGGCTGCGCCATGCACTTCGATGCGCTGGTCGTATCCATAAGTCGCCCGACGCGAATTGGTGATGACAGCAATGCGGCCCGAAGCCGTCTGCATCTGCACTGCGGCGGTATCCACGTCCCCCTCGGCGCCGATTGCCTTGTCGACGAGAGACGACCCAAGCGCGTTCACAACGACGAATTCCTCATCCATGAGAAAGCGAGCCATATCGAAGTCGTGGATCATCATGTCACGGAACAGACCGCCGGAGGACTTTACGTAGTCGGCAGGCGGCGGCGCGGGGTCCCGGCTGGTGACCGTCACGATCTCAATGGCGCCGACATCGCCACGGCGAAGGCGTGCTTCCAAACTCGCGAAGTTCGGGTCAAAGCGGCGATTAAAGCCGATCATCAAGGTCGACCTGTTTTTCTCAACGACGTCGAGGCAGGTATTGATGCGTTCGACCGAAAGTGACACCGGCTTTTCGCAAAGGATTGCCTTGCCGGCTCTCGCAGCCGCCTCGATGAGATCTGCGTGGCTCGGGGTCGGCGTCGCGATAAGGATTGCATCGACGTTCGGGGACCTGATGACGTCCTCCGCGTCGGCAACCTCGGCGCCGGTCTGCGCTGCGAGAGTCTCTGCCGATGCTCTGAAAGCGTCCGCCACATAGGCGAGCTTCGCCTTCGGGTTCGCCGCGATGGTCGCGGCATGCACCTTGCCTATCCGGCCGGCGCCGATCAATCCAAATCTGATCATCAATATTGCTCCATGATGTGTAAGCGTTGGCTATCGAATCTTCAAACCGTGAAGGCGTCACGGAAGCGGGAAAGAGCCATCTCGTCATCGCCCGAGGCCCAAGCCTCCATGCCGATCGCGCCGCGATACCCCATATCCTTGAGCGCACGGGCAACTGCCTTGTAGTTGATCTCGCCCGTCCCCGGTTCCATACGACCGGGCACATCCGCCACCTGGATTTCGCCGATATAGGGAAGAGCGCGCCGGCATAATTCGATCAGGTTTCCTTCGCCGATTTGTGCGTGATAAAGATCGAGATTGAGCCTCAATGCCGGTCGGTTCACCGACGAGACGAGCGCAAGCGTGTCTTCAGCCTTGGCAAAAGGTGTCTTGGGATGATCGACGGTTTCATTGAGGTTTTCGAGCACGAAGGTGACGCCTTCTTGTTCGCCGAGGTCGGCGATGCGGTTAAGGGTATCGCGCGCCTTGAGCCACATGGCACCCGTCACCTTGTCGGCCTTGACCACCGGAAGACCCTGGCCGTCGAGACCGGTACCATGCAGGTTGAGGCGTGGGCAGTTGATCTCCCTGGCGATCGGGATCGATTGCCTCGCAGTCCGCAGCAATTCGTCGGCGCCCTCTTCATCGGCGAGCCTGCCGGTCACGTAGCCCGTCATCGACGAGAAGACCGCTCCCGATCGCGCAAGCGCGGCGATGTCGTGTTGGGTCCAATCCCAGATTTCGGCGTGAAAGCCGAGTTCGGTGATGCGCTTCAGCCTGTCGACGACCGGAAGCGACTTGAAGACCATCTCGGCGCAGACAGCGAGCTTGAAAGGGGATGGGGTATTCGACGGATCGTCGTTCATGACCATTTCCATGTTGGATGATTGAGAATGCGGCAGCCTGCCAAAGCCAGCGGGCGCCGCGGGATAAGCGGAGCTAGATCGTGCCGCCGAGCTCTTCAGACAGTTGCTGCAACTCCTTGCCGCCCGCCATCAGGTTCTGCAGCTCATCCATCGCGATCTCGGCCTTGGCAAAGGTGCCGAGCGTCTGGCCGCGATTGAGGATGGTGAAGCGGTCCGCCACGGCATAGGCGTGGCGGACATTGTGGGTAATGAAAATGACGCCCAGCCCGTTCTGCCGGACCTGGTGGATATATTTCAGCACCATCGAGGTTTGAGCCACGCCGAGCGCTGAGGTAGGCTCATCGAGAATGAGGATCTTGGCACCGAAATAGACCGCGCGTGCAATCGCAACGCATTGGCGTTCGCCTCCAGACAGAGTGCCCACCGCCTGATTGGGATCGCGGATATCGATGCCGATCTTGCGCATCTCTTCACGCGTGACTTCGTTGCAGTGCGTGAGGTCGAAGTGACGGAAAGGGAAAATCCCTTTGCGAGGCTCCCGGCCCATGAAGAAGTTACGGGTGATCGACATCAGCGGGATCATTGCAAGATCCTGGTAGACCGTCGCGATCCCGGCATCGAGTGCGTCTCGCGGACTGCGGAAATCGACCGGCTTGCCTTCCACCCGGAACACGCCGCCGCTCGGCCGGACGACACCGGAGAGCGTCTTGATCAGAGTGGATTTGCCCGCTCCATTGTCGCCGAGGAGACAAAGCACCTCGCCGGCCGAAACTTGCATCGACACGCCGTTGAGAGCGATCACGGAGCCGTAGTGCTTGACAATGTCGGTCACTTCGATGATCGGCGTTCGGTTATTGACGTCTGGCATGATCAGCGCTCCCCGGTAACCTTGCGGCGGATAAAATTGTTGAAGAGGACAGCCAGCAGCAGCATCGAGCCGAGGAAGACCTGGAACCAGTCTGAGTCGAACTTTGTATAGGTCAGGCCGATGGAAACCGAGCCGAAGATGATCGCGCCGAAGAAGGCGCCGATCGCCGAACCATAGCCACCTGTGAGTAGGCACCCGCCAATGACGGCGGCGATGATCGCCTCGAACTCTTTCTGAAAGCCGCGTCTGGCGTCAGTCGAACCCGCATCCAGGACGGTGATGATGGCGACTAGCGCCGCGGCACACGCCGTCAACGCGAACAGCCCCGTCTTCACCCGATGGACCGGGACGCCAGAATTTCTTGCCGCATTGGGATCACCACCAGCGGCAAAGATCCAGTTGCCCATGCGAGTGCGCAGGAGGACCCAGGTCGCCGCCAATGCAAGTGCAACGAACCACAAGACCGATACCGGGATGCCCGTGACCTTCGGCAGGCCATTGGGGAACTTGTCGATCACATCGTGATCTGCAAGCCAGACGAATAGGCTCTTCAGTGCATCGCCGGAAAAGAGCCCGAGCAGCGGACTGTCCTTCACATGGTCGCCGATGCCGCGAAGCTGCGTGGAGCCGCCGGTCGCCCACTTCAGGCCGACGAGCGTCAGGCCGCGCAGGATGAAGAGAAATGCCAGCGTCACAATAAAGGATGGAAGACGCGTGTGAATGACGATCTGCCCATTGATCGCCCCCATAAACGCCGCAAAGAGCATCGTCATCACGATGGCAACCGAAAGCGGCTGACCGAAATTCGTCAGGATGACACCGAAGACCAGCCCCGCAAAGGCGACCATCGAGCCGATCGAAAGATCAAACTCGCCACCGATCATCAGAAGCGCAGCCGCGATGGCGAGAATCCCCAGCTGCGACGCCGGGGCCATGATGGTCATCACGCCTGAAAGGGAAAACATTGTTGAATCGGCGGTGAGAAAGAAAAAGAGGATGACCAGTACAAGGCCAGCTACGGCACCAAGCTCGGGCCGGCGCATCATATGCGTCAGAAAACTCACCTGTTTGACGCGCTCATCGGTCTTCGGCGCAGCCGCCGCCTTTTGCTCAAGCGAAGCCATAACTCCTCCCACGGAATTGTAATTTAGGGTAATGGCGGCGCTCGCTCGGCACCGCGCTCTGTCAGCCAAACCCCCTCCCCCGTTCAGGGGAGGAGATTCTGGGAGAATGCCTTTCGGCAATTCTGTTCAGCGAATGCCCTTGGCGGAAAGATCTACGACCTGGGCCGCCTTTTCCTTGGTGATCAGGTTCGGGCCGGATGGGACGTTACCCCCCGGGATCAGCCCGTATTTGGCGTAGTTGGCCAGGAATACGACGGGCAGATAGCCTTGAAGAAACTGCTGCTGATCGATCGCAAAGGCTGCTTTGCCAGCGGCCACGGCCTTCAGGAAATCTGCCGAAAGGTCGAAGGTCGCCACCTTGATCTTGCCGGTCATACCGACGTCCTCAACAGCCGCGAGCGACGGCTCGCCGGCGGTACCGGCGCCGAGCGCCATGATGGTATCGACGGAGGCATTCGAACTCAGCGCCGCCTTGACCTTCGCCCGGACGTCTGCGGGATCATTGCTCACTGGCAGAACCGTCACCTTGCCGCCAAAGCCGTCGGCAAAGCCCTTGCAGCGCAAATCAAGCGCGACATTGCCCACCTCCTGGTTGACGCATAGACCTTCCTTGCCGCCGAGCTCATGCAGCTTCGCACCGGCGGCCTTGCCCGCAGTGTATTCGTCCTGGCCGACATGCAGAAGTGCACCAAGCTCCTTGGATACGTCCGAGCCGGAATTGATGGAGATGACCGGTATGCCAGCGGCCACGGCCTTCTTGATGGACGGGCCGAGCGCCGAGGCGTCCGGAATGGAGACGATAAGCCCGTCAGGCTTCTGATTGATGGCAGCGTCGATGAGTTGCCCCATCGATACCATGTCAAATGTTTCCGGTGCGCGATAGTCAACGCTGACACCGACGTCCTTGGCGGCCGCGTTGACGCCGTTCTTGACCACGGACCAAAATGGGTCATTGGCCTGGCCATGGGTGACGGCGACGATGCGAATGTCCGCCGCGCTGACAATTGCCGAAGAGCACGCCAGTGCAACAACGACGGCGGCGCCTGTAAGAAGCGATTTCAAACCTAGTTTCATTTTACCCTCCCAAAAACAGTCCGCCTTATGCGGAACCTAAGATGCTACCGGTTGCACTCCTTTTGCACCCGGTAGCAAGCCTGGTAAAATTACTTTATTGTCGACAAAAATCAAGCATCCATTCCATTTTTATTTTTTATGGAATATTCATTCCATCGGGAGGAGACGAGAATGCGCAAGCGGGCAACGGCGAGAGAGGTGGCAGAAGTCGCCGGCGTATCGAAATGGACGGTGATCCGTGCATTCACACCTGGTGCTTCCATTACGGACGCCAGCCGGCAAAAGGTCCTTCAGGCAGCAGAGGCGCTGAACTATTCGCCCAATCTGCTCGCTCGCAGCCTTGCAACCAACACCACGCATCAAGTTGCCGTCTTCGTCGACGACTTTGCCAATCCGCACAAGCTCCCCGTTTTGGAGATGTTGACCGAGCGCCTGCAGGCGGAGGGGCTGTTGACCGTATTGATCAACATCAATCGAAATTTCGATCACGTTCACGCGCTGATCAATGCCGATCAACGACAGTTCGACGCCGTGATCCTGTTCGGTACCGCCTTTCGCGAGGAAACGCTGGGCGATCGCAGGCTTGGTCCAGGCCTCCCTCCAATGTTTGTCCTTGCCAGAGACAGCCAAATCCCCGGCGTACCTGCAATCGCGTGCGACACCGAACTCGCTCTCAGCGAGATCGTCGAGTATTTATTCAACAAGGGATACCGCCGTCCCGGCTTCATGATGGGAGCGAGGACCCTTTCGACAGCGCTTGGGAGGCGCCATCACTATGCAAATTTCTGGCGACAAAAGGGCGTTGAAAACGTCGTTGAATTGACCGCAGAAAGATACAGCGCGCAGGCCGGCGCGGAAGCAGCCCGGATTTATTTGAGCAGTGCTGCGCCCAGATCGCGGGTTGATGTCCTAATGTGTGAGAACGACATTCTGGCGCTTGGAGCATTGGATGTCGCCAGAAGCGACTTCGCTCTCGCCGTCCCCCAAGAGCTAGCGGTCGTCGGCTTCGATAATATCGAACTTGGCGGAGTTCCTGCCTATGGACTGACGAGCTACGAACAGCCCACCGACAAGATGATCGATGCCATTGTCGGCATGATCACAGGAGAGCGTGCATCTGAGACAATCGTCTTTCCAGGCCGATTTATTCGCAGATTATCAGCCTGAACTGCCCACACGAAATGATCATCCTTTGTTGGACTCCGCTCAGGCCGAACCGGAGATTGGGGGAAAGTCAAATGCGTGCAGAGCGAGGCCTTCTTCATTGTCGGTTATGAGATGTCGTCGGTGTTTTCCGCTGGTTTCGGCTTGTTGGTGCTCGGCGCCTATCGCGGAGCCGATCTCGTCCACGTCGGAAGTGTAGGGACGGGTTTTAAGGAAGCAGAGGCCGTTCGGCTGAGGAAGATGCTCGACAAGCTGCGCTGGAAGCGGAAGCAACCGCCCCTGCCCTATTCCGGAGGTGCTGACGTTGTCTGGGTCGAGCCGACCCTGATCGCCGAGATCGAGTTTCGGGCCTGGACGGCTGACGGCAAACTGCGACATCCGTCCTACAAGGGTCTGCGAGAACGCCAGGACAATGCCGACGTCTTTCGGCTCGACTAGCGAAATCCGCGGGATGGCCTTCAGCCGCTGATCGAGAATGAGTGGGCTTATTGCAAGGCCAATTGCACCGGCGCCAAGACGGTGACGCTCAAGGTCAAATATGCCGACTTCAATCAGATCACCCGCAGCAAGACGGTTCCCGCACCATTGCCGGCCATCGCCGACCTGGAGGAGATCATAAGCCATCTGCTCGTTCCTATCTTTCCGCCGCGAAAGGGCATTCGCCTGCTCGGTGTCTCGCTGTCGTCGCTGGAGCGGCGGAGCTCCGGAACGGAGCCGCAGCTGCGGTTGGCTCTTTAAACCGCCAGTATCGGCTGGGCAGGCGCGCCGGCATGACGCTTGACCCGGAACGTCCCCGCCGGCAGCGGCCGCAGGATTTCGTCTTCGGGGACAAGTCCGTCGAGCCAGGCCATGCGTTGGTCGCGTGTCAGCACCGCCATCTGCCGATCGTGGAACGGCGCGATATCGGCATTCGCCTCGATGGTCAGGATGGCATAGGCCTCCGGCCAATCGTCAGCCGCCGGACGCCAGATCCCGGCGAAATAAAACCAGTCGCCATTGGCGAACGAGAAGCTGAAGCTTTTGAGGCGAAACTCCGAGGCTGGGATCAGGCAGCGGTGGGTCGGAAAGGTCCGTCCTTCCGATCGGACGACGTTGACGGCGCGCGGACCGCCGTCGCGGGGACGCAGCCCCCATGGCAGCTCCACCATCTCCACATCGCCGTCATGGCGTCTTATGATGACGCGGCGCTCGTCGAGCGGGGCGTCGGACTGGAAAACCTTCGCGCTCATCATAGATAGAACATATCAGGAACGATTTTTCGAAGCAACCAACCTGTCATGGGGGACGCATGTGCAATGATTATCGGCTGATGGTGGATGCTGCTTCGATCGCGAAGGACTTCGCCGATCTGAAGATCAAAATCCGCTTTGGTGAAGGCATACCGAACCTCGAAGCGCGTGAGGACATCAAGATCACCGACCTCGGTCCGATCGTCAGGACGATTGAGGGATCCCGCGATGAGGCCGAGCTCGTGCAGCGGCGCTGGAGTTGGCCGGGACAGAATAAGCGCCCGGTCTATAATTTCCGGTCGGACGGGCGCGAGTTCACCTCCAATCGCTGCCTGATCATTGCCGATGGCTTTTACGAGTTCACCGACCCGAAGGACCTGAAAAAGAAGCGCAAGGACAAATGGCTGTTCACGAAGAAGGACGAGCCGATCTTCTGCATCGCCGGCATCTGGCGCGAAACGCCGGAGGTCGGCCAAGCATTCACCATGCTGACGATGGAACCGGGACCAGACATCGCGCCCTACCATGACCGTCAGATCGTCATCCTGGAGCGCAGCGCATGGGCCGGCTGGCTCGATCCGACGGTTTCTGCAAAGACATTGATCAAGCCGCTTGCGGCGGGCACCCTCGCTGTGGAACAGGTCGGCTAAAACGACGCCTCCCAGACCATCGCCATAAGACTCTGGCAGCGACGCGCTACGCGACCAGCGCTTGGCTTCGCATAACCGTGCCACCAGGAATTTCCTTGACGAAAATTAGAAGAGTGCGAGATGCTGCAACCTTAACGCTAGTTGGTTGGGAGGATGTGCGATGATCTTGCGAATTCTGACATGCGTTACGGTGCTGCTGATGACGACCAGCAACGGCTGGGCGTGGGGGCCGAAGGGCCATGCCTTGGTGGGTGAGATTGCCGATGGTCAGTTGAGCCCAAATGCGAAAACGCAGGTGAGCGCGATTCTTGGCTTTACCTTATCGGAAAGCGCGACCTGGTTGGATTGCGTAAAGAGCGTCTACAAAAAGCCCACTGGTGAATTTGTGTTCGAGGAAAGCACATCGCACCCGGAATGGACACGGCCGTCCTGCATCCCATTTATGGATGGCGGTCCTGAGATCGAGCGCATGCAGGACTACGTAAGCCGTAACTGGTCGAACTGTGTCTATTCGAGTGGCACGCGCGGGTGCCACGAGAGCTATCATTTTGCCGATATCGCCATACAGCGCAATGGCTATGCCGACGATCGGATCGGGGCCGCAAAACATGACATTGTCCACGCTGCCAACGCTGCAATAGCGGTGCTAAGAGGCATGCCATCACCATCTAGCTTTTCGATAAAGGACAAAAAGGAAGCCATTTTTATCCTGGCTCACCTCATTGGCGACATGCATCAGCCGTTGCATGTCGGATCGGTCTATCTCGACGCGGATGGAAAGGTGGTCGACCCTGATGCGGGAACCTATGATCCGGCCACTGAGAACCGCGGCGGCAATGATCTGGTCACGGGGGCAGGAAATCTTCACTCAGAGTGGGACTCGATACCCGATTATTCGGCGGCCCAAAAGACACAGATGGTTAGCGACGCGCGGCTCGTCCCAGTGACGGCGGGACCGGCGGACAAGTGGATAGAGGCCTGGGCATCTGAAGGGATCATGAATTCGCGTCTGATTTTCGCTGACGCCGAATATGGCGCCAAGCTGGCCACCGGCAAATGGCCGATCAGCTTCGAAGATCCCGCCCTCCACGTTCAAGATGAAAACCAGATAAAGCGCGGCCAGTTGATCAAGGCGGGGGTTCGTCTGGCGCAATTGCTCAACACGGTTTGGCCGTGAACTGGTGAGGCTGGTGGCGTGGATTGGTTGAGAAGCGATGGATTTGGCAGGAGATCTGGTTGAATGGCAACATTGTCGAGACTCGTGGCAAGCTGCTTTATCGCCATCGCCATTGCCTCGACGGCTTCGGCGAAGGCCCCTGAAGAGTTGCCCGCGATCTTGCAGAAACGGATCGCCGCTTGGCTGGGGACGCACGTCAGGGACAAGCACCATGATGGCCAGTACATGAGGCAGAACTGCACCGACGCAGACCCGAAGCAGTTTCCGGAGTGGCAGGGCCTGCCCGTCCAGGCCTGTACGCATACCGATACACAATTCCCAACAAAATACGTAACCACAACCGCATATCTGCTGTTTCCCAGCGCTGACCAACTCGGCAGTTGGATCGTCAATGGCTGCGTCGACGCCGGGAGGATCGACTTAACGACTTGTACCGGCCGCTTGGCTTCACGCATGTGGACGGCGTCGAATGGTCAGTTTCCGGTGGCCGGATACGTTGTGGAGCCTGCGCAGGAAAAGACGTGGGAGTATCCCGACGATCCCTATTGCTTTCTCTTTCCTCACGGAGTGGGCGTAACAACGGAAAGTTATCCCGAGACTACCCATGCGATAGGCAATGCCTGCGGACCTCAGCGGCGGCCTTCGAGGCGCCCGTGAAGGCGTTCTCCTACGGCAGGCCGGTATCCGCCACGCGCACGTCCTACAACGAGGCGGGGGGTGTTGCGGATGTCGGTGATGCCGAAAATCGATCACCTCAACGGGCTTCGGCGGTTGGCCAAGCGTTCCGGGACGCGTGGGGACAAAAACGTAACCTGCTTTTCCGAGCCGCCGTGTCGGAACTCAGCGTTTGCGACGGCAATATCTCAATGCTACGGCGCGCTCTTTGCCCCTAGCTCCCCGAGTTGACGCCCTGCGGCGGCGCGCCATGAGCTTCAACGCGTGACAAGAGGCGAATGCGAGGCTCCATCTGCATGCAACCAATCCATTCCCGAATCTTTCGGTTGGACAGCGATCGATAGGTATCGGTGAATCCCAACTCACCGGGCTCCATTGAATCTTGCATTGTCGTTCAACACAATCTACATTATGTTCAACACAGGAGATTGTAATGGGTGCTCAGATACGAACTGCTGCAGAAAGCGAAGCAAAAGTGGCGTTGGCCCGCAATAAGCTCGTACTCGAACAAGCAAAGGCTGTCGGCCTTCTCGGCACGGCGAAGAATACCCGTTTGTCGGGACGTGTACCGTCCGAATTGATCGAGGCGGCCAAGAAGCGCGCGCATGTCACTTCCGACACCGAACTTCTGGAACTAGCGCTTTCCCGACTTGCCCTGGAGGATGATTTCGGCGCGCGGCTGGTGGGGCGCAAGGGCAGCATCTCAGCGGATCTCGATCTTGAGGTTTGATCTCTCCGAAACGCTGCGATTACTAAAACCACAGAAGCATGTCGGGACGCTCGAGCGCAGGCTCGACGAAGACCTGTCATGGGTCGCCGACGAACCGGCAATCGGCGGACCATTGTTCCTCGACACCAGTGTCTATCTGGATGTGCTACAGGGACGCTCGCCGATTGAGGTTGATGCACTGCTGAGGTATCGCCTATGCCACCATTCCGCAATCTGCCTGTCGGAGCTGACCCATGCCTTCGGCCGGTTAGACCCCAAGCATGCCACCACCAAAGCGGTTCTCGAAACGATCGCCGAGACTGTAGACGACATCCCTGAGCACCGTCTTCATGCTCCGGATGCAGCCATGTGGGGACAGGCGGGTGTGCTGGCGGGGCTGCTGTTTCGGTTGAGCAACCTTCCCAAAAGGGAAGGGCATGAGAGGCGTTTCGTCAATGACGCCCTTGTTTTCCTACAAGCGCGGCAGCTGGGTGCGAGCGTGCTAACCGGTAATGTGCGGGATTTTGATTTCCTTTCGCAAATCATGCCAACCGGACGGGTCATTCTGTACCGGGTTATGAGCTTGTGAGCGGTGACCCAAATGTAGGGCACTACATGGCGGGAGCTCCATAATTTCTATTATCAATGACATCTTTAAATTGTGGTATGTCACACAGATTCAACCAAGAGCATTGTCGGCACCCCAAATGACAAGCTCGCGGAACTCCCCACGGCCGTGGACTTCTATGGTTCTGCGCGCCCGTATCACGGCCGCGATGAAGTTGCGCGATAGGCCAAAATAAAACGGCTGTAATCGCGACGTCACGTAACCGATCATGCACACGGCCATGACCGAGATTACAGCCTGATGGTCGTCGGTCATTTCCGGGATAATAACAAAAGCGCTCATGGGCGCCTGTACCCTCCCGCAAAATAACCCGCCATGCCGAGAATTGCTGCGAGAGCTACGCTCGTCGCAAGACGGCGGCCCAATTTTCATCAGCGAACTTCGTCGGTTAAAAGTTGTCGCTGCGAGGCACCGAATAAGGATTAAGAAGCGAGAGAACTCATTGGACCACGCAGCCCCTCCACGCCTTGGTCTGCTTCCTGAAGTTAATGCTCTTTCTGGTTTTGAGCACGGACCTGATGGCGCTCAAGCGCAAGCCCAAGAAGCCGTGCAACGATGTCAACCAGGATGCTGGGATCTTCGCTACAGGAAATCCCGAAACCGTCAAAAACAGCGTTTCGGCGATCGGCGTGCTTCCCAAGCCATATAGCGCCGCTGAGCTGGCTCAAGCGATCCGCTAGGCCAGCGCCTATCGCGCTGGGCATCCGCTCCCACGTCCGGGTAATCTTTACCTCCTCGGCTAGGTGCAGCATCGCAGCCAGGGTTGGGGCGCATCTATCTCAGCCTTGAGGTCTCGCATGTTTTGCATGATCGGGCCACGGGCAGGCAGCGACGTGCTGCACCACACAGGCTCTTTAGCTCGATCAGCGGCCGGAGTTAATCGGACGAATGTCGATACGGGATTTCAAGCAATATGCGAAGCCCGTCGGAATGCCAGTCGCGACGGATTGACCCTCTCAACGAGGAAATTGTCATGCGTTCCAGCTCAGATCCGAACCCGCCGGGGCCAATGGGAACATGTGCAGGAGGTCCACCAACTTCTGCCCACGTTAGCACGAGCTTATCGGCCTCAGCGACCTCGATCTCGACACGACCCTCGCTCACCGATAGAGAACCGTATTTTATCGCATTCGTTGCGAATTCGTGCAGAAGCAGAGCAAGCGACGTAAGCGCCGAGCTGTCCACGTGAACGTCGTGGCCTCTCAGCACGATTCGAGCGCTATCGTTATCTTGGTGAGCCGACAAGATCGCTTCGATGAGACCAAAGAGACTTGTCGAACCATGCTCGCCGGATCCGCTTTCGGACTCTTTCAGCACAAAATTCTGGGCGGCGGCCAACGCTCTAACCCGCGCGCGCAAATCGTCGGCAAAAGATGAGCCCTGAGTTTCGCTCGACCGTTCGCTAACGGAAATCAATGCGCAGACAGTGGCGAACAGATTTTTTATGCGATGGTGCATTTCCCGCAGCAATAACCGCTGCCGCTCCGCCATCCGCTTTCGTTCTGAAATATCGCGGGCGATCTTCGAAGCCCCGACAATGACGCCGTCCTTATCCCGCACAGGTGAAATCGTCAGCGAAATATCGAGCAGCGTTCCATCCTTGCGCTGCCTTATAGTCTCGAAATGTTCAATCCGTCGGCCGCCGCGAATGTGCTCGATGATCGTGTCTTCTTCATGCAGACGATCGTCTGGAATGATGATGCTGATATGACGGCCTACCGCCTCGGCGGCCGTAAAGCCGAAAAGTCGCTCGGCGCTTTTGTTCCAACTCGTAATAATCCCACTGACGGTCTTGCTTACGATCGCGTCGTCGGAGCTCTCGACAATGGCGGCGAGCCAAGCCTCAGCGGACAGGGCTGAAGTCCCGAAGTGTTCGGCCAACGTGCTGTTGATCGCCAAATCCGACGACGCTTTCTTTCGTTCGAAAGCGGTCAATGGCGAATCCCAAGGTTCAATTGTGTCCCGGGTCATATCCACGCACCTCCACCGGTAGCAGCCCTGTCTTGAAAGCCACTTGCCAAGTGCCGACCTGCTGGGATTGGAAGCAGGCTGGACTTGGGATATCGGAATAGCATTACAGCCGCCAGACTATGCGATGAAATATGAGATTTGCCAAATCCCTCCTCCAACTGGACCAACAGCATCGCTCCGTGTCCCGAAAATATGTCGCAGCACGAGCCTTTTCAAGCTGAAGCGAGAATCCAAGTTTGGTGGATGCCCGTCCAGTCGGCCCATCTGCGTCCGTCGGCAGGAGCCGTCACCAAGCAGGCGACACTAGTGCCTCGGCATTCTGCGTGTCCGAGCGTACTGCTTGGGCGGTGATCAGCCGTTCGGCAGCTTCGGTCTTACGGTTGCTAGTAAGGAGCAGTCACGGCCATGCCGATTACGGCGACGAACACGCCCAGCCCGACGCTTTCAAACCGCCATGGATGACATGTGATTGGAGGCGATCAGCATCAGGATCACCATGACGGGAACGGCGACCACGCCATTTATGACTGCACTCCAAAACAAAGCCTTCATCGGTGGGATCGGCGTGAAGTTCAAAAGCATTCCGACGATCATCGCCAGTCCGACTGTCGCGTAGAACGCCTTGGCCTCGCTCGGTTCGCGCGACAGTCCCACCTTCCAGCGTGCCGCCTCTCCGACCGCATAAGCTGCCGAACCGGCGAGAACCGGGACAGCCAAGATACCCGTTCCTATGATGCCAGTCGCGAAGATGATGATCTTGGCAAAACCTCCCGCAAGCGGCTCGATTGCTTTCGCAGCATCGACGGAGTGTTCACTTGCGTCACGATTTCCCACAGTTTTGCATTTCATCGCAGCCCTCCCTGAATGTCGATATCATAAGTTTTTTCAAAGCGTTCTCATCCACGGGATGGATCAGCCTCAGATGCAAATCTGGGTCAACGCGTTGCGAAACTGAACAGGGTGCATTCTCTCAGCCTCGAACCACGTTTGCGTGGGCTCTATTTTCCATTTTGGTCCGTATCAATGGAATTCCGGCTGCTCACCCTGAGCGTATCGATGCGAAGTTAGAGCTTCATTGCTGCGTCGGTGGGACCGGCAGGACACGCAAACAAAGGAATCTGTTTCGGCCGTGACCAATGGATCGTAAATGTGCTTTCGCTTTGAGAGCCTGAAGGTGCGTTGCCTAAGCAACGCACCAAGATAGTTTCGTGTACTAGGCTGCCTTTTTAGCCTTGGCGTTGGCGGCCGTCTCGGCAAGCTTCGTCAGCTTCTGATCGGTCGCCTTTTCTTCTTCGAGCGTTTGCTGCAGAAGCGGGACTGCTTCCTTGAGGCCAAGCTGCTTGGCCCATTCGACCAGCGTGCCGTAACGGGCGATTTCATAGTGCTCGACGGCTTGGGCCGACGAAAACAGGCCGGCATCAAGGGCTGCCGTACCCTTGAACTCCTCCATGATCTCATCCGCCTCGGCGATGATGCCCTGGATTGCCTCGCAGGTCTTGCCGCGAGCGGGCTTGCCGAGCTGTTCGAACACTTGCTCCAGCCGCTCGACATGACCCTGGGTCTCGTCGCGGTGGTGCAGAAAGCCGTCCTTGCCTTCCTGGGCCTGCGCTGCGCGGGCCATCTTCGGCAAGGCCTTCAATATCTGCTTTTCGGCATAATAGATGTCCCTGAGCGTGTCCAGGAACAGATCGTTCAATGTCTTTTCGGATGCCATTGTATTCTCCTCAGTTCTTCCGAATAGTTGCTTGCGGTGACATGCAAGCGCGACCGGGAAACGATTCGTAACGGCCGCGCTTGGGGAGCGAGGCCGGCGTGCGCCCGGCCCTTCTCCTCATGTCGGTCAACTGTTCTTATGGCTTTGCTGGCCGGCCTTTACATGCTGTTCACGCGAGGCGCCGCGAGTACCGCTGCCCAACTGCTTGTTCTGCGACGAAGCCTGCTTCGTATCGGTGTTCTTGTGGCTCTGCTGGCCAGCCTTGACATGTTGTTCGTGGGATCCACCTTGGGAAGCCATGATGTTTTCTCCTCGTTCTGGTGATTGAGACCGTTATCGGTCCCGTGGTGCGAACCGCGCTTCGATCGTTAGGTTCCCGCTCGATCTCTAAAAAACGATGTCAACGCGATGCCGAGGCGGCCATCCCGCTGGCCGCCCGCGCAACTATTGCCGCGGCAGGACAAACGCGACGATGTCATCGCTATTGCGCGATTGCAGGCCGCCATCTCCGCCGGCGGCAATAGCGACATTTTGTCTTTCATCGGACCCCAGATAGGTGAGTGGCGTGGCGTTTCCGCCGGCCGGCAAATCAAACTTCCAGAGAAGTTTCCGATCCTGCCGTCAAAAGCCCGTATGTATTGATCCGTGGTCGCGACGACAAAGATCAAACCACTTTGCGTCGCAACGCTTCCACCCATGCTGAATACGTCCGTCGGAAGTCCGGAAGGGAGCCGAAATCCAAGCGGGCCCATATCCCTTGTTGTTCCGATCGGGCGCCGCCACACGACCTTCTTCGTCAAGAGATCAATCGCCTGCAACTGCCTCCACGGAGGTCGCGTGCAGGGAATATTGAGAGCGCCGAGCCAGGCTTTGACGACAATGGAAACGGGTGTTCCTTACTCCGGATTGCTCTGAAAATAAGGCTAGGGATAAGGCTGGCTCCAGCCGCCCCATGGCGCGAACAGCCCTTTGGCGAGAGCCGAGGCATAGGCCGATATCAAGTTTGAACGAGAACTTGCGAGCAAGACGAAGGTTGGACCACAAAGTCCCATCCTTCTGAAGGAACGGAACAATGCCCGTCTTCGAAAGAGGAAAATACGGTGCGCTCGCGGCATACATCGTGCTGGCTATCCTGGTCCCGGCCATCCTGTTCGGGTGCGTGTTGATCGCGGGGGCAATAGTCTTCCACCGTCACAATGTTCAACGGCCCGGCCAGACATCGCCCCATGCTCTGGACCAGTCTCAGTCGTGACAAAAAAATCGTCTACTGGCCGTTTGATCACATGGTTGAGCCCGATACCGATTACCTCGTCCGCCATTGAGCCGAAATGCCCGTGAGTCGCAAACTTGATTGAACGGTTGCACCACAATCGACCATTTGAGGTTTCACTTGGAAGCGAGCAGTCCTCGCCTATGACTAGGCCCGAGGTCGGCCGGAAGTTTTGGTCATGCATTCGCTAGAAGAGGGCCGTCACCGCCATGCCAATCACGGCGGCGAACATGGCAAGGCAGGAGGCCCAGCCAAATACTTTCAAACCGCCGCGAATGACAAACTGCTTCATGACTTTATGGTTGGTCGCAATCAGCATCAGGAGCACCATGACGGGAACCGCGACCACGCCATTGATGACGGCGCTCCAAAACAAGGCCTTCATCGGCGGGATCGGCGTGAAGTTCAAAAGCATTCCTACGATCGTCGCCAATCCAACCGTTGCGTAAAAAGCCTTTGCCTCGCTCGGCTCGCGCGATAGCCCCACCTTCCAGCGTGCCGCCTCTCCGACCGCATAAGCTGCCGAACCGGCGAGAACCGGGACAGCCAATAGACCCGTTCCGATGATGCCGGTCGCGAAGATGATCTTGGCAAAACTTCCCGCGAGCGGCTCGATAGCTTTCGCTGCATCGACCGAGTTCTCGATATTCGTTACACCGGCCTTGTGGAGCGTCGCGGCGGTGGTCGTGATAATCGCAAGCGCGACGATGTTGGACGCAGCCATGCCGATGAACGTATCCAGCGTGATGCGTTCGTTCGCGCGCTTCGCTTCCTGGGGATGCTTGACAAGTGCTTCCTGACGCGGCTTTTCCTTCAGATCTTCGGCCTCCTGCGAGGCCTGCCAGAAGAAAAGATAGGGGCTGATGGTGGTCCCAAAGATCGCCACGATCATCGACCAGTAGTTTGGGTCCGCCTTAAGCGTTGGCAGCAGAAGTCCACGAGAGAAATTCGACCAGTCAACGTGTATTACGAACAAGGTTGCGATATAGGAAAGCAGCGCTAGGCTCAGCCATTTCAGCACCGCGACATAGCGCTTGTACTTCAAAAGCACCTGCAGCAGGATGCAGATCACACCGAAGACAGCGACATAGATTAGCGAATTGCCGTTGACGAGCAGATGCGCCGCATCTCCCATCGCTCCCAGATCTGCACCAAGATTGATGACATTCGCAAGCAGCAGCGGAATTGTGATGCTAACACGTACGCATTCGGCGAGTACCGCATTAATTTCGTATTTGCACGTGATAAGCTCTCGCAATGGATATCGACGAAGACAAGATCGACGATGCGGTG
>NZ_JACHBI010000028.1:0-28562 GCF_014200235.1 Martinezella paranaensis | reverse complement strand
GGCAGCCTGGCGAAGATCGCCAAGACGAAGGTGAGGAAAAGATCCAGCATTCTGAAATGGTTGGATGAAGACGAGGTAGCGGTGCTGCGCTGGCTTGAAGAACTGGATCGTAGGTGAGCGCTGTATTTGTGGCGATGCCGAGCGACACGTTGCGCGCATGCGCGGCAGCCTCAACCTTCAGGGACAGATTTATTGCGAATTTATTGCGAAGCGTGACCTATCGCGATCGGCCACGATCCGAGAGACGAGCCGGTGGCTGTCCGCGGAGCACAACTGATGGCGTGCCCGACATTGCCGCTCGTTCGATCCTGTGACAAACCGCTATTGTTCCCATGATGGGAAGGTTCGAGACTGCTTGTCGCCGTTGAACGTGACCCAGCCAGGCGAAAGTGTGGGGTTCGGATTATCCATATTTGCGCGAGCGGGCGAGCGGCGTGCAAGTCACTACGCCTCCTATCGTCGAGAGGACAATAATCATCAGCCTTTCGACGGGTCGCGTCGAGCATATAAGCCGCCTAGCGAAAGAGTGCAGCCTTAGCTACTAAGCAATATATGTTCGATCCGATTGCAGCCCCTTCTAGGCTTCGCTGGCGCCCCGCTTTGATGTCTTCGCGGTCAACCGCATCCGGCGACGTCTGATCGCTGGGGCCCAAGGAAACCTTGGCAAGCTCGCTGCGCGAGTGTCTGTGATCAACGCCATCTCGGCTTGTGCGTCGTGTTGTATCGCAATTCGCAAGCTGTCGCGAACTGCCCAAAAAGTTGGAGAAGCCGTGTTTCCTCTTTGCTCGAAAGGCTGTGCTGGCTGCAAAAATCCTTGACTGACCATAAGCGGTTCGCAGTTTGATGGTTTACCTTCTTTGGTTGGACGTATTGCATTCAGATCCTCCTGCCAAATTACAGGACGATAGCGAAGGTTACATTAGATTGATATAAAATAAGACATATCTGGATGAAGTGACCGACGCTCGATATTCTACTACGGGCGATCAACCGGTCCAGGGAACCCGCTGCTGGCAGGGTCGCCGCCAAGTGCGAGTTGCCTTGGAGGTAGGGCAAAGTGCGAATCTTCCCTACCCGTATCGCAACGGCGTCGCTTGCAATTTGTCCCATCAAGGCGGGAAATTATCAGTATCTGTAGTGCGATGCCGGTCATTAATTCCCACGAGCTCGACGAGCTGTTGTTCGTCATGGATCCCTTCCCTGAAGAGCTCGATGATCATTGCTGCGACTTTCTCGGCCTCTTCAGTTTCGCGCGCAATGTTCCTTGACAGCACAATGGCATCAAAGGCACGCTGACAGGTGTCTAAGTCAATTGAATCGAGAGCCAAATCACGCTTACTGAGATACCTGCTGATCATTCCTTTCCTTGCTCCTCGCGTATTTGCCGACTGGAAATGATGTAATTTTCAGCCTCTACGATTTCAAGAATTCGACGGGGAACCGGAACCCTCGTGTGACGTTTTCAGATTAAGTACGCTAAGCCACTGTCATCAGACTGAATATCGCTTTTTCGGCTTAGGTCTCTGAGTTGCACTCCCAGACAGCCTCCCCGTCATCACATGGTGGCGGGTGTTTTTGCGCTGATCGCAGCGCGGCCACTGTGGATGGTGAGACGCTGGAGATCCGGACTAAACCCGGGTGCAGGATATGACGCACGACAGAAGGCCCTTCTATTTCACGGACGATCTAACGGACGCCTGCTCATAGTTGCCACATTCTGGCATCTTGGCATCCTTTGCGGTGTGTGCAATGCGGATATAAACTAATGAGTGCTAAGGATCGCGATTCTTTTCTAGACTCCAGGCGAACCCTTAAAATGGCGCGCTCCCCGGAAACATACATACGCGGCACGACCAAGCTATTTTATGAATGGTTGGACCGATGCTCGCAGTTCATCCCGGAGGGACCCGCCGTTTGGATCTGCGGTGACTGCCATCTGGGCAATCTGGGCGCCTTGGCGGATCGCGATGGCGAGGTCGCCGTTCAGATCAGGGACTTCGATCAGACGGTCATCGGCAATCCCGCACACGATCTCCTCCGGCTGGGGCTTTCGCTCGCCTCGGCCGCGCGGGATTCAGACTTGCCTGGTGTTACAACTGCGAGAACGCTGGAAGCGCTCATTGCCGGATATGAGGCCGCATCTTTGGAAAGCGAAGCAAGTACACCGCACCTGCACCAACCCAAGGACATCAGAAAGCTTCTCAAGCACTCTATCCACAGACGTTGGCGAAACCTCGCAATGGAGAGTTTTCAAACGAAACACCCGTTGCTCCCCCGCAACAAACGCTTTTGGCCCCTCCACAGAGCCGAGCGCGCCGCAGTTCTCGCGCTTTGCAAGGAGAGGGAATTAAGAGAGATCGTAATGGGCTTCGAGAAGTTGACGGCTAACGATCGGAAGGTGCTGGATGCTGCTTATTGGATCAAGGGCTGCAGCTCGCTTGGCCGCCTGCGATGCGCGGTTTTGGTCCGAGACGGCAAGCACGGGGCGGTTTCGCTGCTGGATATCAAGGAAGCGGTCCCCGCCGCCGCGCCATCGGCCTTCGAAGCAAGAATGCCGCGAGACTACGCAGAGAGGGTGGTTGCGGGAGCGAAGGCGCTTTCGCCCAATCTTGGCGACCGGGTGGTGGCTTCGAAAGTGATGGATAAGGCTGTTTTCGTTCGCGAAATCGCACCGCAGGATATGAAAATCGAGATCGATCGCCTCGCCGGACATGAGATCCAGGCGATTGCGCGCTACCTCGGCGGGGTCGTAGGGCACGCTCATGGTCGACAGATGGATGGTCAGGATTGGCGCTCGTGGACCAACGAACTTGAACGTGAGCGCAGGAAAAACCTGCATGCTCCGTCGTGGCTTTGGTCGAGTGTAGTCGAACTTCTATCCATCCACGACAAGGCTTATCTCGAGCACTGCCGGCAATTTGCGCTGGCACACCACTAAGGGCGATCGCGTCCTGCCATCCAGGGAATTTGCGGGAGGGCAACGTCTTCCTTCCCGCGATCGCGTTCGGCCGATTTCTTTATGTCGCCGGAATTTCGCGCCTTTACGGTGGAAGCGGGCTGCTTAAGCTCGCCTCCCGCTTTTTGCAAAAATGCCTCACAGGCGATACCGGCGCAGGCGTTCGCGTTCGGCCGCGATTTCGTCGTCGGTATAAGGATCGGCGGTTTCATCGAACCGGCTCCATCCCTGCTCCACATAACTGGCACGCCGAGACGCCATGTCGACCGGCCGCGTCCCGTTGAGAATTGCCTGGGCTTCAGTAACGCGCGCGTCCTCCACCTTCGCCGCTACGAGCGAGCCGCCTCGACGAATACCTTCGGCATAGATATTGGCATCCTCTTCCGGAACACCCTCTCGTATCATCGCTCCGACGATGCCGCCGACGGCACCACCAGCAACTGCTCCAGCGGCGGCGCCGGCGGCCGTCGCAACCAACCATCCCGCGGCGACCACCGGGCCGACACCGGGAATTGCGAGCATTCCAAGCCCAGCGAGCAGTCCCCCTGCACCGCCCGCAACGGCGCCGAGACCGGCGCCCGTTCCAGCGCCTTCTGCTGCGCGGCTTCCTTGTCCTTCGACATCAACGCCGCTGGCCTTATTCGTGACAATACTGATGTTATCCGACGGGATGCCGGCCTCTTCCAATGCCTTAACGGCGGAACGAGCATCGTTATAGTCGTCATAAAGTCCGGTAATCGTTCTCATTGGGGCTGTTTCCTTCTGTTGTCGGTTATTTCGCCATCGTCACATTTCCCTGGAAATCCAAGGAGACGTTCGCTTGCTTGCCATCTTTCATCGCAGTCCCTCGCCAGACACCTTGATCATCGAGCTTGAGGCCGCTGACATTGGTGTATCCCGCGTCGGCGATACGGGATTTTGCCTGGTCCTCGGTAAAGCTGTTTTTGCCGGCGACCGGAGCGCCTGGATTTTGTTGGGTATTCACTGCTGGCGTGGTCTGCGAGGTTGATGGTGTTTGGCTTTGAGCGAATGCCGCTGTTGCTGCCATCAAAAGAGTGGCAGCAAGAATGGAGAGTGTTTTCATTGGCGTTTCCTCCTGTTGCGCAGACCAAACATTCCGAAACTTTATTTGTTCCAACCATTTAATTGTGGTGGATTCTGCCTGTGGGCACGCCATCGAGCCGACTGCGAACGAATGCATCGCAGACAAAACGTGGCTTGCATCGTTACCTACACTTGCCTCCTCATTTCCGGAGAAGGCGAGCGAGCGGAACCAACGCTGGGACAGGACGTTGCAAATTATACCCGCCAACGAAAGGAATACGTCATGATTTCCGCAACTGACATTCGCGAACACATGGAAGTAAAAGCAGCCGATGGTTCACGCGTCGGGATCGTCGATCACATGGAAGGCTCAGATCGTATCAAACTGACGAAAAGCGATTCCCCTGATGGTCAGCATCATCTCATCCCGCTTGATTGGGTTAATCACGTGGACGCGCACGTGCATCTGGCTAAGAACGCCGACGAAGTGCGTCGCCAGTGGTCATCCGCGAACTGATGATATCTTGGGGTGGCTTTAGGCCCGCAATACGTGGCGAGCCGCCATAGTTGCGGCGGTGGGAGAGGACGTTCCGTCCCAGCCGTCTCAGCGGGTGGCTTGTAGCTGGCGCAGGGCCGAATGGCAGCATGTTACGCCTTTGAAGTTCGAGTGAACACGGTTTTCTATCCGATCCAGGCGGCCCACGAGAAACGAACAGCATTGCGGTCGATCAGTGTCTGCGCAGCTTCGACCCCGATATCTTCGCCGCCGGCGATTGCTGCTCCTTCCCGGTCGGCATCTATGACGGTCGCCGCGTGCGGCTGGAATCCTGGCGCAGTGCGCAAGGCCCTGCTCGCAGCGGCAAACCTGATGGCGCGGATGAGCCGCTGCGCAGCGTGCCATGGTTCTGGTCCGATCAATACGATCTTACCCTATAGGTGGCGGGGCTCGGCGATCGCGCAACACATTCGGTCCGCCGGGAGCTCGCCGACGGCGCGTTCATCATCTTCCAGCTCGACAATGCCGGGCGACTGCTCGCGGCAAGCGGGATCGGGCCCGGCAATGCAGTCGCGCGCGACATAAGGCTTGCCGAAATGCTGATTGCCAAAGGCGCAGTCATCGATGCAGCAACGCTTGCCGCACCCGGGACCAAGTTGAAATCGCTCCTCGCCTAGCGGCGAAGCAACCGATATTTCAAAACACGCGGGCCGCGTCGCCGGCGCCGCCAAGGATAGAACTCACCATGGAATCCCACGTCCTTCAAGGGGGCCAATCCCTACAAGCAAGCCTTCGAGCGCGGGGGGAAGCTGATCGGCGCCACCGCCCATTATGTCTCCGCCGATCTCGACGAGGGGCCAATCATCGAGCAGGACGTCGCCCGCATTACCCATGCACAGTCGGCATCCGACTATGTCTCGATCGGCCGAGATGTGGAGAGCCTGGTTCTCGCCCGCGCCATCCACGCCCACATCCACAATCGCGTCTTCATGAACGGCAACAAGACGATCGTCTTCCCGCCGAGCCCGGGATCGTATGCCTCGGAACGCATGGGCTGAGACGCCGTAGCAATGGAGCAAAGGACATGAAGGCACGCGAGGATACCGCAACACCGGCGACCTTGGCAGAACTGAAGCAGTTGCTCCTGAGACGTCGCAAATTGATCCCGACACAGGCTGAGACTGTGCTTCGCTTCGCGCTCGAACGTCCCGATATCGTGGCATTTGCGACAGCCAAGTCTCTTGCCACCCAATGCAACGTCGCCCAGACGACCGTGCTGCGTGCCTCGAACCTTGCCGGGTTTCGACGGTTCAGGGAGTTCAGATCCGCTTTCAGGTCCTATTTGAAAAACCGAAAATAAGTCCCTGCTGTTCGAAGCCATCCGCAGTCGCGCAACTTCATGCCCGCATCAATCTCGCTGATCCCACCCCGAGTATCGAAGAGCCTGGCAGTCTCGATCCCAAGGGGACCGCCTATCTGAGCCTGGATCGCCGTCAGCAAGACGATGGAGGAAGCGGCGAACTGGGAAGGTGTCAAATACAACAGCGTGCGCGTCAAGATCGCCGAAACCAAAAAACGCTTCGACGTGCGTGCCTTGAGTAGATTCGAACTGTCGTTCTACGTCCGGTAGCCACTGCCCGACGAACGTTCACGTTCCTAGGAAAGCGGCCACCACTGCAGAGGTTCGCGCCTCTGTCGCTGGTTTCTCAAAACAGGCTGACCCGGAGGTCATTGATCACAGCGGCAAGGCCGGTCGCGCCTACTAAGGGCACACCGGAGCGAGTTTTGAGACGGCGCGTCCGAATACCGCGATGTTCGTGTGTCCGTTGAGCCGCGAAGAATAGATGATGCCGTCCGGCCGGGATTTGTGCTCGTGAAACGCCAGCGACCACGCACGCGCCAAGCTTTGTCGCGAGGATTTCGCGACGTCCGTCGGAACTCCCATTCTGAGAGCATGATCATCGCGCAGATCGACAAGGCGAAGTTCTTCTGTCGTTTTGATCTCGGCGAACCGCCGTGCATGAATTTCGTTCTCCTCAATCGGGAGATCTCCGATCAGACCGTCGCGGCGGTCGCGAAGCACGGCCGCCAGAAAGCACACCTTGAGCGTATCGCCCAAATAGAGCACACCGAACCGCCTTGCGGCGTCACGCCGGCGTGGATCGCTGAACCGGCTCGGCGTCTTTCCAAAGCCCAACGGGTCGGGAAAGGCGCTCGCATAGATCCGGCCGAAACGAGACCCTGGAGGAACGACTTCGAGATCGAGTGACGAATGTTCGAAACCGGCAGGCGGCCTGATACCGGTCATTTAGCGAAAGTCACCGCGGGCGACACTTTCGGCTGCGGCAATCGCATCGGCGTCCCGACCTCGCTTCAAGGCATCGAGTCCCGTGCGACCGTCAAGCGCCCCATGTGGCGAGACCAGAAAGCGGTACACCGCCCAGGATCCTGCCAAGATTTCATGCAGTTTTGGGAGCGCGGCATAAGGGCGACCGTCGTCATCGAGTTGCCACACCGGGAAACGAAAACCACGTTTGGCACCGTCCAGGCCAAGCACCTGTCCGCTTTGACGCTTCGTGTTGACCGTGACCCGCGAAACCCCCAAGAGATCCGAAAACGCGTCTGCGCTCAGCATATCATCGTCGCCCAGGATCTCTGCGACACGACGGCGACCGCGTTCCCGCGCAGCCGCCAAAGCGGCGGAGAGTTCTTCGTCCTGTTTGGAACCCTCTTCCACCGGGAACGCATGTTCAACTTCCGACGGGTCTTCCTGGACAATCGAAATCATCTGCGCTCCGGCGAGTGGATCAACAACGACGCGGAAGCTAACTTGGTGACCAGCCTTCTGGCCGAGTTCGACAGCCTTGGTATACTGCCTGAGGAGGGCTTTCTCGAAGTCGGCTTTTCGGGGTAATTTCATCGAGAATGCGATGCTAGGAGCTTCGCCTTTGAGTTCGCTTGCTGTCGTTTTCGTGACGGGCATGACAACCAACCTTTCATGATCTGAAGATAGGCGACACGAGACAACTGGTCAAGTTTGTTAAGTTTGTAAAGCCGCATAACGCTTTTCCATCCCCGCAACGGTCTTTCGCGAGACGGCCTCGTGTTTCGGAATCGATTGCATCCCTTAAAAGGAATCGAACCGATGATCACTGGATCAGCGATGCTGGAATAGCTTGAAATCCTCTATATTAGATAGACATTCGATTACCGAGGACAAATTTGTATCGCTCGGGCCGGATGAAGAATTCCGACCACTCGGCGCAAGCGCCATGATCGAAATAGGACGTTCGTTCGAGGACGAGCAAAACAGTATTTGCGGTAGCGCCGATCAAGGACGAGATGCGAGGCGGTACGGCGCGTGCGCCTATCGCGATCTCGGCGGAGGCAATATCAGCACCGGCTTTGTCTTTGAGGAGAGCATAAGTCGGCCGTTGTTCGGCCGTTTCCAAATCCAACTCGGACATGACAGCGGGCAGAAGGCTTCGGCCGAGGGCAATGGGCTCGTCGTCGACCATATGAAGGCGCTCCAACAGCGCGCATTTTGCTCCGAACAACGAGACAAGTGCCGACGGCGTTTCAATCGCGGTCAGTTCGACGATCCGCATGGTGGCATCGAAACCCTGCACCTTCAGCGACTCGTGAAAACTGCGCAGCGTATCGATCTGATGGCGTACCTGCTTGCCGGCGACGAAAGTGCCTTTGCCTTTCCTGCGCTCAATCAGCCCGTCCTTGTCGAGCTGCTCGAGCGCTAGGCGGACAGTGACGCGGCTGACGTCGAAGCGCCCCATGATCTGCGATTCCGATGGCAGTCGTCCGGAGGGCTCGTATGTCCCTTCAACGATCTCACGACGAAGGCGATCGGCGATCTGGAGGTACATCGCCACCGGATTGTTGCGTATCAGGCTCATTGATTTCCTATCGAGGTTGAAAAGACCATGGACTCTTGCAGCTTTGGAATAGCGTTCTCCTTTGCCGCCGGACAAAGAAAGGCTCCATGTTGATGACCTGTATTATAATGTATTACAACTTGGGCCAATTCCAATCCTAGGTCATTCGAACGCAATATGGCATTTGTTTCCCCAGCTCGGCAGCAGTCACACGGTGCCACCTTCTCGGTGAATGGCATGGGTTTTGCCTACCCCGAAAGCCGACGTAGCATATTCGAACGGTTTTCGCTGGAAGCCCGCCCGGGAGAATTCGTGGCGGTTCTGGGGCCGTCCGGTTGCGGCAAGTCAACGCTGCTGAATCTCCTATCCGGCTTCCTGCGCCCGCAATCAGGGCATGTCACCATAGACGGGGCGCCAGTTGCGCCAGAACATCCGGCGCTCGGATATGTGTTCCAGTCACCCAATCTTTTCCCCTGGCTGAGCGTGCTGGAAAATGTCCGTTTCGGCCTTCGTATGAATCGAAGGGGAACGCCGCAGGAGCAAAGGGCCATCGCGCTCAATTTTCTGCGGCTTGTCGGTCTGGAAGAGCAAGCGGAGGACCCTCCTCACCGGCTCTCGGGTGGCCAGCGTCAGCGCGTTGCGCTTGCGCGCTCACTGGCGCTCGAGCCGCGCCTTCTGCTCATGGATGAGCCTTTCGCGGCACTCGACTCCATGACGCGTTCAGCCCTCAATGACGAACTGCTTCGCATCTGGTCGAGCTTGGGGCAGACCGTGCTGTTCATCACGCATGACATCGACGAAGCGATCTATCTGGCGGACCGCGTCCTGGTCCTCGGCCTGCCTCCGACCGGCATCACGGCCGAAGTGACAATCGATTTGCCGCGTCCGCGCGACCAGCGCGGCACGCGAGCCGATCCATTGTTCGCGCAACTGCGCGAACGGCTCTCCGAGCAAATCGCCAAGCTCACGGCCGGCAATCAACGCGTTATTTGAAAAGGACTATTCGATGAAAAGCATTTTTCCTGCAGTTCTTCTCGCTTTTGCGGCAGCTTTGCCCGCCCATGCTGAGGATAAGCAACCGCTCCGCATTGGCTGGGTGCAGGCGATGGCGAATGCGCCTGCCTTGATCGCCGAGGAGAAAGGCTATTTTCAGGAAGAGGGATTGACCGTTGAACTCAAGGGTTTTGGCGATGGTCCGGTCATCCAGCAGGCAGTGGCTGGAGGCGAAATCGATGTGGCCTATATCGGTGCGCCGCCGGTCTATCAATGGGCCGCGCGCGGCCTCGACGCGAAAATTATCGCCAAGGTGAATTATGGTCAGGCGGCCTTGATCGCGAGGGCCGATGGCTCCATTCGGTCGCTCTCAGACCTCAAAGGCAAGAAACTTGCTGGCGTCAACAGGGGAAGCGGCATGGATGTGCTGCTGCGCGGCTTCGTCCTGAAGGAGGCCGCCGGCCTCAATCCCGACGCCGACCTCCAACTATCGCAGATGCCCGTGGGCAATATGAACGCCGCCATCGATACCGGCGTGGTGGATGCCGCCTTTTCATGGGAGCCCTTCATCAGCCAGTCGGTGCTCCGAGGCACAGGCCGCATCGTCTTCGATGTGAACGGCGCTCTGCCTGGCTACCCGTGGTATGTCGTGGCAGCACCTGCAAAAACGCTGAAGGAGCGGCCGGACGACCTCGTCAAATTGCTGCGGGCCAATGCCAAGGCCGTCGCCTTTCTCCGGAAGAACCCTGAAGAGGCCAATCGGATCATCGCGCAGGGTTTCAAGCTGGAATCCGTGAAGGCCGCTGATGGAAGTATCGTTCCGCCGGAAGTGATCGTTGCGGAAGCCAGGAAACGCCTTGGCTGGTCCGCCGAAATCGAGCCATCCGACCGCGCCTTCATCCAGCGACTCATCAACTACTCCGTCGATCTCGGCATTCTCAATAAACCGCTGAATGTCGACGACATCATTGACGACAGTTTTGCCGCGAAGGCGGCCGCTCAGCGGTGAGATCCGATCAATGAAGAAATTGAACGCGCGGCTGCATTTTCCGCAACCGTCCTGGCGCTGGGCAGCGCTTCCGTTCCTGCTTGTGGTGTGGTGCCTGGCGGCAAGCCGGGTTCCGTCCTACGTGCTGCCACAGCCCTGGGAGGTGGCAGCCGAGGGACTGCGCTGGGTCCAGTCCGGGGAGCTCGGCCGCCAGTTTCTGGCCAGCTTGTTGCGGGAGTTCGGCGGCTTCGGCGCGGCGATCGTGGCAGCGCTCATTATTGGCGTGTCCGCCGGACTTTGGCGGCCATTCCGGGAGTTCGCCCAGCCTCTGCTCGGCCTGTTCATGGCGATCCCTCCGATTGCCTGGGCGCCGCTTTCCCTGATCTTCTTCGGCCTCGGATATCTATCGATCGCCGTGGTCATATTCATCGCGTCGGCCTTTCCGATGGCCGTGACGATCCAAGAAGGCGTGCTCTCCATTGGCCGCGGCGAGGTGCACGCCGCCCGCATTCTGGGCGCCAAACGATTTCAACTGTTGGCGCATGTGTATCTTCCTGCCTCCCTCCCCTTCCTGATCGCCGCATTACGCATCGGCTTTGCGCAGGCATGGCGCGCGCTCGTCGCCGCCGAGATGATCGGCGCCTCCCAAGGGATCGGCTGGATGGTCGCCATGGGCGGGCAGGTTGGCAATTCGGCGCAGGTGCTTCTCGGCATCGCGCTGATTGGACTTACAGCGTGGCTCATGGAGAGCCTCGTGTTTCGACGGATAGAGCGCCGCTACGAAGGCTGGCGCGGACAATAACGGACCTCTCCCATGACAGAGACTTTGCCGCGTAAGGCGCCCCAAACCACCGTACATTCACCAGCCGGCCTTGCCGCCTATTTCGACACGCTTCCCTTCCTCGGCCGTCTCACCTGCCAGAGACAGACGCTGACCGCCGGCGAGTGGACTGAACTGGAACTTGTCTATGAGGTCGGTGCTGTCGGCCTTGCCGATGGCGCATGGCTGAAGCTCGCCTTCAAATTCTATTCCGATTGGGCATTATTCCAGACAACGGACCCGACGGGCGCCAACTACGTTTCCGCCGAGTATCATGCCGGACCGCTGGTTCTTGGCCAGAGCCCGGCGACGGTGCAGGCGCTGAAAGTGCGCTTCGACCAGAAGGGGCACGAGCGTCCCTTCCAGAAGGCCGTCATCATCGATGTCGTCGACGGCTACCTCAATCCCGGCGACAGAATCGTCATCCGCCTCGGCGATCGGCGGCAGGGCGGGGCCGGCACTCGCGTGCAGACTTTCGTGGAAAAGGCATTCCGTTTCCGGCTGTTCATCGATCCGTTGGGAAGCTCGAAATTTGCCGAAGTGCCGGGCGACTGCAAGCTCGAAATCTCGGCCGGCCGGCCCCACGCCCTTCAGGTCATGGCTCCGCGCCTTGTTGGCCTCGGCCAATCCTTCGATGCGATCGTGCGCGTCGACGACATATGGGGGAACACCTGCCGTGACCGCAATTTGCGGGGCACGCTGGTAATCACCGCTCCCGATGCGACGCAACGCACGGAGGCGATCGCGCTAGCCGCGCAGGACTGGACATTCGCGCGGATTTCCGGCCTTTCCTTCACTGAAACCGGCGAGTGGAAACTGGAAGCACGGCTGGAGGACGAAGCTTTTGTCGCCACAGCCCTCGCCTATGTGCAGAGTGAAGAAGGCGCCTCGCGTCCACTCTACGCGGATCTGCACGTTCACTCCGACGACACCGTCGGAACCAACGACGCGACCTATAATCTCACCTATGGACGGGACATCGCCGGACTTGACGTGGTGGGCTATACCGTCAACGACTTCAACATCACCGAAGCGAATTGGGACAAGGCCGTGGAGATTATCCATGGCCTCAATGAGCCCGGCCGCTTCGTCTGCTATCCGGGCACCGAATGGTGCGGCAACTCCGCAGCCGGCGGCGACCGCAACGTCGTCTTCCTTCGTGACGGCAAGCCGCGCTTCCCCTTTGATGAAAAAGGGCAGTCTCTTCGCTCTTTCGAATGGAATGAGACCACCGCCGGAACGATCCGACCCGGCGTGTGGCCGGTCGATCGGCTCCATACCGCCTATCAGGACGATCCGGAGGGCCATTTGCTGATCCCACATGTGGGCGGCCGGCGCTGCATTCTGGATTGGAACCACCCGGAGCTGGAACGTCTCATCGAGATTGGTTCCGCCTGGGGACAATTCCATTGGCTCTACACCGAAGCACTCGCGCGCGGATACCGGGTCGGTGCTTCGGCTGCGAGCGACGAGCACCAAGGCCGATGCGGTGGCGGTGTACCGGCGACCGGAACGTTCGGTTCGCGCGGCGGACTGACGGGCGTCATCGCCGACCGCTTCGATCGTGCCGGCGTCGGCAGCGCGCTCCGAGCACGGCGTACCTTTGCCACGACCGGTGAACACAGTTTTGCTGTTCTGTCCCAGGGAAAACATTTGATGGGCGAAGTGTTCAACGCCGAACTTAACAAGCCGCTCTCCTATCGTCTGCTCGGCCATGCCGGCTGGGAAGAGGTTCAACTCTATGACGGCGATCGCCTCGTGTGGAGCCGCGATCTGCATGCGGAGGCGGGTTTCAGCGAACGCAGTGTCCGCATCCGTTTCGGCGGTGCGCGCATCAAGGATCGCTATCGGGCGGCTTACTGGAGCGGCGATGTCGCCGTGACTGGCGCGGCGCTTCTTGATGTTTATGGGGTCGGCTTTGACCATCCTGAACAGAGCGTGTGGCGCACGGGCCTTGGCAAGCTTGGCTTTAGAACGGCAACGCATGGCGATATCGACGGTATTGAGCTGAAGCTCTCCGATCTGCGCGACGCTCACATCACCATCGACGCCAAACTCCACGGCTACAGCAAGATCGGCGACCCGCTTCAGCCGCCGCCGCATGTGCATGCCCCCGAGGCAAGGCTGGGAGTTAGTGGGAAAGATCTGATTGCGAAGGGCTCGGTCACCCTCGACCTGCCGGGCGTCGAGCTGCGCCTTATCGTGGAAAGGGTGACAGACCAGCCTTTGCCGCGAGATCTTGCTGGCGAGATCTCGCTCAACAAACTCGAGCTCGATCCGGGGCGAGAGCATCCGTTGTTCCTGACGGCGCGTCAGCGGGACCAATCGCGAATTTGGACGTCTCCGCTGTTCTTGAAGCCTTGAAAATTATTGCTTCTAGACGCGACGGTCGGTTGTGGCTCCTCTCACCGTCGGCCCGCTTTGGCTCCATCATGTATTTGGCAGAGGCCGCATTTGGTTTGCTTGCCACGAGCCTTGAGGTCTCTCACGCCGAAACGGCGCAAGAGACCTCTGCGGATCGTCAACTCCACGCATGCAGCGGGGGATTTTCGCCATTCAGGAAGTATCTTCCGAGAATGGCGTATTTCCAGCGCACAGGGTCATGGAGCGTATGGGTGCGCGCATTGCGCCAATGGCGATCGAGATTGTGCTCGGCGAGCGTTGAGCGGGTGCCGGCCAGCTCGAACAGCTTGTTGGTCGCCGCAATTGCGATTTCGGTCGACAGGATCTTGGCCTCGGCCGTCACGATCTGCGCCTCAGCTACAGTGTCGGCATTGGGGTTCAACACAGCGCGGTCGATTGCATAACCGGCTTTTTCTAGAAGCGCTTGCGCGGCATGCAGGCGCAGCGTCAAATCGCCGACGGCCTGGATCGTATAAGGATCCTCCCAGGCATGATCCTGGCCGCTATCCACCCACGCCCGGCTCTTTGTGCGCACGAAGGCAACCGTCTCGTCAATGGCGGCCTGCGCGATACCGGTGTCGACGGCAACCTGGATGATCTGGAAAATCGCACTATCGGCGGTCGGCACTTCATAGCCCTTGTATCCGGGCACGAGATGGGTCTTCGGCACTTTGACGTTGTCGAGCAGCACGGTGCCCGACAGCGTCGTGCGCTGCCCAAACGAGGACCAGTCATCGATGACGGTGAGCCCTGGCGCATCCCGCTCCGCTATCGCATACCAGGCCCGCCCCTCGTCATCGAGCGCGACGATCGGCACCAAATGCGCCAGCAACGCACCGGAGGAATAGAACTTGCGCCCGGTGACGACAACGTGGTCGCCGGCATCGGTGAAGCGCGTTTCGAAATCGACCGCCCGTTTGGAACCGAATTCCGAAAACGCGTTGCCGAAGCGGGTGCCTTTCAGCACCTCGGCGAACAGAAGCTTCTGCTGGGCGGGATCCGATACGGTCCGGATCGCGGCGACGACGCCCAGATGGTTTTGGGCAATCTGGCCGATCGAGGAATCGGCTGCCGATATGATCTCGATGACCTTTGCGAGCGTGGCGTACGAAACCTCCGGCCCGCCGAAGGCTTTTGGCACATTGATGGACCACAAGCCGCTTTGCGAAAAGGCATCCAGTTCGGCGACGGGCCATATGCGTTCGCGGTCGCGCTTGGCCGAGTCCTTCACGAATTCGGCCGCAAGCCGGCGGGCAACGGCGATTGCCTCAGCATCGTCCTTGATGACATGGGCAGGTTCGGCCGGGCGAGGAACGGCAGGCACAGCCTTGACGGCATTTTCGGTATTGACCTGTGAGAGCGTCATGATGGTTTCTCCTGGTTGACGATGACGGCCGATCAGGCCGGTGGGAGGTTTGTTGCTGCGGGTGTGAGTACCGGCATGGATTTCTGACCGAGATAAAATGCCTTGACGTCGTCGCGCCCGCGCAGCTCGGCTGCATTTCCCGAAAGCACAGCAGCGCCGTTTTCGAGGACTGTCGCGCGGTCGGCGTAACGCAGGGCGATCGCCAAATTCTGTTCGGCAACGAGAATGGAAAGGCCGCTTTCAACATTCAGCCGCCGCAGCGTCCGGAAAATATCCTGCACGACGATTGGCGCCAGCCCCATGGACGGTTCGTCGAGCACCAGCAGCTTTGGACGTGACATCAGCGCGCGTCCGATCGCCGCCATTTGCTGTTCACCGCCCGAGGCAAGGCCGGCCGACGCGCGGCGCTTCACCTTCAGCCGGGGAAAAATCGTGTAGATTCTCTCCAGATCCGCGGCGATCTCAGAGCGCGAGCCGCTCCGTCCGATACCGCCGGAAACGAGATTTTCTTCGATGGTCAAATTACGGAAGCAATGCCGGCCCTCAAGGACCTGCACGAGACCGGCGCGCACCAATTCGGCCGGCGTTGCCGTAGTGACGTCGCGGCCCTCGTACAGGACGCCGCCGGCGGTAATCTCGCCGCGCTCGGCCGGAAGCAGATTCGAAATCGCCTTGAGCGTCGTCGTCTTGCCGGCGCCGTTAGCACCTAGAAGGGCCAGAATCTCGCCGCGGCGCAATGTAAAGCTGACACCGTGGAGCGCCGTGATTGCTCCATTGTAGGTCGCTTTGATCCCGTCCACGCTCAGCAGAACGTCTTTTCCAGCCATGGTCCACCCAATCTCGGTGTGGTTTCGTGTGCGAGCCGGGCATCGGCAGAAAGCAGCAGGGCCGCGCTGCCGATGCCCAGCCACGGGGCTCAGTTCGTCACGGCCTGTGCGTCTTCAGACGTGCGCAACTTGATGCCCTTTTCCTTGGCGTAGGCTTCCGAAGATTTCTCGATGATCGGCCGGAGCAGTGCCCAGTCCGGCGCAATCCAATCGGAGACGACGTTCCACTTCTTGCCGTCCCACTGCTGGAAGGTCACGTAGCCGTTGCCCTCGTGATTGTCCCAGGTGACGTTGATGGAATGGAACAGGCCTTTGGCGCCAAGCGCCTCGACGCGAGCCGGATCAAGCTGGAGATGCTCGAAGCCCCAGCGAACCTCGTCGCCGGTCAGGGTGCGGTGTCCGAACTTTTCCTGGGCGATACGGATCGCCTCGACATTCAGGATACCGTTGACGATGCCGAGATTGTGGTAGACGGAGCCGATACGCTTCTTGTCTTCGAGATTGCCCTTGCCGTTGTCATAGAGCGTTTTCACAATCTCCTGGACGATTGGATATTCCGTGCCGGAGGCTTGGGTGGTGATGGCGGTATATCCCTTCGCGGCGTCGCCGGCCGGGATCACGTCCTCTTCCGAGTTGGACCAGACATTGCCGATGATGTGGTCGGCAGGAAAGCCGGTCTTGGCCGCGGTTTTCAGGGCGACCGGGTTCATGACGCCCCAGCCGCGCAGCACGACATAATCCGGCTTGGCGCGGCGTATCGTCAGCCATTGCGCCTGTTGTTCATTGCCCGGATGCGGTACTTCGATCTGCTGCAGTTCGAAGCCATATTTCTGCGACAGGAGTTCATAGATCGGGATCGTTTCCTTGCCGTAAGGCGAGCCGTGATAGAGCACGACGATCTTCTTGCCCTTCAGCTTGTCGAGACCGCCGAGCTTGGAGCCGATGTAGTTCACGATGCCCGAGGTCTCGCTGTAGGGATTGAGCAGCAACGGAAAGACATAGGGGAAAACGCGGCCGTCGGTGGAATCCGTGCGACCGTGGTTGATGGTGATCAACGGCACCTTGTCCTGCGTGATGCGGTCGATCATGGCGTAGGCGATGCCGACGGAAAGGGGATTCCAGGCAGCAATATTCGGATTGCTCTTGAGGCGCTCATAGGCCTCGACGCCACGCTCCACCTCGTACTGCGTTTCCGCTTCCGACCAGGTGAGCTTGACGCCGTTAACGCCGCCGTCGCGCGTGTTGATGAGGTTCAGGTAATCGATGAAACCGCCGAAGAAGCCCGTGCCGCCGGCCGCATAGGGCCCGACGCGATAGCTCTGCAGCGGGAAATATTGTTCGTCTGCATGGACGGCCGGTATCGCAACCGAGACGGCCAGTCCAGCCGCAATGACAGCGGCCTTCAATTTCGCAAGCATGGTCATATTTGGATACACTCCGGGTATTGTCCGGTGTGATGGCCGGAACTGGGTTGAACGAGCGATGGGTTTGGTGTTTTCGGAGCTTCTGCCCCGGCGTGGTCAGGCCAGCCTGCCGATGGGAGAGCCCAACCGCATTCGGATCTTGCTCCAGAGGGAGGAAAGCCCGTCCGGTTCGAGGATCAGAAACAGAATGATCAAGGCGCCGAGCACGATGCGCTGGCTCATATCGAGCACGCCGGAATCGAAGACATCACCAAGCAGGAGCGAGCCCAGCCGGGACAGCACGAGCGGGAAGACGACGATGAGAGCGGCGCCGAGAAAGGCGCCCCGCGTCGACGCAACCCCGCCGATGATGATGATGAAAAGGATCTGGAACGATCGGTCGAGATTGAAGCCGGCCGGCTCGACGGTCCTCAGATAGGAAAAGGCCCAAAGCGCTCCCGCGACCGCGATGATGAAAGAGGAGATCGCGAAGGCCAGCAGCTTGGTTTTCAGCACGGGCACACCGATGATACGGGCCGCTATCTCATTGTCCCGAACGGCGATGAAGTTGCGGCCGGTTTGAGAGGTCGTCAGCCGATGCGCCAGGAAGGTCAGCACCACGACGATCGTAAGCGAAAAGAGATAGCGGCCTGCCGGGCCTGTAAATTCCACGCCGGCAAGCGTCAAAGGCGGCGCATCGATGACCCCGGAGGCAGAGTCGTTGGAAAACCAGCTAAATTTGGTAAGGGCCCATTGCACGAAGAACTGCGCGGCAAGCGTCGACACCGCCAGATAAAAGCCCTTCAATCTAAGGCTTGGCAAGCCGAAGATGATGCCGATCGCCGCCGCCACAAGGCCGGCCAGCAGGATACTGACGATCAAAGGCAGGCCATCGATACGCAGGTTGAAATTATACGCGGCAAAGGCACCGACGGCCATGAAGGCCGCGCTTCCGAGCGAGACCTGACCTGCATAGCCGGTAAGCAGATTCAGTCCGACACCGGCAAGGCTGAGCGCCAGGAACGGCAAAAGGATCGCCTCGAACAAATAGGTCGAACCGATAAAGGGGACGAGGAGATAGGCGCCCGCAAGGATGGCAATCGGCGTCAGCCAGCGGCTGAAGAGCCGTGTGGGATGAAGATCGGCGGTAACGACAGCCATATCAGACCCTTTCCACGAGCTTTTGCCCAAACAGGCCGGAGGGGCGGATGAGGAGGAAGGCGAGTGCTGCGACATAGGCGATCCAGCCTTCGATGCCGCCGCCGAAATATTCGCCGATATAGACTTCCGCGAGCTTCTCGGTCGCGCCGATTAACAGACCGCCGACGATCGCGCCCAGAACGGAATCGAAGCCGCCGAGGACGAGGACGGGCAGCGCTTTCAGCACCACCAATGACAGAGAGAACTGCACGCCGAGCCGCGCGCCCCACAACAGGCCGGCAACCAGCGCCACGACACCGGCAGCCGCCCAGACCGTTGCCCAAATCCAGGGGAGTTTAAGCCCGACCGCAAGTGCAGCGAACTGATCGTCCGCGACGGCCCGGAATGCCAGCCCAATTCGGGTGTAGCGGAAGAAGGCAGACAACACCGCCACCATCGCGGCAGCAACTGCCGCCGCAAATAGATCGAACTGGCTGATGAACACACCGCCGACATCAAAGGGAACATCCTCGATCCCCAGCTCCAAACGGTGGACCTGCGTGCCCCAAATGAGCTGAGCTGCCCCCTCGATGATATAGGAGAGCCCAAGTGTCGCCATGAAAAGCGTGATCGGCGGCTTGTTGGTCAATGGCCGCAGCACCGTACGCTCGACGGCGAGACCGATCAGCACCATGACGATGAAGGTAAGGACAAGCGCGAGCGCGAAGGGAAGGCCGCGCTCAAGCAGGCTGACGAAGGTCAGCGCGGCAAACAGCAACATCGCCCCTTGCGCGAAATTGAGGACGCCCGACGTCTTGTAGATCAGCACGAAACCGATGGCGACGAGCGAATACATGATGCCCGACAGCAAGCCGCCAACCAGCACTTCGATCAGAAACAGCCAGTCGAAATCTGCCATCAGATGCCCTCCCCATCCTCGTTTTCTGCGACAACGCCGAGATAGGCGTCAATGACGCGCTCGTCGGCACGAATTTCGGCTGGGCTGCCATCGGCGATCTTGCGCCCGTAATCGAGGACTGCGATCCGGTCGGAAAGCTGCATGACCACGCCGATATCGTGTTCGATGAGGATCACCGTCGTGTCATACTGATCTCGGGCAGACCGGATGAAGTCCGCCATGTCGTTCTTTTCGCTCGCCGTCATCCCAGCCATGGGCTCGTCCAGAAGCAGGATCTTCGGTTCGGCCACCAAGGCGCGGGCCAGTTCGACGCGTTTTTGCAGCCCGTAGGGAAGCGTGCCTACGAGACGATCGCTAACCTGATCCAGATGCAGGAACTCGAGGATACGGGCCGCCCGCTCGCGCGCATCCGCCTCTTCGCGGCGTGCGCGGCCAAGGCCAAGGATCTGCCCGGCAAAGGTCGAGCGCACCTTATACGCTCGGCCGGCGACGACATTATCGATGACGCTCAAGCCCTTGAACAAGGCGAGGTTCTGGAACGTACGGGCAACGCCGAGCGATGCCAGCCGTTCCGTCGGCACATGGCGATAGGAGTTGGAACCGATTCGAACATGGCCATGGTTCGAGCGATAGACACCGCTGATAACGTTGATCAGCGAACTCTTGCCGGCGCCATTTGGACCAATGATCGCCCGGATCTCCCCCGGCTCGACAGAAAGGTCTACATCGACCAAGGCAGCGACGCCACCGAATGACAGGCTGATGCCATGCAAAGAGAGAGCATGGGTCTCTTCGTCATGCTGCGGGATGCCGCCGGTATTGCCCGGTGGCAACGCGCGGGCAATCTGGTCGCCGGAGCCCCGCAGCGTACCGGGATCCAGCACGTCAAGGGAATAGGTCGCGGCAGGCATTCAGTGTCCTCCATTCGGCTCGGGCGCGGCTTGAACATGCCACGCCGATCCCGTCGGCGTGGACCAATCGGCCCACGCGCCGATCATGTTTCACTTGCGAGGTATTTTGCTGCAGCGAGCCTATTCGGCTGCCACCGGCTGCGTGCTGGCGGCCTCTTCGAGCTCACGAACCAGCGGGATCACATGCTTGCCGAAATACTCGACCTCCTCCTGGAAGTGCAGGAAGCCAAGCAGGATCAGATCCGCACCCGCCTGCTTCAGCGCCACAACCCGCTCGGCAACCTGCCGTGGCGTGCCGATAAGGTTCGAGCGGAAGCCATCATTATATTGAACAAGGTCTTCGAAAGAGGATTTCGCCCAATTTCCTTCACCTTCCGGCGACGCTTTGCCGGCGTTCTTTACTTCATGCCCGAAGGCATTGACCGCCTCCGGATTGGCTTTCTCGATGATCTCAGCAAGCACCGCCTTGGCTTCTTCCTCCGTCTCGCGCACGATTGCAAAGGCGTTGACCCCGATCCGCACGGAGTGGCCGTTCTCCTTGGCCTTCGACTGAATATCGTCAACCTGCTTGCGAATCTCGGCCGGCGTATTGCCGTTGGTAAAGTACCAGTCGGAGACGCGTGCCGCCATGTCGCGAGCCGCACGGGAGGAGCCGCCCTGGAAGATTTCCGGCTGCGGATCGATCGGCTTCGGCTTCAGCGAATAATTGTTGAAGCGATAGAAATCGCCCCGGAAGGTGAAATTATCCTCTGTCCAGATACCGCGAAGCGCACGGATGAACTCCTCCGACCGGCGATAGCGTTCGTCATGATCGAGCCAATGCTCGCCAATGGCGGCGAATTCGCCGCGGAACCAGCCGCTGACGATATTGACCGCGACGCGCCCGTTGGTCAGGTGATTGATAGTGGCAATCTGCTTGGCGGCAAGGGCCGGATTCCAAGGACCAGGCAGGATCGCGGCGATCACCTTCAACGTCGTCGTCGATTCAAGCAGGGCGTGGCTGAATGAGACGGACTCATGCTGAAATTCCGCCCCATAACCTGCCGTGAAACGGATCTGGCTCAGGGCATAGTCGAAACCGCTCGCTTCGGCGATCTGCGCAAGCTTTCTGTTGTATTCGATCGTCCAGCTTGTGCGCTGTTCGATATTCGAAATCACCAGCCCGCCCGAAACATTCGGCACCCAATAGGCAAATTTGACCGGATCGTTCGAGGCATTGGAAAAAGTCATGTAAGGCTCCCTCTTGAATTTCGTTCTATGGACTAAGCTGCCAGTCCGCTGTGTTTCCCCGACGCGGCGACCACTCCGATGTCGATCGCCTGCGTGATAGCCGCGACCTCCTCGACGGCTCGATCTACACGCTCGAAGACGGCAGGATTTGTGAGTTCGTAATCGGTAAAGTCGGCCTCAAGCGCATAGATTGCGGTCGGGACGGTCAGCGCATTGAAGAAGCCAAAGAGCGGCCGCAATTGGTGCTCAAGCATCAGGCCGTGCAACGGCGTGCCGCCTGTGGCAACTAAAACGATACGTTTGCCCGCCAATGCCCGATAATCGACAAGGTCAAACAGATGCTTCAGCGCACCACTATAAGACGCGCGGTAGACGGGCGATCCGACGATGATGATATCAGAGCCTTCCACCGCGGCAATGATCGCCTTGCCCTCGGCATCGAGCTGATCTGCTCTGAGCGCGCGAAAGAGCACGGGTGCCGCATCGACAAGCTCGATGGACTGCACATGGCCACCGACACGCTGCCGCAAGCGATCGACGATGAGGTTGACCAAGGACGCCGTCCTAGACGGTCTTTTGACATTGCCGCTGAGTGCGAGGACGTTCATGATGGCGATAAATCCGGTTTCGATTAGATAATTTACCCTATAGTTTTAGTAGCTTTTAGATAGGAGAAGATGTTCTAATCTTCGAAGCAAAGCGGATTGAATGCTGTCGTTAACGGCGTCTTATCGGAAGAATTTTCTCTGAGGTAATGTCGCTTGCTAGTAAGACGGGCGCTGAAGAAATGAGGCAGGAGCGCTGCTAGCTAACCCATACATGAGACTGGAGCCGTGATCCTTCTACGTTCCTAGCAACTAGGATCCCAGCCGCGATGATGCTGACATTCCTTATACACGCTCTTGAACCAACTCGAACCCTCGACCAACCATTTCGATTGGCTGGCATAAGGTTCTGTTATGGAACCACAGCTTTTGATCTATTTAAAAAGGTCTTTTAGATCGAAATTTAACTCGGCTGAAAACTGGCCTCAGCTCTGACAAATAACCTTTGGGCGCAAGAATTGAGGCGGCTGAAGCGCGGCTGGGCGACAAGCCATGACCTGTCGTTCTTTCTTGACAATGCAATTCTGATGTCAACTCAACTACCAGCCTCGAGCCCAATCAAAATAGCTATCAGGCGACTGGATGCAGTGAAGGTCAATCGCACCGACAGTGAATGGCAGCAAGTAGAACCCAATTTGCAAGTGATGTGCTTTCATCACAATCACTGCATCTCCGCTTCACCGCGGCTCATTTCGAGATAAGTAGCCGTTCTCCGGCTCTTACCCCGCCTTTCAGTCGATTACCCGATGGCGCTAATGGACAGACATAGCGGGAAGAATAGGCACACGACGGAAAATAGGAGAAGTTGAAATCGAGCACTAGTGTGCCGTCTGGACGGACAACTCCGAGATCCGCTCCCTTGATGGTGTCGAGGAGATATCGGCCACCGCCATAAGTTTCGGTCCCTGAGGTCGCGTCGACAAAAGGCAGGAACACGCCACCGCCGTACCCCTCAATCCAGTAAAGGGTCAACTCGCCACCCAATCTAGTCTCCAGCCCCGCTGTACGGGAGAATGCATGCATCGACAGGTCGCCATCCACCCCCGTTGCGACGGTTGTCCGTTCCGGCGTTACCGGGACAAGCTGTACCGTCAGGCGCAACGAGGGATCATAAGAAAATGTCGTTGGCCCTTCGAACTTCTCGCGGTCCGCCAATTCAATTGGCGACTGAGGATGGTCGCGAAACAGGGTCGAACGGGTGTCGCACCAAAGCCGCCAGGCGGCAACCGCGTCCGGACTAGAACGCACCTCGTAGTAGAGATTTGCGATCTTCTCGCGCCATTCCCACAGTTGTTGAGTCTCGTTCAAATCATTTCCCCCCATGTCAGAAATGACGCGGCTTTCGTTCATCGAAACGCTCGCCCAATCATCGCGGCACAACTATATACTTGCCGCATCCGGCAAAAATGAGGGTAACCGTGCCTCCGACGCAATCCCATACGCATTCGATCTCATCCATCTGGACGGACACGATCTGCGCAATGTCGAATACGGATCGCGCCGACATAAACGATCAGGAGCTGAGCCAGGCTCTCGGCGACGACACTCTCAATGAACTCGCCGCTAAACTGGTCTCTCGAGGGAGGAAATTCTAGGTCGACCTTCCGAAGGCGTTCGACAAGTTGACGCCAAACGGAAATGCGCCGGCGCCAAAGCAGGCCGAAGAGTTGACCTCGCCACGGAGTTCGTTGGGGCCACTGCTTATTGGCCTTGTTCAAGTTAGCGACGCAGCTCCGATGCCGCGATTAAGCCGCCATGATCCGCACAGTATTTCTCATCGCGAAGATCTGCTCTGCGTCGCCGGCAATATGAAACTGGTTGACAAGATCGCGCAACCTGCTCGCCTCGCTCGACAAAGATGCGGCCGCTGCCGTCGATTGCTCGACCATCGCCGCGTTCTGCTGAGTGGATTGATCCATTTGATTGACCGCAGTGTTGATTTCGGCAAGTCCCGTGGACTGCTCTCGCGCCGAAGTCGCGATCGCCGCCATTAGCTGATTGATCTGAGATACATGGTCACTGATCGATTTTAGCGACTGGCCAGTCTCAAGGACCAGTTTCACGCCATTGTCGACTTCAGCTGAAGATTTCTCAATGAGGCCCTTGATCTCCTTGGCCGCGGTTGCCGCACGCTGCGCGAGTTCGCGGACCTCTTGAGCGACAACGGCAAAGCCTTTACCAGCTTCCCCGGCTCGAGCAGCTTCAACGCCTGCGTTAAGCGCCAGTAAGTTTGTCTGGAAAGCGATCTCGTCGATGACAGCAATAATATTGGAAATCCGCTCCGAGCTGTCCTCGATTCGCCTCATCGCGTGTTCGGCTTCAGATACCACCGACGCAGAACGTTCGGCACTGACATTAGCCTTCTGTGCGACGTCGCGAGCCTCGTCGGTTCGCTTGGAGGCTGTGGTAACATTGGCGGTAATTTCATCAAGGGCCGCCGCCGTCTCTTCCAATGAGGCGGCCTGCTGTTCCGTACGCTTGGAAAGGTCTTGCGCCCCCAATGCGATTTCGCGCGTTCCGCTCTCGATGCTGTGCACCGTCTTTAGTACAGCGCCGATGGTGGAACCGAGCTGTTTGAGTGACGCGTTGAAATCCTCTCGCAATTGCTCGTACTCTGCGGCGAACGGCTCCGTTAGCTGGACGGAGACATCCCCGCCAGCCAGACGCCTTAATCCATTTCCCAACGTTGTCGTGGCAAACCGCAGTTGTCGCGCTTCTTTTTCGGCACGGTCCTGTTCTGTGGCACGCGCTGCCTCTGCCTGGCTCCGCGATGTGGATGCTTCCTGCTCCAATCGAAGAACATTTATCGCATCTTGTCGGAAAACCTCCACTGCCGCAGCCATCGCGCCAATCTCATCCGCGCGGCCGGCGTAGGGAATAGCACTTTGCAGATTTCCATCAGACAAGATTTTCATGGCGTCAGCAATTCGCCGGATCGGATTTGCGATACCCAACACAGCGAATATCGTTCCGGCAAAGGCGACTAAGATCGCGAGAGTCGCGATTATTGCTGTTACAGTGAACGCGTGGCTTGCCGTGGCGCTACTTCCAGCGACGTAGGTTTCGGCCTGGCCCAGGATGAAAGCCACCAGGTCCGCAATCCTTTGGCCCACCTGATCAGATTGCGGCTCCATGCTCTCGCGGAAAAAACTGACCGCCTCGGCTGTCTTCCCGCTATCCTGCAGGCGGATCATTTGCTCGGCGAATTCGTCATATTTCTTAAGTTCTGAACTGACTTGATTAATCAGCTCTCGGCCTCGCTCGGTTCGGACGCCTTTGACATATTCATCAATCGCCCGTTCGACTGCAGTGTTCGCATCGCTGAGGAGCTCTGCTTCGGCAGCTCGATTGTCTGGTGACGCCTGCAATAGATAGCGCGAGTAAGCGAGCTTAAGATCAGAGAAGTTGCCCTTGATATCTCGGGCGGTGACCAGGCGCTTCATCCAGAAGCCACCGATTTGGTGGGTATCGTCGTTCAGCGTCGAGATCGTGCTGAGGGAACTGTACGACAAAACAACGAGGAAGATACCGATGACTGATAAGACTGCAATGAGGGCCTGCTTGACACTCGGGCGCTTCATTCGAATCTCCAGCTCCTGAGGATGACCGCGCGGGTCGGGTATCTGTAAGAATTTGCCCGATCTATTAATTTAGAATTAACTTTATTCGGTCCAGCCATCGCAGGCTGAATTTCCGATCATATTGCAAACGCCGCCTGGTAAAGCGCTTTCGGCGCCGCTACCAAGAGTTTGTATTCGCGAGCCAGTTGCGAATCACGATGACAACGCGGCCAAACGCGTTCAACTCTGACATCGAGTTGAAGAGAGGGGGCAGGTCGGATGTGTCCTTCAGTTTTTCATTCATCTGACATCGCCTGAGAGCCGCGCTCATGGGTGCTCACGCCGCTCGCTTTGACTTTCCGAGACGTCTGATTGCCTGCTCGAGCGGTCGCTCGCTATCACAATAGTCCTGCCAGAACGAGCAAGAAGCGCAGGCACGATGCGAACCGTGAACCGCTTGGGGTTGAGATCGGACTTCAGCTGTATCCAGGTGAGTGGCACAGATAATCGAGGGCTCTGTTGCAAAAATTCGGTTGATCACCGAAAGAGCGCCGGTGATTTTCAGCGAGATTTTTGATGAGCGATTTCAAATGGCGTCATTTTCAGGGTGAAGTGATTTTGTGGGCGGTTCGATGGTATTGCCGCTATGGGGTGAGCTACCGCGACCTTGAACAAGTGATGGGTGAACGAGGTGTCGCGGTCGATCATTCCACGCTCTACCGGTGGGTCCAGAAATACGCGCCAGAGATTGATAAGCGGCTGCGCTGGCATTGGCGCCGACCCCAGTCAACAAGCTGGCGGGTTGATGAAACCTATGTGAAAGTCCGCGGCCAATGGACGTATCTTTACCGGGCCGTCGATAAATTCGGCAATACGATCGATTTCTATCTTTCGCCAACTCGCAATACCAAAGGGGCCAAACGCTTTCTCGGCAAGGCTTTGAATGGATTGAAAGACTGGGAAAAACCGACTGTGATCAACACCGACAAGGCACCGACCTACGGCATTGCGATTTCAGAGCTGAAGGCAGAAGGCAAATGCCCTGAAGAGCTTTTGCATCGGCAGGTGAAATATCTGAACAATATCGTTGAGGCCGATCACGGTAAGCTCAAGCAATTGATCAGGCCGGTCAGAGGGTTCAAGACACTGAAAACGGCCTATGCGACCATCAAAGGTTTCGAGGTGCTGCGGGCGCTGCGCAAGGGGCAGGCTGCGATTTTCAACCTGACCGGCGACGCTCGAGGAGAAGCTCGTATCGTTGAACGGGCTTTCGGCATTGGTCCGAGCGCATTAACGGAAGCCGTGGCTCTGCTCGCCCCGAATCTCGAAACTCAAACCGCCTGACAATGGAGAAAGTGGGAACTTCCCTGCAATCCAAACTTTTTGCAACAGAGCCCCCACGGCATAGAGCGCGGCCGGCCGGTATGGGCGGTGGCCCTTCTCCCGATTCACTCGTCGCGTGGGATGCGTGATTCCGTTGCGGACTTGCCGAGAAATGCCTATCTTGGCTCAATTCACGGAGAAACTGCCGGTTTCAGGTCGTTGATGGCTGTCAATGTCGGTTGACGAGAGAACTATTCGACACTATGTTGAAACCTAACAACTAACCCAGCATCCTGAGAGACATGGGCTCCGGGCGGTTGGGGTAAAAAGCCGGCGCAAGCCGGTTTTTTTATGTCTTGGGGGCAGGAGTGCCAGCATTACGAACACGCGTCTATATCGACGGCTACAATCTTTATTACGGTTGCCTTCGCAAGACCGCCTTCAAATGGCTCGACGTCCTGAGCCTGTTCGAAACGCAAATTTTGCCGACAATCCTCTACAGGCCGACACTGAACGCCGAGCCGGCAACGATGCCCCTGCATCCGGACTGCGCGATCAAATATTTCACAGCCAAGATCATCGAGAGTGCCGCCAAGGGCGAGGATTCGGTGTCTTCACAGGCCCAATATCACAATGCCTTGACGACGCACTGCGGTGGCAGGCTCTCCTTCGTAATGGGCCATTATTCCCTTTATAAGGCCAATCAGCACATCGTTCCGGCCGACGATCCGAAGCGCTGGCCGCGCGATTGCGACAAGATCCAGGTCTGGAAGCTCGAGGAAAAGCAGTCGGATGTGAACCTGGCGCTTCATCTCTACGACGATGCCTTGAGCAGCGAGGTCGACCAAGTGGTGCTTGTCACCAATGACACCGACCTGACGCCGGCGCTGGAGATGTTGAAGGCGCTGCCCGGATATCGTCCGCGGCCTGGTGATCCCGACGCGCAAGGCTGGCGGGGGCGGGGACCTTGAACGCGAGGCAAACGTGTCGCTGGCGAAGCTCGCTCATTGGGTCAGGCGGCATATATCGGATGATGAATTGCGCGCGTCGCAATTGCCCGATGTCGTCCCCGGCCGCCGGCGGGCCAGCGTCAAGCCGCATTCATGGTATGCGAAGCCGCATCATCTGGCGAAGATGCTGGAGATGGCCCGCCCGGTGTTGCGCACCGAAGGCGAAGTCCTGAAGTGGGCGCGCAGGGAGAGCGCGCATCTCGGCGGGCGTCGCCCGATCGATCTGATCGAGACGGATGCCGGCGCGGTCGAGGTCTTCGACTACATCGAAGCCTATATACGCGAGCAGCTCGATAAGGCCGGTGATCAGGACGATCTGTCCTCGAAATCCTGAATTTGACGGTTGGGAAGGGAGGGCTCTGTTGCAAAAAATTCTTGTGATAGAATGAAATTCCAAAAAGCCTTGGACAGCTGCCAAAAAACAGCTTCTTTGATATTCCGCCACCTCGAACTGCAGCTGCTATGAGGCTGTTCAAGGCGATTTAATATCAATAGAAGGATTATTTTTCTCCAATTTTACGCCCCAAAAAATTTTTGCAACAGAGCCATATTTGATTCACTGTGGGGTCGTCGCCCCCAGAAATTGTCGGGCGAAATGAAAAACTGACCCCCTAACGAACCGAAGAACTGACCCCTCGTGTCAAAACGAGGAGTGATGGATGACGAGCACGATTTTAT
>NZ_JACHBI010000027.1:0-29285 GCF_014200235.1 Martinezella paranaensis | reverse complement strand
TCAAGGTCAGCGATGCCGAGATGGATGCGATCAACATCAACCGTCATCAATTCCATGGCGATTGGAACTACACAATCAGCCCAATCATCCCACCATCGGTGCGATAATTTATCAACGATGCCTAAAGGCTTAACGTTATTTGGTCGGAGCCGGCTTTGTCGTCAGCCCAAGGCTGTCCGCCATTCGAACTAGATCGACGAGCGATCTCGCCCCCATCTTTTGCATGACGTGGCCGCGATGAACCTTTACGGTCACCTCGCTCAGGCCCGCGGCAGCAGCGATTTGCTTGTTCATGCTGCCCGCGACCACCAAGTTCATGATCTCGCGCTCGCGTGGCGTCAAAGAATCATAGCGGCACCGAAGTTTGGCAATGAGCTCGGCCTCCCGCCGCCGAGCGCAATCGCGCTCGATCCCGGCATATGTGGCATCAAGCAGTTCTTGCTCACGCAGAGGCTTCGTCAGGAAATCGATAGCGCCGGATTTCATCGCCCGCACGGAGATCGGAATGTCGCTGTGGGCACTGATGAAAACGACCGGAAGTTGGTTTCCCAAATTGTTCAGCATGCTCTGAAATTCCAGGCCGCTCCGCCCCGGTAGCCTGACATCGAGAATGATGCAACCCGGAGCGTCGGGGCGCTTGCTGTCCAAAAACTCTTGGCTGGACGCGAACGTCTGCACGCCAAGTCCAACTGAACGCAGGAGATCACCGAGACCCTCGCGGACGGATGCGTCATCATCGATGATATAGACAATCTCTTTCATATGCGTCCCATTTCGCGCCGGTCAGGCGGCGGTCCCGGACGCCAATCATTACTGCGCTTTCTCCTCGTTTGGCAATGTAAACTGAAAGATTGCGCCGCTAGGTTCATTCGGAACGGCCCAGAGCCGGCCGTTGTGAGCCTCTATGATGGAATGACTGATCGCTAAGCCCAGGCCCATACCATTGGGTTTGGTGCTGTAGAATGCCTCGAACATCTTGTCGATCTTAGTCGCGTCGATTGGTGGGCCGCTGTCGTGGACCGCCACCAAAACCATATCCGGTGCCGCTTGTTCGGTGCTTATGACGAGCTCGCGGGATCCGCTGGGGACCGCTGTCATGGAGTCCTTGGCGTTCATGATGAGATTTAGGATCACCTGCTGAATTTGGACCTGGTCTCCCATCAAGGAGGGCAGGCTGTCCGACAGCGTGGTGCGCAGCGATATCGCACTTCGTCGGAGATCCGTGGACACGAGCGCAATGGTCTCGGAAACGATATCGTTGATGCTTAGTCGATCCCGGTGTTGGGGCGATTTCTTTGCCATCGCACGGATCCGGTCAATGACCTCGGAGGCGCGGAAAGCATCGCTGATCATGCGTTCGACTGCGCGACGGGCGGAGACGATATCACGTGGATCCGCGTCAAGATACCGAAGGCAGGCATTGCCGCTGCCCACCAGCCCGGTGAGCGGCTGCCTGACCTCGTGGGCGATCGAGGCTGCGAGTTCTCCCATTGTGGTCAACCTGCTCGCATGGGCAAGCTCTGCCTGCGCAAGTTGAAGAGCGTTCTCTGCATGCTTGCGGCCGGTGATGTCACGGGCCAGTGAAAGTCGAAACCACTGCTCTCCTTGCTGGAATCTGCCGGCGCGAACTTCGACCGGAAATACCGTACCGTCCTTGCGCCGATGGAACGTCTCGAAAGTCGCCGTCTGTCCGGTGTCCACCCGATCCATCAACTTCATTACCGCCGCCGCATCGAGACCCGCATCAAAATCGTTTGGATGCATTCCGATCAGTTCTTCGCGACTGTAGCCGAGGCTCTCACAGGCCTGGCGGTTGACATCTACAATGATCAAATCGTCGGCATGCAGGAAAAACGCGTCGGTCGCGTGATCGACGAAGGTTCGGAAGCGAGACTCGCTCGCGCGCAGCCTCTCCTCCGCATTTTTGCGCGCGGACAAATCGAGCACGAAGGCCACAGCCTGGTTCCCGCTGCCCTCAAAGCTTGCCTGCCCAATCATCACGGGCATGTGGTGACCATCCTTTCGCTGGTATTCTTTCTCAAACGGCTGGACGCTGCCGGTCACTTTCAACTCGGAGTCGGCCTCCGCGTCACGCTCACGCCATTCCGGCGGTGTCAGATCTGCCTCAAGCAGTCGATCCGCGAAGAGTTCATCGCGGCTGTAGCCCACGATCCGAAGAAATGCCTCGTTCGCCTCAATAATTCGGCCGCTCATATCGCGAATGAAAATCCCAATGATGTTGGCTTCGACTAAACGGCCGATCCGCGCCTCGCGTTCTTTAAGGTCGCGATACAGACGGGTAATCTCGAGCGTGCTGGCCGCTTGTGACGCGATGAGCTTCAGCACCGTCGTGCGCCCCGGTGAAAAGACACCGCCGGCCAAAGCATTTTCCAGATACAACGCACCGATCAGCTTCGCATGATTGATCAGCGGTAAACAAAGAATAGATCTGGCCGCGTGATGACGAATGTAGGGATCGGCCGCAAAGGCGTTTTCGGCTGACGCATCGTCGAGACTTACAACTTCCCGGGTCCGCAGGACGTAGTTGAGAACCGATTCTGGCATCGTACCGACGGCAGTCTCATCGCGTAGCTCCATGAGGACCGCTTCACCACGTGTCGTTGCTTCCGCCACAATCCTCGGCTCGTCGCCATGCCACAGGATGAGTAAGCCGCGCTCGGCACCCGCCTGCTCGACGGCCAATCGCAGTACTGCATCGATCAGCTTTTCGATGACGATTTCGCTGGAGACAGCTTGCGACACCTTGATTACGGTCGCCAAGTCGAGGTGTTCGACCGGCGCTTCGATTGTGCTCGTGGCAACGGATGCTGGTTGGTCTTCCCGTAGCTGCGGGGAAAGTTCGTCGAGCTGCCGCACCTTGCCGTCCGCGCCCCAACGCAGGTAGCGGTTACGAGCGTTTTGCAGGTAGAGACGAGCAATCTTATCGAAACCGCGCAAGCGGTAGAAGGCGGAGGCGCGCTCATAGGCGATCGCCTCGTCGTGAGGGAGCACGTGGGCGTGGGCTAATTGGATAGCCTGTTCATAGAGGCGCTCGGCATCGAGAACCCGGTTGCTCAAGCGCGCGTTTTCCGCGCCCAGCAACGCTGCGCGGCTTGCAAAGATCTCTGGGCAGTGCTCGGCCCATTTGTCGAGCTCACGGCGATGAGCACGCAATTTCTTGAGATACTCAGAGCTTTCAGTAGCCGATCCTTTGCTACAAGACGCAGCCAACGCGAGCCCCGCGTAAAAGTGGTATTCCGCCCGCTCGAACATGGCAGGGGTCATCCAGAGGAGGCCCTCTGCTTTCGCCGCTGCCGAAAGCGCGGTCACATAATCACCGGCGAGAGCGCGTGCCTGCAATTTGCGGATCCAGTAAAGGCAACTGCCCGGCTTGCCGTCGGTCTGCCTTTCGTATTGCTGCTCATCGAATTCCTTGTCGTCAAAGTGCCCAAACACCGGCGTCAGCCCACGGAGCGTTCGAATGAGCTGGAGCTGTCCGGAAATGAAGCCGACGACGACACCGAACCCGGCCTGGCGCGCGAAGTCCAGACCTGCTTCCGCATCCCGTTGAACTTCGGAGAGGGGTTCGCCCGCGCCGAGAAGATAGGTCACGAGGTTGTTCCGGCTTAAGACGGCGTAGGTGAGATCTCCGACCTGCTGTGCCGTTTCAAATACGCGTTGCGCAAGCGGACGGCCCGTCCGCGCGTGCCGTGGCGAAGATTTCGCAAGGTTACCGAAGGCTAGATAGACCCGCGCCTTCAGGCGGTCCATACCAGGCTGGTCCGCCAAGTCCAGCCCCAGCAGACCGAACCTGAAACCTGCTTCGTAATTGTTAAAATAAGGTCCCAGCACCGTGCCTACCGCGGTGTAGGCATAGGGCGACGTGTCACTGTTGCCATACTTGAGGCTGACGTTTCCCATTCGCCCGATAACGAGGCAGCGCAGATTCTCATCAGTAAACAAGGCTGGAGTGACGAGCGAGGTCAAAACATCCATGGTCGCGAATGCGACCGGGTCTGTCATCGTGGGCGAGTTAAGTAGCGCTTCGATGGGCCTGCCCCCGAGCTGCCGCCACAGCCGCGCGTATTCTTGCCGCACCTGGCTCCTGGTGGGGTGCGCCGACCAGCCGATGCCGACACGGTGCAGGTAATCAAGACCGAACAGGATAGCCTGATCGCTCCGTCCAAGGCTCATGAACAGGTCCACGCGCAGCCGTGTGACGCGTGCCAGATCGGTGAGGCTGACGGCACGGCTTGCCAGTTCTGCAAGGCGTGCCTGCGCCTGAGCCGTCGCCCCGGTGAGGAATTCGCATTCAGCCCTGTGCAGCTCGAGGGCGAAAGCGAGTTCGTACCGGCGCTCCCACTCATCGTCCTGCAAGCAAACCGCACCCGCGCTGGCATAGACCAGCACCGATTCGTACGCCGCGGACGTCTTGGCACGGCGAGCGGCAATCAAGTTCAGCTCGGCGAGGCGCTCGCGCTCTTTGCCCGACATGATAAAGGTGTCGCCACGATTTAGCTGACCGACGATCTCGAAAATGTGCTCCTCGAGTGCGTTCGGTGGCGTATGCACTAGCAGAAGGCGGCCAATGGAAAGGTGCACCGTCGCACGCTCGCTTTCGGGAATTAGCCCGTACGCGGCCTCCTGAACCCGGTCATGCAGAAAGCGATATTCCCCCTGTTGACGTAGCACCAACCCGGCTCGCACCGCAGCCCATAATACCGCATGAACCGCTTCTTCATTTTCGCTCCTCATCAGGATCAAGGTCCCAACTGTCGCTCGATTGCCAAGGCACGCCAGCATGCTCAAGGCAGCCTGTGTCGTATTGGGCAGTCGCTGCAGCTTGCCCAGCATGAGATCGGCAACGTTATCGGTATAAGCTTTGGCTCCTATGCGCTTAAGGTCCCAATCCCAGCGTGCCTGCCCGCGATCGAACTCAAGCAATCCTTCGTCCGGCAGCGTACTTAGAAACTGAAGCGCAAAGAACGGATTTCCCGCGCTCTTCTTGTGAACCAGCCGCGCAAGCGGCTGGACACGGTTGCTCCCGCAATGAAGAGCGTCGGCGAGCATCCGCGTCAGATCCACAAGCTTGAGGGCCCCCAATGCAATTTCGTGCACTTGGACGCCGGCCTGTCGGATTGCGGCAAGCCGCTGGATCAGCGGGTGGGCTGGCGTGACCTCGTTGTCGCGATAAGCCCCGATGAGCAGCAGATGACGAAAATCTCGCTGGGTGCACAGATCCTCTATTAGGTCGAGTGTTGCGGCGTCCAGCCATTGGAGATCGTCTAGAAACAGCGTTAGTGGATGCTCAGCTTTGGCGAACACTCGCACCAGTCGCCTGATAACCAATTGGAATCGCCGCCGGGCGTCTTGCGGCGATAAATCCGCGACTGGGGGCTGTGGACCGAGGAGGGCTTCGAGTTCCGGGACGAGCGTCACCATAAGTCGACCGCTCGCGCCCAAAGCCTTGGTCAGACCAATGCGCCAGGGCGCGAGTTCGGCTTCGCTCTTAGCCAACAGAGCCCGGACGAGGCTCTGCAGGGCCTGCGCTAGGCTTGCATAGGGAACGTCCCGCTGGTTCTGGTCGAATTTGCCGGAGGCAAACAGCCCTCGTGGCGGCACAAGCGCTCGGTGAAGCTCGTTCACCACGGTGGATTTGCCAACTCCGGCATGGCCCGAAACCAACACTAGCGTCGGTCCGCCGCCTGCAACAACCCGGTCGCACGCGGCAAGAAGGACAGCGACTTCAAGCTCACGACCATAGGGCCGCTCGGGAACTAGAAGCCGGTCCTGCAGATCGTGCGTCCCGAGAGGAAATTCTTCGATCCGCCCACTCCTCTCGTTCTCGATAAGTGCGCGGCGGAGATCCGCTTCCAGCCCGGCCGCCGTCTGGTAGCGTTCTTCGGCGTTCTTGGAAATCAGCTTCATCACGATTGCCGAAATGCCGCGCGGTAGTTTCTTTATTCTCTCCGAAGGTGACACTGGTCGCTTGGCAATATGGCAGTGTACCCACTCCATGGGATCCGAAGCCGTGAACGGCAGCTTGCCGGTGAGCATTTCGTACAGCGTGATGCCCACGGCATAGAGGTCACTACGGGAGTCGACTGATCGGTTTATACGGCCAGTCTGTTCGGGCGCCATGTATGCGAGGCTGCCGGCAATGATCTCAGGAGGGTCGGGGGCCTGACGTTCCCGAGAAATACGCGATGCCACACCAAATCCCGTCAGCCAAACCTTTCCGTCTGCCGTGTTTGCCAGAATATTCGACGGCTTGATGTCTCTATGAATGAGGCCGCGTTCGTGAGCCTTGCCAACTGCTGCGGCGATACCGATGGCAAGACGCAAGAAGATGGGGAGCTCGGCAGCCATGCCATGTCTACGCAGTCCGATCAGCTGACGGAGCGGCGCGGCGCCACTATCTTCCAGGAGAAGAGCGCTGTGGCCATTCTGCGTGATGAGGTTGAGTGGCATCGCTGCCCATGTACGCTCGAGTTCGCTTCTGAGACCATATTCGTGCGCCAGCCTGTCGAGGCTGGCGCGAGCGGGGTGCTCGGCTATAAGCCGCACGACCAAAACGGCCCGTGATGCGCCATAGTCATCGTGGTATATTTCCCTCGTGAAGATGCGATCGCCGTCATTCCAGGCGCCTTGCAGCCCATCTTCTCGAGGACTTGTGGGAATCTTCTGGTGGACGAAGGCGGCAGCAGCTTCCTGTCTGCTGGCGCTCCTTCTGAAGCTCCTCTTTCCGATGTCTTGGACCGTGTCGTCCATCACCACACCGCTCGGCTCAATGCTGCCCGCATCGTTCTTGTCACGGGCATCGCAGTTCTAATAAGGCTTGACTGACTTCCCTTCTGTGTCAATGGCGCAATTCAGGTACTTAGCATGGCTGATCACTTGTCTCGGTGATCCTCCTGCTGTCCAAGTTCGGTTGGGATGCATACTGCCCGCTAAAATCACAACAGCGACAGCGCTGTTCCCCGTTTTGATAAAAGCCGCGCCGGCGGGGGCTGGAGTCTTTGCGATCAACAATATGCCGGCGCGGCAAATGGTCCCCTGATGGGGTGTGTGGTGGTTTCAGGGTACCGCTATAACGGTAGCGCTGCACGCAGCATTCCAGGTATTATACTGAAGTATATGCGCTTAGCCGTTTCGGCATATTTTCTAAACATGGGGTAATCGCGGCGCAATCGTCCCAGGCCAAATCACGCGAGTGCATTCGGCTCGCCGGTATCCGCGTTGGCTAGCTGCCGATGTTCGTACTGGCCCAGACGATGCCGTTTGGGCGCATGCACTGGCTGGCAACGAAGAAACGGAAACTGGAATTCCCGGCGTTCGAACAATTTGCGCCTCGAAATCAATCTTCCATCGATAAGAGTTACTTATCGATGATGATAGGCCGAATAAAATGCTTTACCGCGATCGGAAGTGATTATCCTCTTAGATTTTTTGTAAAGAAATTATGCAATAAATACATTGCACTATCGCTTGAGTGATGCGAGCATTTCGCGCCGCAAAATGGCGTTGATTGCGCTTCACCAAACCCGTTCATGCAGCACGGTGTCGAACGCGACGTCGAGCGACACGAAGGCGCAGTGCTCCAGCCGCGTCTGGGCAGCGAGAATGCGATCCCAGGGATCGCGGTGGTCCCAGTCGAAGCTTGCCGCGAGCTCGGCGTGCAGATCGCTGATGGCAAGCGTCTGCAAGCCGCTGGCGGCAACGGCGGCGCGCAATTCTTGCGGCTTCAGATCGAGCTTTTTAAGCCGCATCTTGTTGTCGAGCTCGTAGAAGGAGACGGCGCTGACAAGGACGGTGTTGGCCTTGTCCTCGATCAGCGCCCGGGCGTTGCCGGACAGCCGGTCGCTGCCGATCGTCCACCAGTAGATGGCGTGGCTGTCGAGTAGAAGCTTCATGCCTTGGGCTCGCGGCCGGTTGGGCCGCCCTGCCAGACGCCGGTATCATCGTTGAAGTCACCGGCATCGATGGCCGCCTGTTCGGCATCGACCGCGTCGAACAGATCGTCCGGCAGGCCGCGCTGGCGCAGCAGTCCGAACGGCCGCTTGCCGCCACCGGCCGGGCCAATGCGGGCATAGATCTCATTGCCGCGCATGATGATGATTTCCTCGCCCTGGTTGGCACGTTCGAGCACCTCGGCGAAATTCTTGCGGGCCTCGCTGATTTTGTAACTCGTCCGGGGCATCATGGTCTCCAGCCGTTGGAAGGCTCACGCTATCATGGGTTATGCCGTTGTACAACTCAGATGTACATGTCCATTACCGGTCAGACCCGTCGGTGAGCTTCTGCCCCAGTTTGATGATCTGGGCCACGATTGTCGCGCGTCGCCGGTTCACATTGAAGTCGTTGGCCAGCCAGGGGGGTGTGACATCACCCTCCCGCACCATCTGATCCCACCGCCCGGAAGGAATACGAGCCTGCAAGTGCGGATCAATCCTGAGGTTGCGCAGGAACACGATCCGCTCGGTCAGCCCGACCAGGTTCCCTGCCGCCTGCGCATCCGGCGCTGATTTCAACCACTGGAACCGCGTCTGGCCGACAGCCGCGTCCACGACCAGTAGATCGTCCAAGGTTTGCAGCTTTTCCGGATCAATATTCGAGATCAACGCTTGTTCGGCACGCCGGCGCGCAAGAGCGCGCGCCGCAAGCCCGATCTTCTCGATGGAATGTTGGGAAGGAAGCAACGGCTCTGTTGCAAAAAATTCTTGTGATAGAATGAAATTCCGAAAAGCCTTGGGACTAAGCGGCGAAGCCGACTGGGATCTGATGCCTCGGATCATCGCGGCGGTTTTCACATTCGTAACGAACAACGCCCGCGACTTCCGGAAGCTGTATGCAAGAGAGGAACTGCATGCGGGCTTGATGATCATCGTCCCGCAGGTACTCCCTTTCCTGCAGCGAGAATTGTTTGCCCTCATTCTGGAGGATTTGGTTGGGGCGGAGGATATGGTCAACGAAGTCATTGAAGTGACCCTCGATGGAGATGACAGTGCGAGCCTCACCCGCTATACGCTTCCAGAGGCATAGTCGCTTCTGCTGAGTAAATGCCCATTGACCTTGAGCCACGGCCACGAGAGACGTGTGAAGGCATTCGTCGATGAGAAATTTCACGAGGTCGAGCCCGTGGATTTTGGGGTGCTCTCGTTGTGAAGTCGCAGACGCTTCACGGACTTCACTTTCAGGCCGAGTTCCGAAAGCTTGCGGGGCCGTCCTCGGGCCGGGTGGGCGGCTGCCCAGATTTCGGCAAGCGCCACCATGCGCTCGCTGAGCGAAGGATATCCCTCGACGATTTCCTCGGTGCTCGCGCCCTGGACCTTCATTGCGGCAATAGTCCGCACCGGAACGCGGGTTCCCTTGAAAACCGGTTCGCCACCCACGACGCCCTTTACGCTGTGGATTTTTCGTTCTGCTTCTCGAAGCGCTTCGGCGCGTGCAGCCAACTGCTCTCTTGCCCGGGCGACATCGATGATCAGATAATCGTCTACCCTCACGGTATCGGCATTGGGGTTCTCGTCGATTGTGTCGAACAGACGTTTGCGGCGCTCGGCAGACAAAATCGATCCGACACCATACCAGAGCTTCAACCGAAGGAGATCGTCATCCGTGAGTGCGCGACCTCCCCCGCTGCCGGTAAGATGAGTTGCGATGATCCGCTTGTCGATGGCATTGTGCACCGACTTGACAGCGATCTCACTGACAGCTGCAGCTTCGGCGGGCGTGTAGGCGTGTGAAGTACTGGCCAAAATCATTCTCCTTGCGGAGAATATATAACGCGAGTATCGGCCGTCGTAAAGCTTTGTTTCTGGAGTCGCTCGAAAGCAACCTGCCCGGCCGTTCTGATGGTGAGCGGCAGCAATGGCTTGAAGCGATCCGTTTAATCGTCAGGTTGACGCTCCGGCAATGACCGATGACCGGTACGGCGGGAATAAGGCTATCCCAAGCCTGCCGCGCTTGTGGAACGAACGTTTCAAGCTCCGCGACAAACTGCCCATGCCGCTACCTCAGTCCGGCCTTCTCTACACTGGCGAAATCGCGACACAGCTGAGCAATTCCGCCTCGGCCTTCCTGTGCACGATGATCTTGTAGTTCACGCCTATTTGGCCCAGTCGATGGGGTAGCTGGCGCGCTGGGCAAAAGCAGTTAGGTCTCGCTCTTGCCGTTCGCAAGACTGGTCGGCGGTCGAAACGCGGCTGTAGATGGCTGCGCGTTGTCCCAATTGAACTCTCGTGGATTTTGGTGCCTGGAATCTGTGCTTTCAAACCAGCATCGACTGCTGGGCGAAGATGCCCGCCATCGTGCCTTGCCATGATGCCGTGGTGACCGAGGGGATGAGGGGGGTGGTGAGGTCGCCGGCGCCGTAGATGCCGGGCATGCTGGTTTCACGGCGCTCGTCGACCTTGAGGACAATGCCGAGGGGCGTGCCGGCCGTGGCGAGGCCCAGTGGTTCATGCAGACTTGCAGACGGCTTGTTGCGCGGATGCGCAAACAGAATATCGACTGCGACATCGGGGCCGGTATCGATCTTAATGGTGGCGCCATGGCTCCCGTGCCGAGCTATCTCAACGATCCGACCATCGATGATAGGTGTGTTGCGACGCTCCAGATCGGCCCGGATATCGGGCGGAATGTCGTGACCATCGGCGAAGACCGTCAGCCTGTCGGTCCAGTCGTGGAACAGCCTGACCTGATTATGCGACTGCGGGCCCGACCAGACGAGGCCCCAATGCTGGCCGGCGACTTCAAAGCCGTCGCAATAGGGACAGGGCACGATGGACGTGCCCCAGCCTTCGGCAAAGCCCGGAACATCGGGCATCTGGTCGGTGATGCCATAGCTCAGGATCAGGCGGCGCGCCCCAATGTTTTCGCCATCGCCAGTGAGGACGGAGAAATTGTCGATGGTGCCGGAGATGCTATCGGCCCGGGCATTGACCAGTTTGATCGCTGGATAACGTGCCAACTGCCGCCGCGCTTCGGCCAGGATGTCCAGCGGCGGCTTGTGATCATGGCCGAGCATACCATGCGAATGGCCGGCGAAGCGGTTGCGCGGCAGGCCGGTATCGAGAACGATGACCTTGCGGCGGGCGCGGCCGAGCTGCAGGGCGGCGGCGAGGCCGGCAAAGCTGCCGCCGATGATGATGACGTCATCCATGATGATGGGCTCCGAGTTGTGAAGGGAAGAGGTTGGGCAGAATCTGGCGCGCAATGTCGCCCAGCGATGCGCATTCGAAATCGCTGGGTGGCCAAGGGAAACCTGATTTGGCGGACACGATAAAATCCACTCTTGGAATTTATGAAACTACGTAGTATCGTAATTCAAGAATAACGATACTGTCAAGGACTGGAATTATCGTGCCCGAAGAAAACATCCGCGCACGGCGCGGCCGGCCCGCCAATGAGGCGCTTGGCCAAACCATAGTCGACGCAGCGGGCGAACTCTTTGCGGAATTGGGTTTCCAAGCGACGACATTGGACAAGGTCGCCCAGCGGGCGAAGATATCCAAGCTCAGCATCTACCGACACTTCGAGAATAAGGAGGCACTGTTTGGCGCGTCGTTTGCGGCCCGCTGCCAGCAGTTGATACCACAAGCCCTTTTTGAAGGCGTCGACGGTTCGGCCGAAGATCAGCTCATGGCGGTGGGATCATCGCTGCTTCGCACGCTGTTGCGCCCGGACGTGCGCAGTGTCGAAGCCATGGTCATGGCCGACGTCACGAGTCAAAAGTCATTAAGCAAGCTCCATTACGAAGCCGGCCCCGCCCATATCATCGCCCAAATCGAGGCCCTGTTGCGTCAGTTGCACGCGAAGGCGGTTCTGAACGTGCCCGATCCTCTCCGGTCCGCCCGCTTGTTTGCCGCGCTTTTCAAGGGATCCGATCTCCTGATTATCGCACGCTTCGATGAGGCGAGAGCAGGGGACAGAGACGAGATCGAATCCTATTGCCGGTCGGCCGTCGCGATGTTCATCGCCGCGCACGGTGGCAGCGACCACGCGGGCGGACAACCTGGTTAAGAACGGATCAGAACAAGGGGATATGGTATGGCAGAGAACAATGTTTATCAGGTCTCGGACTGGAATGGCCAAAGCGGGGAGCGCTGGGTCGCTCACCAGGCCCGGCTCGATGCCATGATGGCGGTGTTCGGCCAGGCCGCGATCGAAGCCGCCGCGCCCGCCACGGGCGAACGCGTGCTGGACATCGGCTGCGGCGCGGGGGCGTCTAGTCTGGAAATGGCCGCCCGCGTCGGCGCAGGGGGCCATGTGCTGGGCGTGGACGTATCCGAACCGCTGATCGGCAGAGCGCGCGCGCTAGCGCCGCAGGATACGCCAGTCCTGTTCCAGGTGGCCGACGCCAGCAGCGCCGAGCTGCCCGACGGGGCGTTCGACATCCTGTTCTCCCGTTTCGGGGTGATGTTCTTCGACGATCCGACAGGGGCGTTCGCTCATATGCGCCGTGCGCTCAAGCCAGGCGGGCGCGTCGCTTTCGTCTGCTGGCGCGGCATGGCCGAGAACGATTGGGTGCGCCTGCCGATGGGCGCGATCAAGGGCATCGTCCCGCCGACGGCGCCGCCCGATCCCGAAGCGCCCGGCCCATTCTCGTTCGGCGACTCGGGGCGGGTAGCGCGTATCCTGACGGCGGCCGGCTTCACCGATATCGCTATCGCGCCATTCGACGCCTCCATCCCTTTTGGTAAAGGGGAGACGCGGGACGTAGCGCTCGCCGACGCCGTGAAGATGACACTCGAAGTCGGCCCGCTGGCGCGCGCGCTCGTTGATCAACCCGACGACATCCGGGCCCGCGCCTCGGCCGCGGTTCGTGCCGCCTTCGCGGACCGCGCCGGCGAGCGATCGGTGATGATCGACGGCGCGGCGTGGATCGTCACCGCGCGCAATCCGGCAAGCTGACACGACTTTGCCGCTGCGGACCGCCTCTGCCAACGCTACAGATCGTCGATAGTCAAGCTTGAAGACAACGCCGGCGAACAGCCGCAGGAAAAGAACCGCGCGATCAGTCGGTTGATGAATCGTGCCCTCAGCGGCGGATAAGGCCAAACCGGTGGGCTTCGTCCAGCAGGTCCCGGACGGAGGAGGGTTGCCATCTTTTGCCCCCTCGCACAGGCCGTTCTCCCATCTTGTCCAGTTGAGAGGCAATGTCGCGAAGCGACAGATCGGGATCGGCAATGGCGATCGCCGCCGCCAGCTTCATCAGATGATCTTCGGGAGCGCGGCGAGGGGACCGGGCCAGGAGTTCTTTCTCAGCGAGCTTTTCGCGGACCAAGCGGTGAACCGCGCGTCGGAGTCGCTCAACGGTCCAGTCGTGGCCGCGGCGGTTAAGGACGCGGACGACATTGTCCCAGCTATGCTGCGGTCGCAACTGCCGCACGGTCGGAAGCCACGTTTGTGCCGACGAAATCAATTCATCGAGATAGAGTTTCTCGCGTGCTTGCGACACCGCCTTGATCGCTTCCGGTCGGCGCTCGCGCAGACCGGGATTGCCGGGAAGCTTGCCTCTGGCTTTCGCAGCCTTAATGCCAGCTTTGGTTCGCTCGGCGATCAGAGCGCGCTCGAGCTGGGCGACGGCGCCAAGCACCTGCAGGGAGAACATGCCCTGCGGCGTCGAGGTGTCAATCGGATCGCGCAGCGAGCGGATTGCCTAATAAGATCGGGACAGTCGATGCGACGAGAAGAAACGCGACCGAAAGATTGAAGATGCGCGCATAAGTCGGCCGGGTAAGCACGTTGCGGAGCAGGCGGCCGGCAGCCGCCCAGACGGCAACGCTGGGGATGGCCACAAGAGCCAGCAAAGCCGCAGCGATCGAGATGTTCAGCAGATAGTCGCTGCTGGGAATGTAGGTTGCAGCAGCGCTCACCGTGATTGCCCACGCCTTTGGATTGACCCACTGAAACGCGACCGCACCCCAAAAGCCGATAGGCGAACTCTCCGTGCTTTCAACAATTGGGCCGCTGCGCGCGATCTTCCAAGCAAACGACATGAGATAAAACGAACCTCCGATCCGCAAGATCTCGTGCGTGACCGGATAGGCCTCGAATAACGTACCCAGGCCGAGGCCGATTGCCAACATTTGCAAGGCGACGCCAGCAGCAATGCCGCCTATGAGCGGAAACGACCCAGCTAGACCAACACGAACGCCAGAAGCCAGAGCCATTGCGTTGTTGGGTCCCGGCGAAACTGTCATGAGAAAGGCGAAGATGAGGAATGGGGCGAGAATTACTGGATCGGTCATACGCGCAATGTTAGGAAGGTTTTTGCAGAATGTCGGTGCAAATTTCATCAGCGGAGCCGGAAAGATTGCAACAAAAGCCTGTATTTGATCGTATTGACCGTCATATATTGCGCGAGCTATCTGTCGACGCACGCCAGCCGAATGTACGTTTGGCTGAGCGCGTCGGCTTGTCTCCGTCGGCATGTTTACGTCGCGTTCAAGAACTGGAGCGTGCCGGCGTCATTACGGGTTACCGCGCCTCTATTAACCGAGCGCGAATGGGGGCCGGATTCCTCGCCTATGTTACGGTGGGTCTCTCGGATCACACCAAAAAGAGCCAAGACGCATTCGAGGAGGCGATGTCACAGGCTGATGAAGTCGTTGAATGCCATAACGTGACAGGCACAATAGAATACTTGTTGCGTATCGAAGTTGCCGACATTGCCACTTACAAGGCGTTCCATACAGGCGTTTTAGGCACGCTGCCGCAGGTCACGGCGATTACCAGCTTCATCGTTCTGGGCTCTCCGAAAGATCAAAGACGGTGAGATACTCTGTCTTTATCGGGCGCGTCAGCCGCCCTGTGTCAGGTGCTGATGCCGCGAGAGAGCCTAGGGAAGGAGCCAAAATCTAGCCGATGGGCTGACCTCATGCCAGCCAAGCTTGTGACCGGAGAACCAGACGGCAGACTTCTAGGACTAGGTGACAAGCCGCGCCGCACGGCCGTTTTTCCGTTCCGCATTGTTGTAGTAGCCGCCTGCGTCACCGACTTGTGCAGCGACTGCTGCATGGCTTCCTGAAGCGGGATGCCGCGGTCGGCTGCTGCGGTCAGATAGCCGGATCTCAGCCCATGCGCAGAAAACGCCTCCGGATCCAAGCCGGCCTGCTTGCAACGGCTTTTGAGGATGAGGTTGACCGACTGCGGCGTCAGGGGGCGCCTATCGACGTTGCCCCATTGGTCGATGCGCCGAAAGAGCGGTCCGGTATCGATCTTGGCCTGTGCCAGCAATTGCTTCACGGCTTCGACCGGACGGCCGATGAGAATGGCATGCGCCTTCTCTTCAGCTGTCGTCGTCTTGGTGCGGCCGAGATTGATGGTCAGACACGGCAGGAGAGGGGAGGCCGAATCTCTCGGATCGGCATGGACCGGTTCCTCGTCGACCAAATCCTCGATGCGAAGGCCGGCAATTTCGGAGCGTCGGCGGCCTCCGGAGGCGAAGGCGGTCAGCAACAGCGCGCGATCACGAATGTCAACCAGCCGATCGCTGGCGCAGGTGGCGATTAATTCTGCTAGGATATCGCCGGCGACCGCTTTCTTGCTTTTCCGTTGCCTTGGTCGTGCATTTGCCCGAACGGCGAGCCTGAGAGCAGATTTTAAAGACGGAGCGGTGAAAGATCCCGTCAGGCCGCGCCAACGGGTCAGGATCGACCAGGAGGTCAGGCGCCGGCGCACCGTATCGGGCGCGCGCGGGCCGTCGGTACGCAGCAGCCCCTGAAGACGCATTCCCGCTTCGACGTCCAGCGGCATGCCGTGGCTTGGATCCTCGGCCCGTTCGACCGGATCCCAAAGATGGTGGGCGACGAATTTCAACAGCAGGCTTTCGGGCGCCGGCCAGGGCAGGGGGGTGCCTGTCGACAGTTCGCACCAGGCCTCGAGATAGCCGAGATCGGAGGCGAGCGCCCTAAGCGCGTTGGCGCCCATGCCTTCCCTGGCCAGATGTTTGAGGGTGGCGACATCCTCGTCTGTCAGCAATGTTGCGAGCTGATCCCGACGGGCAAATGGAAGGATGGCATCGAGCGCATCCAATTCTTCGGCGCGTTGCAGCACCGGATCGGCAGCGGAGGGGAGGGGGATTGCTTTGCGTGTCATTGGGCTGCTGATGCAGGATGACGCATTATATCTGTCCGTCCGAAATCATTTCCCTTGAAGAGGAGAGGGACCTTGGCGACGCTTGCAACCGCATAGGAAAAGCAATCCCCCATGTTCAACCCCGCCGGATGGCGGCCTTTGCCATACCTGTCGAGCGCCTGCTCGGCTGCACGCTAATGTTTTGCATCAAAGGCGACGGCGGTGATGTTTGGCACCTCCGAAAAACGGGCGACGATATCACCGGGGTTGGAAAATCGCTTGGCGGTCAGCACCGTCCGGGTTTCAAACAAAGTTGGCCAGCCAATGGCGATCACCGGTTCCTGCCGCAACACTGTCTTGAATGTTTCAGCTTCCGGCTCATCGAGCATGATCGCAACAAGAACCGAGGTATCGAGAGCGATCATTTCGGCAAGCCATTCTCGTCATAGAGATCGTCGTGAGCCGAAGTGGTGCCGGGTGGCACGGTGCGCCGCCCTTCGGCGGCGAGCTCCCAGATGGCATCAAGCGGATGCGCCTTGTTCTGCTGCCGCAGTTCGACATCGTAGCGCTCAAGTGCCTTTTCAACGAGTTTGTTGACCGGCATGCCGGTGCGGCGGGCGAGCGCATGCGCTAGTTCTTTTGCCTTGGCGCTGCGGACAGAGAGTTGTGGTTCGGACATTGGTTTTCCTTGATCGAATTTTCGCCAAATATAGCGATTTTGAGCGAAGACGGCAATAAAGCGCCATTAGATGGCTCACTATCGATACCGCGTATCAACGTTTGGCGGAGCAGATATTGGCCACCCAGGATTGGAAGACGATTTCCGATGCGAAGGGGCGCCTGCGCAACAGACAGCTTGGCCGCCTCATGAACCAGGCGCTCAAGCGCAAACACGACCGAAGCGACACCCATCGCCCGGTCCCACCGACAAATGGCTTGAACTCTGGACAATGAGTACAATCAGCCGCAGCACTTGCTTTCTACGGCTGGGCCACAGCAAGCGGCCGCCGCCTTGCGGTTTTCTTCTGCCAGCCAGCGATTACGCGGCTTGCAGCTCGCGGCCCGCGGCGTCAGCTCAACATGGACCTGGCCCGCACGAAGGCTGGGATAGGCTGCCTGATAGAGCTGCATCGGCTGTACGCCGTCGCTCACCTCAAAGGTCAGCTTTGCCGACCCGTCCAGTTTCACGTGCTCCGAGACTTTGCGGATGATCGCCGCGAATTTGCCGGCCGGCATATGGGTGCGGTCGCCTTCCTCGATGTCCCACAGCTGCACGAAGATCTCCGTCCAGCTTTCCGGGTTGGCGCTGCAGTCGAGCGCATCAAACTTTCCGGCTTTGACCTCAGTGACATGATAGCCAGCCTTCACCAACTTGCCATCATAGTGGAAGACGAGGGGAATATTCTTGGCGTGCGCCAGCGTTTCGAGAAGCAGGCCGAGGCTGATGTCGGCGTTTTGAATTTTCGAGTTGTCGATCGCGTTCATTCGCGGTAATCCATATTTCAATGATTCAAGGATTATTGAAATATGGATCAACGGCAAGTCCTCGCTGTCTTTTCCGCTCTCTCGCAGGAAACCCGGCTGCAGATCGTCCGCCTGCTCCTCGTCACCGGTCCGGACGGCATGGCGGCCGGAGCTCTGGCCGAGAGGCTTGAGGTTTCGCCCTCGAACATCTCCTTCCATCTGAAGGAGCTTGAGCATTCCGGACTTGTCGATGCTGAGCGCCAGTCTCGCTCGATCATCTACACCGCGAACTACGAAGCGCTTGGTGGGCTTATCCGCTTCCTGATGGAAGACTGCTGCTCCGGGCACCCGGAGATTTGCGCGCCGGCCGTGGAGGTTGCGGCCTGCTGCGCCCCTAAAATGGAGGAGAAACGGCAATGACCACGGACCGCGTCTACAACGTCCTCTTTCTTTGCACGGGCAATTCTGCCCGCTCGATCCTGGCGGAATCCATCCTGAATGCCGAGGGAAAGGGTCGCTTCAAGGCCTATTCGGCTGGCAGCCAGCCGAAGGGTGACGTCAATCCCTTCGCGCTGAAGGAGCTCGAAACTCTGGGTTACCCGTCAAACGGCTTTCGTTCGAAAAGCTGGGACGAGTTTGCCGAACCAGGCGCTCCGCACATGGACTTCATCTTCACGGTTTGCGACAGCGCTGCCGGTGAGGCGTGCCCGGTCTGGATCGGCCATCCGATGAGCGCCCACTGGGGCATCGAGGATCCCTCAGCCGTCGAAGGCAGCGAAGTCGAGAAAGCCCGCGCCTTTGCGCAGGCCGCCCGCTTCCTCAAGAACCGCATTATGTCCTTTATCAGCTTGCCGCTCGCCTCGCTCGACAGGCTCGCGCTGGAGACGCATCTGCGCCAGATCGGCGCCATGGAAGGCGCCAGCATCAAGCAGCCGAAGGCAAGCTGATGGGTGGATTCGATCTGCCACGGCGGCTGGTTGCCGAAGGCCTCGGGACCGCAATGCTGGTCGCGACGGTGGTCGGTTCGGGCATCATGGCAACATCGCTGACACAGGACGTTGGCTTGGCATTGCTCGGCAATACACTGGCAACCGGCGCGATCCTGGTGGTCCTGATCACCATCCTCGGGCCAATCTCGGGAGCGCACTTCAACCCCGCGGTCTCGTTGATCTTCGCAATCTCCCGCACGCTGCCGAGGAGCAATCTCACCGCATATGTGCTGGCGCAGATTGTCGGCGGTGTGATTGGCACGATCGCCGCACACCTGATGTTCGGCCTGCCTGTTATCGAACTGTCGAGCAAGGTCAGGACAGGTGGCGCCCAATGGTTCTCCGAGGGCATTGCGACGTTCGGGCTGGTGGCGGTGATCCTCGCCGGCATCAAATTCGAGCAGAAGGCAGTGCCGTGGCTGGTCGGGCTCTACATCACCGCCGCCTACTGGTTCACCGCCTCGACGTCATTCGCCAATCCGGCTGTTGCCTTGGCCCGATCGCTGACAAACACCTTCTCAGGCATTCGGCCGATCGATCTGCCGGGCTTCTGGGTGGCGGAGGTTGCCGGAGCGGTTGTTGCACTCATGCTGTTCACCTGGCTCCTGCAGCCGTCCACTTCATCGACAATCTCATCGGAGCCGAAGCTATGAACGTTACCATCTACCACAATCCGGATTGCGGCACGTCACGCAACACATTGGCGATGATCCGTAATGCCGGAATTCAGTCTTGAGGTTAGATGCAAAACGACAATTGCATCGGCGCTCATGATGCTTGCCACTATCTCTCAAGCCAGTTTTCGAGTTTCAGGGCATGAATGCGTTGGAACTCACGAGTGTTGTCCGTAACAAGCGTCAGATCCAGTGCATTGGCATGCGCGGCGATCAACAGATCGTTGTGGCCGATGCTCTGACCGGTAGCCTCCAATTCTGCACGAATGCTGCCGTATTTGATGTCTGCCGGCATGTCTAGCGGGAGAACGGGAATCGTTTCGAGCACGCTTTCGACTTTGGCCGATAGTTTTGCCGATCCTTTCTTTGCGCAGCCATACCGCAGTTCAGCCGCGACAACTATGCTCGTGCAAATCTCTTTGGGATCGATCTCTTCGATGCGACGCGCTGCCGGTCCGAACGGGTTGCGTATGAGGTCGCTGATGATGTTCGTATCGAGCAAATATCCGCTCAAAAGATGTTCTCCGGCTTGACGGGCATATCCTCAATATCCGGGAACTGGTCCTCAGGTCCGAGGGCGTCTTCGTTCTTCCATTCGGCAATGAGCTCAATGATATTCGCGGGCCGGGCTACAGGCTCGATAATGAGCTTGTTTCCCTCACGGTGAATCATCACGCGATCCCCCGGCAGCTCAAATTCCGCAGGGATGCGTACCGCCTGGCTGCGATTATTGCGGAAAAGTTTTACTTCCTTCGGTCGAGATGAGGGCAATGAGATAGGCATCAAGGTGACCTCCTTTGTATATGCCATAATGTATATGCCATGGCGCATCGATTCAACTGCGATTTCGGGCGGATTGCTGAATTCGCATTCGTCCCTTTGAAAAGGTGAGGGCGGCAGATTTCCAAATCCAGAAGATACGCATAAACGATCGTTTGTGAGTGTCTCTAGCGCGGTCTCTCGGGCATTTAAATCGGTCGAATCCCTGGCAATGGGACTCTTTTTATCGGAAAAATTCGTTGTCAAAGAAGCCTTGTTCAATTCGATATGAGGGGCTTATCGGAACCTCAGCCAGATCAAGCTCTTCCCAAATCTTCAACCTGCACGCCGAGTGCCTTTGCCAGGGCGTTCCTGCCGCTATCAGGCAGTCTTGTAAGGCTGCTGGTGATCCCTTCCTGCCATGAAGGTCCTCTTTCCCATGCCTCTTCATAGGCATCGGCCAGCACGTCACCTTGGCGCGTCTCTACAAGGGCTTCAAAGAGCAACGCGGCCTGCGATCGATCTTTGTCCGCCTTGGCACGCCCAAGTGCATCTGTAAGCCGTCTCGAGGCCACGATAAGCTTATGGACGGCATACCGCTCGGGCGCTGGTACGAGGACGTTCACGCCATCACGATGAAGAAGCACCGTGCGGACAGGTTCGTAGATCAGGTAATCGAGAAACCGCAGGTTTTCTGCCGACGCGCCACCGAGGGCGGGCATGGGTGACGGTTTGCCTGTATGTTCGTCCGATCCCCGGTTTCCCGTCAGGAACTCCACCCGGTAGCCTTTGCCGTTCACGAACGCGACGACCTTCGCCTGGTCCGATCGATGCGGGACTGCTCGGAAGCCGGGATCGATCGACTGGAGGATTTTGAGCACGGGTGGCAAGCTGTCGCCGACCTCGGCCGAGATCGCAAAATCCTGCGCGAAATCGGCATCGCCTGTCTGCATTGCCGACGACGGCAGCCGAACGCCGAGAAGGCCCGCATAGGTGCCGAATGCCACTGATCCGATCAAGACAGCCCGCAGTCGGAACAATCCCGCGTCCGCAAGAGCCTTCGTGATGTCGCCCGCGAACGGATCTGGACCGGGGAGGCCGGCACGACGCAACGAGCTAACCATGCGTCGGCGCTCCTTGATGTTGTCCTTGATCTCCTTATGGGCGTTCACCCGCGCCGTGATCTCTTCGTCGCTGTGTGGACCGACATAGCTTCGCTTGTCGCCATTTGGAGTAGGGAGATCGAAATACCAGTAGTCGCGGCCCTTGACAGGAACTGTGACGAAACGGCCCTCCAGAGGAAAGTCCGCGTGGAACCGTGCGTCGAGCGACCGCTGCGCTAGCTCGGCAAACATCGTGCGATAGACCAGGTCGATCTCTTTCATTGTTGCGTCGCTTCTTTCCTGAGCGCTGCGGGCGCTAGCTCGGCCGTCGCCCTCTTTGGGGACGGTCCTTTCCTAAGAAGGTGCGTCCGGTCACCGGAGACACCACTAGTTATAATTTTTCTGCAAAAACATTATAACTCTCTTGCGACGTGTCAACGACTGAGCCGGTTATAATGTTTTCGCGAAAACATTATAACTGCGTCGGAACCCCTGCGCTCGCAAGGGCCGCCGGTCGAAAGAGAATGGATCCGCTTTCCAATATCGGACAGATCGCGCCCTTTATCGTGATACCAACTTGTTCAGCCCACGGGCGGATGTCTACCCTCGTCAAGTCACGAGCCGCGCGGCCCGGCCATTCTTTCGCTCGGCGTTGTTGTAATAGCTCGCCGCCTGCGTTACCGACTTGTGCAGGGATTGCTGCATGGCCTCCTGCAGGGATACGCCGCGGTTGGCCGCTTCGGTCAGATAGCCCGATCTTAGCCCGTGCGCCGAAAACGCCTCCGGATCCAGACCTGCCTGCCTGCATCGGCTTTTCAGGATCAGATTGACCGACTGCGGCGTCAGCGCTCGCCGGTCGACATTGCCCCACTGGTCGATGCGCCGAAAGACCGGGCCGCTCTCGATCCTGGCGACCTCAATCCAATGCTTCAGCGCCTCGACCGGCCGACCGATCAAAATAACATGGGCCGTGTCGTCGGCGCTTGTTGTCTTGGTGCGGCCGAGGTTGATGGTGAGGCAGGGAAGAAGAGGGGAGGCGGGATTTTTCGGATCGGCATGCACCGGCTCTTCGTCGACCAAATCCTCTATGCGCAGGTTGGCGACTTCGGAGCGCCGGCGGCCACCGGAGGCGAAGGCGGTCAGCAGCAAGGCGCGGTCGCGCAGATCGACGAGGCGCTCGCCGGCGCAAGTGGCCAGCAGCTTTGCCAGGATATTGCCGGTCACCGCCATTTTGCTTTTACGCTGTCGTGGCCGTCCACTCGCTTTGACCGCGAGCCGCAAGGCCGTCTTCAGCGAAGGCGCCGAAAACGCCCCCGTCAGCCCGCGCCAGCGCGTCAGGATCGACCAGGAGGTCAGGCGACGCCGCACGGTATCCGGCGCATGTGGACCTTCGGCGCGCAGCAGCCCTTCAGCCCGCAACCCCGTCTCGACCTCGGCCGGCATGCCGTGGTCGGGATTTTCGGCGCGTTCGACGGGATCCCAGAGATGATGCGCGACGAATTTCAAAAGCAGGCTTTCGGGTGCTGGCCAGGGGAGCGGAGCACCGGTCGAAAGCTCGCACCAGGCCTCGAGGTAGCCGAGATCGGAGGCGAGTGCCCTGAGCGTGTTGGCGCCCATCCCTTCCTTGGCCAAGTGCTTCAGGGTGGCGACGTCCTCGTCGGTCAGAAGTTCAGCGAGTTGGTCGCGCCGGTCGAAGGGCAGGATCGCATCGAGAGCGTCAAGCGCCTCGGCGCGCGCGACCCGCGCTTCGTCCGAGGACGCCGTTGGGGCGGATTTTAGCAGACGCATCTTGTTCGCTTTCGTCTTGCGGGATTTCCGGGAAATCCGTATATTACGGAAAAAGGAGAATAGCCATGACAGCGACGGTCACCGCCGCGGCGGTTTCGAAAAATTTCGGCGCCTTTCAAGATGCCGCGGTTCGCGAGCCGGTGATCATTACCAAGAACGGCCGGCCCCGTACGGTGCTCATTGCCTATGAGGACTATCTTCGGCTGATGCGGCGAGAGCGTCGCGTCGACCTGACGACGGAGCTTGGCGACGCGGACATCGCTACGGTCGAAGCATCCGAAATGGACCTGGGTCTCGATCATCTCAATGCCGAACTGCTGACCGACAAGAATGCTGCCGACTGAACCGAAGGTCGGCTGGGTCTTCCGTTATTCCTATCTCTGGCACCGTCACCACCTCGAGGGACGCGAGGAGGGCGACAAGGATCGGCCGAGCCTGGTGCTGGCGATCGTGGCCGCGCTTGAGGACGAAACGCCGGTCGTGCGCGTCTTGCCGATCACCCATTCGCCGCCAAGCAATCCGGATGATGCGATCGAGATCCCGCCGGCCACCAAGCGCCGCCTTGGCCTCGACGACGAACGCTCGTGGATCGTGCTGACCGAAAGCAATCGCTTTGTCTGGCCGGGCCCCGATATTCGTCCGCTCGAGCGCGAAAGCGGCTATTACGGGCCATTGCCGCCGGCGCTGTTTGCCGAGGTCAAGCAGCGTTTTGTGGCGTTTGCCCGCGGGCAGGGCCATCGCTCCACGGGCCGCAGCGACTGAGGCTGGCACGGCCGCGGCAATTGCCGCGCTGGCGCGGCGTCGGCAGGCGCGACGTTCAATGACAGTTCGAGGGCATTGGAACTGGTTTTCCATCGCTTTGAGCTTCGAGCGGGCTTGTGAGTTGGCACGAGTTTAGCTTGTCAGTCTTAGAGGATGAACGGGCCATTATTAACTGTTTTTTAACGATTTGTCCTCGGGGACGATCGGTGGACTCGACCTGGTTCAGCGGATTTTTTGTTCCTCGAAGAAGTCGCTGTCTTTGATCTGTAACGATCCACAGTCATCGTAGTCCAAAATCGGGAACTGGCTTCGCACCTTGGTCAGGAACGAGGAGGTCTTCGATGGCGGACAGACCGGATAAACTGACCGTGTGTGACCCGGCTTGGCAGAAGGCCGTGGCACGGGAGGCGGTCATAAGGCCTTTGATCTCAGCAACCCGGATATCTCGAGGAGATATCACTTCGGCCTGCCGACAACTCGGTCTGAAGCGCACGCGGCTCTATGAGCTCGTCGCTAAGTTTCGCAAGCGACCAGTCACCAGTTCGCTTCTCGACGAAATGCCCGGGCCGGAGAAGGGGAGGCGACTGCTCTCGGCCGATCAGGAAGACGTGGTCAGGCTTGCCATCGAGGCAGTCTATTGCGCTCGCGAACGTCCGACCATCAGCGCAGTTCATGACCACGTTCTCAGAGCCTGCCGCCAGCGGGATCTGCACCCTCCGTCCTGGAAGGCAGTCAAAGCGCGAGTGGATCAGAGCGACCAACGGCGGCTGATGAAGTTGCGGGAGGGTGCGAAGGCGGCCCGACAGCAGTTCGCGGCAGTGGTGGGTGAATATTCGGCCCAATATGCGCTCCAGGTCGTTCAGATCGACCACACCCTTGTCGATCTGTTCATCGTCGATACAGTCAGTCGGCAACCGCTTCAGCGACCGTGGCTGACGCTGGCAATAGATGTCGCGAGCCGGATGGTCGCAGGGTTTTATCTCAGTCTGGAAAACCCGTCGTCGACATCCGTCGCCCTGGCTGTCCAACACGTTGTTTTGCCAAAGGAGAGCTGGCTCGCTTCGCGCGGAATTGAGGCGGAATGGCCGGTCTTCGGGTTGCCCGACGTCATCCACCTCGACAATGGCCGCGAGTTTCATGGCAAGGCGCTGGTGCGAGGTGCTGCGGAACACGGCGTAGAGCTTCAGTATCGTCCCGTCGCCCGTCCTCACTTCGGGGGTATCGAACGGCTGATCGGAACGATGATGGGCGCTGTGCATCTCCTGCCGGGATCCACGTCCAGCGATATCGGCAGCCGCGGGGATTATGACCCACAGAGACACGCCATCATGACCCTCGACGAGCTTGAGCAATGGTTGGCCCTGCAGATCGTCGGCCGATATCATGCAAACATCCACCGCGCCTTGCGACTGCCTCCAAATACGGCCTGGCAAGATGCTGTCGCTGCACGCCCACTTCCCCGACGGCTACCCTATGACGAACACCGTTTCCTCCTCGACTTTCTGCCATTCGAGGAGCGAAACGTCCGAAGGGACGGTGTGCACTTATTCGGCCTCAAATACTGGGATGACGTCCTCAGTCCGCTGGCAGGCGGGCCATGCAAGATGCGCGTTCGATATGATCCTCGCGACCTCTCCACGGTTTACGGCGAGGCGCCCGACGGATCGACCTGGCCAATTCGCTTCGCAAATCTCGGCTGGCCACGCATCACGCTCGGAGAGCATAGGCAGGCACTGGCTTTATTGAGGCAGCGTGGCGTGCGCTCCGTCGACGCCGACCTGATCTTCAAGACCATCGACGGGCAGAGACGGATCGTCGAAATGTCGGGCCAGCAGACCCGCAGCGTGCGACGGAATGCGGAAAAGCGCTCCTGGGCGCTGGCATGGGAGGGGCACTCTTCCGTTCCTGCGCGGGACTCTGGGGATGACCAACACTTTGTGGAGCTGCCTCCGCTCAGCGTCGACGAGTGGTCGTGACGCATTACTCCCACCTGCAGCCGGCATACAGGCAATATGCGGATCTCACAGCTGATGAGCGGATCGCCTGGATCCGCGCCGATCGGTGGCTGGAAACGGCGAATGCACACCTGGCGCTTGCGAGGTTGAACGACCTGCTCACGTACCCGCCGCGAGACCGAATGCCATGCCTGTTGATCTACGGCGACACCGGCATGGGCAAGACCAAGATCATCCGAAAATTCCTTCGCGATCGCGTGCCAACTTTCGATCGCGGCACTGGCACGACGACCATGCCGGTCGTGGCGATGCAAATGCCAGCCGAACCGATAGAGCGTGACGTCTATGGCGAGCTTCTCAATGCAATGAACGCACCTGGACCGATGGGCGACGCGACCTTTCGGCTAAAGGCGACCTGCCGCAACCTGATGCGCAGCATGAGCGTTTGTATGCTGATCATCGACGAGATCCACGCGATGCTGAGCGGCACCTACCGGCAGCAGCGGATTTTCCTCAATGTCATCCGGTTTCTGGCGAATGATCTGAAGGTGCCGCTGATCTGTGCAGGAACGGACCTTGCTCGGCAGGCGCTGTTGACGGATCCGCAGCTGGCAGAGCGGTTCGAGACGTTTCATCTGAAGCGGTGGGTCAACGACCAGCATCTTGCGCAACTCCTGGCGAGCCTCGGCACAATCCTTCCGCTGAGGCGCGCCTCCGATCTCGGGTCTGCGCCGGTTCGTCGGCGTATTCTCGAACTCACGGACGGCGTCACTGTGCGGATATTTCGGTTGATCGAGACCGTGGCGGCAGAAGCGGTCCGCAGCGGCAAAGAGGCGATTGCCCTCGAAAGCTTTGCCGGCGACGATCTGGTCTTGCCGCTGGTCGCCATGACGCAGCATGCGGAGCACCAACTCAGACGACAGGTGGCTCAGTGAGACATGTACGGTTGCTTCCGGTCGCACCCCGTCCATGTGAGGACGAGCTCCTGTAATCCTGGCAGTGCCGCGTCGCCTGCCGCTATGACAGCACACCGGCGCAGATCGAGGCTTGGTTCGGTGGGCGGTCGGTTTCGATGGGAGATAGCTTTGAGGCTCGGGATTTCCGGCCGGAACAAGACATGACGTGGCGCTGGACGCGGGCCTGCAGACTCAAGGAACGCGATCTCGAGCAGCTGGCGCTATCCAATCTTGAAAGGCCTGAAGACTAAGAAGAGGGGAGGCGGGATTTTTCGGATCGGCATGCACCGGCTCTTCGTCGACCAAATCCTCTATGCGCAGGTTGGCGACTTCGGAGCGCCGGCGGCCACCGGAGGCGAAGGCGGTCAGCAGCAAGGCGCGGTCGCGCAGATCGACGAGGCGCTCGCCGGCGCAAGTGGCCAGCAGCTTTGCCAGGATATTGCCGGTCACCGCCATTTTGCTTTTACGCTGTCGTGGCCGTCCACTCGCTTTGACCGCGAGCCGCAAGGCCGTCTTCAGCGATGGCGCCGAAAACGCCCCCGTCAGCCCGCGCCAGCGCGTCAGGATCGACCAGGAGGTCAGGCGACGCCGCACGGTATCGGGCGCATGCGGACCGTCCACGCGCAACAGCCCTTGGGCGCGCAAGCCCGCCTCGACCTCCGCCGGCATGCCGTGGCTCGGATCTGCGGCGCGCTCGGCCGGATCCCAGAGATGATGCGCGACGAATTTCAGCAGCAGGCTTTCGGGTGCTGGCCAGGGGAGCGGAGCACCGGTCGAAAGCTCGCACCAGGCCTCGAGGTAGCCGAGATCGGAGGCGAGTGCCCTGAGCGTGTTGGCGCCCATCCCTTCCTTGGCCAAGTGCTTCAGGGTGGCGACGTCTTCGTCGGTCAGAAGTTCAGCGAGTTGGTCGCGCCGGTCGAAGGGCAGGATCGCATCGAGCGCATCGAGTTCTTCGGCACGCTTTAGAATTTCATGGCGTGAAAGCGGCAGCTCAGTGTTCATGTTCGAGTGGCCCAACGACGGTGACACCTTCACCGCGGGCGGCGGCGGCCATCTTTCGGTCGCCGGTTGCCAGAGGTAATCCCCGGGTTCTGGCAAGCGCGACATAGCTCGCGTCGTATGCGGTCAGTGCGTAACGCGCCGCCAGTTCCAGCACCAGGCCATCTCCGCCGGAGCCAGCGTCCTCGAGCGGCAGCCCTCGCAGCTGTGTCATCAGCAGCAGTGGTTCGCCCTGCTTCAACCGGCCGCGTCGCTCGGCCACCAGAAACAGATTGCGGGTCTCAAACCAGAACAGTGCCGGCACAAGACCGACCGTCGAGCGGATCTCCGACATCAGCCGATCGGCGGCGTCGTGTTGTTCGTCGGGCAGAAACCAGGCGGCGGCGACAGAGGCATCGAGAACGAAGGCCATCAGTATCGCCGGCCTTCATCGCGCCATTCGCGGATTTCGTCCTGCGTGGTGACGGCGCGGCCGGCGCGCTGGGCCTTGATCTCGGAGATCAAGGCATCGACGTCGTTGTCGCGGCGGATGCGGGAGAGGCGGGCGACAGGTGTATTTCCGCGCGAAATAATCACCTCTTCACCGGCTTCGACTTTCGCCAGCAGCTCGGACAGATGGGTTTTGGCCTCGGCGACCTTTACGGTAACGGTCATGACGGGTGCTCCAGGTTTGTCTCTCTCGTCGAGCAGAGGGTGGATGGCATCGTTTTTCGACATTCTGCGCGACTATAGGGCGCTTTCCTCAAGTTGGTCAAGGCCTAACCATATCACTATCGATACCTGCAACTTATCGGTGGTCACCCGAGCAGCAACTCGAACTCCGCCTCCGTCATGGAGAGGGTGGGTTGGCCGTCATGGTCGAACAAACTGGCAGCCAGTGCCCGCTTTTTGTCTTTCAGAACATCCATCTTTTCCTCGATCGTGTCGGTGACAATCAGCCGGTAGACAAACACCGGCTTATCCTGGCCGATCCGGTGGGCGCGGTCGACGGCTTGCTCTTCCACAGCGGGGTTCCACCAGGGATCATAAAGAATGACAGTATCTGCTGCCGTAAGGTTCAACCCGACGCCGCCGGCCTTGAGACTGATGAGGAAGACCGGCAGATCGCCCTGCTGAAACGACCTCACCTCGATTGCCCGGTCGACGGTATCACCGGTCAGCAAAGCATATGAGATGCCTGTGTCGTGGAGCCGAGACCGGATCAGCTCGATCATGGAGGTGAATTGCGAAAACACGATCACCTTGCGACCCTCATCGACAAGACTGCCAAGCAGCTCCATCAGCCGATCGAGCTTGGCGGAGCCGGGAGGCGCCGAGGCATTCTTTTTCGTTCCCGTCAGTTTCAGCAAGCGTGGATCGCAGCACGCTTGGCGTAGTTTCAAAAGAGCGTCTAAAATGATGATGTGGCTGCGAGCGAGCCCTTTCTCGGCAATGGCAGCTTGTACTTTTGTATGCATGGCCAGACGAATGGATTCGTAGATTGTCCGCTGACCGGCCGAAAGCTCAATTTTCTCTGTGATCACGGTTTTTGGCGGCAAATCGGTAGCGACCTCATCCTTGGTCCGGCGTAGCAAGAACGGCTTGATGCGCCCCGCCAGAAGCCGCGCGCGCGTTGTGTCGCCCTTTTTCTCGATCGGTGTCCGCCAGTTTCGGGTAAAGTGGAGTGCACCCTCCGTGTGAGACAGGGAAATTCACGGACAGCTCGCGCGTTTAGTTATGTCGCTTTTTCCATCTGTCGTCCATCTGCGGTCGC
>NZ_JACHBI010000026.1:0-33066 GCF_014200235.1 Martinezella paranaensis | reverse complement strand
GCCGGAGCGGCGCTTGAAACCAACGAAACTGCAAACCAATGAGGGGGTCAGTTCTTCAATTCGGCAGAGGGGTCAATTCCTCGATTCGCTTGACAGAAATCGCGCGGGTGGTTGCCCGTACACGGGCGCGACCGGGAATTTCGGTTCGGTTAGCCGCCAATTTTGACTGCTACGCGCGCCCTAGATCTCGCTATTTCTCCGGCGGAGGTAGTTGCCACCTTCGCTACCGCCATGATCCAACCAACCGGTGGTCGCTTTGGCCGATAGGTGCCCTGACGGAGGGAATGGCGAAACCCTCGCGATTTTCATGCTCCGATCGGCGTTGGCCGAGGCCTGAGCGTGACGCTATGACGTGCCCGCCCTAACGGGATCGAACCAACCGCCCCACGATCGCAGCAATCAGCAAACAGCCACTCTACTGAAAATTCCTGCTCTTGATCTTCAGCGTGTCGATATGAAGATCCGGCACGAATAGATCCCTCGCCCGAACCCCTGAAGGCGCCTTTTCGCGCGAATCCGGACTTCCCGGAGAGCCATGGGCAAACTCATCGCCGCGGCCGGTCGGCAGATGGAACGCACCGTCGCGCCCGGCAAGCCCTGACAAATCCGCCGATAGATCGAAGAGCTGCTGGGCGACCAGGTGAACCACCTCGCCTTCCCGCTGGATCCTGCCGTTGATCGCCATCATGCTGGCGCCGAGCACTACGCGGCGGGAGCGCTCGAACAGTTTCGGCCAGACGACGACATTGGCTATGCCGGTCTCGTCCTCGATGGTGATGAACATGACGCCCTTCGCCGATCCCGGCCGCTGGCGCACCAGCACCAGGCCGGCCGCCATCAGCCACTGGCCGTCGCGTGCCGTCATCGCTTCGGTACAGGTGACGATCCGGCGTTTGGTAAGATCGGCCCGCATAAATCGCAAAGGGTGCTCGCGCAGTGTCAGCCCGACGTGGCTGTAATCTTCGACGACATTGTGCCCGTCGGTCATCTGCCTGAGCTCGACTCCCGGCTCCTGCTGCTCGGCAATCGCCCGCGCCTCGCGTTCGGCTGCGGCCGTAAACAATGGCAGCGGCTCGTCGCGTAGCGCCTTGATCGCCCAGAGCGCATCGCGTCGTTCGAGCCGCAATGACGGCAGGAACGCGTCCGCTTGCGCCAGCTCGACGAGTGAGGCAACCGGGACCCCAGACCGCCGCCACATATCGTCCACCGATGCGAAGGGCTCGTCGGCGTGTGCAGCGACGATGCGCGCTGCGTCGGCAGTCGCCAACCCGTGTACCAAACGCATGCCAAGCCGCACCGCATGCCGGCTTGTGCCGTCCACCTCCTCGAGCGTGCAGTCCCAACGCGAGCGGTTGATGCAGACCGGACGGACCTCGACGCCGTGCTTTCTCGCGTCGGAAACGATCTGTGCCGGCGCATAAAAGCCCATCGGCTGCGAGTTCAACAGTGCTGCGCAGAAGACATCCGGAAAATGGCATTTCACGTAGTTTGAGGCATAGGCGATCAGCGCGAAGGAAGCGGCATGGCTTTCGGGAAAGCCATAGGAGCCAAAACCTTCGAGCTGCGAAAACGTCTTTTCAGCGAATTCCGGCGAATAGCCGTGTTTGATCATCCCGGAGACGAGCTTGTCCTTGAAGCGGGAAACTCCACCCGTGAACTTGAAGGTCGCCATTGATTTCCGGAGCTGGTCGGCTTCGCCGCCGGTAAACCCCGCACAGACCATCGCCACCTTCATGGCCGACTCCTGAAACAGTGGCACGCCCAGCGTCTTGTGGAGGACCGCTTCCAGTTCCGGCGTCGGATATTCGACCTTCTCCTTGCCTTCGCGCCGGCGCAAATAGGGATGGGCCATATCGCCCTGGATCGGTCCGGGACGGACGATCGCCACCTGAATAACGAGGTCGTAGAAGGTTTCCGGTTTCATCCGCGGCAGCATCGACATCTGGGCACGGGATTCGATCTGAAACGTTCCCAAAGTGTCGGCCCTGCGGATCATCGCATAGGTCGCGGGATCCTCCTGCGGGATGGTGGCGAGGTCGAGCGCTTGGTGTTTATGCTGGCCGATGAGGGCAAAGGCCTTGGCCATGCAGGTCAGCATGCCGAGCGCCAGCACGTCGACCTTCATCATCTTGAGCGCCTCGACGTCGTCCTTGTCCCATTCGATCACCTGGCGATCGGCCATCGCCGCCGGTTCGATCGGCACGAGATGATCCAGCCTGTCATGCGTCAGGACGAAGCCGCCGGGATGTTGGCCAAGATGCCGCGGTGCTCCCATCAACTGCTGGGCAAGCCGCAAGGTCAAGGCGAGACGACGATCCTCCGGATTGAGGCCGAGGGCGCGCACTTGGCTCTCGCCGACCGTTTCCGACCAAGACCAGATGCCGGAGGAAAGCGCCTTGATCAGATCCTCGGGCAGGCCGAACGCCTTGCCGACGTCGCGAATGGCGCCCTTGGCGCGATAGCGGGTCACCGTCGAGCACAGCGCTGCCTTGTAATGGCCGTAGGTCTTGTAGATCCATTGGATCACCTCCTCCCGCCTTTCGTGTTCGAAATCGACATCGATGTCGGGCGGCTCGTCGCGCTCCTGGGAAACGAAGCGTTCAAAGAGCAGGTCGTTGGTATCGGGGTCGATCGAGGTGATGCCGAGCACATAGCAGACGGCAGAATTGGCAGCCGATCCCCTGCCCTGGCAGAGAATGTCCTGCGATCGGGCAAACCGGACGATCGAGAAGACCGTCAAAAAATAGGGGGCGTATTTCATCGTCTCAATCAGCGTCAGTTCATGACGGATCGTCTTCTCGACATGCGCCGGCAGCCCTTCAGGATATCGCGTTCTGACGCCTTCCCAGGTGTAGTGCTCCAGCGACTGTTGGGCGGTCATGCCAGGGATCAACACTTCCTCGGGATACTGGTAGACGAGCTCTTCCAGATTGAATCTGCAGCGCTCGACGATTTCCATCGTCCGCGCCAGCGCTTCCGGGTAGCGGGGAAACAGACGCGCTATCTCTTCGGGCGGCTTCAAAAACCGATCCGCATGTCGCTCACGCTCGAAGCCGACAGCGTCGATGGTGGTGCCGGTGCGGATGCAGGTGACGACATCGTGCAGCTGCCGCCGGCCGGGCTCATGGAACAGCACATCGTTGGTGATCACGGTCTTCACCCGGTGCTTGACCGCCAGGTTCGACAGCTCATGCAGCCGCAGTTGATCATTGGGTCGACGGCGCAGGCAGAGCGAGACATAGGCGCGGTCGCCAAAGATTTCCGCCATCTTCCGGAGCTGCACCGCGCAGACCTCGTCGGCCAAGTCCGGCACCAGGATGCCGATCAGTCCCTTGCAATAGTGCGCCACATCATCAAGATGCAGGATGCACTTTGCCTTTCCGCCCCTGCCCTTGCCCAAGGTCAGCAGCCGGGTCAGCCGCGAATAGGCGGCGCGGTCGGTGGGGTAGACGAGGATCGACATGCCGTCAGCCAAATCGAGCCGACAACCGACGACCAGCCGCAGGCCGGTGGCGCGCGAGGCTTCCAGCGCCCGGACGATGCCGGCCAGGCTGTTGCGGTCGACGACGCCGAGCGCCTCGATGCCCATCAGCTTGGCGGTCGCAAACAGTTCTTCCGCCGAGCTTGCGCCGCGGAGGAACGAGAAATGCGTGGTGACCTGCAGTTCGGCGTAGCGCATCAGGCAAACACCCCATGCAGGAACCATTTGCGTGATCCGGTTTCCGCGTCGACCCCATCACCGGATCGGAAAATCCAGAAGCGCTCGCCAGCATCATCCTCGACGACGAAGTAGTCGCGCACGGCGACCCATTCGGAGCTGCGTTGCCACCACTCGCCGAAGATGCGCTCTGGGCCGTCGGCGCACTTCACCCGGCGCCGCTTGCCGCGCCAGGTAAAGGAGACCGGTGGATGATCGGGTAAGAGCGCAATCACCTCGATCGCTTCCGGATGCGCCTGCAGCCGAGACGGCCGCGGCCAATGGAGCGGCCAGGTGGCGCCGACCTCGTCGGCCGTCGGCGCAATCCGCTGGACGCTGCGCTCGGGGACGTCGCTCGCGACCGGCGCGACACGGAAAATCCGCTGGCCGCCGCGATTGCCAAGCACGTCGATCAGCGGCGTCACATCGGTCACCTGCTCTTCGATCAATGAGGAAGCCGACTGTATGTCAGCAAGCGGTTCGGCGATGATGGCGGCGAGGCTCAGCTTTTCGATGCCGAAGCCGGGCTCGATCTTTTCGATACGATCGCGGAAGAGTTTTGTCAGCCAGGCGATGTCGCGGACGGGCTTGGCCGTTCCGGCTCGGAGTGACTGAAGGCTGTTGTCGACGCGGTGGATGATGAGGTCGGCGCGCCGCACGCCAAGTCCGCGCTTTTCGAGCTCCAGACAGAGCTGCCGCACCAGGCGGCTCACATATTTCTCGATAGTCTCCGGTGCGCCGATCGGTTCGGCAAAGGATTTTTGCACCTCGACGAGATCGGCCGGCCGGATCGGATCGATCGGCTCGGCGAGCCGGCCGAACATCTGGTCGAGACGCCGACCAATTTCCGCCCCGAAACGCAGCGTCAACGGCGCCCGCGGTGTGCCGGCAAGATCACCGACGGTGGTAAAGCCGAGGGTGCGGAGACTTCCGACGATCTCGGCCGGCAGTCGCAGCGACGACAACGGCAAGCGGTCCATAGCCTTGGCAGTCCCGCCGCGCGGAATGACGACCGTCTCGCGATCGGTGGAGCGGGCGAGCGCATGTGCGGCGCCCCAGCTGTCGGCGATCGCCGCTCGCGCTGCAAGACCGCGACCGCGGAAACGGTTGACGAGACCGGAGAGCATCAGGTCCTCGCCGCCCTGCAGGTGATCGGCGCCTTCGGTATCCATGACGATACCATCAGGAGGATCCATGGCGACCACCGGAGAATACTGAGACAAGGCCCACAATGTCAGCCGTTCGAGTGTCGCAAGGTCGGCCGCCGGATTGGCGTCGATCATCGTCAAACCCTGCACCAGCGCCTGCGCCTTGGCGGCCGGCATGCCGACACGCAGGCCAAGTTTGAGCGCTGACCGGTCGGCCGCCGCAACCCATCGCTTGGAGCCGCTCCTGGCGATGACCACCAGGGGCGTATCAGGGGAGAGCGAAGGATCGGCGCGCCTGATCCGGTCGGTCGGCAGTGTCGGAAGAAAGACAGATACGACCCTGGCCATCACATGCTCCGATAATAAATTCTCCTCCCTCGCCTGCCCTCACCCGCATCAGCTCTGCCAGCCAGCGCGCGCGGCCGACGCCCGGAACGGGCAGCGGCTCGGACGGCAGCACCGAGATCCGCCAGCGGGTTGCCGCGGCCGTCGGCATGCCGAAATCGGAGGCTTCCGTCTGGCGCCGCCAGCGGCGGATCACCAGGCCCAATGAACCGGATTTTTCCGCCGCGAGCTGCAGCCGGCGCGACGCCGTCATCGGCAGGCGCACCAGTTCGGCGACCACAGCGCCAAGGCCGCCATAGCGCAAGGCCTCTTCGAAACTTGCGAGCACCGTCTCTTCTTTGTCGCACTCGACGAAGATGACGCGATCAGGATGAAGTCCTGCCTGAGCAAGTGCCGGAAAGAACAGATCGAAGCGCGTCAGGCACCAGACGACCTTGCCGGTGGTGCGCGCCGCGATGCCGCCGATGAAGAGTGCAGCGGCCGCCCCGTCGATCGCGCCGTTGCCGCCGCCGGCGACTTCATGCAGCGCGCCATAGGCGAGCCCACCTCCCGGCAGCTGCGCATCGATCTCACTAACGCCGAACGGCAGGACGTTGCGATGGCGCAGGCCGGTCCCTTCCAGGCTGGCGATTTTCTCGCGCAACTCGTCGAGAACGGCATTCGAAGTGGCGACTGATGTAGTCATGATCTCCTTCACGGCACCCGTTTTGACTTGAGAAGAGGCGATATGTTCTTTATTTGTTCTCAAAGCAAAAACGAGTCAATGTGCGCCCGACGCGCTGAAGTTGAGCGCGGATGCGGGCCTGGTGGATTCCATGAACGGATTCAATCCGATGGCCGAGTTAGGAATTTTTTCGCATGGCCCGACCGGACCTGTTGAGTGATCTGAGACTGAAGGATTATCGTGAGCCGGTTGTCGAATTCATCTGTCGGCGATGTGACCGCCATGGCGCGATCGAGCGCAAGCTGTTGGTGAAAGCGTTCGGTGCCGGTGTGAGCTTCGCGATCCTTCGCCGTCGGATGGCTATGGGCTGCGAGCGCATGCAAACGCCGGAAGGTGACAAATGCGGCGCGCACTTCCCATGTCTGGGCGACATAGATGCTCCTGATGGAAGCCAGTCATGACAAACGATGAAGGTCACGAGCGGCCGCGCAAGATCGTCCATGTCGACATGGACGCCTTTTACGCGTCGGTCGAGCAGCGCGATAATCCGGACTTGCGCGGCAAACCGATCGCCGTCGGCGGATCGGCCGCCCGCGGCGTGGTGGCGGCGGCGAGCTACGAGGCGCGCGCCTATGGTGTCCACTCGGCGATGCCGTCGGTGACCGCGAAGAGAAAATGCCCCGATCTGATTTTCGTGCCGCCGCGCTTCGATGTCTACAAGGCGGTGTCGCAGCAGATCCGCGAGATCTTCGCCGAATACACGCCGCTGATCGAGCCGCTGTCACTCGACGAGGCCTATCTCGATGTCACGCATAATCTCAAGGGCATGGAGATCGCCACCGAGATCGCGCTGGAGATCCGAGCCAAAATCAAGCAGATCACCGGCCTCAATGCCTCGGCCGGGATTTCCTACAACAAGTTCCTCGCCAAGATGGCGAGCGACCTCAACAAGCCCAACGGCCAGGCCGTGATTACACCGAAGAACGGGCCGGCCTTCGTCGAAGCCCTCCCCGTCAAGAAATTCCACGGCGTCGGCCCCGCGACCGCCGAAAAGATGCACCGGCTTGGGATCGACAGCGGCGCCGATCTCAAGCAGCAGACACTCGAGTTCCTGGTCGAACATTTCGGGAAGTCGGGGCCATATTTTTACGGCATTGCTCGCGGCATCGACGAGCGCCAGGTCAAACCGAACCGGGTGCGCAAATCCGTCGGCGCCGAAGATACCTTCTCACAAGACCTCCATGCTTACGACCCGGCCCGTGAAGGGCTTCAGCCGTTGATCGAAAAGGTGTGGAGTTATTGCGAGGCCAATGGGATCGGCGCCAAGACGGTGACCCTCAAGGTCAAATATGCCGACTTCAACCAGATCACCCGCAGTAAGACGGTTCCCGCACCTCTGCCGGCCATCGCCGACCTGGAAGAGATCGTCAGCCTTCTGCTGGCGCCGATCTTTCCGCCGCGAAAGGGCATTCGCCTGCTCGGTGTCTCGCTGTCGTCGCTGGAGCGGCGGAGCTCCGGAACGGAGCCGCAGCTGCGGTTGGCTCTTTAAACCGCCAGTATCGGCTGGGCAGGCGCGCCGGCGTGACGCTTGATCCGGAACGTCCCCGCCGGCAGTGGTTGCAGGATTTCCTCTTCGGGGAGAAATCCGTCGAGCCAGGCCATACGTTGGTCGCGTGTCAGCACCGCCATCTGCCGATCGTGGAACGGCGCGATATCGGCATTCGCCTCGATGGTCAGGATGGCATAGGCTTCCGGCCAATCATCAGCCGCCGGACGCCAGATCCCGGCGAAATAGAACCAGTCGCCGTTGGCGAACGAGAAGCTGAAGCTTTTGAGGCGAAAATCCGAGGCTGGGATCAGGCAGCGGTGGGTCGGAAAGGTCCGTCCTTCCGATCGGACGACGTTGACGGCGCGCGGGCCGCCGTCGCGGGGACGCAGCCCCCATGGCAGCTCCACCATCTCCACATCGCCGTCATGGCGTCTTATGATGACGCGGCGCTCGTTGAGCGGGGCGTCGGACTGGAAAACCTTCGCGCTCACCATAGATAGAACATATCAGGAACGACTTTTCGAAGCAACCAACCTGTAAGGGGGCACTCTCGTCGGCGTCATCACGGTCGATCACTTCGGCCAGATCGTCGCGTTCGCTCACGAGCGCGTCGTAGTCGGCCTGATCCTCGGCTGAAAGTTCGACCTCTTCGGGGTAGATGCGCGGAATATTGAAAATCCAGTCCGGGCGGGCGAATGCAGTCTCAACCCATTTCCAGCCCTGCTCACGAAAGGGCGCGGCAACGTCGTCCAGTTGCTGCGAAGCGAGCCTGTCGAGCAGTGCGACATCAAGCACGTAGCCGCCGCCCTGCTCATCGAAGAGATCGCGGCGCACGGCACCGCCTGCCTGTTCATAGGCGTCCAGCCCACCGATCAGCCTTACGCGCCGGTCAGTGCTGGCAACCTCGCCGGTCACGAGATTGGACTTGATCCGGTTGGCGTGACGGTCCCAGCCCGGCATATTGTCCCAGACCTGTTCCTGTCGCTCATGGTCATCGCAAACCGTGAAGGCGGAAAGCTGGTCGAAGGTCATTGCCCCTTCGCGGTGAAGCTCAAGCAGCTTGGGCGATACCTTCGCCAGCGCCAGACGGCGGCGCACGATGATTTCGGTGACGCTGAAATGGGCGGCAATGTCGGCTATGGACTTCCCCCCGTCCGCCATGACCGAGAAAGCCTCGAACTGGTCGACCGGGTGCATGTCCTCGCGAAAGGCGTTTTCCGACAGGCTGGTTTCGGTGGCCTTCGCGCCATCGCGCACCTTGCATTCGACCGGATGGTTCTTTGCGATCTTGCCCTGCTCCACCAAAAGCAGCAGCGCCTTTCTCCGACGTTCGCCTGCGGTCACGAAATAGCGGCCGCGCTTTTCGCCAGCGCGCACGACAAGGTTTTGCAGAACCCCTTCCGCGTCGATATTGGCGGCGAGATCGGCAATCTTTGCCGGATCGTATGTCTTGCGGACGTTTCTGGGGTCGGCGTCCAGCTTGTTCAATTCAATGATGACATTGGTCGTCATGGCTTCAATCTCCTGATTTTCCCGTTTGGTCGGGTCTTCAAAACCCGCTGTGGGCGAAGCCTTCTTCCTTTGGTCCGAAGGACGTGCCCGCACGTCCTCGGGACGAAGGGAGGGGGCGTAAGCCCGCTCCCGGTAGGGCGCGGAGCCGGTCATGGGTCGGACGGGGGAAAAATCGGAAGGTTCGGCGCGGAGCGTTGAAAGCCTATTTTTTCGACGGCCGACAGCGCCCTCGGGCGCGCTTGCCCATTGGCCTGATCTGCGCCCTATCGTATGAGCGGCAATGTCACGGTGCAGAAGCGCATCCGCCTCGCGGCGGATGCTCCTTGTGGAAGCGGGCGCACCAGCGCCCCCTCCATCTCGTCCAGGCCTGCCTTGGCGAGCGGCGCAATGTGATCGTGACCCGCATGGGCCGAAACCCGCTTCGGGGTTCGGTGGAACAGTGCCTGGTCAGAGCGAAGTGGAGACAAGGTGCGGCGCAATAGAGCACGCTCCCATAGGGATGCGCTCAAGAAGCAATCGAACTGCTGGTCACTCGTTTCCGGGCGGAGCACGAACTCTCCAGTCTGCATTGTCCGGCAAATCGGTATAAGCCGTCCCCGGAACAAGAATCAGGAGACGACATGGAAACCGTGGAGATCAGCAACCGTAGTGACTTCGCCCTATGGGCAATCGAGCGGGCACGGGAAATCGTAACGTCCGAGGGCGCTGCTTTTGCCATGGCCGCCCGCGATATGAACGAGGAGGCGTTGGCGAACACTGCGGCCGCGCTCGGCAAGGCCATCAGCGATGCGATGTTGGAAGTGTTTGACGGCCTGATAGACGAGTAGCGCTGGGTGGGCGATAGGCGGGCTACTGACCAATATTTCGATATAAATTTTGGTCAGTGAGGTCCCGGTCCTCCGCTCTTCTCCTTTTGTTGCAAACTGTCAGAAACTCGCTTATATTTCTGACAGGAGAAATGCCATGCAAAAGCTGACGTCACAAATCATGGGCCATGCTGAACGACTGCCGGAAGGATCCGCGCTTTCGGCAAAGAGCTTTTTGCATCTCGGAAATCGTGCCGCCCTGGACCAGGCCCTGTCGCGACTGGCCGAGCGCGGCGAACTCGTCCGGGCCGGCCGCGGCATCTATATGCGGCCCGTCAAAAGCCGTTTTGGCAGCCGGCCGCCGACGGTCGAACAGGCGGTGGAGGCCGTGGCGCAGCAACGCGGCGAGGTTATCGTCTCAAACGGCGCCGCCGCTGCGAATGCCCTGGGCCTGACCACCCAGGTCCCGGTCCGCTCCGTCTACCTGACATCCGGCAGGAGCCGGACGATGAACCTCGGACAGCAGACGGTCGAGCTCAGGCATGTGCCTCGCTGGCAACTGACCTTGGCCGATCGGCCCGCCGGCGTGGCGGTCCGTGCGCTCGCTTGGCTTGGGCCAGAAAAGGCCGATGAAGCACTATCGCGGATCAAGCGAAAGCTGCCGCCAGACGCGTTCGGCGAGCTGGTGGCTGCGGCTCCGCAGTTCCCGACCTGGCTTGCAAGAAGCGTGGGAAAGGCTGCGCATGGCTGATCAGTTCCTGACCTTGTCAAAGGATGACCGGCGCGAAGCCTTGGCCGTGGCAGCCGACCGCACCGGACGGCCCATTCATCTGCTCGAAAAGGATATCTGGGTCGTCTGGACGCTGCAGACGCTCTTTTCCTCCAGGCTTGGCGAGCATCTCGTCTTCAAGGGCGGCACCTCGCTTTCGAAAGCCTATGGGGTCATCAAACGGTTCTCCGAGGATGTCGACCTGACCTACGATATCCGCGCCCTGGCGCCGGACTTGGTCGGCGACAATGACGAAGCACTGCCGAAAACCCGCAGCGAGGAGAAACGGTGGACCAGTGAGGTGCGAAAGCGGCTTCCGGTCTGGGTGGCGGACTCGGTGGAGCCGGTGATCGCCGGCGCGTTGCGCGATCAATCTCTTCCGGCGGCAATCCGCCTGGAGGACGATACGCTCTACCTCGACTATGAAGCGGTGAGCAGCGGATCCGGCTATGTCGCCCCGAGCGTCATGCTCGAATTCGGAGCACGATCGACCGGCGAACCCGCCAGTATCCGCGATGTGTGCTGCGACGCCTCGGGGCAGGTCGATGGTGTCGAATTTCCAAAAGCAAGCCCCCGCGTCATGCACGCCGAGCGGACATTCTGGGAGAAAGCGACCGCGATCCATGTCTTCTGCCTGCAGGAGCGCCTCCGCGGCGATCGGTTTGCCCGCCATTGGCATGATGTCGTTCGGCTGGATGACGCCGGTTTTGCGGACAAAGCATTCGCCGATCGGCAGCTTGCCAATGCCGTGGCGAAACACAAATCCATGTTCTTTGCGGAAAAGGCGGCCGATCGCTCGCCGATCGACTACGCCGCTGCCGTCAACGGCAATCTTGTTCTGACACCGTCCGGAGAAGGTCTGCGCGCGCTCGGCGAAGATTATGCGCGCATGGTCGACGACGGTTTGCTGCTCGGCGATTCCGAGCCGTTCGAGCACCTGATCGAGCGATGTGCGGAAATTGAGGTGCGCGCCAACTGAGCGGGCACCTCGGGACTGGAGAATAGAGGCGAATAGCTTCACCGGCATTCAGTGCTTGTGATCGCGCCTGTCACCCTTGCCGGGATTGGCCTCGCGTCATGGCGAGGATCGGCCGAGAGACATCGACGCCCTTGCGAGGGCAATGACTCCACCGTCATCATGAACAAACAACTACCGGCGAATCTTTTTGCCGTAGAATTCGATGACAAACGCCTTCATCTCTTCAAAGCTGGCCATATCAAAGCAGTGGTTTAAAGGCGTGGTTCTGAGCGGCAGTTTCGGATGGTGCAGCTTGATGAAGCCGACCCCGCCATCGCCGTATTCTCTTTTTGCCCAATCTTCCAGATATTTCCGAGAGCGATCCGCGTGAAGCGTCGAACGACTCGCCAGGGCCTTCAATGCATAGTCAAGGCTGGAATCAGACTCGGAGGCCAATTGCTGCGCCGTTCGGTTCCCCGATCCGTCAACGACCATTTCGAGCCAAATCGGCCCGATCACGTCGCCCAGCTGCGCGATCGCTTTTTCTTTCAACGTCTCGACGCGCTCAGGGCCTCGCGCCTTCTCTTCCCTCCAAAGACGGTCCAATGTGGATTCCAAGGGAAGTTTTACCGCGTCGTCAATCGCTGGCTTTTCAGAAGCCAGTGCCTTTTCCAGTTTTTCTAGCCGCTGCAGGAGTCGGGTGATATTGCCCCCCTTAATGATGTCGATTGGTGTGTCTCGCCCTAACAAACGCGTATGCCACCAAGCCTCGATACCTTCCTCGAACTTCCGCCTCTCCTCGCCATGGAGATGCCTGGCGATCCGGTCCAATATCGACTGCACCCCAGCGCACCGTTTGTCGACCGCTGCGTGTCTGTCTGTTCTCGGCCCCGTGTGAAGAGCGGCGCCCGGCCTATACTCGGGGACGTCGATGAGACGACACCATCCGCCCCGAAGTGCCACGGCGGCGTCCATCCCCTCCAGCCATGTCAAATATGAGAAAACGCAGGATTCCGCCTTTCGGGTAGGTAGTCCCGCAGCCCTCGCATCGTCCGCATCAACAACGAGACCTGCCAGCGCCCTGTCGAGGTATTGGTTTTGCCGCAAGCGGTCCATGATCTGCTGCAGGGATACAGGATGTCTGCCTAGACAGTCCAGGAGGATAAAGGCGCGCCAGTCTTCCGGCGAGATGGTGAAATACCCCCCAAATGTCTTGTTAGGGTCATTTAAATAGGATGCAATGGCCGCCTTTCGACTCTTGATCGCGGGACCGACCGGACGCTTTGCGCGCATTTCAGCCTCATCATAGAGACGAGCATATTCTGCGGCACTAGGCCCCAAAACCTGTTGGCCCCGTTCAGGAATGCCTGAGCATGCCAGCATCCGCTGCTTTTCTGACTCGAAGGCGGCATTGAAAATCCACTGGCGCGGGGCGAGATGGCGGACATAGTCTTCAGCCACACTGTCCAGGGGCTTTTGATCGAGCAACCTATCCAGCTTGATTTCGAATGTCTCAAGCTTCTGCCGGCGAATTATCGCGGCTTTGACGGCACCAATCTCATGGGTGACCGCAATTTCTATGAGGCAAGGGCGACCCGATCGCGAAAAATGAACGTCGGGCTGCAAGCCTTCCATGAGCAACTCTGTCCTCGCATCAACGACGGCTATTTCCTCGCTGCGGATAGCGATACTGCCATCGATGGCTGCCTCTGGAAGAGTGACCGCACCGCGACGCAGGAAAATGTCACGCGCGAATTGATGCAAGGCTGTCATCTGACCGCCGCCGCCGCAGTCGAGATCTATACCGCCCTCTCGGTCGCCGTTATGGGCGAAGTGATGGGCGTTTTTTCCCTTCTTCGCAACGAGGGTTCGTCCGCAATCCGGGCAAGTACACGCGCATAGGGAGCCGCGCTCAGCCTGGGAAATATGAATGAGACCTCGGGTCGGATGTGAGCCAAACGCAAGCTGCACCATCGGTCGCTATTCCATGTTGTCGCCGCGAAGGAGCAATAAATTGTCAAAATCGGCGTTCCAGCCATTGCTCGAAAAATTCAATAGAATCTAAGTCCTTCAAAAACATTGCACGCAATTGAAAAGGATTTGAACGGACGACCCTGCAGATCTTATCGCACTAAGGCATTGAGAAATTGATGACGACTGTTGCCGAATGTCGAGATGCCTTATGAGATGTCGCAAGCGAGGAAGTCCACCGGCAATCGGCGGCTGCCGCTGGTGCACGAGCCTTACGGTTTCCCTGAGCCGAGGAAGCTCAGCATGCCCCGCTTATGCGAAACATCGATTTGACGCCGTCGATCTCGTAATCAATCAAGACATTACTTGTAGGGCTTCCGGGGCCTCGTGGGGTATCCTTCAACATATTCCTCAAGCAGCCCAAAATGATCCAGGATCCTGAAGGGATTGTTTGAGGCGGCTGTCGTTTTGCATTTAATCGTGAGACTCTGCCTGCACCCATTTCAAGGAGATAAGCAGGGTATAATATTTGAGATTTAGCAGTTAATTTGAGATTCCAGGTCGTGTTTTGGCACCTAGATTGATATTTGCACGAGAACAGGATCTGCCCATCCCAGCGGGCGACGTTTAGAAAACATAGTATCCTCAATAACTTAAACAGGATTAGTCAGTGCGGAACCTGGGCGGTCCGTCTCAAATTAACTGCCAAGAGCTGCTTTAACGGGCCCATTCTCACGATTAGCTGCCAAACGACATATGTCTAAATCAGCGTTTGATCATCGAAGACAGCGCGAATGCCGTTAGCGTGTCACGCACGCCAGGTAGCGCCGCCACTTCCTGCCATATTTCGCGGATGCGATCCGCCGCGCTCGCCTCCACCCGGACGACGAGGTCGAATTCCCCGCTCATGACGTCACACGAGACGACTTCCGGCACGCGCTTGAGCGCCTGGATAACGTCGCCGCCGCGCATTCGGTCGTGGCGATAAACGAACATCATCGCTGCGATGGTCGAGGCACGTGGCTTTCCCTCACCCACGACAATCGTGTAGCCCTGAATCAGGCCGTCGCGTTCCAACCGCTCAATGCGCTGACGCACCGCGTTACGTGAAAGGCTGATTTTCTCCGCCAGTTCCGCATGTGGTATACGGGCATTGCGGGTTAATTCCGCGAGAATGCGCTCGTCGGACCGGTCGAGAATGCGCTTCATGCGCCCAGCTCCCTGACAAGGACCATGGCCGAAGCAAATGCCCGACGTGCCGAAGCTTCGAGATCGGCAATCCTGTCTCCCTGCGCAAGGGAGGTCGCGGTCGCCGCCATGACGAAGGCCGGCAGAGCGCGGCGTTCGTCCCCGCTGAGGGAGCGCACTTCTTCATATCCGGCGAGCAATGCGCCTGCGAGCCCACCATCAAGCGTTCCGTCCGCCCGGGCGGTCCAGTGCAGCAGAACCTGCGCCAGCTCCGCGATCAGAAGGTCGTCATGGCGCAGGCGGAAATTGATGACGCCGCTGACCTCCTCGCCAAGAAAGAAGACATTGTCGCGATTGAGCGCACCATGCACTGCCCCCTTGGGCAGACCGCGCCGGCTGTCGGCCGCGGAAGCCGCCAGCGTTCGGTGAATACGCGCCGTGCAATTTCCGAGGGCGCGGCATTTTCCTGACGTGACCTCGCTCGGCCGGGAACCGGGCACAAAGCCGACGACTGCCACCAATTTGCCGGATACCGTCATCGTCGCAGCGCCAGCGTCGGTGCGGAAGGTCGTGGGACAGGGAACACCCGCTGCGGCGAGCGTCTCCATCGTGCGGAAGGCACGCTCGAGATCGAACTGATCGGCAGCACCTTCGAACACCGTGATGATAAACTCGCCGCGGTCAGCACGAAAAAGGAAAGTGGTTTCGGTATCGCCATCGGCAATGCCGATTACCGAGGTCAATTGGCCAAGGCGATAGGTCGTCGCGATCCGCGCGCAATCGATTTCCGAGAGGTCGGTGAAAACTGCCATCGCGCTCTTCCCTTCAGCCTTGTACTGTGTCGAGTATCTTGACCGTGCTCGTGCCGAAGACCGCATCGATCTGTTCAGGGGTCAGGGCGCCATCGCGCTCAACCGCCTCGCGCAACCCGATCCCCTCAACAAGAGCGTGATGGGCAAGGGTAGCCGCCCTTGCATAGCCGACCAAGGGATTGAGTGCGGCAGCGAGAACAAGAGAGCCGTTGTGCAGCGCCCGGCAGCGTTCCGCATCGGCCTCGATGCCAACGATGCACCGTGTGCGAAGCGCGTCCATGCCTCTCGCCAGCAGTTGCATGGACTGCAGCAGGTTGAGGACAATCACCGGTTCCATGGCATTCAACTGGAGCTGGCCGGCGCCGGCTGCGAGCGTCACCGTCAGATCGTTGCCAATCACTTGAAAGCCGATCTGGTTCATCATTTCCGGGATCACAGGATTGACCTTGCCCGGCATGATGGACGAGCCCGCCTGCATCGCCGGGAGACGGATTTCGCCGAAGCCGGCGCGCGGGCCGCTCGACAGCAGGCGGAGGTCGTTGCAGATCTTCGAGAGTTTCACGGACAACCGCTTGAGCACGCCCGAGACCGAGACGAAGGCACCCGTATCCGACGTCGCCTCAACCAGGTTGCGCGCAGGACGGACCGTGATGCCCGAAATATCGGATAGGTGCGCGCAGGCGGCCGCGGAAAAACCCGCCGGTACATTCAAGCCGGTGCCGATCGCCGTGCCGCCGAGATTGACCTCGCGCATCAGGCTGGCTGCGCCGAGGAATTGGGCAACATCCTCCTCCAGCGTTTCGGCAAAAGCCTCGAACTCCTGACCGAGAGACATCGGCACAGCGTCCTGCAGCTGTGTCCTGCCGACCTTGACGATGTCTGCGAAAGCATCGCCCTTGCATCGAAAGGCGGCGACGAGCGCGCGGAGCGCAGCAAGCAGTGTTTCTGCCTCCCGCAGCACGGTCAGCCGGATTGCAGTCGGGTAGACGTCATTAGTCGACTGCGAGAGGTTTACATGGTCGTTGGGATTGACCCTGTCGTAATTGCCGGCCGGCCCGCCAAGTTCCTGGAGCGAAAGGTTGGCGATCACCTCGTTGACGTTCATGTTGCTCGAGGTGCCCGCTCCGCCCTGCATCATGTCGACAGGAAAATGCGGCACGAGGATCTCGCCGGCGATCAGCTTGTCACAGGCCCGGCCGATTGCCTGCGCAATTGCGGGCTCGATCAACCCGAGCTCCAGATTGGTCGCGGCCGCAGCTTTCTTCACCATCGCCAGGGACTGGACGAATGTGGGAAAGTCCTGGAGTCTGATGCCCGAGACGTCGAAATTCTCCGCGGCCCGCAGCGTGTGGATGCCGATCAATGCATCGACCGGTAATTGCCGCTGCCCCAGAAGATCGGTCTCGACGCGCATTTTTACCATGGCTTCCTCCACTGCGCCGCCATTCAACTCGAAAACGCCTGGTCGAGGTCGGCGATCAGATCGCCCGGCGCCTCCAGCCCCACCGAAAGCCGGAACACGCCATCGCCCGCAAAACGTCTGTAGTCATCGAGCTGGTCGCCGGCGAGCTGGTAGGTCGTGGTCATCATCTCCTCGGTGTCGAGCAGCACGACGATCGAGCGCTGGTGGCCGAGCGAGAAGGCGTAATGGGCGACCTTGAGGCGCTCGGCGAGTTGCGAGGCCATCCGGGCGGGTTCCTTTACTCGGAAGGTCACGATGCCGCCGAAGACCGCCATCTGCCGCTTCGCCAGATCGTGCTGGGGATGGGAGGCAAGGCCGGGATAGGTCACGGCCGTGACCGCGGGATGGCGTTGCAGGAAGGTCGCGACTTGCATCGCCGTTTCCGAGATCGTCCGCAGGCGGGGAAAGAGCGTGTCGATGCCGCGCATGATCAGCCAGGCGTTCATCGCCGGCATCGACGCCCCGAGATAGACGCCGGCGCGCGAGCGGATCTTCTCCACGAGATCCTTGCGCCCGCAGACAACGCCGCCGAGCGCGTCGCCATGGCCGTTGATGAACTTGGTCAGCGAATGGATGACGAGGTCGGCGCCGAGCGAGAGCGGTTGGGTGGCAACAGGCGTGGCAAGCGTGGAATCGACCGACATCAGCGCGCCGTGCCTGTGCGCAAGCTCGGCAATGTCGGCAAGATCGGTGAGGCGCAGGATCGGATTGCACGGGCTTTCGCAATGAACGAGCCGGGTATTGGGCCGGAAGGCGGCCGCCACGTCCTCCGGCCGCGACATGTTCACCGGCGTCACCTCGATGCCGTAATCCGGCAGGATGCGTCGCGCCAGTTCGTTGGCACCGGCATAGCAGACGTCGCTCAGCAGCAGGTGATCGCCCTTTTTCAGAAAGGTGAGGAATGTCGCAGCGATCGCGGCGACGCCGGTCGCTGTCGCCAGCGCGTCGTCGGCGTCTTCGAGGGCTGCGAGCCGCTGTTCAAGCTGGCGCACGGTCGGATTGGTCCAACGCGCATAGAGAAAGGGCAGCGCCGTAAGGTCATCTACGCCATCGGCCGAAAAGGCGCCGTCCCCCGGTATCAGCACATTGTTGACGGACATGGAGATGTTCGGCGCGATCGCCTTTGTGGCAGGATCGACGAGGAGACCGCCGCTCAGCGCGAGGGTGTCACGGCTGAGAACCGGGCCGGCCGCGGGTGTCCTCTTGCTGAGGTCGGAGTCTTGGACTGGACGATGTGAAAGGTTGGCTGCGGTCATAGGGTCCTCTGCGATTGATTCACGAGAAATCTAACGGCATGGCGCCGTTTTCTGCCGCACAATCATTCCATTCGCCGCAGATATGCCGCGGGAAAGGGTCGATTGGCGCGGCAGTTAGGCGCATCAGGCCATAAGGCCGGCGTGGCACACGGCCTGATCGATTTCAGCCTCCACCGCCGGCGAAATGGTCACCAGCGGCAGCCGGAGGTCGCGCTGCATCCGGCCCAGGCGCCAGAGCGCATATTTCGGCCCGGACGGATTGGTCTCCAGGAAAAGTGCCCGGTGAAGCGGCATCAACAGGTCCTGGAGTTCGAGCGCGCGGGAGAAATCGCCGGCAAGGCATGCGGTCTGGAACTCCGCACAAAGCCGTGGAGCGACATTCGCCGTAACGGAAATGCAGCCATGACCGCCATGCGCCATGTAGCCGAGCGCAGTGCCGTCCTCGCCGGATAGCAGGTTGAAATCGCGGCCGCAGGCCATGCGTTCCAGGGACGGACGCATCAGATTGGCGGTGGCATCCTTGACGCCAATCACGTTGCGGCAATCACGCCTCAGGCGGGCAAGCGTTTCGACGGAGATGTCGACGACGCTGCGCGGCGGAATGTTATAGACGATGATCGGCAGGGAGACAGCCGCGTCTATAGCCCTGAAGTGCTGGTACAGCCCCTCCTGCGTGGGCTTGTTGTAATAGGGCGCGACGATGAGCAGTGCGTTGGCGCCTGCCTTCTCCGCATGACGGGAAAAATCGATCGCTTCCGCCGTGCTGTTGGATCCCGCGCCGGCGATCACCGGAACCCGCCCCGCCGCCACTTCCACGGTCAGCTCGACCAGCCGTTTATGTTCGGCATGCGAGAGCGTCGGGCTCTCACCGGTGGTGCCGCAGGGGACGAGGCCGTGGCTGCCCTCTGTGATCTGCCACTCCAACAACGCCCGGAAAGCCTCTTCATCGACCTTGCCGTCGCGAAACGGCGTAACAAGCGCCGTGATCGATCCTTTGAACATTGCAATCTCCAGAAAATTACGGGTGTCACCCTTAGCTCCGTATCGGCACCTGCATTTCGACGAAGCGGAATGCCCGCGTGATCACAAGAGTGAGACAGACATAGAAAACGGTGACGATGATCAGGGGCTCGTAGACGAGCAGCGTGTCCTGCCTGACCTTATAGGCGACCGCGTAGAGATCCATCACCGTGACGGTAAAGGCGAGCGGCGTGGCTTTCAGTTGCAGCACCACCTCGCCGCCTATGGTCGGCAGCGCGATGCGGATCGCCCGCGGCAGCCAGATGCGGCGCAGCAGCGTCCAGCGGCTCATGCCGAAAGCGCGTCCGGCCTCGAGCTCGCCCTTCGGCACGGCAAGCAGCGCACCGCGCAGCACCTCGGCTTCATAAGCCGCGTAGTTGAGCGTGAAGCTGACCGCCGCGAAGAAGAAGCCCTCGCGCACGATCGGCCAGAGAAAGCTGGTGCGCAGACCGGGTATCATCGGCAGCAACGACCCGACGCCGTAGTAGAGCAGCCAAAGCTGGATAAGGAGCGGCGTGCCGCGGAGACTGGTGCAATAAGCCTTTGCGCAACCCCGCAACCACACGGGGCCATTCACTTGCGCGAGCGCAAGGCCGATCGCCAGGATGAAGCCGAAGACCACCGAAATGATGAGCAATAACAAGGTCTGTATCGCGCCAGCGACGATCAGCGGCCAATAGCTGGAAATCCACGAAAAATCCATGACTCGCTCCTCAGGCTGCTTTCGGCTGTCCGCGCCGGAAGTAGCCCTCAAGACTGCCGAACACGACGTTGGAGAAGAGGGTGATCATCAGGTAGATGACGGCGGCAGCGAAAAAGAACAGGAAATAGTGCTTGGTGTTGCCGGCTGCGAGCCGCGTGGCAAGCGCCAGTTCCTGGTAGCCGACAACGGCAATCAGCGCGCTGTCCTTGGTCACCGACATCCAGAGATTGGCCATACCCGGCAGCGCGTTCGGCATCAGGGCTGGAAGGACGATGCGCCGGAACCGTAGCCAGGGCCGCATGCCGAAAGCGCTGGCGGCCTCGATCTGGCCGGCTGGAATGGCGAGGATCGCGCCGCGCAGCACTTCCGTCATATAGGCGCCTTGCACGATCCCAAGCACCGCGACAGCGGCAAGGAATCCGTTGATCTCGACCGGCGGAAAGCCCAGCGCGGAAAGCAGCCTGTTGATGCCGTCGGTGCCCGCGTAATAGAGGCCGATGATCAGGATCAGCTCCGGCACGGCGCGCATGGCCGTCGTGTAGAAGTCCAGCAGGACAAGGACGGCGCGGCCGCCCTTGAGCTTTCCCGCCGCACCTGCCAACCCGATCACGATGCCGAGAAGATAGGCTCCGAGCGAGATCAGGACGGTTGATACCGCGCCTGAAAGCAGCGCCCCGCCCCATCCTGGCGGATAGGGGGAAAGCAGTTCCAGAATAGACGGATTTGTCGGCATGGGACTACTCCTGGCGATCTCTCGAAACCGCTCCGGCTCGGGCGTTGTTCTCTTGTGGGTCTTGAATGAGGCGGGAGGCCGCGCAGCGGCGGCCGCCAACCAGAATCATTCCCCGTAGGGGTCGAAGTCGAAGTATTTCTTGGAGATTTCGGCGTATTTTCCGCTGGCCCTGACCGCGGCGATGGCGGCGTTCAGCTTGGCCAGGAGTTCGGCATCCTCCTTGCGCAGGCCCCCGCCGATGCCCTGTCCAAGAATCGCCGGATCGTCCTTGACGTTACCCATATCGGCGCAGCAGCTCTTGCCGAAATCGGATTGGATGAACTTCATCAGCGGAATGGAGTCGCCGAAAACATAATCGATGCGGCCGACAGCGAGATCCTGGAACGCTTCGTCCAGCGTGGCATAGGTCTTTTCGGATGCGGCACTCGCATAATACTTCTTGTAATAATCCGACTGGATCGTCGAGACCTGGATGCCGATGGTCTTGCCGCTGACATCGGCGGCAGCGGTACCAGGCTTGCCGCCCTCGGCGCCGATCAGCTTGCTTGGCGTGTTGTAATATTTGTCGGTGAAGGCGATCGTCTTCTTGCGTTCGTCGGTGATTGACATCGAGGACCAGATGACGTCGAACTTCTTCGATTGAAGACCAGGGATCAAGCCATCCCAGGACATGTCGACGACGGAGCAGGTCTCCTTCATTTCGGCGCAGACGGCATCCATCATCTCGATTTCCCAGCCGACCCATTTGCCGCTCGCGTCCTTGGCAAAGAACGGCGGATAGGCTTCGTTCATGACGCCGAAACGCACCTCGGCATGTGCGCCGACGGCAGAGACAAGCAGCGCCGCTACGGCAGCAAGGTAGATCGCAGTTTTCATGTTCATTCCCCTTCTTTTTTGATTGGCAAACACACCAGCGTTAGTGACGTGACGCGCTGGTGAATTCCCGGCACCGGGCGCTGGCAGGCGTACCGAAGATCTGCTTCGGCGGGCCTTCCTCCTCCACGCGGCCCTGGTGGAGGAACATCACGTGGCTGGAAACGTCGCGGGCAAATTTCATCTCATGCGTGACCAGCAGCATCGTGCGGCCCTCCTCGGCTAGATCGCGGATGACCTTGAGCACTTCGCCGACGAGTTCGGGATCAAGCGCCGACGTTGGCTCGTCGAACAGCATCACTGAGGGATCGACGCAAAGCGCTCGCGCGATAGATGCGCGCTGCTGCTGGCCACCCGACAGAAAGGCAGGATAGGCGTTGCGCTTTTCGTAAAGGCCGACCTTCTGCAGCAAGGCCTCCGCCTTATCGGTCGCCTCGTTGCGGCTCATGCCCAGGACATGAACGGGGGCCTCGATGACATTCTCGAGCACGGTCATATGGGCCCAGAGATTGAAGCTCTGGAAGACCATGCCGAGGCCAGAGCGAATCCGCTCGACCTGCCGCCAGTTGGCGGGATGAGCGCGACCACCCGGTCCCGCCTTCATCAGCACTTCCTCGCCATTGATGACAAAGCGGCCGCGATCGGGAATCTCCAGAAAGTTGATGCAGCGCAGAAACGTGCTCTTGCCGGAACCGGAGGAACCGATCAGGGAGATCACGTCGCCCTTGCGCGCCGTAAGGGAAATTCCCTTCAGCACTTGATGCGAGCCGTAGCTCTTATGCACGTCATCCACGCGTAGCGCGGAGGAAATATCGCTTGTCATTCACTTTGTTCCCCACTTTTGCGTGGCTTGTTGTTGAGCAGTTTATCGGTCGGCTTCGCTGTTCGGCCGCGCAGTTTGCCGTATTTGAGATTTTCGCCTGCACAACTAAGAGCATCTTGCGGATTCTCCGCGCGTCAGGCGCGGTTGATGCAGATCACTTTCGGTTGCGTCATATCCTCGTAGGCAAAACGCACGCCCTCACGGCCCATGCTGCCGTGCTTGAAGCCCCCGAAGGGCATGGCGTCGAAGCGATAGTCAGAGGAGTCGTTGATCATGATCCCGCCGGCTTCGATGCCGGCCGCCGCCTCCAACGCATCGGCGAGATTGTTGGTGAAAATTCCCGCGTGCAGGCTGTAGTCGGGCTCGTTCGCCAAGCCGATCGCATCGGCCAGTGTCTCGAAACGTTCGAGCATGACCACTGGCGCGAAGATCTCCTCCCGCCAGAGTCGGTCGTCATGCGGAACACTCTCGAGAACTGTCGGACTGTAGAGTGTGCGCTTTCGCTGGTGCCCGCAGAGAAGCCGCGCACCGGCACCGATCGCCTCATCGACGGCGGCCTCCGCCCGCTCGGCCGCAGCCTCCGAGATCATCGGCCCGACATCCGTCTCTTCGGAACTCGGATCGCCAGTGACAAGCCGGGCGGTTGCGGCCACGAAGGCGTCACGAAAGCGGTCATAGCAGGCGGCCTGGACGAGGATGCGTTGTGTGCCGATGCAGTTCTGGCCAGCCGCCCAGTAGGCGCCGGAAACGCATCCCTCTACCGCCTTGCCGATATCGCAGTCTGCCATCACGATCACCGGCGCGTTGCCGCCGAGGTCCATGGCAAGCTTCTTCAAGCCAGCGGACCGGGAGATCGCCTCCCCCGTAGCAAACCCGCCGGTAAACGACACCATCCGAACGTCCCTGGCCGAGACGATCGCACGCCCAAGCTCCGCACCGCCGATCGCCACGGTGACGACGGCTTCCGGCAGGCCTGCCGCGATCAACGTCTCGACCAGCTTGAGGGCCGAAAACGGCGCAAGCTCGGAAGGCTTCAACAGGACCACATTGCCGCTGGCAATCGCGGGGCCGAGTTTGTGCGCAACGAGGTTCAGCGGGTCGTTGTACGGCGTGATTGCGGCGATGATACCAAGCGGTTCTCTGGTGAACCAGCCCTGGCGCGCCTCCGAGCCCGCATAGGCATCGAAGGGAACGATTTCTCCGGCATTGCGCCTGGCCTCTTCCGCCGAGAGCTTCAGCGTATTGACACAGCGCAACGTCTCCTTACGTGCCTGTACGATCGTCTTGCCCGCCTCGCGGACGATGGTGCGGGCGAAATCCTCGCGGCGCTCATCGACGAGCCTTGCGGCTTTTTCCAGAATGGCCGCCCGTCGGTGCCGGGGCAGTGCGCGCGACAGCGCCGTTGCCTGTCTGGCGCGGGTGAGAAGCGTGTCGACATCGTTGGGGTCGCTCACCATGACGCGCCCGACCAGCGAACCGTCATAGGGATTGAGAACGTCGATCTCTTCCGCAGGCTGAACGATCCGAGGCTTTGCTGCGGTCATTCTGCGGTTTCCTTCGTCGTGCGGGCCGGTTCGGCACGGTGGATGGCGACGATATCCGAGAGAAGTGCATAGGCCGTCTCGACGCGCCCGGCTCCCGGACCGGTAACGGTGACGGCGCCGAGCAAGTCGGTCCGGAGTGAGATCGCATTGGTGGCACCACTTACCGCCGCGAGCGGATGGTCAAGGGCGAGGCGGCGCGGCGCCACGGAGGCTTCGATCCGGCCGTTCTCATCGCGGGCGGCCGAGCCGATCAGCTTCCAACGGCAGCCGTCCTCGGCGGCGGTCTCGATGTCGGACACGGTAAGCGACGAGATGCCCTTGCAGGAAACATCGGCCGGCTTGAGCGCGCCACCCAGCAGTTCATTCGCCAGGATGACCACCTTGAGCCGCACATCGTAACCCTCGACGTCCGCAGTCGGATCGGCCTCGGCATAGCCCATCGCCTGCGCCTCGCTCACGGCTGCGGAAAAGCCAAGCGCCGCCTCCATGCGACCCAGAACGAAATTCGAAGTGCCGTTGAGGATGCCTTCGAAGCCGGTGAGGCCCGCGCCGGCAAGCGTGGTCTTCGCCATGCGGATGACCGGTGTTCCGCTCATCACCGCCCCTTCATATTCGAAGGCGACATGGTGGCGGCGGGCGAGCATCTTCAGTTCGGCGGCCGCAAGCGCGACCGGCCCTTTGTTGGTGGTCACGACATGCTTGCCGCTTTCCAGCGCCCAGCGGCAATGGGAAACGGCCGGTTCGCCGCTATCGGGATTGGTAAACGTGGCTTCCGCGACGATGTCGGCAGGCGCATGCCTGATCACCTTCTCATTGTCCGCCTCGGCTGATCCGCCGGACAGCTTGGCGAAACCGCCTGTTTCAAACTTCGTCTCGACGAGCGTGCGCGGATCGATGCCGTTTGCCGAAACGACCGAACCGAGATTGAGGTCGGTAACGGCAACAATGTTGAGCCGAAATCCAAGCTCCGCCTGCCATTGTTCGTTCCGCTCGGCGACGAGCTGGGCAAGGGCGCGGTTGACTCCACCAAATCCGATAAGCGCGATGTTGTATTGTACCATGTCGGTTCCTCATCCTGAGCAATGGGAACAACATGAGGGCGCAAAGAGTCAGCCGGAAGCCTGCAGAACGACCAAAGGATTGGCCGGTCTGTAACGTGCTCGCAACAATTGCGCAGAATCCATGCGAAATCAGCAAATCGGAAACAATAGCCGCGGACATCGCCAAGAATCTGCGGCTTTGCCGCGCAAACTATGCATATTATGCGCCCGAAGCAAGGCGAAGGAATGACACCATGGAACCGATCGACTCCTATGACCGCAAGATTCTCGACATCATCCAGGTCGATTGCCAGATAAAGGCCGAGGCGATCGGCGACCTTATGGGGCTCTCCGCGTCAGCTGTCCAGCGGCGCCTCAAGCGGTTGCGTGACTGCGGCATCATCACCGCCGAGATTGCACTTGTCGACCGCAAGGTGGTCGGTACTCCCATGACATTCATCGCGGGCATGGAAATCGAGCGCGAGAACTACGACGCTCTGTCCAAGTTCCGCGTTTGGCTGGCCAAGCAGGAGCATATCCAGCAGGTCTATTATGTGACCGGCTCAGTCGACCTGGTCGCGATCATCACCGCGCGCGATGTCGAGCACTATGACGAGATCGCAGCCAACCTTATGTCCGAGAATCCCCAGATCAAGCGCATTCACACCAATGTTGTCCTGAAGGACCTTAAGCTCGGCATGTTTGTCCCGGTTTCAGAGTAGCCCGTCCGTGCCACATTCCTCGGTAGCGCCTTGCGTATGGAAGATGGGAATGGGTGGAATGATGAGAAGGGTAAGGTAACCAACGATGTTTCGTCCGCACCGGTAAGTTCAAGTTCCTCCCGGCTGCCGTATGTTCACGGCGGGACGTCCGTCGTCTTCGGCGCGCACGAACCGGGTGAGCGCCCCGTCCCTGCTCGTCTGCTGCGTCCATCCCTGCCGAACGAGGTAGCGCATGATGGATTGCTTGGTCGCGTCCATGGCGTCACTCCGCGAACGCTGAGAAGGCGGCTTCGAGCCGCTTTCGATTGTCGTCGAGGATGGTCGTCAACGACGACACGTTCAGCAGGTTGCGACGAGGGAAGCTGATCTGCCGCGTCGTGTTCTCACTCTCGATCCGAGGCCCTGTCACGGTCGTGAAGTAGCAGCACTTGCGGAGAAGAAGCGAGTCTTCGGAAAATCCCATCCACTGGTCCTCGTTATCCGGGAGACACATCAAGATCAGGATCGCTGGAACGGCGCCGGGGCCGCGGCCCGCGAGCTTGTTGTACGCCTTGGACTTCATGCTCCATTGGACGTCGTCGCCGGCTACCTTACGCTCAATGATCGTTCCGCATCCATTCTGATCGAACACCTTCGGGAGGCGGTGCGCACGAGGATCCGTCCGGGAGACGGCTTCGACTATTTTGGCTACAAGGCACCGCTACAATGAGCGCCCGCCCGTTTACGTTCTGGCGGGTTCTCCCTCTGCCCGGCGAACCGGCGAGCAGCTACTTCAGCCGCCTGGTGATGGACGAGTGCTCCTATCTTCCAGAAAACTACGCCTCCGAGATCGGGATCAATCGAATCTTCCGGTCAGACGAGCTGCTCGAGCGGATCTTCCTTCTGCCTATCTCCGAAGAGTACAAGGAGCGGCTTCGGTGGTGGACGCCTGTCGAGGCGAAAGGAAGCGTTCGCCTGGCAGGCCAGATATTCGCACGAGGCCAGTTTCGTTGGGCCCGGAATCTTCAGTGCCGAGAATGCGTAGCCGAGACGCCCTACCACCGCGTATGGTGGCAGCTCGAATGTTTCAGGACCTGTCCGGTTCATCATTGCGTGCTCGAACCCCTCGCCTACGCGCGGACCACGTCGGGGCGCCGGTGGCCGCGCTTTGATCGCGTCTTGCAGGAACGCGTCGCCCACGTCGAGTCGGGGGCCGTCCACATATGGGAATCGAACCGCAGAAGAATATCGCCAATGCCTTGATAAATTGGCCCTTTGGTAGTATGTTAGACAAAATTACATTCTGTTAGACAGCGGGAGCCGTGTGATCATGAAGAAAACTCCAGCGGAAAAAATCATTCGGGCAACATCGCGTGTTGCTTCGAAGGCAGGGCGAAAGGCTCATGCCGGCGAATTCGTGACCGTGAAAGGCCGCGTTAATGCCGTTATGCAAGCTGCTGAGCATTCCGGACTACTCGGTGAAAAGAGCAAACGCATTGGCGGCCGCATTAGCTCAGCGTTGGTTGAACAGGCTAAAAAGCACACCGGGATCGAGACGGATACGGACCTGATCGAATTTGCGCTCGCGAGTGTTGCTCTCGAAGATAAATTCGCCGAAACATTTCGTAAGACGCGCGCCACCGTCGATCCCACATTGAAGCTCGGGTTCTAACTTGTCAGTTATCGATGTCGACTCTGCGTTACGATGGGCGCGCCTCGATCCGGGAAAGACGCTCGCCCGACGAACGGACGAGGACCTCCCCTTCCTTTCGGACGCAGCCGAAGCGGGATACGAGCTTCTTTTGGATACCTGTGTTTACATCGATGGAATGCAGGGTCGATCCCCCGACGCTGTCGCGGATCTCTTGGACATTCGTCAGGTCAATCACTCAACGGTCGCAATCCAGGAATTGATGCATACTGTCGGGGTTCTGGATCCTGGGCATCCCGGAACAAGGGGTGCTATTGGGCAGATTAAAACAACCATCGCAGCAATGCCAGAACATCGCATCTTCACACCGGATGCCGATATTCTCGGCCGCGGCGCAATGCTCTCGGGCATATTGTGCCGAATTCAGGGTTATCACCAGGATGCACGCTTGAAAGCGCTTCACGATTGCGTGCTTTTCCTCCAAGCACAAAAGCTCGGCTTAACTGTTCTCACGGCGAATGTGAGGGATTTTGACTACCTGCTGCAGTTGATGCCGACCTCAAGGGTTTTGCTTTATCGGGCGGTTGCATGACGAACCTCACTCTTGCTCTTGAAGGGAGTCGAACCGGCGGCCTGTGATTTCAAACGATCAGCAACCACCCGGCTCGTGAAAATTCCGGCTCTTGATCTTCAGCGTGTCAATATGCAAATCCCGCACTTATCCCAAGCCGGACATTATGCCGAGCACGTTCCCTAAAGCCCGAGATTTCCGGTAATTCAAGATCGAAAGCTCGGGATAATTCGAACGTGTTCGCAGACCGGGTTTGGAGCCAGGTTGGACTTTAGACTGATCAGAATTGGGTCAAGGGGGTATATCCAAGGGAAAGGAACATACGTCAGCCACGGCGTAGTGCGGTGATTAACCTGAACGAAGACGAATACAACGACAAAGGGAAACCAACACCGGGAACGATCAATCTCGCACCCCTTGGGCCGAAACGCAGTGAAGGACGGCTAAGCCGAAGCTTTCTTGATTTCGCGAGGAATGACGGCGAAGCCGGCAGGGGAAGAAAACGAGCCGGCCTTTGCGGGAGCCGATCGAGCCGAGCTGAGAGGCGATTTCCGGTCAGACCTGCCCCATCGAGAACGCGGTGGCGAGCCATTGCATGGGGAAGGACCGCGATGGGCTGAGCGCGACCTGCCGCGCATCCTCGACAAGTGCGGCGTACCGTCGGTCACATTCGCGTCGCTGTTGGCATAGCCAGCTCGCGAGCTCCGACGCTTCTCTTGGCTAGCCTTGGCAGGTTAAAAGCAACGGCAAGAGAGCCGGATCCATCAGCATCATGAATCGAACGAAGCCAATCGATTCAAAAGTCTCGTTGGACGAACATAGGCGGTGCGACGATGCTTCGCCTACCCTTGGAAACTACGGATCGGCCCGGTGAGACCGCACACTCTGCCGATCAACTGGAACTAGCGGCTCTGGTCACACAGGGCTTCGCGGAGGCTTGAGCCGTATGCGGGGAAACTCGCACGTACGGTTCTTAGGGAGGAGCGACCCGGCAACGGGTCGTTCCTACCCGACAAGACACGCCGGAGCGTGAAGCGCGCAATCCGGCAACCAGCGCGACGATCAAAGTGGCAGCGGCAAAGAAGCTCACCTTCCAGCCCGCCAAGGCGCTGAAAGATGCGCTGAACAAGTGACAACGGAAAAGCCTTGCTCGGCCGAGTAAGGCTTTTGGCTCTTGCTTATTGGCAGATGTGCCTGCTTCGGCCGCCGAACAGCTTTTGCCTCCTCAAGGCCGCGCGTTTGCCGTCAATCGGCTGTCAGGCCGAGATGAATGATGTCTCCCCTCGCCCAGCTTTCGGCGAGGCTCATCAGAAACTCCATCTCCCGTCTTAGCGTGACGGTCCGACTGACATCGCCTGCATGTTCGTTTTCGGCGCGGACGTGATAAAATTCACCGACCGCAATTCCGGCCGCTTTTCGCTTGTCCTCGAGCGAAGACTTCAAACCTGCAAGCTCCTGTTTGATCGCGAAGTAACGCCGCATAACGGCGATCAAACGCAGGTCGTTTTCTGCTCCATCCATATTAGCGCCTTCCAAAATGCTTTCATTAGGAAGAAGCAGATTCGCTCTCTCCTGTCACGCCTCGACCGCCAACGGTCAACATGGTACTTTAGTACGATGCAATATAAAGAGGGTGTGAGCTTCATCGCAAAACGGGAAGTCTTCCATTCATCGCCCTCACAGGAAGGCTGGAAAGTCACGTCAGGTGGAAAGACCATTTCCACCCATAAGACGCAAGCCGAAGCCGAAGGCGCCGCAACGGCTGCCGGCCGCGCTGCTCATAACAAGGGTGCGCTGGCTCAGGCCGTTTTGCATAGGAGCGACGGGACGATCCGTGAAGAGCGAACCTACGGCGATGATCCGCGAAAAACGCCCGGCTAAGCGACACCAAACCGTCGAAGCATTTTCATCAGCCTGGCGTTCTCAGCTCTGAGCTTCTCAGCCAACATTGCTTTGAGCCATTTGTTTTCAGCATCGAGTTCGGCGAGATCGTCCTCGGTGACGATATCCGGTCTAGCGGTTTCAGCGATCGGTGCGATGAATTCTGCTGCAGCGGTGCCCTTCGGCCGTCGGACAGCCTTTCGCTGAGCGCGTCGAGGCTTAGACTCCTGCGTCGAGCCGGTGGTCGGCAGCACCGGCGGTTCGCTCGCGCGTGCCGCCTCTGCGATAACCTCGTCCGGAGGCTCGGCTTTGTCATCGCTGTCGGCCGGATCTATCTCCTCAACGATTGGCACCGATACAGCCGGTCCCATCGGAATTTCAGAGGAACCTACCGATCGCGTTTCCACAGCCAACGGCGCGCCAGATGTAGACGACGTTTCACTCTCGATCTCCTCCGCCAACGCTTTGAGATCGGTGTTGCCCCAGATTGAATTGGATTGGGTCTTGAGTGGCCGTCGATTGCTTTTGTATTCGACGACGAAGTTGCGCTTGGGATTCATTCGCTTCTTGGCATGACCATGTCGAGTTACTTCAGCCCGAGGCGCCGGCGAAGTTCCGCATTCTCGGCACGCAGCTTCTCAGCTAGCAGCTTTCGCAGACGGGCATTTTCCGCCTCAAGCTCTGTGAATTCGGCGAGATCATCGATCTCACCAGCAGGCGCCGCCTCGACCTTGTCTGCAGGCTTGGCTGCCTTTTTCCACTGATAATAGGTCTGATCGGAAATCCCGAGGCTCTTTACGGCATCCTTCAGCGTTGTGCCCGTTGTTAGCTGGGCCTCGATCTGGGCGAGCATCTCGAGTTTGTCTTCGTCGCTGAAACGCCTCGATTTGGTTGCGGAGGCTTTTCGAGCGGCAGGTGGAGGTTCAATGCTGGCCTTTTTCCGCCGAGGCTTGGTTACTTTCGTTGTCAAAGGTGCGGGTTCAGATATTGCTTGCACTGTTGCCGTTTCAGGGGTCGCAATCTGTTCTTCATTAGCCATGGGTGTTTGCTCCAGCAGACGACGTTCTTGTCAGCTGTTACCCATCGCAAGTCAAGTGAAGCAAAAGCCGCATCGGCGATCCGAGCTCAAAGCTCAAAATCGTGGTAGGTCATTCAACGCCGCTTTCACAGCTTCTGATTTATCTTTGCTTTCGCCTCTGTTACTTAAAGGCGGTGAAGGGACGGCTTTTCACCGAACAGCTTGTTCTTGGGTGTCTTTTATCACTTCTCGATCTTCTGGTAGGCCAAGCCTTCATCATGCTGACTATGGCGCCGGGACCGGACACAGCGCCCTACCACGATCGGCAGATCGTCAACCAAGCGGCTCATGGGATCGAACTTGGCAAAGACAGGAGGGCAGGATCAACTGACGCCGTTTAATACCACCATCTTGTCGTCGACCGTCTCTTCCATCGTCCATGGAATACCCCCGACACCATATCCCGACTGCCTGCGTCCGGCAAAAGGCATCCAGTCGGTGCGAAAGGAAATGTGGTCGTTGACGAGCACCGCGGATGCATCGAGATCCTTGCAGCCTTGAGAGCGACCGCTATGTCGGAGGAAAAGACACTCGCCTGAAATGCATACGGCAGCGAGTCGGCTATACGGATCGCCTCGTCAACCTCGGTATAGCCATAGACACAGGTCAGCGGTCCGAAGACTGCGATCCGCGATACCTCGGCGTCCGCCGGCGGATCGAGCAGGACGGAGGGCCGGAAAATGCAGCCCGGTCGCAGATGGACGCTTTCAATTGGCCGCCATATAGATTTCAATCGGTCATCTCTGCCATCCTTGCGCTCGCGATATGCAAAACTGGGCTTGCCGTACTGGTACTCCTGGCGATCAAAGATCGAACTGGGATGAGCGAATAGTCGCCCGACGCTCCTCGCTTGCGGTTCACATTGTCCATAGAAGAGATAGCGGGGCGGCTTGGAGCTTTTCTCCAAATGGCGTCACTCGGTCGTGGTCATGTAAGACGAGCCCTCGCACGAAACGATCGCCGACAGCATCTTGCAACTGGCGCAACCCGCGAAAATCGTCAGATTTCACCGTTGCTGACGCCTTTACTTCTATCCCAACGATCCGGCCGCGACGATCCTCGATGATGACATCGACCTCATCTTGGTCTCTCGTCCGGTAGTGCGAGAACAATAAGCGCCGGTCTGACCAGGATGCCAACTTCAGCAGTTCTGACACCACGAAGCTTTCAAGCAGGGCGCCAAAACGACTTTTGTTGTCGCGCAACACATCCGCCTCATCCTCTCGCAAAGTGGCAAGCAACCCCGAGTCCAGAAAGTGAAGCTTTGGTGTCTTGACGAGTCGGCTCAAGCGGTTGTTGGACCACGGGACAAGTGTCCTGATCAGAAAGAGGCGCTCAAGGATAGCAACGTATTTCTGTGCAGTGATGCTCGACAATCCGAGCGCCGCACCGAAACTGCTATGATTGACCAATTGTCCGGCGTGCTCCGCTAGGACATCGAGCAGCCGCGGAAGCCGGTCCAACTGATCGATGTTGGCGATATCACGCACGTCGCGGTCGAGGATCAATTTCACGTAATCTTCCAGCCAAGCAGTCCGCCGGCCGGGCGTCGGCCGACGCAATGCTTCTGGATAGCCCCCCTGTAGCACCGCCAACAGCAGGTCGTCGCCGATGACGGTGTCCTCCCCGGCGGAAGGCTCCTCGCCGGCGAACAGCCGATCCAGGAGACGACCCGGGGTGGATCGGATCTCAGATTGGGCAAATGGCAACAATGGGACAACCGCCATACGACCGGCGAGCGAGTCTGCAATCGCCGGAACGGTGGCCAGATTGGCTAAGCCCGTGAGCAAGAACCGTCCGGGCTCGTCATCGCGGTCAACGCTTTCCTTGATCGCCAGTATCAGTTCGGGCGCCCGTTGCACCTCGTCGATCACGGCCCGTTTGATGCCTCGGATAAAGCCGATCGGATCGGTCCTTGCTGCGTTAAGCGTACCAACATCGTCGAGAGTGATAAATGGACGATAGGTGCCAGAGACCTGTCGCGCAAGGGTCGTCTTTCCGGCTTGCCGCGGGCCGGCGATGAGCACGACTCGTGTATCAGCCAGCGCGGTTTCCACAATCGGTCGGGCTTTTCGTTCAATCAACTTTTTCGGTGGCGGCGAGTCTGTCATCGGCTATCATTAACCGAGTTCTCGGCCAATTTAAAGTGTAAGTTTGGCTAATTTTAATCTATGTTACGGCTAGTTAAAAGCGCGGCATTCCGTGCGGCATAGTCATATTTATGGAACAGGATGCGGTTTGCTGGAGTTAGGTCTTTTTTAGCGACTATGACAACCTGAGGACATAGCAACGGGGCTGAAGCCAGATTATT
>NZ_JACHBI010000025.1:0-45950 GCF_014200235.1 Martinezella paranaensis | reverse complement strand
GGCCGGTGGTTGAGAATGGGAGTTTACCGACAGCAAGGAGGAAGCCATGGTCACGCATCCCACGCCGCCATTTCCGTCGCAGCAGCAGCCGATGCCCGGTCATACCGCGGCGATGCAACCGGTGCCGGATCATGGCGAAAAGTCCTATCGGGGATCGGGCCGGCTTACTGGCAAGAAAGCGATTATTACCGGCGGCGACAGCGGCATCGGCCGGGCCGTTGCGATTGCCTTCGCACGCGAAGGCGCCGATGTGGTCATTGCCTATCTGGATGAAGACGACGATGCGGAGGAGACCCGGCGCTGGGTGGAGGACGCAGGACGTAAGGCCGTTCTCGTTCCCGGTGACATTCAGGATCCGCAGCGTTGCCGCGCAATCGTGGAGGAGGCGATCGCGCAACTCGGCGGGATCGACATCCTCGTCAACAATGCCGCGCACCAGGCAAGCTTCCACGACATCGGCGATATCAGCGACCAGGAATGGGAATTGACCTTCAAGGTCAATATTCACGCCATGTTTTATCTGACGAAGGCCGCTGTTCCGCATATGAAACCGGGAAGCGCCATCATCAACACCGCCTCGATCAATTCGGATAATCCCAATCCCACATTGCTTGCCTATGCCACGACCAAGGGCGCCATCCAGAACTTCACCGCCGGTCTTGCGCAACTGCTCGCGCAGAAAGGCATTCGCGCCAATGCGGTGGCGCCCGGCCCGATCTGGACGCCACTCATTCCGTCGACCATGCCCAAGGAGGCGGTCGAGAATTTCGGAAAGCAGGTCCCGATGAAGCGGCCGGGCCAGCCTGCCGAACTCGCGACGACCTATGTCATGCTCGCTGATCCGTTGTCGAGCTACGTTTCGGGGGCGACGGTCGCCGTGACGGGAGGCAAACCGATCCTATAGGGACGCTGTGAAATCAGGGGGAGCAGATGGAGATCTATCGACAATATCGCAAGAACGCCGCTCCGCCGGGTTGCATTGTCATCAAGTTCTATCACTCTGGCAACCAGATAAGAGGATTTATCCGGAAGGTCGCACGCCCCGGCGAGGACGATGCGATATTCCCGGGCGAGGAAATGGAACCGGATTGCGCGAAACAAGATGGTCGGTGGCGAAACCCTCCCCATCTATGTGAAGCTGTCCGGGGTGTCCGCTGGAACCCTGCATGGGGCACGCTTCAATGCGGCGGGTTTGGCATGTGAGAACCGGATTAGGAGACCATCATGAGTAGGACCATTGATCTATCCGACTTTTCCGACGAGGAACTGACTTCCCTGATCGAAGAAGCAACGACCTTGCGACACACGAGGCGCGAAAGCCGTGATCGTGAGCTTGCAAGTGGGGCTGATGGTTCGAAGGGACAGGATGTCAGGGACCCAGACCATGGCGCCATTACGACGCCGACGCCGCGCGACGTCAAGGAAGAAGGTTCGGCCCACGGGGCGCCAGGGAAAGCCTCTGGCGCCTGACCGACGGCGGGAAATCGCAAGCGTATCGCAGTCTTGATTTCACCAGGCACCCCAGGCAGTGATGGTGTCACACCCTGATGCCTGGTTTCGGACTTCGGCTATTTCACGATTTCGATAATCTTACGCGTTTGTGGGTTCACGATAACACGCTTCTTGTTGACGATCGTATAGGCGTAGTCGTTGTTACTGGGAATGGTGTGTACTTCCACCGAACTCGGCAACTCGCTGCCGACGACGATATCGCCGTCATAGGTGACGGATGGAACCTCTTGTTCCGTCACATAGGTCCTGACTTCTCCGGGAATAACCACCGTCGTGCTGCTTTGAGCAAAAGCTGTCCCGGATGCGAAGAGTGCCGCGCTCACGGCAACGAGAATCCTTTTCATCATAACCTCCGTTGATCCAATGGAATTCCCTAACTGTCGCCGGCCGCGAAGGTTCCTGAGTCGGGCGCGCTCGGTGGCGCACGGGTAGACGGGAATTCGAAAGGATGGCTCCAGCCACCTGCGCGACGGTTCCCTGATGCATCGAAGCGAGGAGCGACTGAAGGGTGGTAGTTTCGCATACTTGCTGGATCGTTCTGATCTCAAGAATTCCGTTGGAACTATTTGGCATTTTGCAGCTTTTTTCAGCACGCCTTTGCCGGCAGTGAAAGGCTCAAAACTACGCCGTCTATGCTTGGCTGAAGAAGCGGGAGCATGTCTTTGACTGAGACGACGGAGCGACAGGGGGCGATGGCAGGAAATGGGATCTTTCGCCGGTTCCTAAAGATTTTGGGACCGGGCTTTATCACCGGTGCTTCGGATGATGATCCCTCCGGAATAGGAACATACAGTCAGGCGGGGGCTCAACTTGGATATGGCATCGGATGGACAATGCTGCTGACATATCCGCTGATGTCGGCAATTCAGGAGATTTGCGCGCGGGTCGGACGCACGACCGGACATGGCATCGCCGGAAATGTATGCCGGCACTACCCGGCTTGGCTGCTCTACTTCATTGTGGGACTGCTTTTCATAGCGAACGCGATCAATATCGGAGCCGACCTCAGCGCGATGGCCGATGCGTTGCAACTTTTAATCGGCGGGCCTGAGACGCTTTATGTCGTCGGTTTCGGAAGCGCTTGCGCGATTGCCAGCGTTTTTGTCGAGTATGATCGTTATTCCGCCGTGCTCAAATGGATGACGCTCAGCCTTTTTGCTTATGTTGCCGCCATGTTTGCGGCCAACATATCCTGGGGCGAGGCAACGGCGGGCCTTTTCGTGCCCAAAATCGTCTGGAATGCTGAATTCTTCACGACCATCGTCGCCATATTGGGCACGACGATTTCACCCTATTTATTCTTTTGGCAGGCTTCCCAGGAAGTCGAGGATGAGCATGTCAATGGCGACAAACATCCACTGGTCGAAGCGCCAAGAGAAGCGCCCGCCGCGCTCAGACGCATCCGCGCCGACACTTTGATCGGCATGGGGTTTTCAAACATTATAGCTCTTGCGATCATCGCGACAACTGCGGCAACAATCCATAAGACCGGTGTCGCCAATATCTCATCCTCGGCGCAGGCAGCCGAAGCCTTGCGGCCAATCGCGGGCGATGTCGCGTTCATCGTGTTTGCCGTTGGCATATTAGGCACCGGGTTGCTTGCGGTTCCGGTACTTGCTGGCGCAGCCGCCTACGCCGTCGGTGAGGCTTTCAAGTGGCCGGTCGGCCTCTCGAGAAAACCAAAACATGCAAAAGCATTTTTATGCGACCTTGAGCATGGCCTGTATTCTCGGAATGGGCATATTGTTCACGCCCGTCAATCCTATCTCGGCCCTGTATTGGAGCGCGGTAATCAACGGGGTCGTAGCCGTACCGGTGATGACAATCATGATGCTGATGACTGCGAAAGAGCAGGTCATGGGAAAGTTTATGGTTACCGGCTGGCTGCGCTGGCTTGGATGGACGTCGACGGCAGTCGTGGCCGCATCCGTTCTTGGGATGGTGGCGACGTGGTTTTTTTAGCGCGGACTTCGATAGTGCGGTGTGATGAATGATGCTTGCTTGAGCACGAACATCCAGCTCCGCTTCAAAATCAAGCTACGGCAAATTTTAAATGTCTTCCGGTGGTCGCGGGATGTGCCAGTCCAAGCCGCGCTGCAAGTGCCTTTGCATCCGCAGGGGCTCGCACTTTCACGTCGTTATCGAAATAAACATAGACGTCGCGGCCATTGCGCGCCGGCTTCAGCGGCTCAAGCACGCGGTTGCCGTTTGCCGGCTCGCGGCCATGTGCCCAGGCATCGATCCTGCCCGCCCAGATATCCAGTGCCTTGTCGTCATAGCCGCTGATATAGAGCTCTTCAGAGCCGTGGAGGCGGCAATAAACGAAGTCAGCCGTCACATCCATCAGCAGCGGCCATTCGACGGTATCAGCACAGACGAGCCCGATTTCATGCTCGCGAAGCAGGTTGATGAAATCTGCGTCGACGAAGCTTTCGTGGCGGATTTCGAATGCATGGCGGATCGGCCTCTTGCCATCGGCCTGCAGCCAGTCGCGACCGTTCAGCCGTTCGTCGTGCCGCGCGGCAAGCTTTGATGCGGCGGTGGTATCTTTCGGCAGCATGCGCATGAAAGCGGCAAACAGATCGCGATCGAAACGTTGTCTTGCCGGAAACTGCCAGAGGATTGGTCCAAGCTTCGGACCCAGGCGCAAAACGCCAGAGGCGATGAAATTGGCGAGCGGGGTTTCCACCTCGCGCAGCCTGCGCAGATGGGTGATGTAGCGGGAGCCCTTGACCGCGAAGACAAAATCGTCCGGCGTCTCGTCGCACCACTTGGCAAAGACTTCTGGCCGCTGCAGGCCGTAAAAGGTGCCGTTGATTTCGATGGAAGGGAATTGCTGCGAGGCATAGGCCAACTCACCTTTCTGCGCCACGTCATCCGGATAGAAGACGCCGCGCCAAGGGGCGTAAGTCCAGCCCGAGATACCGATACTGATTGTGCCTGTCTTTGCCATTCAATAGGAACCACGCGGCTGGTGACTTGTTCCTCAACCTTAAAAAACCACGCATCATCAAGCGTATCTCGACGGAACCTTGGAAAAATTCAGGCGTTTGCGTTTCGGTGGGGCGAAAGCGACAAGGACCTGTCGGAGCACGATCGGCTGTCGGAAACAGAGAGGAGCAAGCGGTTCTGCCATGTCGCCGAAAGCCGAAGATATGCGGTTGGAAGGTATTGCGGCAAGAACAGCCTTTCTTATCAATGGCAGTGCCTATTTCTCTCGGTTGGCCCACATTTTGCGCCATGCGCGAAAGCGGATCTGGATCATCGGATGGGACTTCAATCCCGATATCCGCCTGCAGCCTGAGAATTCCAAGGAAACGCTGGGTGATCTTCTGCATGCTCTGGCGGATGCCAATCCCGATCTTGAGGTCCGAATTTTGATCTGGGCTTTGGGACCGCTCTATTCCGACAAATCCTTGAAGGTGTTGCGCAAGCAAAACTTTCCGAAGAACAGTCGCATCGATCTTCGCTTTGCCATCCAGCCCGCCATACGCGGATGTCATCATCAGAAACTCGTCTGTATCGACGATTCCGTGGCATTCATCGGCGGAATCGATCTGACATCGCGGCGCTGGGACACCTGGGGCCACAGGGTTCGTGACAAGCTGAAGCGTGATTCCGAAGGCTTGTTCTACGAGCCCCTTCACGACCTGCAAGCCATGGTGACGGGGGATGCGGCAAGGCTTATCGCCTCTGTGGCGAGGCGACGATGGATGGATGCCGCCGGCGAGGATTACAGGGCCTTGCCAGCGCAGGCGGCCGTTGGCTGGCCGAACGATCTCGTCGCATCGCTGGAGAATGTGCCCGTCAGGCTCGCGACGACCGAACCGGCGACCTTCTTCAGGAATGGCCTGCATCAGGGCATTGCCATGACAAAGGACGTGATCGCCAAGGCAAGACATCAGCTTTATATCGAAACGCAATACCTTGCCTCCTTTAATGTCGCGGAGGCCATTGAAGCTCGCCTGCGGGAAGGCAACGGGCTGGAGGTCGTCATCGTCTGCACGCACAAATCCCATGGCTTGATCGAGAACTTTGTCATGGGAAGGAATCGCGACAGGATAATCCGGCGTCTCATGGATGCGGACAGTCATGGTCGGCTGCGCGTCTTCTACCCCTTGGTTCCCGATGGTGAAAAGCAAGTCGAACTGCTCGTTCACTCGAAACTGCTGATCGCCGATGACAATGTGCTTCGCATCGGCTCCTCCAATCTCAACCACCGGTCCGAGGGGCTTGATACCGAATGCGATATTCTCTTTCAGGCACTTAAGCCCGCTCACCGTTTGGCGATCGGTGAGCTGCGCAACACGCTCATAGCGGAATATCTAGGCTGTGCGGCCGGTGCCGTTCGAAATGCTTTTCAACGGACCGGATCGCTGATCGAGGCGATCACCGAGCTGAATGTCGGGGCCCGGTGCCTCAAGCCATTTGCAACGACCTGCGAAAAGACAGAGCCGATTGTGGGGACCGCGCTGCTCGATCCCGTCCGGCCGCTAGGACGACTGGGTTCTCGTCGTCTGGTCGGTCACCTTCTCCGCATTCTTCGTTCGAGCTGAGCGATGCCGAAACGCCAGTTCGCTGGTGATCAGAAGGGTCGTTCCCAGCACGAGCGGGATGAGGAAATAGATGCAGCGAAAGGCGATCAAGGCGCCGATGGAGGCCGCGTCCGGCACGCTATAGGCGACAGTCGTCTCAAGGATGCCGAGGCCGCCCGGAACCTGGGTTGCCAGCACGGCGGTGTTGGCCAGCACGTAGGCCGTGACCGATCGGAAGAAGGCGCCGTCCGCGAAAGCCGAAAGCAACTCGTGCAGGCAGCCGAGGCGCCGAAGCAGAATGTTCAACAGCGAGTTCCTGATGTCATCGAAGCTGTATTGGTGGAGAATGCGATACAGGAGCCAGAATGCCAGGCATATCGCTGCGATGAGCAGGCCATTCCAAATCAGGCGTTTCAACCTCATCCGCGATCCTTCTCCAGGGGTGTGAAACACAGTCCCAAGGATGCGGAACGATCGGGCGAGTTCGGTGTTCCCAGGCAATGCCCTACGGAAGATCGATCAGAATTCTGACTTATAACGTGCACAGTTGCATTGGTACGGATCGCAAGATCGACCCTGCCCGGATCGCCGCGGTTATCGCGGAGGCGCAGGCAGACATCGTGGCATTGCAGGAGATCGATGTTCGCCGCCACAGAACTGGCGGCGTCGATCAGGCGAGCATGATCGCCTCTCTTCTGAAGATGGAGGCGCATTTCAATCCGGCCCTGACCGTAGCCGACGAGCAATATGGAGACGCGCTCATAACGGCTCTGCCGACAAAGGCGATCAAGGCTGGGCCCTTGCCTTCGCTGGGCGAGCCGCGTGGGGCGCTTTCCGTCGAGGTCATGATAGGAGACAGGCAATTGCACCTCGTCAACACACATCTCGGCCTTCGGGGGCGCGATCGCGTGCAGCAAATGTCGGCGCTTCTCGGGCCAGCCTGGCTCCCGGCGGGCGGCAAGGACCTAGCCTCGACCATTCTCTGTGGGGATTTCAATGCTGTCCCGGTTTCCGCAGCCTATCGGCTTGCCACCCGCGTCTTGAAGGACGTCCAGCTCTCAGGCAATCAGCCGGCGAGACCGACTTTTCCGTCACGCTATCCGCTGATGCGGCTGGATCACGTCTTCGTCAGCGCCGATCTTGCGGTCCTCGGCACGAGCGTGCCTCGAAATCGTCTGACGAGCCTGGCTTCCGACCATCTTCCATTGATTGCAGAAATCGGCCTCGGCGATTAGCTTCATCCTGGCAACAACGAAGCGGCCCAAATCCGCAAGGATGCGAGAGGCCAATATCGTCGGCTCGACGATGCAAAGTGAACAAGAAGACGCCCGGCGAGAAGAGACCGGAGACGGACCGAGATTTTGAAAGCCTCTAGGGAACAAGCTGAAGGCAGGGCCGTTTGTCACTGGATGCGAAAAACGCTTGAGGAGGTTTGACGGGGTTCAGGTGCTATCGCGGCAACTCGTTCAATAAATTGTTGGAATGATCCGACCCGGCATCCGCAAGGTGCCGAGCCGGTAACCGTTTGCACTTGCGGGGCGATGCAAACATCGCGTCAATGACGCGGTTGGAAGGAGAGCGTTGTGTTCGACACGTCCCGATCTGCCGACTTAGAGGCGGAAATCGTCAATCTCATTCCCGCTCTTCGTGCTTTCGCCAGGACCTTTTACAGGAACTCTGCCGATGCCGACGATTTGGTTCAGGAAACCTTGACCAAGGCGCTCGCCAATCTTGGACAGTTCGATCCAGGTACACGGCTGAAATCCTGGCTGTTCACCATCATGCGCAACACGTTCTGCACAAAGTTTCGCATAGCCAAGCGCGAGTCGCCCGGCAGCAAGAAGTGCGTCTCGGGCTTTGGCGTGGAAGCGCCATCGCAGGAGTGGACGATCCGCGCCAAGGAGCTGGAACGGGCCTGCAACCTGTTGCCGAAGCCTTACCGGGCGGTGCTGGAATATGTGGTCATCGAAGGCCGCTCCTACGACGACGCGGCAGAAAAATTCGGCTGCGCGATCGGCACGGTGAAGAGCCGCATCAACCGGGCGCGCCAGCAGCTCGCCGCACAGCTCGATGAGGACTTTAGCTGACATCGTCCAAACCGTCGCGGCGCAATTCCAGTCATTTAGTGGGCGTCGAAGCTTTAACAAGTTTCATCGACGGCGTTCGCTTTCAGACACGCAACGTGCCGAGTGACGAAGATGTTTTCGAGGTCATGGTACGGTGCCGAAGAAGCACAAAAAGCCGCCCGCTGAGCGGCTTTTTGTGAGACCTGCCTAGGTTTCAGGCGGCCTTGCCCTGAGGGTTGGCGGCGGACTGCGCAAGTTGCGTCAGCTTCTTGTCCGTGGCTTCTTCTTCAGCGAGGCTCGCCTGAAGGAGCGGCACGGCGTCCTTGAGGCCAAGCTGCTTGGCCCATGCGATCAACGTGCCGTAGCGCGCGATCTCATAATGTTCGACCGCCTGTGCGGAAGAGATCAGCCCAGCGTCGAGAGCCTTCGTGCCCTTATACTCTTCCATGATCTCTTCACCCTCGGCGATGATGCCCTGGATCGCTTCACAGGTTTTGCCGCGGGCTGGCTTGCCCAAAAGTTCGAACACTTGATCAAGGCGCTCGATCTGGGCCTGTGTCTCGTCACGATGCTTGATGAATCCTGCCTTGCCTTCCTCAAGCTGGGCGGCGCGGGCCATTTTCGGCAAAGCCTTCAGGATTTGTTTTTCGGCAAAATAGATGTCCTTGACCGTATCAAGGAATAAGTCGTTCAGCGTTTTCTCGGTAGCCATTGGATCCTCCTGGCGCCTGATTGCGTCGTCACCGAACATGGAGAGGCCCTGAATGTTCCGGGAGGTGCCTCGGGTCAGAGCGTTGCAAGCCTTGGGAGAGGGCGCTCGCATGTGACGGCGCGCCTTCGGCTGGCTTTCAAACCGTACGGCGGTCCGTGACCAGCAGGTCTTCCTCCTCGTCACGTTGCATTCCACCGAGAGCGGCGGCCGCCGCGGCGATGAACGCCCCGACACGTATTCTCCGATCTGGACCGGATCCTTGTTGTTGACCTTGAATTCCAACCACGCGCTTTCGATCGGTTCTTCAAGTAATCGATTGAGCAGAGCGCATGGGTCGTGAATCGGCACTGTGGGTCCTCTTTTATCTCCCTCATATCAGATTCGGCCGTTCCAGAACCTCGTGGTGGGAAAACTTCAAGTGGAAACAAGGCGATGGCGCGAAGACAAAGACGCGGATTTTTATCCGCGTTTTGTTGAATTGCGCGCAACATCGCTCCGCCGATGCAGAAATTAAGTCGCCTGGTTATATCCTGGTTTTATCAAAATTCGGAAACAACGTTTAAATCCATATCAATGAAAACAATCGGATAGCAGCCAAATCAAGGCACCAGTTATATCAGGCAAAGGACGGAATGGCCGACGAGTGGCCGGGTATTCTGCTCCACCCCGATTTCGATCCGGGCTTCAGCGGCATCATCGAAGAAAACATGGTGTTGAACGTCGAAAGCCTGATTGCGGAGGAAGGATCCGAGAGCATCAAGCTTGAGACACAGGCTCTTGTCATCTCGGCAGGTGCCCAAAGACTTGATAGTTTCCCCTGGGAAGAGTGTTGAGCGAAGCCATAAAGACGCTTCCGACGTTTAAACGTCCCTTCGGCCAAAGGGTTCGTTCTGGGGCGCTCGCAAGCGCCCCAGAAGCTCGGCTTTAGCCAAGGCCTCGGCGAGCGGCACGGCAGACGCTGGGCTCTGGCCCATCATCAGGACGCCATCGACCACGACATTCGGTTCCCAATTCGCCTTGCTCTGGTAATTGGCGCCACGGTTCTTGAGCTCATCCTCAAGCGAGAACAGCAGGTGGTGGAGCAGTTCGATTTCGGTGTCTTCGGCATTCTTGAAGCCGGTGACGTTCAGGCCCTTCACCAGATACTGGCCATCGTCCTTCTTGACGTCGCGCAGGATGGCAGGTGCATGGCACACCATGGCGATAGGACGACCCGCCTTGTGGAAGTCGCGGATCAGCTCGCCGATACACGGATCGCTTTCTCGAAGCTGTGGATCAGCAGTTGGTCGTCGGTATTGATATTGTTGAAGCTTGGCGGCAGGTCTTTCGCGTTGCTCTGCAACGCGACGGAAGAATGTGCTTATGCGGCGCTCGCAGCGACGGCGCAGGATTTGGCCGGTGAGGTTCTGGACGAAGTGCAACGCTTCTTCCTGCTCGGAATCGATAAATCGACGAAGGCAGGGTTATCTCGAAAAAGCGCATTGCAGGTGCTTGCTACGCTGGAAGGCGCGATGCTGACGGCAAATGTTCTCGAAAATCCCTCCTTGTTCGACGACGGAACCGCAGCTCTTGCCTCGCCGGTAGGAAGTTTCGCCGAGGATCGCCATTTTTTGATCCCGTATGATCAAGCCATGGGTTTACCGTGGATGCCTCAATGAGCATCGCTGAGATCACCGCTGAAAGGGCGAACTTATCCACATACGACCAAACGTGGCTCAAGCATATTACAAATGACGCTCAGATCCTGCTAGTGTCATCCGGCGGGGGGCGCCAGGCGGGTAAACATAAACAATGGCAAGATCTGGGATTTGGCTTGACTGAAATTTTCGTCGCAAAACTTGAAGAGGCGTCGCTAACAGCCGAGGAAATCGCATACTGGTTATCCGACAACAAGGAGCGAGATAATCATGTCCCTCTCAACCGGGGGGCGCGCGATCTTTTTGCCTTTAGTATGCAAGGCGTCGACGGCTTTGTAGGGTGGAGTGGATCGAGCGAAACAAAGCGAGATTTCTCGGTCACAGTTGAGCGCGACGATTTCATGTTCTTTTTTGAACATTCCACCTACTGCCAACTGACGACCGGAAACATCCGTCATATCGTCTGCCCTGGTTCCGGCGTGCTGACGACGGCAGATCGGTACTCGGGAATAGAAATCGGAGAGAAGTCGATTGGGGAAGGATTCGTCGTCAGTCGAAACGCGGTGATGAGCGCACTTACCAACACTTATGAGTGTTTTGCGCCGGCAGACTTCGAATTCGTGGCGCAGCACGCCGCAGTTGACGGAGCAATGCCGCAACTTCTGACACTGATGCGATTTTTTAGAGATGAAATCTGCGCGAACCAGAATCTGAAGGCATCACCCATCGCACTGGCCAGTTTCCAGGAGGCATTGGCTTTGCTGATGGTGCAGAACCTGCCTCATTCTCTGTCTCACCGAAAATCGCCCGGATGCTCGATTGCGCCAAAACAGGTGAGAAGGGCGGTCGAGTTTGCCCGGACCCACGCCAATGCACCAATAACCCTTGCTGACATGGCTGCTGCGGCCGATGTAAGCGTTCGAGCTTTGCAGACCAACTTTCGTCGCTTCTACAACGAAACACCAATGGAGCATCTTCGACGATTGCGGCTCGAAGGCGCGCGAAACGACATAAAGAATGCACCGCCTCTTGCAACGATTGCCGAGATCGCGAGCCGCTGGGGCTTTACTCATCTCGGTCGCTTTTCCCTCCAGTATAAAGAGGCTTTCGGAACCCTGCCCTCGTTGGATTTGAGGCGCGAACGCAAGAAATAGGTTGCGTGCCGGTGCGATCAGCGTTCCCATCCGTTTTCGCCACCATCAGCACATCGCCCGAAAAGTTCCGGTCGATGTTTCCGGCGAAACGCGCTTGTAGCCGATCCTGGATCACATCTCTGCAGTTAGCTCCGAATATCTGAAGCGCGTAGTTCTGGACGCCTGTGCACTTGAGATAGAGCCGAGTGCACCTCGCGCTGCCGCCCGCTGCTTGATGAACGCGCGGCCGTTGAATAGACGTCGATATCTCTTGCTCCGGTGTATATCCCATCAAAACGACGTTGATAAGATTTACCTTTATTTCCCGATTATCGACGGGGTTGCCCTATTGGCGTTCGTTCCAAAGAGTGCGGGCGGAAAGATAGTTGATGGCCTGGGATGGGGTGTCACTGGCAAGGGTTGACTGTCGGAGGCATCAGGCTTTCCGGCAGCTAGCCGTGATTACAGCATGAGCAATCACGGAAATATGCATCAGTCATTCGTCAACAGAGGAAATTCCCTTGCGTAAGATAATTCTCTGCGGTTTTGCATTTGGCGTCCTCTCCTTCACGCCTGCAGCAGCCAGCGTATGTTCGCAGCACTATCAAAGCAGCGGCGTTCCCCTCGTCACGGCTGTGACCTACAAAACCTGGATGGAGTTCCCGTCCGTCAACCCAACGGCTGCGTTCGATAAGGTGTCGAGGGCCGTTCTTGCCGAAGGTTTCGCGGATGTGAACGTTGAGAAGCAGCTCGGCACGCTGACAGCTCAACAGGAAACGACGGGGTCGGGGCGCCCGCAGACTTTGCGCGTCGTCGTCCGGAAGAGCGGCAAGGGCAGCCGCGTGGACGCCCTTTTTATGGTGCCGCAGGGACAGGTTGCCCCCAGCATGAGCGACAATCTTTGCCGTGTCGTCAATTCGGTCGCTGAGTAAGCGCAGCTTGCCAGTTCGATGCCGATAGCTAGGCGCCCGCCATAATGACGTGCGCCTGAATTTTGGCAGCAACCTCGCCGGTACCATGTCTGGCTGCGATCGCCGACGTAGCGTAGTCGGTCGCAGCCTCTAGGCTTCCCGCCTCTCTGGCCTCGATTTCGTTGCGAAGAAGCGTTCCCTGACAATAGGCGACCGCCGGAAGACGCGGCGAGGATGCACGGCTTTGTTCGGCTCGCGTTTCGATCACCACGTGCGAGAAACCAGCGCGCTGAAGGTCGGTACGGATCAGCTCCCGGTCATGATAGCCGTGCGGCGTGCGCGCCAGAAAGCGCGGTGGATCGTTCGGGAAAATCTCGGCGAGCGCATTCGTCACATCATCCGCAAATACATTCTCCTCGATGCGATCCCACACGCTGAACAAAAAATGCCCTCCGGGCTTCAGGACTCGTCTTGCTTCACGATAAGCAGACGAGCGGTCGGGAAAGAACATCGCCCCGAACTGGCAACAAACGAGATCGAAGGCCGCATCGTCAAACGGCAGCGCCATAGCATCTGCCTGGCGCCACTGGATGCGAGCGTCGGGCGCTTGTTGCGATGCGGCATAGTCAATCATCGGCTGGTTGAGGTCGGTTACGACATAGCTTGCGCCGGCGGACAATTTGGGCGCCAACACGCGAGTCACGACCCCGGTTCCCGCGGCAACTTCCAAAACGGCGCTTGGCGCCAAGGATGTTGCTCGTTGTGCGAGATCTGCGGCAAAAGGCTCGAAAATCAACGGAACCATATAGCGGTCGTAGTTTTCCGGAATCGAGCCCGTGAATGCCTTGTCCGCTTCCAACATCGCTATCACCCGCAATGCGTTCGATGGCTGACGAGAATAGCATGGATTGTTCAGGTCTACTATGAAAGGTTGTCGCAAGCACGCTGCGTAGTGAAAGGTGCGACCAATCTCGTTCAAGAGATTCCACGTCTAGGTTCATGCGACAGGGCGATGCCGCATGTCGGGTCATCATACCGCTCCTCACCAGATATCACGCTCGAACCAATGCACCCAAACGCGCAAATGGTGGGTTGAGATGGGAGGCAGCAATGGCTATCTGCTGCTAACCCCAAGCGGACACTTCGCGAACCACAAGGCACATCCCTGCATGATCCCAGATTTTCTCGTTACCCATTCCGGCGGCTTTCATGCCGATGAGCTTCTGTCCAGTGTTATCCTGACCCGGCTTTTCCCGAACGCTCGCCTGATCCGCAGCAGGGCGCCGGAATGGATAAGGCCCGGCGCCGGTCGTATCATCTATGATGTGGGCGGTGCGTATGATGCTGCCGCGCGGATATTCGATCACCATCAACGCGGCGCGCCGCTGAGGGAGAATGGCCAACCCTATAGTTCGTTCGGATTGATCTGGAAGCACTATGGCCGCGACTATCTTGCGGCTTCAGGCCTACCTGAAGCGCATATTGAGGTGGTTCATGCGTCTTTCGATTCCAGTTTTGTGCTGCCGGTCGACCTGGTTGACAATGGCGCGCTTAGCCCTTCCATTGCCGGACCGCTGGCTGGGCTCACGCTGCCGGCGCTGCTCGAAACCTTGAAACCGGTTTTCGACGAGACGGACCCGGAAGCCGGAGATCGCGGATTCCAAAACGCCCTTGCCGTTGCCAGAAGTTTCGTCGAGGCGAGGATAGCGCAGAGCGCCGCAAAATTGCGGGCCGAGGCGCTGGTGCATCAGGCTATCATGGATGCAGGCAGTGGCCGCATTCTGGAACTCCCAATGGGAATGCCGTTCCGCCCAGCCATCGTGAAGGCGGGCGCCGATCACCTATTGTTTGTCGTTCATCCGCGCGAAAATGGTTGGTGCCTGACCGGTATCCGCCGTGCGGACGAGGGGTTTGAACTCAGGGCAGATCTGCCTGCCGCCTGGGCTGGCCTGACCGATCATGATCTGGCGGCGGTTTGCGGCGTAGAGGGCGCGAGTTTCTGCCATAGTGGTCGCTTCATCGCTGCCGCCAAAACCCGCGAGGCCGCGCTCGCCATGGCCGAATTGGCGGTGGCGGAGGCTGTCTCAGGATGACGCCGGCGTGAGATGTTGAGTACTCGCTTCTCACGGATTTTGTCACGATGGTGCAACTTGTGATCATCGAGGGCAAGGCGCTGTAGGAACTTTCGGATGCAAGGCCCATTTCTCTTTCAGCTCATACGAGCCGAAAAGGAAAGGAGAATGCTATGAAAACGAAACTTATCGTCTCTGCAGCGGCCGCCTTCGGCCTTCTCGCTGGCTCAGCCTTCGCACAGTCCTCCACGGTCACAGGGGCCGCGGGCGGTGCGGTTACCGGAGCCGTTGTTGGTGGCCCGATCGGTGCCGCGGTCGGTGGTGTAGCAGGCGCTATCGTTGGCACTGCAATCGATCCGCCGCCGCAGAAGGTCATCACCTATGTGCAGGAGCAGCCGCTGCCCCCGGCCGAAACCGTCGTGCAGGATAAGATCATCGTCGGTCAGCGGCTCCCTGAGACCGTGGTCGTGACACCGGTTCCGGATAATCCGACCTATGCCTACGCGGTCGTCAACCACGAACGTGTCATCATCCAGCCAAAGACACGCAAGGTTGTCAAAATTCTCGACTAATCCTGTCGGAAGGGCCTCTGTCGAAGGTCCTTCTTTCATCCGGGCCTTTCGTCGTGAGTTTGGCATTACGCCCGGGGAGGCGCGCGAGTGGTCGCTGCGGAGCGCCAATGCTCCGCCGGACGATCACCTGGCCGAGCCGCAGCCCGAGACCGAATCGGCGCGCTGGGTGGCTCAGCTCACGGGCGCCATGCCGCAACTCTCGACGCTTCGCGCCGAGCGCAAGCCATAGCCATAGCCGTTCGTTAAGAGAAATGAGCATGCTTGGATGTGAGGCAAAGCCGCCGTTCCCCGATAGCGTCCGCGCTTTCAACACCCGCTCGGGCGCCTTCCCAAATGAACAGACGCGCAAGACACAGTTCGGCGGCTACCCTGATAACGGCTCGGACACCATTACAATCAATCGGGTTGAGGCGCCGAGGTCGTTTCGCCCTCTGAAATCTCACAGGCAAGCAGGATTGGGTCGTCGAGATCGGGCACGGGTTGCTTGTTGAGAAGAATTGCCACGGCAACCGCTGCAATCCGTTGAATCGGCTGCTTCACTGTCGTCAGGCGCGGTGTCGTCATGCTTGAGAGCGGGATGCCGTCGAATCCGACGATCGAAAGTGCTGCCGGTATCGGAATACCGAGATCATGTGCCGCCCGCATGCAGCCGATTGCCTGCTGGTCCGAGCTTGCGAAGATCGCAGTTGGGCGCTCCTTTCGTGCGCGGGCAAGAAGATAGTTTCCAGCGAGCCGGCCGCTTTCATAGTCAAAAGCCGCCTCGGCTATCAGGGACGGACTGACCGTTTGCCCGTCATCCTGGATTTGCTCCATTGCGTCCAGATAGCCCGTAAGGCGATCGTTGGCCGGGACAGACCCTTTGGGGCCTGATATGAAGCCGATGCGGCGATGGCCGAGCTTCAAGAGATGTTCGACGCCGAGGCGGACGCCGCTGCGATGGTCGGCGGCGATTCCGGAATATCCTGGCATGAGACGATCCACAACGATGATCGGCAATCCCTTCGGCAGCTTGATCGAATGGAAATCGTTGGTGGGAACGAGGATGATACCGTCCACCTTGCGGCTTGTTAGCTGTCCGATGCGGTCAGCCTCCTTGGCCGCATTGTCAAAGGATGTCATGACGATGATGTTGTAGCCATGGTTCGCTGCCGCTTGCTCTGCGGACTGGACGAGCTCGGAGAAGAAAGGATTGGTCAGGTCCGGAATGACGATGCCAATGAGGCGGCTGACCTTGCCGCGCATGCTTCTGGCGGACGGATCGGGCTGGTAGCCCAGCTCTTCGATTATGCCTCTGACACGGGCTCTTAGTTCATCCGTAACAGAGGGATGATCATTCAAAACCCGTGAGACGGTCCCGGTAGAAACTTCTGCGAGCCTGGCAACGTCTCGAATTCCAACCTTTGGCATAACAGAAACATATGTCCCTTCATCTTCGCCTTCGGGGACATTCCAAAGGCGTCTGATCCGTGCCTTCAGCTAATGGTCTCTATCGCCTTAGTCAAAGGGCTGCATCGTAATTCCGGCCACTTATCTCCCATAGCACGGTCACGGCGGATACTCAATGGAAACGGTTCATCTGTCGCAATCTGCAAAGTGATATCGATCGCAGTTGGCGTTGGCTTTTTGCCCCGATTAGGCGAGTTGACAATCTCTGGGGGCACTGTTACGCATTGAGTGCTGGAAACGGTTCATTGTTACTGGCAACTCAGTTGGAGCTGAGTTCAGGCCGTTCGGGAGGAAAGAAATGTCCAATTCTACAAAGCGTGATTCCGTCTTGATCAGTGCGCCGCGTCGTGCGGCGTTGAAGCTCGGACTTGCCGGCACGTTGATGCTCGCATTGTCCTGTGGCGTGTCGCCTGCCTTTGCCGCGGCGAGCAAGCCGAAGGTCGGCTTGATCATGAAATCCTTGTCCAACGAGTTCTTCAAGCAGATGAAGGCCGGCGCCGATAAATATGCGGCTGAAAACAAGGACAAGTTTGACTTCAAGGCCGTCGGCATGAAGGACGAGCGTGACTTCGCCGCGCAGGTCGATGCCGTCGAAAACTTCGTGACGCAGAAATACGACATCATCGTCGTCGCTCCGGCCGATTCAAAGGCTATGGCCACCCCGCTTGCGAAGGCTGTGAAGGCCGGTGTCAAGGTCATCAACATCGACGTGCCGCTCGATGCCGACGCGAAGAAGGCTGCCGGTATCGATCTGGCCTTCTTCGGGCCTGACAATCGCGAGGGCGCGAAGCTTGCAGGCGATGCGCTTGCCAAGGACCTGGGTCCCGGTGGAAAGGTTGTCATCCTTGAGGGCAACCCCGAGGCCGACAATGCCAAGGAGCGCAAGGAAGGCTTCATGGACTCCATCAACAGCGGCAAGCTGCAGCTCCTCGACAGCAAGACGGCCCATTGGGAGACGGAAGAAGCCAATACCGTCATGACGAATTTCCTGACCAAATATAAGGATATTCAGGGCGTCATGGCAGCCAACGACTCGATGGCTCTCGGCGTCGTCAAGGCTCTCGATGCGACCGGCCAAAGCGGCAAGATCAAGGTCGTCGGCTTTGACAATATTCCGCCGGTGCAGCCGCTGATCAAGGACGGCAAGATGCTTGCCACGGTCGAGCAATACGGCGCTGAAATGGCCGTCATGGGCATCAAGTATGGTCTGCGCGAACTTGCCGGTGAAAAATTCACTGGCTGGGTCAAGACGGATGTCAAGCTCGTCACCGCCAAGGACCTCAAATAGTCGACTGCCGACTGTAAGGTTAAAGAGAGGTGCCGGCCAAAAGCCGGCGCCCACCACCACAAACCGTTTTCCACGTTGATCACGCTGGCGAGGTCGTTTCAGGCCTCGGGAATATGTGTTCGTGGAGGCTATCCATCTCCCATTGAAATAGACCACGCATGAGGTGGACGTGTCAGAACCATCAGATGATTTCATCCTGACGCTGGAAGGAATAGGCAAACGCTTCCCGGGTGTCGTGGCGCTCAGGGATGTCTCCATGCAGCTTGCCCGAGGCAAGGGCCATGTTCTTCTTGGTGAGAATGGTGCCGGCAAATCCACGTTGATCAATCTGCTCGGCGGCGTATTCAAGCCCGATGATGGCCACATCCTGTTTGACGGGGAAAGCTATAGCCCAACCTCGCCGCTGGAGGCGTTCAAGGCGGGTATCCGCGTCATCCACCAGGAACTGCACCCTCTCTCCAATCTCACCGTCGCCGAAAATCTGCTTTTTGAGCACCTTCCGCGTCGATATGGCCTGGTGAACTTTAGGGAAATGAACAAGAGGGCGGCCGAGCTGCTGGCGGAAGTGGGCCTCGATGTCGCCCCGACCACGCCGGCCAATCGCCTCAGCGTCGCGCAGCTCCAGTTGCTCGAAATCGCCAAGGCGCTTTGTTATGAAAGCAAGCTGCTTGTTCTCGATGAACCGACGGCAACCTTGACCTCCAGGGAGGTCGACCGCCTGTTCGAAATTCTGAAGCGGCTGAAAGCGCGCGGCGTCACGACGCTTTACATATCCCACAGACTGGAAGAGATTTTTGAAGTCGGTGACAGCGTCACGGTGTTGCGCGATGGTCAGCATGTGATCACGCGTCCGCTGGAGGGATTGGCCATTCCTGACATCGTCGAACTGATGGTTGGACGAACGCTTTCGGATCATGGCGTTTTTCGCAGTGACAGCGCCGTGTTCGGGGAGGCGCTTGGCGTTTCCGGCCTGAAGGTGACACGCAATAGCCCGGAATTGTCGTTTTCCGTCGCCAAGGGAGAGATTGTCGGCATTGCCGGCCTCGTGGGCAGCGGTCGGACGGAGGCGGTGCGTGCTATATTCGGCGCCGACGACAAGGCTGCCGGCGAAATTCGCATCAACGGAAAAGAGGTCGAGATCAACTCGCCCAAGGATGCCGTCGCCGCAGGGCTTTGCCTCGCAACGGAAGACCGAAAGCTGCAGGGCCTAATGCTCGACATGACCTGCGCCGAAAACACGACCATAACGGACCTCGGCAAGATCTCCCGCAACGGGTTGATACGCCAAAGAGCGGAAGACGATCACTCGCAGCGCCTCGTGCATGAGCTGCGCATAAAAACGCCATCCATCCGCCAGGTAGTCAGGACGTTTTCCGGCGGCAATCAGCAAAAGGTGGTCATTGCCAAATGGCTGTTCCGCGGACCCAAGGTGCTGATCTTCGATGAGCCGACCCGAGGCATTGACGTTGGTGCCAAGGCGGAAATCTACGAACTCCTGTGGAAGTTTGCCGCTGAAGGAAAAGGCGTCCTGGTCGTGTCGTCCGACCTGCCGGAACTGATCGGCATTTGCCATCGCATCATCGTTTTCTCGGACGGCAAGATAGCCGGAGAGATATCTCGAGACCAATTTGACGAGAGCAAGATTCTCTCACTCGCTTACAAGGAGTACAGTCGTGTCCGGCAACATTGAAATGACGACTGAGGTCAAAAAGGCCGGCGTATGGGACAAGTTTATTCGGATTTCGATGAAGGAAGCCGGTGTCGCCATCGCCCTTGTCCTGATCCTGATCTTCTTCTCGGCGACGGCGCCTTATTTTGCGACGCCGGAAAACTTCCTGAAGATTTTCGTCCAGATTGCCATCAACACCGTGCTGGCGTCCGGCATGACCTTCGTCATCCTGACCGGCGGCATTGATCTTTCGGTCGGCTCGCTGCTTGCGCTTTGCACGGTCATCGGCGCAACCATCATGATCGACCCCCGGCTTTCTCCCTGGCAGGCGATTGTTCTGGCCTCGCTGGCGTCGATGGGTACGGGCGCTGTGCTCGGCGCAATCAACGGATGGGTGTGCGAGAAGTGGAAGCTTCCGTCGTTCATCGTCACGCTCGGCATGCTGAACGTCGCAAGCGGCTTGGCGCGTGTCGTCAGCGACAACTCCACCATCACCGGTCTGCCGCAGCCCTTCGTGGATTTCGGGAACCTGATCTTCTTCGGCGTATTCCCTTCGATCTTTCTGATCGCGATCGTCGTTGTTCTGATCGGCTGGTTCGTATTGCGCTACACCGTATTCGGGCGCTTCGTCTTTGCGATCGGCACCAATGAGGAGGCGGTCCGTCTGTCGGGTCACGAGCCTAAGAGATACAAGATCGCCGTTTTCACGATCTCCGGATTGACAGCGGGCATAGCGGCCATGGTCTATCTGCTCCGCCTCAATGTCGGCAGTCCGGTTGCGGGCATTGGCTATGAACTGAATGCCATCGCCGCCGTCATTATCGGTGGGACCAGTCTCTCCGGCGGTAAGGGCTCGATCATCGGCACGCTGGTGGGTGCATGCATTCTGCAGGTTTTATCGACCGGACTGCAGCTTTTGGGCGCCGACGACAACATCAAGCCGATCGTCATCGGTGCCGTGATCGTGTTAGCGGTTATCCTGGATAGCTATCGCGGCCGACTGATGCGGATATTGGAAACGCGGTGATTGATCGCAACGATCAAAGGCGCAACTTGATTAGTTGCGCCCTTGTTTTTGTCAGCGTCAGCCCGCTGATATCGATGTGTGCCGTCAACTCAAATTACTGATCAGTGTTTCCTGATCTCTGTACGGCAGTCTTCAGCATATCTTTCTGCAAATCCGCCTCATCGGCAAGAATGGAGGCGGCCTCGTTCAGCAAGACGTCCTTGACGTTCTTGCGGGCATTCTCAATGGCGAGATCGGCACTGAGGCTACGCTCGTTTGCCTGCAGGCCATCATCGTCTCCAGCATCGACACCATCGTTGAGCTGATCGCCCGCTTTGTGACGACTTGCCTGGGCAAGCAGTTCATTGCGGCGTTCGGTTTCGTTGAGGGAGACAATCCGCTTTTCGCGCTGCGCCTTCAGTGCCGCGGTGTCCGCTACAAAGCGTTGGAAATCCGGATTGCTCTGCACCCGAGCATCGTGGCGGCTTTGCAGTTGCGGCAGGAGCGCTTGTATGTCACCCGAAGGCTTATAGTTCGCGGGCTTGACCTGGGTCCACGGCAAGGCGTTGTCGTAGCTTGACTCGCCGAAAGTCGCCAGGTCCGAAAGACCCGGCAGGCTGATATCAGGCGTGACGCCGCGCAACTGCGTCGTGCCGCCATCGACACGGAAAAACTGGGCGACCGTCACTTTCAGCTCACCGAATTTCGGTTTGAGATTGTGGGCCACCTGGTCAAGATTGACCACGGTTTGGACCGTACCCTTACCGAAGCTTGGTTCGCCGACAATCACGCCTCGGCCATAATCCTGTATCGCTGCGGCAAAAATCTCAGAAGCCGACGCCGAGCCACGATTAATCAGCACGCTAAGGGGACCGGTCCATGCGGGCATGGAGAGGTCATCTTTCTCCACCTCCACTTGTCCGTCAGCACTGCGCTGCTGGACGACCGGACCCTTGCCGACAAACAGGCCCGTCATATCGATCGCTTCGGACAATGAACCGCCGCCATTGTCACGCAGGTCGATCAGAACCCCGTCGACCTTTTCTTGATTCAGTTCGCCAAGGAGCTTGGCAACGTCGCGGCTGGCGCTTCGGTAGTCCTTATCGCCCTTCCGCCGCGCTTCGAAGTCTTCGTAGAAGGCGGGCAGCGTGATCACCCCGATCTTGCGGGTGGCATCGCCATCCTTTACCGACAGGATCGTCTTCTTGGCGGCCTGTTTGTCGAGGCTGATCTTGTCGCGCACCAGGCTGATGACGTGATGCTTGCCATCCGGTCCGGCATCCGCCGGCAAGATGTCCAAGCGTACGACGGAACCCTTTGCGCCGCGTATCATCTGCACGATTTCGTCAAGACGCGTACCGACGACTTCCTTTATCGGGCCGTCCTTGCCCTGGCCGACGCCGATGATGCGGTCTCCGACGGCGAGCTTCCCGGACAGTTGTGCCGGGCCGCCGGCGACGAGTTCGCGGATCGCCGTGTAGTCGTCTCTTTCCTGCAAGACCGCACCAATTCCAACCAGCGAAAGCTTCATTGAAATATCGAATTCAGCGGAAGCGGCCGCGCCGAAATAGTCGGTATGCGGGTCGATCGACCTCGTATAGGCGTCCATGAACGTCTGGAAAACATCATCGCTCTTGTATTTGTAGGCGCGTTCCAGGGAGTTTTCGTAACGTTTGTTGAGCGTGTCGCGAATGCTGGCATCGTCTTTGCCTGCAAGCTTCAGACGCAGCCAATCACTCTTGACGCGCTTGCGCCACAAATCATCGCTTTCCGCTTTGGATTGCGGCCAGGGCTCCTTGTCGCGGATGAGTGGATAGTCTTCTTGTACGCTGAAGTCGAACTTTTGGTTGAGCAGGCTGCGCGCATAGCTCATGCGATCGACCACGCGCTGCTCATAGACGTTGAAAATCGAAAATGGGATCTGCAAGTCTTCCTGATTGATGGCGTCATCGATCTTGGCGCTGTCAGTCATGAACTTGTCGATATCGGCCTGCAGGAAGAGGACACGATCCGGATCCAGAGATTTGATAAACCGATCCATGATCTTGGCCGACAAGGCATCATCAAGCGGAACCGGCTTATAGTGGAAGCGCGTTAGAAATTGTGCACTCAGGTGAGCAGCTTGCTCTTGTTGCTGCAGCGGCGCCAAAACTGGCGGTGTGCCGGTTTCCAGAGCGTATGCCGATGGGGCAATTGCAAGGAACGCACAGAGGAAACCGTATTTTATACGCATCAAGCTTAGATCCAATTCTCAACGTTGAGTCTTTAATGTGAGATGTTCGTGGAACAATTATGGTTTTTTGGCAACTAAATGGATTCAGTCTGTCTGAATACCGATTTTGCCAAGTTCCCAGCTGCGGATTTCAGTAGGCCGATCGCAATTTGGCCGACGTCATGTCGGCATCGGTTTTATCTCTGAGCAATCGCTGAGGCCGCCGGCATCAATGCGAGGGCCGTGTGGTAATCGGGACACGTTCCGTCGCAAGGTGCCGGTCAGGAACGCGGAATCTGGTGGTACTTAGATACTGGAATTTGATTGCGTCAACGGGAGAGGCGCATGGTTTCAGGAAATGCACCTAAGGTGATCGGGCGCGTTTTGGTCGCGGAGCGCAATCCACTCGTCATTGCAGCCCTTCGCGGACTGTTTGAAAGTAAACCCGGTTTCTTGATCGTCGATACCGCACAGAATTCGGCTGAGCTGTTTCAGAAGCTCGCCGACGTCGAGGTGGATTGCCTGCTGCTCAGTTGGCAACTCGAAGACGCTGACGCCCCCGATGTGCTGACAGAGATTGGCAAGCTCGGTTTCGATCCGCGCGTCGTCCTCTTTGCCGACAAGAACGATCCCGCTGTGATCCAAGAGACGATCCGGCTGGGCGTCAACGGCCTTTGCTATCAGTTCGAGGATCCGGAAATCCTCTTCGCGACCCTTACCGCCGTCATAAAGGGGCGGATCTGCATTCCCTATACGATGCTCTCGAAGATCTCGAATACACCCTTCCAACAGCTCACGTCGCGCGAGACGGAGTTGCTCGGCATGCTCTCCCATGGCTGGTCCAACACCCAGATCGCAAGCCGCACCGGAATTTCCGAAAACACGGTGAAATACCACCTCAAGAATCTCTACGATAAGCTCGAGGTGCGCAATCGCGCCATGGCCGTTGCGCTTTACGCCAGGGAACGCCGCAAGGTTGGCTGACCTACCCGCCGGGTAGTCCCGGCCTGCCCACCACAAGAACCAACCACCCGCCCGGGCCACAAATGCGCTGCCCATCCGGCATAATTTTCTGTCTGAAGGGGTGTGGCGGAACGATCGTCCCAAAGGCAGTCTTGGCGTCGAGGAAATGTTCGTCCTCGGACCAGCATGCATCGGAGGAACCATGGCAGGCTTCAATCATCTCTTCATTCCCGGCCCCACCAATATTCCCGAACAGGTTCGCCAGGCGATGAACCTGCCGATGGAAGACATGCGCTCGCCGCGCTATCCCGAATTGACACTGCCGCTCTTCGCCGACGTGAAGAAGGTGTTCAAGAACCACGATGGCCGCGTGTTCATCTATACGTCTTCGGGCACCGGCGCCTGGGAAGCCGCGATGACAAACGTGCTTTCGTCGGGCGACAAGCTGCTGATGAGCCGCTTCGGCCAGTTCTCTCATCTCTGGGTCGACATGGCCGAGCGCCTCGGCTTCGAAGTCGATTGCCTTGACATGGAATGGGGTACCGGCGTGCCGGTCGAGCTTTATGCCGAACGTCTCGCGGCCGACAAGGCGCACAAGATCAAGGCCGTGTTCGTGACGCATAATGAAACCGCGACCGGTGTGACGTCTGATGTCGCCGCGGTCCGCGCGGCACTCGATGCCTGCGGTCACCCGGCGCTGCTCTTCGTCGATGGCGTCTCCTCGATCGGCTCGATCGATTTCCGCCAGGACGAATGGGGTGTCGATTGCGCCGTCTCCGGCTCGCAGAAGGGTTTCATGCTGCCCGCTGGCCTAGGCTTCCTCTCGGTCAGCCAGAAGGCGCTGAAGGCTGCCAAGACTGCGCGCCACATGCGCTGCTACTTCTCCTTCGAGGACATGATCAAGACCAACGACACCGGCTATTTCCCCTATACGCCGCCGACGCAGTTGCTGCACGGTTTGCGCGCCGCACTGGATCTAATCTTCGAGGAAGGCCTGGAAAACGTCTTCGCGCGCCATCATCATCTGGCAAATGGTGTCCGTGCTGCGGTTTCCGCCTGGGGGCTCAAGCTCTGCGCGACTGAGCCGAAATGGCATTCGGACACCGTATCGGCCATCCGCCTGCCCGAAGGCATTGATGGCGTCGAGGTCATCAAACACGCTTACCGCGCCTACAACACCTCGCTCGGCAGTGGCCTAAGCAAGGTCGCCGGCAAAGTTTTCCGCATCGGCCATCTCGGCTCGCTCAACGAAGTGATGGTGCTCGGCGCGCTCGGCGCCGCCGAAATGACGCTGCTAGATTGCGGCGTAGAGATCGAGGCCGGCTCAGGCGTGGCGGCGGCGATCAATCAGTTCCGCTCTGCTGCAGCAACTGCAGCCGCCAAGGCAGCCTGAAAAGACACGACCGGGAGACCATCATGAGCCACACCATCAACCACCTCCGCCGGCTGCGCCTGCAGCGCAGCGAGCTTGCCGTACCGGGTTCCAATCCTGATATGATCGAGAAGGCGGCCAATTCGGACGCAGATTATATCTTCCTCGATATCGAGGATGCCGTGGCGCCGCCGGACAAGGAGCGTGCCCGCACCAATATCGTACAGGCGCTGAACCAGATCGACTGGCGCGGCCGCGGCAAGACAATCTCGGTGCGCATCAACGGGCTGGATACCCATTATATGTATCGCGACGTCGTCGATCTGATGGAACAGGCGGGCGATCGCATCGACACGCTGCTCGTTCCGAAAGTCGGCGTCCCCGCCGACCTCTACATGGTCGAGGCCATGGTCAACCAGATCGAGATCGCCAAGGGCTACAAGACCCGCGTCGGCCTCGAGGCGCTGATCGAAACGGCGCTCGGCATGGCCAATGTCGAGGCCATTGCCTCTTTCGGCGGCCGGCTGGAAGCGCTGCATTTCGGCGTCGCCGACTATGCTGCAAGCCTCAAGGCCCGCACCGTCAATATCGGCGGGCTTAATCCGGACTATCCCGGCGATCAGTGGCATTTCGGCCTGTCGCGCATGACGGTGGCCTGCCGCGCCTACGGCCTGCGCGCCATCGACGGTCCGTTCGGAGATTTCTCCGATCCTGACGGCTATAGGGCCGCCGCTCGTCAGGCGGCAGCGCTCGGCATCGAGGGCAAGTGGGCGATCCACCCCAGCCAGATCGCGCTCGCCAACGAGATATTCTCCCCGCCTGAAAAGGAGGTCGATCGCGCCCGCCGCATCATCGATGCACTGAAGCTCGCTGAGAGCCAGGGCAAGGGCGCGGCATCCCTCGACGGCAAGATGATCGATGCCGCCTCCGAGCGCATGGCCCGCAATGTGCTCGCCACCCACGACGCCATTGCGGCCGGAACCAGATAAGAGGAGGAAGACATGGATATTCACGAATACCAGGCCAAGGAACTTCTTTCCCGCTACCATATCCACATCCCGCGTGGCGGCCTCGCCTACAGCCCGGAACAGGCAGCTTACCGCGCCAGCGAAATCGGCGGCGACCGGTGGGTGGTGAAAGCCCAGGTCCATTCCGGCGCCCGCGGCAAGGCCGGCGGCATCAAGCTCTGCTCATCCGACCACGAAATCGTCGAGGCCGCCGACGCCATGCTTGGCCGTAAGCTGGTGACCCACCAGACCGGGCCACAGGGCAAGCTCGTCAGCCGCCTCTATGTCGAGGAAGCGATGGACATCGAGCGCGAGATTTACCTTGGTTTCGTGCTCGATCGCAGATCCGAGCGCATCATGATCGTGGCCTCGTCCTCAGGCGGCATGGAGATCGAAGAGATCGCCGAGGCCGAGCCGGATTCGATCATCCGCGCAACTGTCGATCCCGGCGTCGGAATGCAGGATTTCCAGGCCCGCGAGATCGCCTTTGGGCTGGGCATCGACAATTCGCTCATCGGCCGCGCAACGCAGACACTGCTTGGCTGCTATCGCGCTTTCGTCGACTACGACGCCTCGATGCTGGAGATCAATCCGCTTGTCGTCACCAAGCGCGGCGATCTCGTGGCGCTCGACGCCAAGATGAGCTTCGACGAGAACGCGCTCTTCCGTCGGCCGCATATTTCCGAAATGCGCGACAAGAGTCAGGAAGATGTGCGCGAAACCTATGCTTCGGATCGCGGCCTTTCCTATGTCGGTCTCGACGGCAATATCGGCTGCATCATCAACGGCGCGGGCCTGGCCATGGCGACCATGGACATGATTAAGATCGCCGGCGGCGAGCCTGCGAACTTTCTCGACATCGGCGGCGGTGCCTCGCCCGAGCGCGTGGCAAAGAGCTTCCGCGCCGTGCTCCGCGACAGACAAGTCGAAACGATCCTCGTGAACATCTTTGCCGGCATCAACCGCTGCGATTGGGTGGCCGAGGGCGTGATCAAGGCGCTGCGCGAAGTCGGCGTTCCGGTCCCGCTCGTCGTGCGCCTCTCCGGCACCAACATGGAGGAGGGCCGTCGCATCCTCGCCAAGTCCGGCGAGAACATCATCGTCGCGGAGACGCTGGCGGAGGCTGCCGACAAGGCTGTCAGTGCCTGGCGTTCCTACACCGCAAACAAGGCTGCTTGAGGGAGGATCACGCCATGGCCATTCTACTTGACAAGAACACCCGCGTGATTGTGCAGGGCCTCACCGGCAAGATCGGCAGTTTCCACGCCGAGGATATGAAGCGCTACGGCACCAATGTCGTTGGTGGTGTCACTCCCGGCAAGGGTGGGCAGACCCATCTCGGCATGCCGGTCTTCAATACGGTAAAGGGTGCGATGCAGGAAACTGACGCCGAAGCCTCCATCGTCTTCGTGCCGCCGCCCTTTGCCGCCGACTCAATCATGGAAGCGGCGGATGCCGGCATCCGGCTCTGCGTCTGCATCACCGATGGCATTCCCTCCCAGGACATGATCAGGGTCAAGCGATATATGAGGCGCTACCGCTTCGAGGATCGCATGACCCTGATCGGGCCGAATTGCGCGGGCATGATCACGCCCGGCGAAGCGCTGATGGGGATCATGCCGGGTTCGATCTACCTGCCCGGTCGGATCGGCATCGTCGGTCGTTCCGGTACGCTCGGCTATGAAGCCGCAAGCCAGATGAAGGCGCTCGGCATCGGTGTTTCCACATCGGTCGGGATCGGCGGAGACCCGATTAACGGCTCGTCCTTCAAGGACATGCTCGAACTGTTCGAAAAGGATCCGAATACCGACGCCGTGCTGATGATCGGTGAAATCGGCGGGCCGCAGGAGGCGGAAGCCGCGCTCTGGGCGCGGGACAATATGAAGAAGCCGCTGATTGCCTATATTGCCGGTCTCTCCGCCCCGAAGGGCCGCCGCATGGGCCATGCCGGCGCGATCATCTCAGCTTTCGGAGAGTCGGCCCAGGAAAAGGTCGAGATCCTGAAGGGCGCAGGCGTCACCATCGTGCCGACGCCTTCGAGCTTCGGCGAAACGGTAGCCGAAGTGCTCTCAGCAATGAGCAAGGCCGCCTGACCCAACTCCCGAGAGCGAGATAAAAGCCTCATTGAGGCGGGTGCGGTTATCCGCACTCGCCATGTCTCGCAATCTGCCGATTTGATGCAGCGACGAGCGCGCAATTTTGCGCGCTCGTCGTCGTTATTGAGAAATCATCCAACCGCTCCCGACGGCACAAGTCGATCAATGTCGAGACGATCGGCAGCCTGATGGTGCAGCACCACGTCGAGACGCTTTGAGAAAAGGATCGCCTGATTCCGGAATCGGTTTCTGATATCTTCATGCCTACGGGGAGGATCGATCCAGGCCCTTTGGGAGCTGAGCGTCAGGGCGATCGACGCCGATCACTGTGAGTTCACCAACCACGTTCGATCTAGGGCCACGAAAGAGCTCAAGACCTTCCTCGACAGGCAGAAAATTCCGTTCGACGTTTTTCGTGCGCAACGGCAGCCGATGTCGATTGCTCACAACAAGGGTGAACCGCCGCTACTTGCGGCCAGCATCGAACGGGCAGCGTTGCGCAACTAGGCGCGCGCGCCCGGCAACTCGTTGGAGATTGAAAATGTCACAGCCAAACTATGCGAGGGAGTCCACAGCTCGGCTTTTGCCCGTACCAGTCGTTGTCGAGGAGGCCGTGTCATGAACCCGTCGACCATAAGCAGTGCGGCGACAACCCAAATGGATGTCGTCGATCAGGAGAGGCGTGTCCTCATCGCCACCGCAGCGGCGAGCGTGGCTGTCGCCGGCCTCGCCAGCGTCTTTCCCATCACGCCGGCGCACGCCGCCACTGAGGAAGCGATCCGTCCCTTCCGCGTCGATATTGCTGAAGACGAGCTTGTGGAACTCCGTCGGCGGCTGAAGGCCACGCGCTGGCCGGATCAGGAGACCGTGCCCGATCAATCGCAGGGCATCAAGCTCACCAAACTCAAGCCGCTCGTTGAATATTGGGGCACTGACTATGATTGGCGAAAGGCGGAGGCGAAGCTGAATGCTTTTCCGCAGTTCATGACCAGGATCGACGACGTCGACATCCATTTCATCCACGTTCGCTCGAAGCACGCCAACGCACTTCCGGTCATCATCACGCATGGCTGGCCGGGATCCGTGTTCGAACAATTGAAGATCATCGGTCCGCTGACCGATCCGACCGCACATGGCGGGCGCGCCGAGGATGCTTTCGACGTCGTCATTCCTTCGCTGCCGGGCTATGGCTTCTCCGGCAAGCCGACAGAGACGGGCTGGAACCCGGATCGGATCGCTAAGGTCTGGGCAGAACTCATGCAGCGCCTCGGCTATACCCATTATGTCGCTCAGGGCGGCGATTGGGGTTCGCCCATATCCAGCGCCATTGCGCGGTTGGCGCCGGATGGCCTCGCCGGTATTCATATCAACCTGCCGGCAGTCGTGCCGCCAGATGTCGCTGCCGTGCTCGCCGTCGGCGGGCCGGCGCCCGCAGGGTTATCGGAACAGGAGCGTGCCACCTTCGATGCGCTCAGTGCCGGTGCCAAGAGCGGCGCTCGCTCTTACGCCATCATGATGGGCACACGCCCGCAGACGATCGCTTACGGGCTGTCGGATTCCCCGGTTGGCCTAGCCGCATGGCTGCTCGGCCACCCCGGCTTCTTGCACTGGAGCTACAGCAAGGACGATCCGGAAAAGTCCGTGGATGATGTCCTCGATGACATTACGCTCTACTGGCTGACGAATAGTGCGGCGTCGGCAAGCCGGATCTATTGGGAGACGGGCGGCAGCAGCCCGGCCTTCTCGGGGCCGCAGAAGACCTCGGAAATTTCGCTGCCGGTGGCGATCACGGTGTTTCCGGATGAAAGCTATCGGGCGCCGGAAACATGGGCTCGCCGTGCCTATCGTAACCTCAGCTATTTCCACGAGGTCGACAAGGGCGGCCATTTCGCTGCCTGGGAGCAGCCGGAACTGTTTTCCGTTGAACTCCGCGCAGCATTCCGACCGCTGCGTGCCTGATACATTCTCAACCGCCTGCCGCCACCAGCCACTACGGGCGGCGGCGCAATCAAGAGCAAAGAAAGAGGTTTATCATGTCCAGACTTGCGATTATCGGCGAAATGGAAGCTGCTCCGGGCCGGCGAGATGAACTGCTCGCCATAAAAGAAGCCACAGATTTCCGCGGCGCTAGAGTTGCTGGGCAGGCGCCTGAATTTCCGTCGTGCGGCGCTTTGAGCTTTTAACGGAAGGGACGACTTCCTTATCTTCCTCGGCGTCTTCCTCGTCATGATCATCCGCCACACGAACCTCGTCCATGCGATGCTTGATCGCCAGAGCATAGATTGTGTCGAGCACATTCCTATCCGTCAGGTGAGGATCGGTAAGTGCCAAAAGCGATGCGCGGACGATCTTCTTGCTGGAGGTTTTCGGACAACGCTTCAAAACGAATTCGTATAAGGCATTTCCACTCAGACCCTCAGTTGCCCCATCGACGAGAGCCTCATAAATCTTCTTACGCTTGTCACCCATCGATTTCTCCTTCTCCTCGGCGACAATAGTCACTAAGCTGTCATAAACAAGGCTGCTGGACCTTTGCTCTCGAAGGAATGCGGTTTTCGTTCGGCCTTATTCTTGAGCATATTCGTTAAAAAGACGGTGGAAGCGACGATGACAATCGAACTCGTCCACGGCTGGACGCGGAATGATCACTTCGAATTGGCAACGCCCGCACGGCAGATCGCGCAGGCTGGCGCCATCTGTTTGCGACAGCACGGTGAGTTAGGGGAGACCGAAGTTCTCCTGATCTCCAGCCGCAGCCACGGTGGCTGGGGCATCCCGAAAGGACATATCGAACCAGGTGAGACGTCATTTGAGGCGGCCCAAAGAGAGGCTTTCGAGGAAGCGGGCGTCATTGGCGAAGTGACGAAACTGAGGATTGGTTCGTTCTCTTACCACAAGGACAAGGACTATCCCGAGAAGAATTCCCGTGAGGTGAAGTGGATGCCGATAACAACCGCCGGAAAAGAGTTGGCCTATAGCGGGCTCCGGGAAGTCTTCGATAAGGTGATCGCTCCGGTCTGCCCGTGAGCGTGGGTTCACACCCGTTCAAGAGCTTGACGAGTGACCTACACTCAGATGCAGAAATCATTTCCACATCTGAGTGGTGCTCGTTGAGGTGAAGCAAACGCGGTATCTCAAACGAGGCGGTCGCCCGAGAGCAAGTGCCAAATATGGTATGCAGGTGCCGGGGTTGCCGGCACCTGTTGGGAGGGAGAATTATTCGTGTGTTTTGCCTTCAAAGTTCAAAGCCCCACCGAGCGGTACGTATTCCCGGCCATCGAACTGGTATAGCTGGAGTGCTTCCACAGGGTAGATGTCGGATCCTTCCTTGGTCGTCATTGTGATGCCCTCTTGGAGCAATGGGTTCTTCCATCCGTTCATGTTGTGAACGACTTTCATCAGCTCTTCGCGGGTGGGGTCCTTGAGCTTTTCGAGGGACTGGATGAGCGCGTCGCCGATTGCATATCCGGTCTGGCCGATCGTGTTGGCGAAGACGAAGTTCACCTTGGCTGCTTTGATGGCGTCGAGATAGTGATCGACGCCTTCGTCGCCGGACTTCTGATCGCTGGTTATCGGCTTCAGGAAGTCGGAGGTGATGATACCCTTGGCATTTTCCAGGCCGACTGACTGGAGAACCGGATACGCCGACGACAAGTTGGTGACCAGTGTCAAAGGCTTCCAACCGCTTTCGGATTGGAAGCGGATGGCTTCGCCCCCCTGGCGCGGCGCGGCGATAATCACCAATGTATCGGCGCCGGAAGCTTTCAGAGTGTTTAGCTGGGTCTCGACAGTGGGGTCCTGCGATGTCACCGGCTGGCGTTCGATCACCTTGATGTTCGTTCCGTCGATTGCGCTATCGAAGGCCTTCATGAAGGTTTGGCCCGTCTCCGTGTTCAGATACAGGAAGGCCACCTTTGCGTCGGGCTTGTTGATCTGAAGGTATGCAGCAAATGAGTCTGCTTCGGTTGAAAACGACGGTACGAAGCCAACCTCCCATTCGGGTGCGTTCAGGGAGACGACACCGGAATACATGAAAACGTTCGGCACTTTCTTCTGCGTGATGTAGCGGCCGATCGCCAGATTGTTTGGCGTCGCGGCTGTGCCGACGAGAGCAAATACCTGATCTTTTTCGACCATCTTGCGGACATTCGCCAAGGTGCGCTGGGGATCAAGGCCATCATCTTCGATGACGAGATCGATCTTGCGGGTTTTGCCGTCGCCCATCTTGACGCCGCCTTCGGCGTTGGCCTGTTCGACCCGCGCCCGAATGCCTTCGGCGACGCCGCCGACGACCGCGACCGGTCCAGTCAGCGGTCCTGTGACACCAATTTTAATGGTGTCGTCGGTGACGCCCGGCGACGGTTCCGCTGCATTGGCATTGCTTGCCACGAGCAGTGCCGCGACGGCCAGCGGCATCGCGCATCCTTTCAGTACAGAGATAAATCTCATATCAGTTCCTCCCTTGTTTCAATTTGGCGTCGGCTACTCGCCATCCTCCGAAAAGTCATCGAGAGCCATTTTTCGATGAAGCCAGTGACCCCATTGCGCGCGACCATCATGATCAGGATCAGCGCGAGGCCGTAGATCAGGTTGCCGAGACTCAGGTTGATGTCAGATGCCCAGGTCGGGACGAAGACCATGAACAGACCGCCGAGAAACGCTCCGACGATACTGGTGACGCCGCCGACAATGCTGCCGATCACGATGTTGATGGACAGGATTGCCAGGAACGACTCCGGGCTGATGAAACCGCTGATGATACCGAACACGCCACCGCCGAGTCCCGCGAGCGCCGAACTTGCGGCAAATGCCCAAAGACGGGTGCGTGTCAGGTTGATGCCGAGCGCCTGAGCAATTTGTGGATTATCCCGCTGTGCTCTAAGGGCGCGCCCGTTGTCGCCGAAGAGCATCAGCGAGACGAGCAGGGCACCGACACCCGCGCACGTAAGCGATATGATATAGAGCCACAGTTCGGGGCGATCCGAGAAGAAACTCGGAGCTTCGGGGGCGTCGATCGAAAGCCCCGATACGCCGCCGGTCAGGCTTTTCATCTTTAGCAGCAGTTGCGGGAACGCGGCCGCAATGCCGAATGTAACGATGGCCAGTTGCAAGCCCTGAAGCCTGAGTGCTGGAAGGCCGATGACCAGCCCAATCGCGGCTGCCACCGCGGCTGAGGCAGGCAGCGTCACGAGCGGCGAGACGCCGTAGGTGGCGTTGAGGATCGCGGTAACGTAAGCGCCGACACCGAACAGCGTTCCCTGTGCAAGGCAAATCTGCCCGGCGAACCCCATCAGTAGATTCAAACCGAGAATGGCGATGGCGTAGGCAATGGCAATCGCCACCTGTTGCAACGCATATCCCGGCGCAAAGACTGGGATCAGGATCGCGACGATCGCGAAGAGACCGAACTTGAGAGTGGCCGCGCGGACTCCATCATTCATAGCTTTGTCACCTTATAGGAACCGAACAGGCCAACGGGCTTCACAAGCAGGATGACCAGGGTGAGGGCGATCGGCACTGCGATGCGCATGTCGGCGCCGATAAATGAGAGGTAGCTGGCACCCAAGCTCTCGGCGACGCCGACGGCGAGGCCGCCGACGATCGCGCCAAGCGGACTGTCCCAGCCGCCGAGCGTCGCTGCAGCGAGCCCGTAAAAGAGGATTGGCGTCATCATTGTCGGGCTGAGGAACAGGCGGGGGGCAATGAGGATGGCGGCAAGCGCCCCGATGACAGCGGCAAAGCCCCATCCCAACATCAGCATGCGTTCGACGTTGACGCCGACCAGCACGCTTCGAGCATGGTCGAAGGCGGCCGCGCGCATCGACAGGCCAAGCCTGGTGAACCGGAAGATGATGCCCATTGCCAAAGCAATAACAAGAAGGATCGTCAGCGTGCCGATGGCGGAAGAGAGCACGCGAACCCCACCGATATTGAAGCCGCCGTCAGGGAAAAGGCTTGGGAACGAGAGCTGTTCGGCGCCCCACATCCACATGCACGCGGCTTGGAAGAGAACGAGGATACCAAGGGTGATAACGACGATTGCCTCCACCGGAGCGCTCATCATCGGCCGGATAATCAAGCGGAAAGTTACAATCCCAATAGCAAACGCCACAATGAGGCTCGCGAGGACGGCGAGCCAGAGCGGCGCACCCCAGTGCATCAACTGCCAGGCGACATAGGCGGAAAAGGTCGCCATCTCGCCCTGGCCGAAGTTGACGACGTTGGTTGCCCTGAAGATGAGGACGAGCGCCAGGGCCAGCGCGGCGTAAATTGCGCCCGTGGTCAGGCCGCTGACGACGAGCTGGAAGAAGAGGCTCATCAGGCAACTCCCAGGTAAGATTTCTTGATGTCTTCGTTGCCGATCAGCTCCTTTGCCGCACCGCTCGCGACGATCTGGCCGGCCTCGATGACGAAGGCCCGGTCGGCATATAGAAGGGTGATGTCGACATTCTGCTCGACCACGAGCAGCGTCATGCCGTGATCCTTGTTGAGCGTCTTGAAAATCGCCAGGATTTCCTGGGTGATCGAAGGGGCGAGCCCGAGCGATGGCTCGTCGCACATCAGAAGCTTCGGTCGGGACATGAGCGCGCGTGCCACAGCCAGCATCTGCTGTTCTCCGCCACTAAGGTTTCCCGCAAGCTGGTTGCGCCGTTCGCGCAGACGCGGGAATGTCTCGTACCAGCGTTCCTTGTCCTCCCTCACTTGGGATCGGTTGGACACGATCGTCGCTCCGAGCGACAGGTTTTCATCGACCGTAAACTCGGAGAAAGTCCCTCGTCCTTGGGGTATGTGCGCGATGCCGAGCGCGAGGCGCTTCTGCGCCACGATCTTGTCGAGCGCTTTTCCAGCAAAGGCAACCGAGCCCTTGAATGGGAGCAGTCCCGACACGGCGCGCAGGAGCGTTGTCTTCCCGGCCCCGTTGGAGCCGAGCAGGGCGACAAACTCGCCTTCGCCCACTGAGAACGAACAGTCGAACAGCGCCTGCGTCTTGCCGTAGAATACGGAGAGATTCTTGAGATCCAGCGTCATGCGGCCTTCCCGAGGTAGGCGGCAATCACCGCGTCGTTGGACTTGATTTCGGAAGGGGTGCCCTCGGCCAAGTTGCGGCCCAGGTGCAACACAACGATCCGGTCACAAAGGCTCATGACCAAGCCCATGTGATGCTCGATGAGAAGAATGGAGAGGTTCCGTTTGCGTCTGATACCGTCGACGAGCGATCCGAATTCGTGGACTTCGCCGTGCGTCAGCCCGCCGGCGGGTTCGTCAAGCAGAAGAATTTCAGGCTCGGCAGCAAGCGCGCGAGCAATCTCCATACGCTTTTGCAGGGGATAGGGAAGCGATCCGGCGGTGCGCGGGGCGAGCTCGGCCATGCCGACCTCTTCAAGCACCGCCATTGCCTTTTCGCGCGCGGACCGCTCCACAGCCCTTGCTCGGGATGGAGCGAAGATCGCTTGAGCGAATTTGCCGCCAAACTGATGATGTGCCCCGAGCATGACATTCTCCAGAACGGTCATCGAGGCATAGATACCAAGGTTCTGGAAGGTCCTCGCGATGCCCATTCCGATCATCTCGCGCGAAGCGACGCCCTCGAGCGGCTGACCGCCCAGCATGATCGATCCGCTTGTGTAATTAACAAGCCGGGTCGCCGCGTTGAGAAAGGTCGATTTGCCTGCGCCGTTCGGCCCGATCAAGCCACAGATTTCTCCTGCCTTCACGGAAACCGACACGTTGGTTAGGGCCTTGACGCCGCCAAATTGCACGGAGACATCCCGCGCCTCAAGCACAAGGCGCACCTCGGCGATGCTGCTGTTGCTCACTGATTTCCTCCCTTCCGAAGCGGTCTCTCCACGGCCTGTCCATTTCTCTTGTTGACAGCCAATCCCGCTTTGGATACCTATCAGTATCCGAAGACGTTTCGGTATGTCAAGCATCAATCGCGTGGCGATTGCTCCAAAGGAACGTCCTGAGAATGCATGCCGTCGGGTTGGAGAACATGGCGGCGGGATTGGCGAAAACCTTGCGAAGCAGGGTGAGGGAGGAATTCAATGACGGGAACGAACACCGAACTGACGGGCGAAAATCTCTATAGGGACCCCTATCCCGTCTACGCGAGGCTACGCGCGGAGGAGCCTGTGGCCTTCTTCGAAGGGACGAAAGAATATTTCATTACGCGGTTCGACGACTGCCGGACGATCGGCGGCAACGACAAGGTGTTCGGACCGTCGGGCTCGGCGGACCGTCCGGAAGCCCGCGTCATGGGCATGCCGAACGTCCTGACCATGTCTGGCGAGGATCATCAGTGCCTCCGCCAGGGTATCGACGAGAATCTCACGCAGGAACGCGTGCGCTCGTTCGTCGAAGGTCTGACACGCCCGGTCGTGCAGCGTTACATCGACTCCATCAAGAAGAATGGTGAAGCGAACCTGACGACGGAACTCTTCGAGCCGATCTCGGTGCGGTGCATTGGCGATGTCATCGGTCTGACGGAGACGCCAAACGAAACCCTCGTCGAGTGGTTTCATGCGATGGCGCTGGGTCTGCAGAACGTCAGCAATGATCCGGCCATATGGAAGCGACTGGACGACGCGCTCGCCGACATCGACAAGCAGATGGGCGATCTTTACCAGGCGTGCCTGGCGAAGCCCAACCACTCGCTGCTCAGCCATGTCATGTATGGCGGCATGCCCAAGGGCGAGGTTCGCAGTTGGGAGGAGATTTCTCCGACCATGCGCGTCATCATCCTCGGCGGCCTTCAGGAGCCAGGCCATGCAGCGGCGAACGCCTGCACGGGTCTTCTTTCGAATCCCGATCAGGCGAAGCTTATGGCGGAGCAGCCGCAGGAAAACGCGATGCGCGCCTTCGACGAGGGTCTGCGCTGGATCGCCCCGATCGGCGTAACGCCGCGCATCGCCAAAGAGGATTTCGAGATCGCCGGCACGGTCATCCCCCAGGGGTCATCCGTCGCCATCGTCATGGGGTCGGCCAACCGCGACGAGACGCGTTTCGAAGATGCCGACCGCTTCGATATGTTCCGCAAGAAGAAGCAGCACCTGTCGTTCGGTTTCCGTCCGCACTTCTGTTCCGGCCACTTCCTGTCCCGTGCGATGGGCGAGATTGCGCTTACCGAGGTGTTCCGGCAGTTGCCCGATCTTCGTCTCGATCCGTCGCGGGAGGTCAAGGGCAAAGGCTGGCGGTTCCGTGGCATATCCGACCTCCCCGCGAAGTGGAATGCGTGATGTCGCTGATCATCGATTGCCACGGCCACTTCACGACCGAACCGCCGGAGCACCACGCCTTCCGCGCGACGCAAGTCGCCTATGCGGAAGGAAAGTCTTGCCAGCTCCCCGTCTATCCCGGAATCGCCGACAAGCAGTTGCACGATATCATTGAGGCGAACCAGCTTAAAATTCAGCGCGAGCGTGGTTCGCATGTGACGCTACTCAGCCCCCGTGCTTCCGGCATGGGACACCATGTACCGGGGCTGTCGGTCGCCAAGGAGTGGTCGCGCCTATCGAACGACAACGTTGGCCGGATCGTTGACATGTTCCCGGATAATTTCGCGGCGGTCTGCCAGCTTCCTCAGACAGTCGACGGCGACCTGTCTGATGTCATCGAGGAGTTGGAGCGCTGCGTCGAAAACGGTTTCGTCGGATGCAATCTCAACCCCGACCCATCAGGCGGGCGTTGGAGTGCGCCACCGATCTACGATCCATGGTGGGATCCCATGTGGGAGGCCATGGTCGCTCTCAGGGTCCCCGCGATGATCCACGTTTCGAGTTCCTGTGAGCGCTGCCTTCACATGACGGGCGCACACTACATTAACGCCGATACGGCGGTGTTCATGCAGTTGATTCAGGGAGACCTCTTCGAGCGCCATCCGGAACTCAAGCTCATCATACCGCACGGAGGCGGGGCCGCGCCTTATCACTGGGGCCGCTATCGCGGCCTGTCGATCATGCTCGAAAAGCCGGGCCTCGACACGCACCTCATGAACAATGTGTTCTTCGACACCTGCGTCTATCACCAGGCGGGCATCGATACGCTCTTCCGCGTCGTCGACACCAAGAACATCCTGTTCGGTTCCGAGCTGCTGGGCGCTGTGAAGGCGACCGATCCGGAGACCGGGCACCCGTTCGACGACACGAAGAGATACATCGACCATCTCGCCCTCGATGATCATCAGAGACAGGCGGTCTTCGAAGGAAACGCGCGACGGGTCTATCCGCTTTTGGACGAAAGGCTGCGCGGGCGCGGACTTTGAAGCCCAGAGCAGTTCCAGGAAAAGTGCGCAGCGGTTTTCCGTCCGGAATGCGTAAAAACAAAGGGATAGAGCGGGAAAGCGTTTCCGTGAAACGCTGACCGCTCTGGCGAATATCAGGGAGAAATCATATGGCTTCCAGCCAACATCTAAGCCTCGCAGGCGGGGCGCAAGGGTTCAACTGGCTCCCGGTCTTCGTGGCCGAAGAGCATGGAATTTTCGCTAAGCACGGGCTGGTGATCGAGTACAAGAAAATGGGCACCGTCGACAAGGCGACCACCGCTGTTGTCGAAGGCGAGGCCGATCTCGCGATAACCCCACCTGAAGGTGCCGTCTCGAACTTCGTCAAAGGCGGCGAGCTCAGGGTCATCGCCTCGAATTCCAATCGCCTGCCGATGTCGCTCGTCGCTCAGCCTTCGGTCAAGACGATCAAGGACCTCAAGGGCAAAAAGGTCGGCACCTCGTCACTGACAGAGGGCACGGCGATCTACACTCAAATGCTGCTGTCGAAGGAAGGCCTGCGGTATCCCGGCGACTACGAGTTCGAACTTGCCGGCATCCACACCAAGCGCTGGGAAGCCCTGCAGGCGGGGGAAATTGCCTGCGCCCCGCAGCCCGCGCCATGGAATTTCCTGGCCGAACGCGAAGGCTACAACCTGATCGGCGAGATCAACGATGTCATTCCCGAGATCGTCTTCGCCGCTGTCATCGGCCGCAAAAGCTGGTTGGACGGTAACCGCGATGTGGTCGGCCGTTTCCTCAAGGCGCTGTTCGAGGCCTATGCAATAACAAACGACCCGAGCCGTGACGACATCACGCTTCCGATTTTCCAGCGAATTACCACGAAAGACGACAGCGAACTCGCCTCACGCGGCCTTCACTACATGCGCGACATGGGCATGTGGCCCGGCGATCTTTCCATTCCGCAAGCTGCGATGAATGCCACGGTCGACTTGATGATCCGCGCCAACCTGCTTGACGAAGCAGCCAGATCGAGCGCCGCAGGCGTGTTCGAGCGCAGCTTCCTCCAGGGCGCGGTCGGCTGGTTGAAATACGTTTGATTGCATCTCGGGAGGCTCCCAATGAAGGTAATGACCAAGACACCGCGGACGGATCGCGAGATATGCGAAGCCCTGGGCAAGCTGGGTGTCGCCACAGTCCATGAAGCGCAAGGCCGCAAGGGATTGCTGGCCCCGCATCTGCGCCCCGTGATCGAGGGCGCGCGCATCGGCGGCACGGCGCTCACATGCGAGGTGCCACCGGGTGACAACTGGATGATCCATGTCGCCCTTGAGGTGGCGCAGCCCGGCGACATCCTGGTCGTCACACCGACCTCGCCGTGCACGGACGGATATTTCGGCGATCTTCTCGCGACATCCTGCAAGGCTCGCGGAATTCTAGGACTCGTGATCGATGCCGGCGTACGCGATGTCGCCGACCTCAGGTCCATGAACTTTCCCGTCTGGTCGAAGGCGATATCGGCCCAGGGCACCGTCAAGGAGACGTTGGCAAACGTTCAGGTCCCCGTGGTCTGTGCCGGAGCCTATATCGAGCCAGGCGATGTCATCGTCGCCGACGACGACGGAGTGTGCGTGGTCAAGCGCGACGAGGCCGCGACGGTCCTCGAAAAAGCGCGCAAACGCCAGAAAATGGAAGACGAAAAGCGCGGTCTCTACGAGTCGGGCCAACTGAGCCTCGACATTAACAACATGCGTCCGCAGCTTGAGGCGAAAGGCCTGATCTATGAATAGGGCAACGGAACTGCGCATACCCCGGCGCGTCGTCACAGGGATTAGCAACGGCAAGTCGGTGTTCATCAGCGACGGCCCCGCACCCAATGCCCACGCATACGCTTCTGTGCCGGGCCACCTTACCTCGGTCCTTTATGCAACTTCGGCGAAACCCAGCCTTCCGCAGGGTCATGCGGAGCAGGCGCCGCCGCAAATCCTGATCACCCCCGAACCGGGTGAGACGAAGCTGATGATCGTCGTCTTCCCGCCGGACTCGGTGTTCGCGACCGTCGATCCGGCGGCCGCCTTCAAGGAACAGGCGGTGCATATCCCCGGCCTGATCCAGGCGTTCGAGCCCGACACAGCCGGTATGCACACCACCAACACAGTGGATTACGACATTGTCCTCGATGGCGAGGTCTGGCTCGAACTCGATGACGGCGCCGAAACGCTGCTGAAGCAGGGCGACGTCGTCGTCCAATGCGGCACGCGCCATGCCTGGCGCAACAAGGGCGACAAGCCCGCGACCATGTGCTTCGTCCTCATCGGCGCTGAAAGAAAGTCATGACAATGACGCGGGAGGACAACAATCGCTTCTTCGACTGCATCATCGTCGGCGGCGGGCACGGCGGCGCGCAGACAGCGGCAGCGCTCAGGCAGTCCGGGTTCGGTGGGACCATTGCGCTGATCAGCGCCGAGCCGGAAGTCCCCTACGACCGCCCTTCGCTGTCGAAGGAATATCTCGCAGGCAAGAAATCCTTCGAAAGGATGCATCTCAGGCCGCAGGATTTCTGGGCCTCGCGACAGGTGGAACTGATGCTGGGCCAGCGTGTAACCACCCTCGATGCGGCAGCCCATGTCGTCGTCACGGACCTCGGCGAACGCTTCTCCTATGGCAAGCTCGTCTGGGCGGCCGGTGGCGAACCGAGGAAGCTTTCCTGCCCCGGCAGCGAGCTGGCCGGAATCTGCTATATCCGCAACAAGGCGGATTGCGACGCGCTCGTCGAAGTCCTGCCTGACGCCGAAAGGATCGTGATCGTCGGCGGTGGCTATGTCGGTCTCGAAGCGGCAGCGGTATTCCGAGAGATCGGCAAAGAGGTCACTTTGGTCGAGGCGCTCGACCGCGTACTCGCGCGGGTGGCCGGGGAGCCGGTATCGAGGTTCTACGAAGCCGAGCACCGCGCACATGGCGTCGACATTCGCCTCAACTGCGGTGTCGGCTCTCTGGAGGGGGCCAGCGGCCGCGTCAAGAACGTGGTGCTTGCGAACGGCGAGAAAATCCCAGCCGATATCGTCGTGGTCGGTATAGGCATTATCCCTTCAGCCGGCCCGCTGATCGAGGCGGGCGCGGAAGGCGCAAACGGTGTGGATATCGACGAGTTTTGCCAGACGTCCCTGCCGGACATTTACTGCATCGGAGACTGCGCCCGGCTGAGACAAGGCCGTGGCATTCGCATTGAATCTGTGCAGAACGCGACGGATCAGGCGACGACCGCTGCGAAGGCTATCTGCGGCGAACTCAAGCCATATGATGCGACGCCCTGGTTCTGGTCCAATCAATACGATTTGAGGATGCAGACAGTTGGTCTCAACTACGGCTTTGACAGCGTGGTGACACGCGGTAATCCCGCTAGCCGGAGCTTTAGCGTTATCTACCTGAAGGACGGGGCGGTGCTGGCCCTCGATTGCGTCAATGCATCTCGCGACTACGTGCAAGGACGAAAGCTTGTCGACAGCTCGGCGAGGATCGACCGCGACGCGCTCGCAGACACATCGAAACAACTCAAGGAACTTAGCCTCGAAGCGCTGTGAGGCATTCGAGGGCAGGAATGAAAGTGGAGGAAAAAATGTCTATGATTTCAGTGCGTACGCGGGACGGAGAGCTGCACAGTTTCGAGGGAAGAGTGGGCGCTTCGCTGATGGAGAATATCCGAAACGCGGGCTTTGATGAGCTGCTTGCAATGTGTGGCGGGTGTCTTTCCTGTGCTACCTGCCACCTCTACGTCGAGGAATTGCCAGAGACCGCAAGCCTGGCAGCGCCCTCGATCGACGAGAGCGAGTTGCTGGAGGGCTCCGACTACCGCCAAGAGAACTCGCGGCTTTCCTGTCAGATCCCCTTTGACGAGACTCTCAGTGGAATCGTCGTTCGCATTGCCCCCGAAGAATAGCAGCAGATCGTCTCGCATCAGGGGCGGATCTCGAGGATCATACGCTGAGCGGCGAGCCAAAATCACCGTTTAGTCGCACTCGAAATGGATGCTCCGAACGACAGTCGAGCGACTTCCGGCAGTCAGATATTTCATGGCTGAATTTCGGGCTGAAGAACGCATCAATAAGACTCCGTCCGCGCCCATGGCACTCCTAGCCATGGGCGTTGCGTCATTCCGCTCATTTATTCGATAACACAGGTCACCTTCTAGTTTGCAGGCGATCTCGCTATCTGACACAAACCGTTCGAGCGGCCTTAGCCGCATGTGGACGGGTCCGTCTCCACAACCTATCGCGCGCTGATGTGGTCGGGCGACCGAATGAACTATCCAGAACGCGCAAAGGCAGCCTGCCGGTGAAGGTCTTATGGCTGCCGAGGAACGCGTTTCTTTGAGAACATTTCTTCAGTTGGTGGCGGCACTCATCATCGAACTTAGGCCAGCCTCGGAAGCAGGCCGTTGACCGACTCTTTGGCGTCGCCGTAGTACATGCGGGTGTTTTCCTTGTAGAACAGTGGGTTCTCGATCCCGGAATAGCCGGTACCCTGGCCGCGCTTGGAGACGAAAACCTGCTTGGCCTTCCAGACCTCGAGCACGGGCATGCCCGCGATCGGTGAGTTCGGATCTTCCTGGGCGGCCGGATTGACGATGTCATTCGAGCCGATGACGATGACGACATCGGTCTCGTGGAAATCGTCGTTGATCTCGTCCATCTCCAACACGATGTCGTAGGGCACCTTGGCTTCCGCGAGCAGGACGTTCATGTGGCCAGGCAGGCGGCCTGCAACCGGATGGATCGCAAAGCGCACGTTCTTGCCGGCTGCGCGCAGCTTGCGGGTGAGTTCCGAAACCGCACTTTGAGCCTGCGCGACCGCCATGCCGTAACCTGGAACGATGATGACCGAGTCGGCGTCGTTGAGCGCCGCGGCAACGCCTTCGGCATCGATGGCAACCTGCTCGCCCACGACTTCCATTGCCGGCCCCGAGGCATTGCCGAAGCCGCCGAGAATGACCGACAGGAACTGGCGGTTCATTGCCTTGCACATGATGTAGGACAGAATCGCGCCCGACGAGCCGACGAGCGCTCCGGTTACGATCAAAAGGTCGTTGCCGAGGAGGAAGCCCGTCGCCGCCGCCGCCCAGCCGGAATAGGAGTTGAGCATCGAAACGACCACCGGCATATCGGCACCGCCGATGGCCATGACAAGATGAGCGCCGATAACAAAGGCAATCAGCGTCATCAGGTAGAGCGACCATGAACCCGCGCCATTCATGTACACGATCATCAGCGTCAGCGACACGAGCACCATCATGATGTTGAACATGTGCCGACCGGACAGGATGAGTGCCTTGCCGCCGATGTGGCCGGAAAGCTTGCCATAGGCGATGATCGAGCCGGTGAAGGTCACCGCACCGATGAAGACGCCTAGGAAGATTTCCGCTTCATGGATGATCTTTTCCGCATTGGTGGCGAACTCATGCGCCGTCATGTCGGAGTTGAGGCCGATCAGCACGGCAGCAAGGCCCACGAAGGAGTGTAGCGCTGCCACGAGCTGCGGCATGCCGGTCATTTCGACGCGCTGCGCTAGTAATGTGCCGACGACAGCACCAACGACGAGCATGATGATCAGGACGACGGAAAGCCCGACGCCTGGCCCGAGGATGGTCGCGAGTATGGCTAATGCCATGCCGACGATGCCGTACCATACGGCGCGCTTGGCGCTTTCCTGACCGGAAAGGCCACCGAGCGAAAGGATGAAGAGAACGGATGCGGCGATGTAGGCCGCGGTCTGGATACCGATAGACATGATTCTGATCCCCGGGCCGGCGTCACGACTTTTGGAACATGTTCAACATGCGCCGGGTGACCATGAAGCCGCCGACGATATTGATGGTGGCGATCGCCACCGAAACGGCGGCAAGGGCTGTCACCAGCCAGCCGCCCGCTGTGATCTGCAGCAGCGCACCGATGATGATGATCCCGGAAATCGCGTTGGTCACGGCCATGAGCGGCGTATGCAACGAATGACTGACGCCCCAAATGACCTGGAAGCCGACGAAGCAGGCAAGCGCAAAGACGATGAAATGGCCCATGAAGGCCGACGGCGCATAGGCGCCGATAAGTGCCATGAGAAGGCCGCCGACGACGAGCAGGCCGACCTGCTGGCGCGTCGCCGACTTGAAGGCGGAAGCCTCAGCGGCACGGCGTTCTTCCGGCGTCAGCTCCTTGGCCTTTTCTTGTCGTTTCTGGGCTGCAATTGCCTGGATCTTTGGCGGCGGCGGCGGATAGGTGATCTCGCCTTCAAAGGCCACAGTGGCCCCGCGAATAACATCGTCTTCCATGTTATGGACGAGAACGCCATCCTTCTTCGGGGTCAGGTCCGTCATCATGTGACGGATATTCGTCGAATAGAGGGTCGAGGCCTGCGCGGCCATGCGGCTTGGGAAATCGGTGTAGCCGATGACGGTGACGCCGTTCTCAGAAACGATCTTCTGATCCGGAATGGTCAGGTCGCAATTCCCGCCGCGTTCGGCCGCAAGGTCGACCACCACGGAGCCCGGTTTCATCGCAGCGACCATGTCGGCGAGCCAGAGCTTCGGCGCGTCGCGGCCTGGGATTAGCGCAGTGGTGACGACAATGTCGATGTCCGGTGCGATCTCGCGGAACTTCCTCAGTTGCGCTTCGCGGAATTCCGGGCTCGATGGGGATGCATAGCCACCCGTTGTCGCGCCGTCCTGCTGCTGTTCCTTGAAGTCGAGGAAGACGAATTCCGCACCCATCGATTCGATCTGCTCGGCCACTTCCGGGCGAACGTCGAATGCGTAGGTGATGGCCCCGAGCGAAATGCTGGTGCCGACGGCGGCAAGACCGGCGACGCCAGCGCCTATGACCAGAACCTTGGCCGGCGGGATCTTGCCGGCTGCGGTCACCTGGCCGGTGAAGAAGCGGCCGAAATTATTGCCGGCTTCGATCACGGCGCGATAGCCTGCGATGTTGGCCATGGAGGACAGCGCGTCCATCTTCTGGGCGCGCGAAATGCGCGGCACCATGTCCATGGCAATCACGTTTGCGCCGGTCGCCTTCGCTTGCTCAAGAAGCTCCTTATTCTGCGCAGGATAGAAGAAGGAGATCAGCGTCTTGTTGCTCGAAAGCCTTGCTATTTCGCTTGGCTCCGGCGGGCGCACCTTGGCGATGACGTCTACGCTTGCAAAAAGCGCTTCAACGCTGTCGACGATCCTGACGCCGGCTGCGCGATAGGCGTCGTCGGAGAAGCCGGCAAGTTTGCCGGCGCCGGTTTCGATGGCACATTGATATCCGAGTTTCTGAAGCTGGGTGGCGCTGTCCGGCGTCATCGCGACGCGTGCTTCCCCCTCAAGCCGTTCTCGTGGTGATCCAATGATCATGTAATTCCCCTCTTAGAAAGTTGCTGATCGTCAATAGACGACAACACCCCTGACACTCTTTCCCGAATGCATGAGCTCAAAACCCTTGTTGATGTCTTCGAGCGGCATGGTGTGGGTGATCATCGGATCGATCTGGATCTT
>NZ_JACHBI010000024.1:0-51248 GCF_014200235.1 Martinezella paranaensis | reverse complement strand
GCTACGCGCTACGACAAGCTCGCCACAAACTTCGCCGCAACATGCTATATCGCCGCAATCATCATTTGGTGGATCTGATTGCGTCTCGACCCTAGTGCGGGTTACACGCCTTACATTCACAGTTTATATTATGTGACCGAAAACGTTTTCGGTCCGGCGTTTTTGCCTTTGTCAAATCGCTAATGAGGGGCTATGTCTTGCATCAGGATGCCGACAGGAGAGTTGAGCGGCTATTTCTCAAAGCGCTTTGGATCGGCCAACCTATTCAATCGAGTGTGTTTTAGAGGAGCACCGAAATGACCATTCGCACCGTCGTTTGGGGGGAGAATATTCATGAGCAAACCAATAAGGTCGTAGCCGAAATCTATCCGGAAGGCATGCATACGACGATTGCCAAAGCGCTGAATACCGATGCCGGCATAGAGGCGACGACTGCGACGCTGCAGGAGCCGGAGCATGGTCTGAGCGAGGCACGGCTGAAGGACACGGATGTCCTCGTCTGGTGGGGTCATAAGGACCACGGTGCCGTGAAGGACGAAATTGTCGAGCGGGTCGCCAAGCGCGTCTGGGAAGGCATGGGCTTGCTCGTGCTGCATTCCGGCCATTTCTCGAAAATCTTCAAGCGGCTGATGGGCACGCCCTGCGCGTTGAAGTGGCGCGAAGCGGGCGAACGCGAGCGCCTTTGGGTCATCAATCCCCGCCATCCGATCGCCGCCGGTCTTGGCGAGCATTTCGAGCTGGAAAACGAGGAAATGTATGGCGAACAGTTCTCCGTTCCCGAGCCGCTGGAAACGGTGTTCATTTCCTGGTTCCAGGGCGGTGAAGTTTTCCGCTCCGGCATGACCTGGCGTCGCGGCGCGGGCAATATCTTCTATTTTCGTCCCGGCCACGAGACCTATCCGACCTATCACAATGAGACCGTGCAGAAGGTGCTGATCAACGCCGTCAAGTGGGCGCACAATCCGCTCGGCACGCAGACAAGCATTCATGATGCGCCGAATGTCCCGGTCGAAAAGGCGCTGGAGCCGATCGTCGAGCGTGGCCCAAGACTCCACCAGGCCGGCGAAGCCGGTTATCGCTGAGGTACGATATGCGTCTCATAGTTGTTGGCACGGGCGGCATGGCGAAGAACCATGTAGAGCATTTTGCCCGTATTCCAGGAGTCGAGATCGTGGGCGCCGTCGATACGGATGCGACGAGGCTCACGGCCTTCACCGATATGTTCGATATCAAGAAGCGCTTTTCGTCGCTGGACGAAGCGCTGGCCTGGGGCGAGTTCGACGCGGCGACCAATGTCACGCCGGACCGGGCGCATCATCCGACCACCTTGCCGCTGCTTGCTGCCGGCAAGCATGTTCTCTGCGAAAAGCCGCTTGCGGAGAATTACGAAAAGGCACTGGAAATGACGGAGGCGGCGGAGCGCGCCGGCGTCGTCAATATGGTCAACCTCACCTATCGCAATGTCGCGCCGCTGCAGAGGGCACGCGAGATGGTGATATCGGGTGAGATCGGCACAGTGAAGCATGTGGAGGCGTCCTATCTGCAGAGCTGGCTCGTCTCACGGGCTTGGGGCGATTGGCGCAGTGAATCCAAGTGGTTGTGGCGGCTATCGACCGGTCACGGTTCGAACGGCGTGCTCGGCGATATCGGAATCCATATCCTCGATTTCGCTGCCTATGGCGCGGCGACGGATATCGACCATGTCTTTGCCCGGCTGAAGACCTTCAACAAGGCGCCGGACGAGCGCATCGGCGAATATACGCTTGATGCGAACGACAGCTTCTCGATGACGGTCGATTTCGCCAACGGCGCGCTCGGTGTGGTGCATGCGAGCCGCTGGGCAACGGGGCATCTCAACGAGCTGAAGTTGCGCATCTATGGCGAGCGCGGCGGGCTGGAGATCTCCCATAGCCCGTCCGGCTCCGAATTGCGGGCTTGCCTCGGCGACGATACGGAAACGGCGACATGGAAGGTTCTCGAGGTTCCGCCGGTGCCGACCAACTATCAGCGCTTTGCCGAAGCGGTCATGACCGGCAGCCATCAGGACCCGACCTTCCGGCATGCCGCTAACCTGCAGCGGGTGCTCGATCTTGCGATGGTCACAGAGTTGGAAAGACGCGAACTGAAGGTTTAACGGCGCCTCTATTTTGTCTCTGAGGTTTATGCGGCCGCCTTTGGGCGGCCGTTTCTTTTGGAGACAGTAGTATTCCGGGGCATATTTCGCCGGATTTTGGTAAAACAATGATATTGTTGATGATTTTTTGTATATTAGACAAAATAGATATTTAAAATATTCTATAAAATATCGATAATACCAAAAATGTTTCTTGTATTATTTGGAAATCATATCAATAAACTGATTCGGACATAATACTTATGGGTGTTGTGGGTGAAGTGCTTGGATCGGTCGATGAGGCCGAGGTGAGGGGACAATGCGGTTTGATCTCCATGCGCTAGACCGGGCAACGGACGGATTCTTCGGCGCTGCGCTGGATCCGACGCTGTGGCCGGTCGTGCTGGAGAAGGTCTCGGCCGCGACCGGATCCTACGGCGTCAACATCGCGCCGATCGAAGGTCGGTTGCTGAACACCTTCATCGTCACGGAAAGTCTTATTCCCGCGATGGAGAATTATTTCGCGGAAGAGTGGTATAAGCAGGATTTTCGCAGACTGAACGTGCCGATCATGCGACGTGCGGGAGTGATGGTCGAGCAGGATTTTGCGGGGGAGGACGAGTTCAAAACGCTCGACTTCTACCAATCCCAAGAACGTTTCGGCCTGCGTTGGTCGGCAATAGTGGGTTTTTCGTCAGGTGACGATCTCCTGGCTTTTGCCTTGCAGCGGCGGATCAAGGACGGTCCCTACAGTCGAGAAGAAGCAAGAAATTTATATCGCATTCGTCAGAAACTTATGATCACGGCGAGAATTATGCGCGACATATCCGCAAGTGAAGTGAAGGGCATGGCGGCCGCCTTCGAAATGGCCAATGTCGCCTGCGTCTTTTTCGATCGGATGGGTCATGTGACCACCGTCAACGAGAAGATGCGCCGATTGCTCGGTCCTGATCTGCAAATCACCCAGGGGCAAATGCGGCCGGTCCGTAAGGACGACGCAAACGCGTTCGACCGGCAGCTCAAGGCTATATTGGGCGAAGAGAACCTACTGACGATGGCGGAGCCCGATATCTTGCTGCTCAGCCGCAAAGGAAGGCGGCCGCTGATCGTACGCATGCAGCGCCTCGATGGCGATATGCAGGATATCTTCTGTCATTCCTGCGCCTTTGCGACCATCGAGGATCCCGAAGAAAAAGTCCACCAGCGCCCGGCAACGCTAACCAAGCTTTTTGGACTGACCCGCGCCGAAGCGGAAATTGCCCTGATGCTGGCGCAAGGCATGACTTTGCACGACATTGCCGCCCAACGCACCGTCAGCTATCAGACGGCGCGCGCCCATCTGAAATCGATCTACCGCAAGACCGACACGAACCGGCAACCGGAACTGTCCCTGCTGCTGGCAGGAATCAGGATGGGGTGAGACGCGGTCGGGCGAAGCCTGACCGGCATGCGTTACGATTTCTAGCGATCCGTCTCGTACACGCGAATTGCAACCGCTTGACGGAGCGGGGGCGGGGGCGCAGCATTCTTCCATGATCGTGTGAATGCGAGGTCATGGGAGAAGGGGTCATGTCCACCGAAGAAAAGGTTGCAAGCCACTATACGCATGGATCGCTGGGATCGACGATCCTTGGCGCGCTCACGGCCAGCGGCAAGGATATCGATCATCTCAGCACTGACGATCTCGCTGGTGTCGATGAATTCCATCTCGGACGGCGCGAGGCGACGGTGGAGTTCGCAAAGGATCTCGATCTGCTGGATGGCATGCGGCTCATCGACGTCGGATCGGGGCTTGGCGGACCGGCGCGCTATATCGCCAGCGCCTATGGCTGCATCGTCACCGGAGTCGATCTGACCGATGAATTCGTCAATGTCGCCAATGACCTGACGGCGCGCTGCGGCATGGCCATGCAAGTATCCTTCCATCAGGGAAGTGCTCTGGCGCTGCCTCTGGCAGATGAAAGCTTCGATCGCGCCACGTTGATCCATGTCGGCATGAACATCGAGGACAAGGCGGCATTGTTTGCCGAAGTACGGCGGGTGCTGAAGCGTGGTGGCCGGTTCGGTCTCTACGAAATCATGCAGGTCCGCGACGGCACGTTGCCCTATCCGATGCCCTGGGCGATGACGCCGGAGACGAGTTTCGTGTGCAGCCCAATGACCTATCGTCAGTTGCTCAAAGAGGCCGGCTTCACGGTGGAGTTCGAACAGGACCGCAGCGCTCTGGCAATCCGGATGGCGCAGGAGATGCGCGCGAGCGCCGCAAATGGCGGGCAGGGGCTGAGCCTCGGCGCACTGATGGGGCCGAGGGCGGCGGAGCGGATGGGCAATATCAGCACGGCGGTCGGAGGCGGGTTAGTCGCACCGATCGAAATGGTGGCCAAGGCCGGCTGATGGAGTCTCGCCTACTTTGTCCGGATTGACAGGAGCGTTCGCCTGTCTGTATGGAGAATCCAACGGTAATGGATTCTGCCGGGCCATGGTGGCCGAACCGCTGCTCTGAATTTCCAGGGACGCTAATGACTCCTACTCAACACGTCCGATAGGGCGAAGGAGTAGAGTCATGTCTGCAATTCTGTTGTTACCCCTTTCTTGCTCAATGATCATTTTCCCCGAAAGATCCACCGCTGGTCTTCCGGGAGAGGCGAACTGATGTCCGCATCCTTATTTTTTCATCATCGTTTTCAGCAACTGCGCAGCATATTCAAATGGATCGTCCTAGTGGTGCCGATGGCCGCCGTGGTCGGATCGCTCTGCGCGCTGTTTCTCTGGAGCCTCGACCGGGCAACGGCGGCGCGTTTCGATCAGCCCTGGTTGATCTTTCTGATGCCGGTCGCGGGCTTCCTGATGGTGCTGACCTATCAGCGCTTCGGCCGGGGGGCGGAGGGTGGCAACAATCTGATCGTCGAGCAGATCCATGAGCCCGGCGGCGGCGTGCCGCTGCGTATGGCGCCGCTTATCCTCGTCTCGACTGTATTGACGCATCTGGTCGGTGGTTCGGCGGGGCGCGAGGGAACGGCAGTGCAGCTCGGCGGCAGTATTGCCAGCGCCTTTGCTAAGCTTTTCCGTCTCAGCCATGCCGAAGTTCGTATCCTGCTGATGGCCGGCGTTGCTGCCGGTTTCGGCGCGGTGTTCGGTACGCCGATTGCCGGCGCGGTCTTTGCGCTCGAGGTGCTGACCATCGGGCGCATGCAATATGAAGCGTTGATCCCCTCTCTTGCTGCAGCCATTGCGGCCGACTGGACCTGCCATGCCTGGGGCATCGAACATGTTCAGTATCACGTCGCCTATCTTGCCGGCACGCCCGCGAGCACGTTTCATCTCGACCCGCTGCTGCTGGCAAAAGTCGGCGTCGCCGGCGTGCTTTTCGGACTGATGGCACGCTGCTTCAGCGAAATTTCCCATAGGATGTCGGCTCTCTTCAAGAGCATCTGCGCCTACGCGCCGCTGAGGCCGGTCATCGCCAGCGCAGTCCTGATCGGCCTCGTCTATCTGCTCGGCACGCGCGAATATCTGGGCCTCGGTGTCTGGTCGCCCAATATCGGCGATGCGACGATTCCGGGTTTCTTCGATCCGGCGCGTATCGACTACTGGAGCTGGTTTTGGAAGGCTGTCTTCACGATCGTGACGCTCAGCGCCGGCTTCAAGGGTGGCGAGGTGACGCCGCTATTCTTCATCGGTGCCGCACTTGGCAATGCCATTGCCGCCGTTCTCGGCGCGCCGGTCGATCTGTTTGCGGCTCTCGGTTTTGTCGCGGTTTTCGCAGGTGCCACCAATACGCCGCTCGCGTGCATGATCATGGGCATCGAACTCTTCGGCGCAATGCATACGGTCTATCTCGCTGTCGCCTGCTTTCTTGCCTACATCTGCAGCGGTCACACCAGTATCTATCTGTCGCAGCGCATCGGCATCGTGAAGAGTGCTGCCGCTAGTCACATTCCCGTTGACGTCACTCTTCGTCACGTTCGCGATCTCAACGTCAATTCACTCGGGGATATGGTCGGCAAAGTTCGCCGGGCGCCATCACAAACCCAATGGGAAGGCTCGGAGCCATGATCCGTCACGATCTGCTCTGAAAGGCAACGCGACAGGTTGCTGGCCAGGCATTGGAATGCGGTCGTCGCGACAGGACGGCTGAAGGTTTTCTGAAAGCAGATATCGTTGTGTAATTTCTACTAGGGGAGTTCCATGAATTATCTGATCGTCTTCCTTGGCGCCGGATTGGGCGGCGCCTTTCGTCTTGGCGTCAATCAGGCGAGCATCCGCTTGTTTGGTCTCGGCTTTCCCTATGGGACTCTCGTGGTCAATGTCGTCGGCTCATTGATCATGGGCTTGCTGACCGAATATTTCGTTCTCCGCAGTGGCTTGTCGCAGGAGTTGCGGCTCTTTCTGACCACGGGCATCCTCGGCGGCTTCACGACATTCTCGACCTTTTCATTGGATGCCATCGCTCTCTGGGAGCGGGGCCAATGGGCGAGCTCGTTGATCTATATCATGTTTTCCGTTTTCCTGTCATTGGCCGCATTGGTCGCCGGGCTCATGATCATTCGGCTGCTCGGGCAAAGCCAGACGGCATAACTCTGCGCCCGGATGTAAGCTGGAGACGCTTGGCGCGGCTATCGAAAATGTGAAGCTGCCTGCGGCAAAAAGCATTGTTGTCGGCCGTATTTTTGCCGATTCCGCGGTGCAGCATTTCGGGAAATTCGTTGGAATTTCATCGCACAACAAGACGCCGCTCTTGCGAACGGTTCCCCTTGCGAAATTCGACTAACGAACTCATATAATCGCCTATTGTGATCATTGCATAACAGAGGAGTCGCGCGTCGATCAGGGATGAGCCAGGCAAGCGCTGAATTGTCGGACCGTCGCCTCTCCAAGATTTCTACGCAATTTCTCCCGAGACAAGATTTCCTCCCCCAATACAGCCCCTATTAGACAGACATGACGGAGAGCACTTTGAGCGTACCAGCTCCCACAACCACCGAGCCGCGTGCTCCGGAACAAACCTTCGGCACAGCCGGCATCGCACCGATGGACCGGCCCAGCGCAATGACACGCTTTTTCATGGGCATCGTCGCTTGGGCCGAAAGCCTCAACCTGAAATATGCCAAGCTCGGCAATCCGCCGGTCTATGACAATGCGACCTTTCCCTGGGCCGCCGAGATCGAGAAGGACTATCCCGCGATCCGTGCCGAGCTGGAAAAGGTGCTGCTGCGCCAGAGCGAGCTGCCGACCTTCCAGGACATTTCCACCGATGTGAAGACCATTTCGACGGATAGCCGCTGGAAGACCTTCTTCCTTCTCGGTTTCGGCGTGAAGTCCGAACAGAACATCAAAGCCTGCCCGAACACCTGGGCGGCCGTGCAGAAAATTCCGGGTCTGAAAACGGCGATGTTCTCGATCTTCGAGCCGGGTAAACACCTTCCGGCTCATCGCGGCCCCTATAACGGCGTGTTGCGCCTGCATGTGGGTCTCATCGTGCCGGAGCCGAACGATCAGCTCGCGATCCGCGTCGACAGGCAGGTCTGCCACTGGCAGGAAGGCAAGGCGCTGATTTTCGACGACGCCTATGAGCATGAGGCCTGGAACCACACCGACAAGACCCGCGTCGTGCTCTTCGTCGATTTCGTCAAGCCGCTGAAATTCCCGGCCCGCGTGGTCAACTGGGCGCTGATGAACCTGGCGATCTTCACGCCGTTCATCCGCGAAGGCCTCGACAATCACAAGGAATGGGAAAAGAAGTTTTATGCCGAAGCCGAGGCGCTGAGAAACCGCCCGAAGGCATGACGCGTACCGGCATGTAGATCATACGGAAAACCCCGGAATCTCTGAGATTCCGGGGTTTTGTTTTGGCTGAACTGACGTTGTTTACAGCTATTTGATCGTTCGCACGATGGCGGCGCCCGATGTCATGCCGCCGCCGAAGGCGACGAGGCCGAGATTGAGCGGCTCGGGGTGTTCTTTGGCAACGTGCATCATGGCAAGCGGGATGCTTGACGAGCTGGTGTTGCCGTAGGTTTCGATGACGCTGAGCGCCGGCCGGCCACTGCGCTTGGCAATGGTGTCGATGATGCGCTGGTTGGCCTGATGCGGCACCAGAAGATCGAGATTGGCGAGTTCAAGCCCGGCATCGACGCAAGCGTCCTCGATCGAGCGCGACATGGAATGCACGGCTTCGGTGAAGACCGAGCGGCCGTTCATCGAAATGACGCCTTCGTCCGGCAGCGGCACATAGAGAAGGTCACCCGGCTCCGGACGGCCGCTGATGACCGGACGGCTCGCGGCAAACAGCGGATTGCGCGCCATGTCGCGGCTGGTCACGAGACATGCCGTGGCGGCATCGCCGAACAGGATGGCCGTCGAGAAATCGTTCATGTCGAGCAGCGGCGATAGCACTTCCGAAGTGACAATCAGCACCTTGGCGTCGTTCTGCTGGGCGATGAAGTCGTAGGCCTGCTGCAGGGCGTAGAGATAGCCGGAGCAGGCGGCTCCCATGTCATAGGCGGCAAGCGAAGGCCGCACGCCATCTTCGGCAACGGCAACCGCAACACGGCTTGCAAGCGACGGCGTGGCAATATCGGGCGTGCCTGTCGCTGCGATGACGAGGTCCATGTCATGGATCGTCATATTGGTCTGGCGCAAGAGATCGCGGACAGCCTTGGTCGCGAGGCTCAACGTGCCTTCGTCGGGGCCAATCCAGAAGCGGCTCTTGATGCCGGTCAGCGCAAAAATTTCCTCGGCGCGCCGGTTCGGCCAGTTATGGATGATGTCTTCGTTGCTGACGCGGCGGGCGCCGGTCGCAAAACCCATGCCGCTGACGGCAATTTCGGAGAAGTTGCCGGAATGACGGCGGAGCGCCGGGATCGAATGGGATTTCAGCCGCCGGAGCACGAACTTATTATGGGCTTCCGAGGCAAGCGCGAAATTGCGTTCGCTGAGGTCACGGTCGGCGTCGACGGTCAAAAGCGCGCTGTCGGTGGCGATCTGATCGCCGATCTTGGCGAAAACTTCCTGAACAACGCCGCCGATATTGGCGCAGATTTCGACCGAAGCCTTGGTTGCTTCGACCACGGCGACGAGCTGGCCGACTTCGATCGTATCGCCGGGCTTGACCAGCATATCGGTCACCAGCACGCTTTCATCGGCAGGGCCGGAGCCGATGGCCTTGATGGCTGCAGTCGGGCCGGACTTGTCTTCCTCATGCCAGGTAACCTCGCATTCGAGAACCTCGGCCATCAGATCGACCAGCTTGCTGTAGGATGGCAGCGTTTCCAACTGATTGCGGAAATTAAACGGCACATGCGCATCCGAACGGGCGAGCCGGCGGACGACGACCGGTACGTCGGTCTTCTCGGTGACGGTCGCGACGATTTCGGCGCCCATGCCGACCGTGCGATTGTCCTCATGCACGACGATCAGGCGCCTGGTGCGCTTGGCGCTCGCAAGCACTTCCTTCTCGTCCCAGGGCGAGATCGAGCGGAGGTCGATGACTTCAACCGAAAATCCCTGGGCTTCGAAGGCACTCGCCGCCTTGGCACAGAGCGAAACGGTGTTGCCGTAGGTGACCAGCGTCAGGTCGCGGCCGCGGGCGACGTAACGTGAGAGGCCGGGGCGGACGAAATGCTTATCGAGATCGGTGGATGTGCGACCGTCGGAATTGTTGAGCACGGCCTTTGGGTAGAGGAAAACGGTCGGGCGGCGTGACTCGAAGGCTGCGTTGAGCAGGCCAGCGGCATCGCCGGCGCTGGAGGGCATGACGACGTCGATACCGGGCGTGTGCGCCAGCATGCTCTCGAAGCTTTGCGCATGGAACGGTCCGAGGCCCGGCTTGTAGCCGCCACAGCTCACCATGAGGATGACGGGTGATTCCCAGGCGCCCTGGGTGCGCCAGAACATGCTGCCCATTTCCGAGACGATCTGGTTATAGGCGAGCGGCAGGAAATCGGCGAATTGCAGGAAAGCAACCGGGCGCTGACCGGCAAGCGCACGGCCGACCGCGGTGCCGACAATGGTGGATTCGCTGAGCGCCGCATTGTGCACCCGTTCGGGATATTTCGTGCTGAGACCGCGGGTGACGCCGAAGACGTCGCCCTTGGGGTCTTCGATATCCTGGCCGAAAAGGACGACATCCGGATTGTCGGCAAGCTGCTTGTCGAGCACGCCGTTCAGCGCCTCGCGCATGGTCAGCGTGGCGGCACTCTTGCCGCCGCGATATTCAGTCGTCTTGTCGAACGAAGCCGGGTAGGGCGCCTTCGCTTCCGGCTCGACATGCGGCGCATCTTCCTTGCGGGCAAGGGCTGCTTCCGCCTGCACCTCGGCGGTCAGATCTTTCTCGATCTGTTCCAGTGCGGCAGCGTCGACACCCGCTTCCAGCAGAGCGGCACGCAGATTGACGAGCGGATCGCGGACGGAGCCGGTCTCGATCTCTTCCTGGGTGCGATAGGTCTTCTGGTCATCGGCATTGGTATGGTCGGATAGGCGCTCGACATTGACAATTACGAGGCTCGGCGTGCGGTTGTTGCGGCTGTGGCGGACAGCTTTACGGAAAGCTTCGCGCGACGCCTGCAGATCATCGCCATCGGCACGGATGATATCGAGACCGTAGAAAGAAGAGGCGGGTCCGTTTGGCAGATCGAAGAAGGTCTGCTTGGTGGTGCGCGTCGAGATGGAGAAACTATTGTCTTCGACGATGAAGACGACGGGATATTGGCTGCGCACGGCTTCAGCCACGGCTTCGACAAATTCGCCCTGCTGCGTAGTGCCGTCACCGAGGCAGCAAATGGCGATCGGCATGCCGGACTTGTGTTTCAGCGCCGCGCCGACGCCGACGGCATGCAGTGCATTGTTGCCGACGGGGCCGACGATCGAGGTGATGTTGAGAGCGCGGGAGGAAAGATGCGCGCTCATCTGTCGGCCGGCGGAATGAGAATTGGCTGTGGCGAGAAGACTGGAGAAAAACTCACGAATGGGCATGCCGCGCGCCAGCATCAAAGCTTTGTCGCGATAATGCAGATGCAACCAATCGTCATCATGGAGGAATTCGTTGAGCAGCGCCGTCGACTCATGTCCGGCACCGGAAACGTGAAAATGTGCTATGCCTTGCTTGATGAATTCTCGTTCAAGCCGGTCTATTTCACGCGATGTGAAAAATATTCTATGAAGTTGCTTGAGATGATCTGGGGTAAATCTCCCTTCCATTTCAATGATTTTCCTAATCTGTCATGACCATCAATTTGCGTCGGATAGGTACCCCCGTGTGGTATCTTTTTCAATACACGTTAAATGACAATATCTTCTCGGTTTGAAATAGGTTTCCGAGCACTGGTTGCATCCTGGAATTTTACGGCGACGGTTTCGACCAAAAAAGTCTACGCCTCCCGCCATCGCTGGCGCGGTGAGCATCGCGGCACTATTCGCCGTGGCTAACGCTTCGATGCCAACCAGCGGATGCTGGTCGTCATCCCTCAGCTCGTTTGCGGATCGGCTCGTCGGCCTGCTTGCGTAGAGCGGCCTTCCTTGCCGCCAGCTCTTCCTTGGCCACCAGTTCCTTCGGCTTTTTCCCAATGATCTGCCTGCGTCCCTTGGTGGAGAAGGGTTGCACGAGCTGCGCCAGGAAACCCTTAGCGACCTTGCCGGTGATGCCGATGTCCGTGGAGGAGGGGCGGGGCGGGTTATAGTAAGTACCGAGGATCTGGTCCCAGATCACGAGGTTTTCGCCGTAATTGGTGTTGCCCTCGGAAAGCAGTTTCGAGTGATGCCAGCGGTGCAGGCGTGGCGTCGAGAGGAACCAATCGAGCGGGCCGGTACGCACGTCGATGTTGCAATGGGTGAGGAGGCCGATAAACGCGGTTACCGCGCCAATCCACAGGAAAACCGGCAGCGGCGCACCGAGGAGATAGAGCGGGATCTGGCCGAGCGCGATCTTGAACAGCGAATCGATGATGTGGAAACGTCCGGTATTGATGACCCACAACCGCTCGACGCTGTGATGCAAGGCATGGAAACGCCAAAGTGTCAGGTACTCATGCGCAAGGCGATGGGCCGCATAGAGGCCGAATTCGGCGATGATCAACCCCAGCACGACCTGCAAGGCCATCGGCCATTGCTCCGGCCAAATATGCGCCTGATGGCTCAGAAAAGGTTGCGCTACAGTCGCCACAGCCATTGGAAATGACGTGGCGATGGCTGCCGCGATCTGCACGCTGCCCTTGCTCAAAAGGGTGTGTGCGATGTTGCTAAACGTCTCGCCGTCGCGCTCCAGCCAGGTCTCCTCGTAGGGCATAAGCCGCTCGAAAAGCGCAATCGTCGCCACGGCGGAGAGATAGACGACATTGAACCAAAAGAGCTGCATATGCGACTGAAACGCAAAATAAGAGCCTGTCAGTCCGGCGCAAAAGATTGCCGGCCACAACAAGGATGAAACAGCAGCGTAGAGACGCGAACTGTTTTGAAATGTCATGCCATTATCCTCGGATTCTAGTCGATCGGGTGAGCTTGCGCGTAAAATACGCGCGATATGTACCGCGAGGATTGTGGGCGAGGAAGCGAAATTTTAATCCGAGATGGAAGCGTTGTATCTCGCCGTGTTGCGGTTGGTCGGCACGGGCCGCCGATTACGGAGGTTGTCGAGACGATACGAGGCGCATTCCGAATGGTTTGAGGGGAACACATCATCGTGCTCCCCCTGTGCAAGGTCGATAAGCTTCGTTTCTACCCGAATGCCAGCTTGCTTTTCTGCTGCCCGGCCTCGTCAAAATTCTCAGGCGACAGCCATCTTTCGTAACCGGCCTTCAGGCGCGGCCAGTCGGCGTCGATCATGGCGAACCAGGCGGTGTCGCGATTCAGGCCTTTGGCGACCATGTGCTGGCGGAAGATGCCTTCGAAGGTGAAGCCGAAACGTTCGGCAGCGCGCTTCGACGGCTCGTTGAGATTGTTGCATTTCCATTCGAAACGGCGATAGCCGAGCGTATCGAAGACGTAGGAGGCGAAGAGATAGAGCGTTTCGGTGGTGATGCGGCTGCGGGCGATCGCCGGTCCCCAGAGGATGCTGCCGATCTCGATGACGCCATGCACGGGATCGATGCGCATCAGCGCCTGCCGGCCTTCGGCCTTGCCCGTCCGCTTGTCGATCGTCGCAAAGAACAGCGGATCGGTGCCGGCGGCAGCTTTTTCGAGCCAGGGCGTGAAGGCGGCGAGGTCGGCCGGTGCACTCTCGAACAGATAGCGGAAGCGATCGTCGGCTCCAGGCGCTTGGGCCGAGGCGTAGAGATCGGCGCCATGGCGGGCCGCGTCGAGCGGCTCCAGCCGGACATAGCAGCCTTCCAGGGTGATGCGTTCTGGGCGCGGCACACCGTTCCAATTTTCGAGGTTCATGTCGAAGTCCTTTGGTATCAAATGCGAAAAATAATCTATCGAATCCGGCCCGATTGTATCAGTGCCGCGAGCGGTTCGGGTAGCTCTATCCCTTCGGGCAATCCGGACGCCGCTTCCGCCGGGGCCAGATGGCTTTGCACCGGCAGAACGCCTGCCCAGACGGGGAAATCCGCCTCGTCGCTATCGCCTGGCGGGCCGTTGCGAACCTTGGCCGTCGCCTCGTCGATTTCCATCCTCAGTACTGACGTCGCTTTCACCTCCTGGCGCGTCATCGGCCGCAGACTGTCCCAGCGGCCGGGAAACAGATTTTCGATGAAGCGGCGGAGCGCGTCGGCCTTTTCCTCGACATCGTCGACAAGGCGGGCTGTGCCGAAAACCATGGCGGAGCGGTAGTTGACCGAGTGGTTGAAGGCGGAGCGGGCAAGGACGTAACCATCCATGAGGCTGCAGGTGAGGCAAACAGGCATATCCTCGGCCGCGCGCAAAAAGCGGCTCGCCGCTGAACCGTGCCAATAGACATGGTCGCCTTCGCGCCAATGCAGTGTCGGCGTCACATAGGGTGCGCCGTTGATGACATAGCCGACGTGACAGAGGGGCGCGGCATCCAGAATGGCATGGACATCGGCACGGGCATGGCTGCCGCGATGATGTTCGCGCCGCACGCGTGAGCGTTCGGTAGTCGGATAGTCTTCTGTCTGCGGCGGGTAAAGGTCAGCCATGATGTCCTCATCGGTATCATTTCTGTTTATGCGCCAAAGAGGTAGGTTATAAACGGCCAGTTTTTCTATTTCTTGCAGACCAGTTGGAGATGTCATGACAGCCGTCGCACAATGGCCGACGCTCGATCGAGTGGCGGGCGATTTGGAAGGCCAGGTGTATCGCGTGATGCGCGATCGCATTCTCCAGGGGCAGATGCCGCCGAGCCAGCGGCTGCCGTCGACACGAACGCTGGCGATTTCGCTCGGCGTCGCACGCTCCACCGTGGTCAACGCCTATGAGCGGCTGAAGGCGGAGGGCTATCTGCAATCGACGACGGGTGCTGCGACCCGCGTCGCCGCATTCACGACACCACCTCTGCATGGGCAAGCTGCGTCGACGCCGCTCAGTCCGATGCCGGTGGCCGAGGGTGCCGCGGGCGGCCTGTTCGAGCCGGGCGTGCCAGATGTCTCAGCTTTTCCGCACGCTGCCTGGGCACGTTGCCTCGGCGCTCGCGGCCGTTCGCTGCGGGTGCATGATCTCGGCTATGGCGCTCACAGCGGTATTCGCGAGCTGCGTGAGGCGATCCTTGATCACATCTCCGCCACACGCGGCGTGATTGCCCGCCCCGAACAACTGCTCATCGTTCCCTCCACCGTGGCAGCGATCGATCTGCTGGCGCGCCTCCTGCTGCGGCCCGATCGTCCGCATGGCACAGTCGCCTGGATGGAAGAGCCGGGTTATGAGACAGCACAGGCCTTGCTGCGGATGGCGGGCGCGGATCTCGTGCCGGTGCCATGCGATCAGGCGGGTATCGATGTCGGCAGAGCGGTCGGTCCGCCGCCGCGGCTGATTTATGTCACGCCCTCGCATCAATATCCGACCGGCGTCACGATGAGCCTGCCACGCCGCCTGGCGCTACTGGAATTCGCCCGCGCCAATGGTTCGGTCGTGCTGGAAGACGATTATGATAGCGAATTCCAGTATGCCTCCCGCCCGATCGCCGCGCTGCAGGGCATCGATCGCGGCGAAGTGGTTGCCTATCTCGGCACTTTCTCGAAGACGCTGGCACCCGGCCTGCGCGTCGCCTACGCGGTCGTGCCATCCTGGCTCGTATCCGAGGCTGCGGCCGCGCAGCGGCTGAGAGGGGCTGTCGTGCCGATCCATATCCAGGCGGCGCTTGCCGATTTCATCCGCGAAGGCCGCTTTCGTGCGCATCTGAGGCACATGAATGCGGTCTATGCCGAGCGGATGGCAGCGGCTGTTTCGGCACTGAACCGTCATTGCGGAGATCGGCTCGAGATCGGCGGGGGCACTGGCGGGCTGCAACTGGCCAGTTGGTTCCGGGACCCTGGCATCGATGATCAGGCGGCCATACGGGAGATCAATGCCCATGGCTTCGCACTTCGCTCCATGTCTGCCCTGCATCTTGGTCCGCCGCGGCAGGGCCTGCTGTTCGGTATAGCGCGCATGGCGCCCGAGGCGGCGGATGCGGCGGCGGCAAAGATTGCCAAGCTGGTCAAACCTCATTCCAGCGGCGGATGACCGGTTCGCTCAGGTCGTGTTCATAGCCGAGGATGCTGATGCTGGTGGTGTCGAGCACGAAATGTGCGCCACCTTGCGGCGGCAGACTGAGCCAGCGGGCGGCGAAGACCCTCAGAAAATGCGCGCTGGAGAAGATCAGGACGTTGCCGGTTACCTCCCGAAGCTCGCTGATGATCCGATCTGCTCTCGCGCCGACATCGGCCGCAGTCTCGCCGTCAGGGCATCCGTCACGAAAGAGTTGCCAGCCGGGTCGCTGAGCCAGGATTTCCTTGGTGGTGACGCCTTCATAGGCACCATAATTCCACTCCGCCAGATCGTCCTTGACGACACGCGCATCGCCGAAGCCGGCGAGCGTGCTGGTGCTTTTGGCGCGCTGGGACGGGCTTGACCAGACGGCGGCGAAATCGATGGCGGGCAGGCGGCTCGCGACCTTGCGGGCGGCTTCTTCACCGGCGGCGGTGAGGGGAATATCGGTTCGCCCGGTATGCCGACCGGACAGGCTCCATTCCGTCTGTCCGTGCCGAACCAGATAGATTTCCGGATACGCGCTGCTCATCTGAACGCCTCTCGATCGCGCTGAAACTCCCGTAATTCTTCGCATCCGCGAGACGCTCTGTCGAGGGAGGATATCAGCGCTTGCAGAGGGATTTCAACTCATCGTTTCACGGCGCGGCGGACGCTGTGCATCAGAATGGCGAGGCAGCCCAGCAGCAAAAGAAGCCCCCCGATCAATGGTGGCAGGCCGAGAAGCTTGACCGCGACGGCGACGATGATCACCAGGATCAGGGAAAAAGCCGCGAGGCTGCCATCGTCGATGAACATGCCGATGAGTTCGGATATGGCGATGCGGATGACGTTCATTGGGCTGCCTTTACTGTGGATTTGCCGACGGAGCCGCGCAGGCCGCGGATGATGGCGAAGGACGCCAGGGCAACGATTGCGAAGATGGCGATAAGCGCAAGATCGGCGCCCGGCCAATCAGCGCCAATTCCTTCGCCGGTCCAGAAGATGCCGAAGCTGGTCAACATCAGCCCGACCACGAATTTGAGCGTGTTTTCCGGCACGGTGGCGAGGGGGCGATGCACCAGCAGGCCGATCAGCATGACCAAGATGAAGGCGGCGAGGGCGCCGATGCCGGCATAGAGCGTCAGGCCATGGGCACCGCCGACGGCGATGACGATGAAGACCACCTCGACGCCTTCCAACAGCACCGCCTTGAAGGAGGCAAGGCCGGCGAGATAGTCGGCGCGCCGGTCTTCGGATTGTTGGCGGAGCGCTGCCGTTTCCTTGGAGAAGGCTGCTTCCTCATCGTGCAGAGCGATAACGCCGAGCGAGCGCAGAATGGCCTTTCGCAGCCAGCGCATGCCGAACAGGATCAGCAGAACGCCGACGACGAATTGCAGCGTGGTGATCGGTACCAGCGCGAGCAGCGGCCCGAAGATCAGGACGAGGGCCGCAAGCACCGCAAGCGCGAGAGCGGCACCCGTCAGCGCCGGGCGCCAGCTTCGCGTGACCCCAACGGCAAGGACGATGGTGAAGGCTTCCACGACTTCGACGAAGGAGCCGAGGAAGGAGGCCGTTATGGTGGAAAGAATGGGTGTGAGACTGTTCATGCAGTGAATCCTGGATAACGGATAGCTGTTGATTTTGCGTGATCTTATCCGAAAGCCGCTCGAATTTTTCGAGTAAGACCATGCCGAAAGTCACATTCATGATCACGTTTCGGTGCTTCCCGCGCAGATATGTAACAAAATCCGCATTGGCGCCGTATATTTTGCGGGACAGGTGATCGTCCCTTCTACGGGAGGTTCCAGGAATGTTGAACAGACGACTTCTTCTCATCGCTGCCGGCCTCGGGGCGGTTGCGGCTCGATTTGGTTTGGCATCAAGCCCAGCCGTTGCGGCCGGGAAATTTCCCGTTACCCACACCGACGAAGAATGGCACAAGCTGCTGACGTCGGACCAATATTCCGTACTGCGCGAGGAGGGGACGGAATATCCGTTTTCCAGCCCGCTGTTGCACGAGGAGCGCAAAGGCAATTTCGCCTGTGCCGGCTGCCAGCAGGATGTTTTCTCCTCAAGCACGAAGTTCGATAGCGGCACCGGCTGGCCGAGCTTTTGGGCGCCGATCGATGGCGCAGTCGGTACGACAGAGGATCATTCCTTCGGCATGACGCGTACCGCGGTGCATTGCAGCCGCTGCGGCGGCCATCTCGGCCATGTCTTTCCCGACGGACCAAAGCCGACAGGTCTGCGCTACTGCATGAACGGCGTTGCCATGTCATTCCACGCGATTTCGGCCTGATTGCCGAAAATGAGCACCGTGATCCTTTTTCTGGATATCAGGCGTCGCCTAATGCTGCCCGTACCGCGGGGATCACTTTCTGGGCATAAAGTTCGATGCAGCGCATCAGTTTGCTGTGGCTGAGCGTGCCGGCGCTGTATTTCAACTGGAAGCGGCTGATGCCGAGCGTCTTGATGACAGGCGCGAGCTTGGCGGCGACCGTTTCGGGCGAGCCGACATAGAGCGAGCCGTTTTCGATCTCGCTTTCGAATTCGTCGCGCGTTATCGGCGGCCAGCCGCGTTCGCGGCCGATGCGATCGCGCATCGCCTTGTAGTTCGGCCAGAGCTCCTCGCGGGCCTGATCGTCCGTATTGGCAATATAGCCCGGCGAATGGATGCCGATCAGCTGAACAGGGCGGCCCAATTGCGCGAATGCCCTGTGATAGAGATCGATATACGGCCGAAAGCGATAGGGGCTGCCGCCAATGATCGCCAGCATCAGCGGCAGATTATATTGCGCGGCGCGGACGACCGAAGCCGGACTGCCGCCAACACCGATCCATGTTTTCAGGTGACCCTTCTCGATCGTCGGGAAGACGCGTTGATTGCTGAGCGGCGGGCGCGTCGTTCCCTTCCAGGTGACCGGCTCATTGGAAAGCAGAGCCGCGAAAAGATCGAGCTTTTCCTCGAACAGCTTTTCATACTGCGACAGCTCAAAGCCGAAGAGCGGGAAGGATTCTGTGAACGAACCGCGGCCGAGGATCACCTCCGCGCGCCCGCTTGAGGCGGCGTCCAGGCTGGAAAAGCGCTGGAAGACACGGATGGGATCATCGGAACTCAGAACCGTCACGGCCGAGCCGAGGTGAATCCGCGACGTGCGGCCGGCAATGGCGGCAAGCACCGTTTCCGGCGAGGAAATCGCGAAATCCTGGCGATGATGCTCGCCGATGCCGAAGAAATCGATCCCGAGCTGGTCTGCGAGCACGCCTTCCTCGATCACATCGCGGATGACCTGTGCATGAGATTCCGGGGCCTCGTTTTCGTCCTGCGTCACGTCACCGAAAGTATCGAGCCCGAATTCGACAGTGTTTGCCGTCATGATGTTTCCGTTGCCTATCGCAATTGCGTTGTGGGCATTTACGCGCGTTCCCGCAGGCGAACCATCCGCAAAGTTTCGGAGGTTTCCTTCGAAGAATTCGATATGGCCGTGATGGTAGCGGGAGGTGTGCCCCAAATGCCGGGACCGTTGCGTTTGGCGGAGCCGCCGTCGATAGTGTCCCTGGGCACCCGATCGTCGGAGGAAGAGGCGCATGTCAGAGCTGAAGAAAATCAATCTCACGAAGGCCTTTGCGGGGTTCAATGAGCCCTGGGTCCCGCGGATCTGCGGGGACATCAACGACTTTCAGATCAAGCTAGTCAAACTCGAAGGCGCCTTTCATTGGCACCATCACGAAGAGGAGGACGAGTTGTTCCTCGTTGTCAAAGGCACGCTTCGCATGAAGCTGCGCGAGGAAAATGGCGGCGATATCGTCCTCGGCCCCGGCGAATACATCATCGTGCCGCACGGCGTCGAACATTGCCCGACCGCGGAGCCGACATGCGAGGTCCCGCTGCTGGAGAGGAATACGACGCTCAACACCGGCAATGTCGAGAATGAGCGCACGGTGCGTCAGCCGGCGCGGCTTTGAAGGATGTGGGACGAATTGCGGCTTCGGTTTAGCGAGACCGCAATTCGGATTCGGGGCTGACAGCCATCAATTCAATTGTGCCAGCTTGTTCGGCGGACGGCATTCGGCGAACACATCGAGGCTGCGGTCGTAGACCTTCGTCGCAATATCCATCAGGCCGAGGACGCTGTGGAAGATGTTGTCGTGAGAATGGGTGCCGTCAGCGGCGCGTTTTGCCAGGCAGGTCATGTCATAGCCGCCGGTCTTCGCCAGATCGTCGGCCAGCCAGACCAAGAATGGCACATGGGTCTGTTGCGCAGGTGCGATGATGTATGGTGTACCGTGCAGGTAAATCCCGTTCTCGCCAAGCGACTCGCCGTGATCGGAGAAGTAGACGACCGCGCCGGACAGCGAGTTTGAGCGCTGCTTCAATTTATCGATCACCGCCGAAACGATATGATCGGTGTAGAGGATCGTATTGTCATAGGCGTTGGTGATCTCCTCCGGCGTGCAACTGCCGAAATCGTTGGCGCGGCAGTCGGGGGTAAAGCGGCGGAACTCGTCGGGATAGCGCTGGTAGTAGGCTGGGCCATGGCTGCCGAGCTGGTGCAGCACGAGGACGCTGTCTCCTTTGATATGGTCCAGCCAGTTATCGACCTTGTCCACCAGGATCGCATCCAGGCATTCGCCATCCTTGCAGAAGCGGGGATCGGCCGATGTCGGCAGATAGGTGTAGGGCACGCGGTCGGTGACGTGATAGCTGCCAGTATCATTGTCCAGCCAGGAGACATCGACCTTGGCATGGGTCAGCACATCAAGCAGGTTCTGCGTCTCGAGGCCCTTCAGGTGGGTATATTGCTCCCGCGTATAGACCGAGAACAGGCAAGGGATCGAGGTTGCTGTCGCCGTCCCGCAACTGCTGGTGTTGGGGAAATAGACGACATTCTGTTTCGCCAGCTCCGGATTGGTCATCTTGCCATAGCCGCCGAGGGAAAAGTTTTGGGCTCGCGCCGTTTCGCCGGCGACGATGATGGTCACACGCGGCTTGCCGTTGTCGTTCGTGCCAACCCTGTGGGCGTCCGTGCCCAGAGGCTGCGCGACGATGCTTGAATCCTTGCGCGAATTGATGGCGTAGCGCACGGCGCTGGTGATCGGCATGACTGGATTGAGCATATCCACGAGATCGGGGTGCGCACGGCCGACACCTGCGAACGTCTTGTAGAAGCTGGTGCCTGCGATCACGAAGACGGCGAGGCAGGAGAGGATGACAGCGGTATTATGAGCAAGCTTCTTGAGAAGGGGACGATGCGCAATGCGCACCCACGCAATCACCAGAGAGGGTAAAACGCCCGTCAGCAGCACATGTGTCGCAAAGCGCAGCGTGATCAGATGGCCGGCCTCGGCACCCGTCGATACCGCCGCATTGCGAATCATCTCCTTGTCGATGATGACCCCGAACTGATCGTTGAACCAGGAGGACACCGCCGCCACGAGAACGAAGAAAATCAGGATCGGCTTCGTGAGGTATTTGGCGGAGAAAAACGTGAAGAGCGCCATGATGGCCGCGGCGATGCCAATGGCGAAGGCGGCAAAGGCGGTGGGTTCCGCAATAAAATAACCGTAGGCCTTGGTCCAAAACGTCTGGTTCGTCACAAGAAGGATATAAATCGTGGTTAAAAGGCAAAGAGTGACGCTGCCGATTGCTGGCCGGACGCTTTGCCGGCCAGGCTGGATGTTTTTATCGTTCAATGTTTTTCTCCAAGGCGTTTCCTGAAAAGCGGGTCGGGAAACCGTAAACCGCAGCGCATAGGACGCGACTTTGACTATTTTAAAGCGCGGGACCGTGCCCACCGTTGCTGACATTTACCTGAACGATATTCGTTTGTGCACTACTGATTGGCGATCGCTGTCCCTTATCTACTCTTTTCCGCCTGCGGGCAGGCGAATTTCAGGTCGCCGTCAGAAATCCCGATCATAGCTTCATCTCTTGCATAAGGGAGAAGTCGTGCGGATTTTGCTGGTCGAAGACGATGCCACCATCGGCAATGCAGTGCAGGATCATTTGCTTGCCGAAGGCTGGGCAGTTGATTGGTCGATGGACCTGCGGTCCGCGATGGCGGCGGTTTCGGCCGGAGCTTATAACGTTGTTCTTCTCGACCTTCGCCTGCCGGACGGAAGTGGCCTGGAATTGCTAAGATATATGGGGCCGAAGGTCTCTTCGATGCCGGTGATCATCATGTCCGCTTATGATCAGCTATCGGATCAGATGGCCGGAATGAGCATCGGTGCGGTCGATTATCTCATAAAGCCGTTCGGGCTCGGCGAACTCGCGGCCCGCATCCGCAAGGCAACGACGCCTTCAAGCAAAGGAAAACCGGGAAATTGCCGCTCGCACGTTCTTCCGAAAGTCGGCTGAACGGCGCAGCCACAATCCTCTCCTCAATGCTGCTGCGATCTGGAGTTGAAGAACTCGAAAACGCTCAGCATGGCTGCGAACATGACCAGCGACAAAAGCCAACCGAGGACTGCGTCGGACAGATAGTGCGCGCCGGTCAGCACACGCATCGTCGGCATCATAATCGATGTCACGGCGAGGGGCACCCCTAGAGGAAGACGCCAGCGTGGCGGCAGCAGCAGGGCGAGACAGAGAAGCCATCCGGCCGATGACGACTCTCCGGAAACGAAGGAACAATTCCTGAGGCACTTGCCGGCAAACGAGCCCGCCTGAACGAAATCCAACGCTCCACCGAAGAGATCGGTATCGCGGGGGCGCGGCCGGCCGGAGAAGGCTTTCAGGATCAAGTTGACGATGAGGCCACAGCCAATCGCAAGCGACAACAGCGCCGCCATGCACTGATCGATTTTCGGCGTGCGCCAGTTGGGTCCGAGTTTCTTCCAGGAGAGGAAGGGAACTGCAAGCAGCACGATCACCGCGATATAGGGTAAAACGAGCGTGATCGAGCGCAGGATGACGAAGGGCCGATCCTTGTCGTAGGCAAACATGCCGCAGATGTCGTCGGCCGAATCGGTCCACGGACAAGGCTTACTCGTAAAGACGCTGCGGGCGACGGAAATATCGATCTCGGGAAATCTGTTGAAGAGAAGAAGGAGCAAACACCACAGTGCCGACAGCGCCAGGAAAGAGGCAAGCGGCTTGCCGAACGGCGCAGCACTTTTGGGGTAAGCAGCATAATTGTCGTACATCAGGAAAGGCCGTTTTCCGTCATCGCATATAGGAATAGGGCGAGATTCGGCTCTCGCGAAACGCGCTAACGATCTTCGCCCAGCTTTCCCTACGGTAGAAGCCTGACAGCAGCCTGAAACATCAGATGCTTAGGAAGTGCGGTTCGTCTTCTCGACGGGCAGCATTGTTATCTTGCTTTGCGCGCCCGTCACTCGCCGGTCTGGAAATAGGCTTCGAGACGATAGCCGTCGGGATCGATGACGAAGGCTGCGTAATAGAATTGGCTGTAGTCAGGCCGGATGCCCGGTTTGCCGTTGTCTTCGCCGCCATTGGCAAGCCCGGCGGCGTAAAAGGCGTCGACGGCCTCCTGGCTTGGTGCGACGAAGCAGAAATGCAGGCCGGAGCCGCGATCCGCCGGAACGGGGTGCTCCACCTCCATGACCCAGAACTGTGCCCGTTCAGCGCCATATCCGACCGTGCCGTCGAAATTCGACAGCCGCTCATAGCCGAGCGGCGCTAGCGTCGCATCATAGAATTGCCGTGCTCTTTCCAGGCTTTTGACGCCAATCGAGACATGATCGAACATAAATGCAGGCTCCTATTATCCGCTTCCTCGGCCTCATGATTGCCAAGGCTAAGGGTACGACATCCCTTCAAAATCCAATGGCTTCGGATGTTGGATCCAACCATCTTTCAACGACCGTTTGAAGTCAATGAAGAGTGGCAGGCGCCCATTTGGGATCTTGTGCACGAGACGCGCTCGATTCTCTGCATTGGGCAGATTGCCTGCACACAACTAGAATTGATAGGGTGGCGGTGCTGATGGATTTCGACGAATTGCAGGCTTTCGTGGGGCGTTTGATCAATCCGCTTGACTCACAATCAAGACTTGGCAACTCAGCCGCACATTTTTTTCAAATCGTCTGTCGATTTCCGAAGGGTTGCTTCGTCGTCGTATTGAGCGAGACAATTTCGCGGCAATGGCGCCAGCGGCTCGGCTCGAGAGGAATGGTCAAATGCGTTTCATGTCTATCATCACTTCTGCTCAAATGGGCATGCCGACGCCGGAGCTCATGGAAGCCATCGGCAAGCTCGCCGATCGCGAGATCAAGGCCGGCCGCATGATCGATACCGCCGGACTTATGCCGATGGAAACCGGAGCCCGCGTCAGCATCAAAGACGGAAAGCTCGTCATCGTCGACGGCCCGTTCGTCGAGGCCAAGGAAGTGGTCGGCGGCTATGCGATCTTCGAATTTCAGAACAAGGAGGAGGCTCTGGCGCTGACGGTCGAATTCATGCAGCTCCACATAGATCACATGCCGGGCTGGGAAGGCACCTGCGAGGTTCGTCCGTTCTTCACGCCGGATATGAACCCATGCAGCGCACACTCGGTCGCGGTCGCGGTCGCTTGAGGCGAATGGCTGAAAGAAGGGACGGGCGGCCGTGACGGCCGCCGACGCCCACCGCACGATCCTGGCTGTATGGCGGATCGAGCAGCCCAGGCTGATCACCAGCTTGGCAAGGATGCTGCGCGACGTGCCGTTGGCGGAGGACCTCACTCAAGAAGCGCTGTTGGCGGCGCTGGAACGGTGGCCCGAGACCGGCGTTCCGGAAAGGCCGGGTGCATGGCTGATGGCGACCGCCAAGCGGCGGGCGCTGGATCATCTGCGCCGCCGCCCGATGCTTGAGCGCAAGCATGAGATGATTGCCCTGGATATGGACGAGGAGCAGCAGGCCATGCCCGATGTAGACGCTGCCCTCGACGATGACATAGGCGACGAATTGCTCCGTCTCGTCTTCACCGCCTGCCATCCGCTGCTATCGCGGGAAGCCCGCGTCGCATTGGCGCTGCGGATGATTTGTGGCTTGACGACAGAGGAGATTGCCAGAGCTTTTCTGCTGCCGGAGGCGACGATTGCCCAGCGCATTGTCCGCGCCAAACGAACCCTTTCGGAGTCGGGGCTGGCCTATGAGACCCCCGGCGGCGAGGAACTCGCGCAACGGCTTGCCTCCGTATTGGAGGTCGTCTATCTGATTTTCAACGAGGGCTATACGGCGGCGCGCGGCGAGGACTGGCTGCGGCCGCAGCTCTGCAACGAAGCGTTGCGCATGGGCCGCATCCTCACCTCCATTGCACCGAATGAGCCCGAAGCGCATGCGCTGCTGGCGCTGATGGAACTGAATGCCTCACGCACCGCCGCGCGCACAGATGCCGTCGGTGAGCCGATCCTTCTGCTGGAACAGAACCGCGCCCTTTGGGATCAGCTACAGATCCGGCGGGGACTGCGGGCACTTGCACGGGCGCGGGACCTCGGCGGCGCGGGCGGCGCTTATGCACTGCAGGCGGCAATCGTCGCCTGCCACGCGGAGGCTCGAACGGCCGATGCGACGGATTGGTTACGTATTGCTAGGCTCTATGGGGAGCTGGCGGCGCTTATGCCTTCGCCGGTCATCGAACTCAATCGCGCGGTCGCGGTGGGCATGGCGGAAGGGCCGGAGGCGGGGCTGGCGATCGTGGATCATCTCGCAGATGAGCCGGCGCTCAGGGGATATCACCTGCTGCCGAGCGTTCGCGGTGATCTGCTCCAAAAACTCGCCCGCTACGGGGAGGCTAAAGCCGCTTTCGAGGCGGCCGCTGCTCTGGCCGGAAACCAGCGGGAACGCGACCTCTTGATGCGGCGTGCCGCCGAGGCGGCATCGCTGTTGTCATAATGGCATCCTCCGACAATCCGCTTCGGGACGATCGGAGCTGGGCTGATGACGAGTACCCGCACCCGAGGTGATGCGGGTACTCGCGACGCCGACTATTCCGCCGCCTGATAGACATTCGAACGCGATGTCGATGTCCTCGGGCCGACCGCCGCCAGCAATGTCACCGTAGCGGCCAATATCGCGACGAAGGCGGTGCCGGCGATATAGGGATTCCAGCCGAAGCTTGGTGCCGCGCCGAAGATGGCGGATGCGGCTGCCAACACGATGCCGCCGCCGATCTGGAAGGAGGCGAACAGCAGCCCGGAGGCCAGGCCCGACTTATCGTCTTCGACATCGGACAGTGCCGCCACCTGCACCGACGGATAGGTCATGGCATAGCCGACGCCAAGCAATAGCTGAGAGACGGCGACGAGCAGGATCGGATTGATATTTCCGACCGAGAGGACCCAAAAGACATAGCTGATAGCCTGCAGTCCGACACCAAGCGTCATCAGGCCGGTCGTGCCGCGATTTTGCCCGATCGCCGCAAATCGCGGTGCGAGGAACATCACGCAGACGCCGCCGAAGGCGAAGGAGAAGCCGGTGGCGAAAGCCGACCAGCCGACGACGTCCTGATAGTAGAGCGTCGCGATGAACTGGAAGCCGACATAGACGCCCTGGAAGAGCGCGGCGATGGCGTTGGCATGGCTGAGCTTTGCCCGCCGGAAGATGGCAAGCGGCACCATCGGATCCCTGTGCCGCGCTTCGACCAGCAGGAAGAGCAGGATGAGGACCAGCGCCGCGACCAATGCTCCCCAGGTGGGAAATGCCTGCCAGCCGGCGGCAGCGGCGTTGGTGATGCCGAAGACGAACAGCAGCAATCCGGGCGTGATCGTCAGCGCACCGGCCCAGTCGAAGTGAGGCCGCGGCCCGGTCCGCTGATGATCGGCAGGCAGGACGAAGGGCGCAAGCACCAGAGCGAGGATGGCAACGGGCGCTCCCATGACCAGCGTCGCCCGCCAGCTAATGATGGTTGCGGCTCCGCCAAGCACCATGCCGAGCACAAAGCCGGCGGCGCCAGTAGAGGAGAACACCCCGAGCGCCTTGGCGCGGGCGCTTCCTTCTCCAAACACGGACAGCAGTAGGGCGAGCGCGGCCGGCGCGGTGAAGGCTGCGGCAATGCCTTTGATCAGGCGTGCAGCGATCAAGGTCGGCGCGCTGTCGACGAACCCGCCGGCGATGCTGGCGGCGGCGAAGACGCCAAGCGACCAGAGGAAGACGCGGCGGTGGCCGAAAAGATCGGCAACGCGGCCGCCGAGCAGCAGAAAGCCGCCATAACCGAGCACATAGGCGCTGACGGCCCATTGCAGCGATGTCGCCTGTATGCCGAGCTCGGTTTGGATTGCGGGCAGGGCCACGCCGATGGTGGAGACATCCATGGCGTCCAGGAAGTTGGCGGCGCAAAGCAGCAGCAATGCCAGCCCGGCCCCACTTCGTGATTTGGAATAAGTCATCGGAATCGTTCCTTCCTATGCTGCCGTCTCTCGGGAGGTTGGCGGGCGGCAGGGAACGAGAAAATGTACAGCTTCTAACCCTATTGCAAATTGATAGTAACCATGCCAGGTATTACTGGTGATGATGAATGATGCTACGCTTCGAAAAATCGATCTCAATCTGTTGCTCGCCTTTTCCGTGCTCATGCAGGAACGGAATGTGAGCCGCGCTGCCGAGCGCCTGCTGCTTGGCCAGCCCGGCCTGTCGGCTGCGCTGCGTCGATTGCGCGAGACGCTCGATGACGAATTGTTCGTGCGTGTCGGGCGGGGTCTACAGCCGACGCCGCGCGCACTCGCCATTGCGCCAGCCATCGAGGATGCACTTTCGGGCATCGAACGCGCCATCCGCCCGCCAACGGCCTTCGACCCGGCAAGCTGGCAGGGCGAGTTCCGCGTCGGCATGTGCGACAATCTCGAATCCGCTTTCTTCGGCCCGCTGGTGGCGCGGTTGCGGCTGCAGGCGCCAGGGGCGCGTTTGATCGGCGTGGCTTTCGACAAGCGTGACGCCGGGCGTTTGCTGGACGAGGGCGCCTATGATTTCAGCGTCTCGGTGCATGACGAGCCGGCATCCTGGCATATTCGCGCGCCGCTGTTCGAGCAGGCATCGGTTTGTATCTACGACCCTCACCAGCTAAGGCTGACCGCGCCGCTGAGCTTCAAGGATTTTGTCGCCGCCGCTCACGTCACCGTGTCCTTTGAAGGCAATACATCGAGCAACGTCGATATTGCTCTCGCCCGCACCGGCGATCGCCGGCAGGTGGTGGCGACGGTGCCGCGCTTTTCGGCTCTGCCGACGGTTTTGCGGGCAATGCCGGCCATTGCCACGATCCCGGAATCCATTGCCCGCTGCATGGCCCAGCTTCATGGCCTCACCATTTCGGAGCCGCCGCTTGATCTGCCGGCCGAGCCGGTGACGATGCTCTACCGTCGCGTTGACCGGACGGACAGCCGGGCAGTTTGGTTCCGCCGGCTGTTCGTGGAAATCGCGGCAGAGTCATTGCAAGCATCCGGGTGCCGCATGGGCGTTTCCACGGCTGCCTGCTGCTTCGACCAGGTTCCTTTGGCTGAGGCAGTGTGAAGCTTCAAGAGAGCGGCCCCATGCCATCACCTTTGGTCAGACACACGAAACGCCTGCTGCTGCGCATGCCCGCGGAGGCGGATCTCGATTTCGTGACGGACCTCTTTGCCCGGCCGGAACTCGTTGCGCATCGGCCCGATCCCACACCGGATACGCGGGACGCAAGTGCTCAACGTCTCTCTCGTGACATGGAGCATTGGCGTAATCACGGATTCGGTCGCTGGGCTGTCGAGGCGGATGGCAGGCTGATCGGCTTCGGCGGCGTGACGGTGTCGAAGGAATTCGACGGTCTCAACCTGTCCTATCACCTGCATCCGGATAGCTGGGGACAGGGCTATGCGACCGAATTGGTAGATGATGTTTTATCTTTCTCGTTCAACAGCTTGCATGCCGAACGGATGATCGGTCTCGTCCGCTCGGCCAATGCCGCTTCCAGACATGTGCTGGAAAAATGCGGCTTCACTTTCGAGCGTGAAGTCATGCTGCACGGTGCGCCGACCAATCTCTTTGCGCTCACGGCTTGCGGCCAAATGGGATGACCGCCAAACGGCTGTCATCCCGCCCATATGGGCGTAGACGAATTGCAGGCTCTTCTTTTTGCCCGTCCCATTCCACAATGGGGTTCGACAATCCGCGCCATGCGCGAGAGTGCAAGGGGGAGACCGCGATGACGGAAACTCGTCTGACAGGGGAAGACGCGTCCAACGCGAGCATGAGTCAAAACGTGCTCTCCGGTGTCGGTGCAGGACATCTGGCGCTGGTTCCGACATGGATGCCGTTGGATCTTGCATCGAACCAGAACGTCAATTCCGCAGGAAGCGGCGGCGACGGAATCGCGACCGGCCTTATCAGCAGCAATCCCCTCGCGATCTTCATCCCATCCAACACGGCGGTAGCCGGCCCTCATTCGACAGTAGACGCCTTTCAGGGCAATGGTGCGCTTATCAATCAACACTCTACCGAAATGGCCGGCCTAGGCGGCGATGGCGGCAGCGGCAATGTCGCGCTCGGCGGTATCGGCAGCACCTCCGTCAACCATGCCGGAACTGGCGGCAACGGCCTGTTTTTCGGCGGTATCGTGAGCTCCGATGTTGCCGTCTTCGCTCCGGTGAATACCGCCGTCGCTGGCGGTGAGGGATCCGTCGCGCATTCGGAACAGACGAACAACGCAGCGTTTCTGCAAGGTGCAACCCAGATCGGCGGCGTCGGCGGCTCGGGCGGCGACCATAATCTGGCTGCCGGCGGGGGGCCGGAGAGCGGCGGTTCAAACGCCGGAAATACACTCATTTTCAACGGTGACAACTATGCGGGCCATGGTGGCGATGGCCACTTCATCGGCAGTATGATCGATGTGAACGTCGCCATTTTTTCGCCAATCAACATCGCGATCGGCGCTGCTGGCGGCTCGGCGGAAGCCCACCAGACGAACGATGTGGTTTTCGACCAGGGCGGTATCCAGATGGCGGGTATCGGCGGCAATGGCGGTAGTTTCAACTTGTCGTCGGACACGATCTTCACCGGACACAGCGTGGGTGGCGGCGGCGGATCGGGATCTTCGACCGGCAGTTTGGTCGATGTCAGCCTCGGATATTTCCATCCGATCAACATTGCTGTTCCGGCCGGCGGCACGGCCGACGCCCAGCAGATCGACCATGTCCTCACCGATCAGCATACGCTGCAACTGGCGGGCATAGGCGGTCACGGCGGTGAGGGTAACCTGACGGATGCCCATTCGGCTCTCGTCGATGACATCCTCAATTTCATGCACACCTAGATCGGCTGAGCCTTTCAGAGACTGCTTTATCTTTTGTTTTTTCGCAGTTGCGGATGGAAAAGCCGCTCAGCACTTTTGTAGAAATTGCGTCAGAAGCGCGTGTTCGCAGGAACACGCGCAGATCATTTCAGTTCCGCGTTCCAACTCTCAACGGAAGCGTTCGTAGAGAGCATGCCCCCTTTTTGCGAGCCCCGTGCCTGCTGTTATTTCGGCATAACCATTTGGGATACATCCTCTTTCCCGGCCATACCCCACCCAAAGGGACATCTCCGAATATCCGGCTGGTTCACCGGTTGAATTGCGAGCACTGTCTGCAAGCGGTTTTCTTGCCAGGTAATGACGTACCGGCATCGGGCCGTGGGAGACTTTCGGACCGAATAGGAGAGGAGCTACACTATGCCTATTCCACAGATAACTGACACGATCAATCTCACCGATCCGTCTGCAGGCAACGCAAATGCCGGCAATGGCGGCGATGGATACGGCAATGGTAATATCCATTATGATCCCAGTGCCTATGTCAATAACTACCAGGACGTCTACGGCGCCTCAACTGATCTCCATAATGGCGATCACGTTCATCAGACGGCTGACTGGGATGCCGGCGGTGGCGGAGCTGGCGGATTGGCCCAAGCTTATAACGCCGCGTTTTCAGCACTCACCAGCACCGGTGGAGCTGGCGGGAGCGCCACTTCGAACGGTAGCCAAGGCTCTGTGAGCGGCGGCGACGTAGCAGCGGTTTCTGCAGCCACGACAGCTACGCAAACCACCCAGTCGTTTGTCGACCAGCATGCCACTATCGTGTCCGGCGCCGGTGGTAATGGCGGTAACGGCAACCTGGCCGAGGGCGGCAGCATCTCGACGGCATTGGTTCATACGGACACCCTCAGCACGGCCGTATCGAATGCTTTCGATCATTTTGACAATTCTTTCGGCGGCAGCATCGACGTGCACCACCTCGGTACGTGATCGATTTATGCCAACCGGCCCGTTAATTCGGGTCCTGAGGATCGCAGGTTCAGGCCAGCGATCCTCGTATTTATGACAGTTCGACCAAGCATTCGCCTTGTCATAATCCGGAGCTGCGAGATCTGATGACGCCAACAAATCTTGCACAACCCCAGCGCCAGCAAACTCAACTGGTCATGGCACTACGGGCCTGCGCCGGGGCCTTCGGCTTGGTCTTTCTCTATAGCAGCGGCTATAATCTCTTTCTTCTCGCCCCTTCCATCTATCTTTTGCAAATATACGACCGGGTAATGTCGAGCCGCAGCGTCGATACGCTGGTGATGCTGACACTCATCGTCGCCGTTGCGGTGGTGGTCGGATCCACCCTTGATATCGTCCGCAGAGCAGCGCTTTCACGCATCGGCAGTTGGCTGGACCATCGTCTGCGTCCGGACGTCCTGAACGCTTCATTCGAATACGCGTCCCGTGCGGATACCAGTGTTGCGGCCGATTGTTATCGCGACCTTGCCTCGCTGCGTCAGTTCCTCGATTCACCGGCAAGTGCACTTCTTTTCGATATTCCCTGGGCTCCGGTATTCCTGCTGCTGCTCTTTCTCGTTCATCCTCTGCTGGGCGTGATCGGCCTTCTGAGCGCAGTCGCTCTCCTGTCGCTCGCCCTCCTGACGGAACTGGCGACGCAGCAGCCGATCGCACAGGCGAATCTTGCGCTGTCGCGGAGCTACATGCGGCTTGCGACGGCTCTTCGATATATTCAGGTGATCCGTGCCATGGGAATGCAGGACGGTGCGGCGCAGATCGTCTACCGCGATGCCGAGAGGGCCAGAAAAGCCCAGGACACCGCGATGCACCGCACCGAGATCATTCTGGGGTTCTCGAAATCCATCAGGACACTAACCCAGATTCTGGTCATGGGAGCGGCCACCTGGCTGGTGCTCGCGGATAACAGCAGCCCCGGTATCATCTTTGTCTCAAGCCTGTTGCTCGGCCGCGGTCTTGCACCCGTCGAGGGCGCGATCGGCGCATGGCGCTCGTTTGCGTTTGCGCGCAACTCCTTCAATCGTCTCAACAAGATGCTGATCCTTGTGTCTACGCAGGAGGATCCCAGAACGATCCCTGTTCCCGATCCGAGTGGCCTCATCCTGGACAATGTCGGCTACGCCTTGCAGTTTGCTGATCGGCCCATAGTGAAGGGCGTCACGCTGCACCTGTTGCCGGGTGATTGCATGGCGCTCATCGGCCCGTCAGGATCCGGCAAGTCGACGCTCGGCCGCATCATGGCCGGCGTCCTGCATCCGACAAGCGGATGCACCCTTCTGGGCGGCGTCGACATTTCCGCGCTGCGCCTTTGCGGCGATACTCGTCATGTCGGCTATCTGCCACAGGATATCGAACTTTTCGGCGGAGCCATCAAGGACGTCATCGGGCGCCTGGACGGCGCGGACCCCACCAGGGCCATCGAAGCGGCCAAGCTTGTCGGACTGCACGAAACGATCATGCGGCTGCCGCAGGGCTACGAGACCGACATCGGCGAGGGTGGGAACTTGCTGCTGCGCGCTCAGCGGCAGCAGCTCGGATTGGCACGCGCCGCTTACGGAAATCCCTCGCTCGTGGTGCTCGACGATCCGAATTCCAGTCTGGACTATGAGGGCGAACGCATCCTGTACAACGCGATCGAACGCATGAGATCCAGACGAATGATCGTCGTCATCATTACCCATCGGATGGGAGTTCTGCCCATCACCAACAAGATCGCGATCATGCGCAATGGCATGGTCAATGCGTTTGGGGAGAGCGAGCATATATACGACACCTATCTTCGCCCGCCGTCGCCGGCGCCGGCGCAGACACTGGAAGGAAAGGCTGCGTCATGACCACCGTCCTTCCTTCCGGCGCTTCAGCCAAATTCATAAACGCGTCAAACCCAAGCAGCCGGTCTGCACAGCGATTGGAAGCGGCCAAGAAGTTCCTGAGCTATGCCCCTGTCGTCGATACCGATTTCATGAGGCTGGCACCGCCGTCGCCGATGCCGGTACTACGGTCAGTGAAGCGGACGGGCAATCTGCTGATTTGCGTGTTCATTCTGGGTTTCGGGATTTGGTCGCTCCTGGCTCCGCTGAAGAGCGCGGCGGTGGCGTCGGGTGTCGTGGAGCCGGAGTTCAGCCGCAAGACCATCCAGCATCTGGAGGGCGGAATCATACGACAGATTCTCGTCAAGAACGGTGACGCCGTCACTTCGGGGCAGGTGCTCATCGAACTTGACGATACGAAGTCGCGGTCGGAACGGGATAGCGTTCAAGGGCAGCTCTGGGACGCCGAGGGCATGCATGCGCGCCTGGTTGCCGAAGAGAGTGGCACCGACCAGATCACCTTCCCACAGGACCTTATAGCGTTGATGAACGACACTCCGTCGGTCAAAGCCATCATGGTGGGGCAGCAAAGGATATTCGAGACGCGCCGCCAGGTGATGCAATCCGAGATCGGGATCACGCAGGAGAAGATGCGGCAGGTTCAGCAGGAGATCATGGGTCTCGGCGCGCAGAAGGCATCGCTTGCCGACAGGGCCGAGATCTCCCGGCAGGAGATGGAGTCGGCCACCAGCCTCGTTTCCAAAGGGGCGGAGAGAAAGAGCAGGATTTTCAATCTCGGGCGTGAGAAGGCCGACATCGATGGTCAGGCTGGTGAGGTGGACGCCCAGATATCGCGTGCCTATCAGGTGATCAGCGAGGCGCAGGCCAATCTGGTGAAGCTGCAGAGCGATCGGTTGAATGAGGTCGCTCAGGGTCTGCGCGACACGGAAAGTCAGATTCTGCAGTTGAGCGAACGTTTGCGGGCGATCGACGATCAGCTTGCCAGAACCGAAATCCGGGCGCCCGAGGACGGGGTGATCATGGACCTGCATTTTCATACGGCAGGCGGCGTGGTCGGCGCGGGTGAACCACTTGTCGATCTGGTACCGCGCGAAGCCCATCTCGTGATATCGGCCCATGTCCGGCCGGAGGATATTAATTTGGTGCGACCGGGGTTGGATGCACAAGTTCATCTTCTACCTTATAATCAGCGGCGGGTTCCGCTGCTGAAAGGTATCGTGGACTATGTCTCCGCGGATCGCCTTGTCGATAAGCAGACCGGTCAGGCCTACTATGCAGCGACGATCCGCGTGACAGACGAACGATTGGCGAAGATGCACGATGTCGCGATGGTTCCGGGCATGCCCGCCCAAACATTGATCGAAACGGGCAAGAGCAGTGTCGCGTTTTATGCAATCAGACCGCTTCTGGATAGCTTCAACAGAGCGTTTCGTGAGGATTGAAGTGAGCTCCGAAGCAGAAGACTCGGAAATGCGACGCGAATATGGATTGGTACTCCCACCATTCCTTCCTGGCGCCTCTGAATTTCTAGCATGTCGCCGTCGAAGGGACGCAGTGATGGGTAAGAGAAAATTCAATGATGACAGGATCATGGACATTCTGAAGGAGCATCAGGGTGGCATGACAGTGACGGACGTGTGCAGCAAATACGGGATCAGCGAGCCGACCTTCTATCGGTGGCAATCCCTGCAGCTCAAGAATGTCGGCTTCGACGTCAAAAGGCTCAAGGCCCTGGAGGAGGAGAACCGGAAGCTCAAGAAGCTATTGGCTGAGACCATGCTGGCTGCGGCAACGTTAAGCGAAATGCTTGAAAAGACGTCCAAGGAAAGCGCTTAATTTACGATGCCGCCACATCATGTCCGTTGGTTAGCCTATAACCTAGACGGGCAACGACTTCGGTCCGGTTCTGGACCTGCAACTTGCGCATAATGTGCTGCACGTGCATTTTCACCGTGTGGCCTGACAGGTTGAGCTTTCCCGCAATGACCTTATTCGAACAGCCGCGCTGCAATTCTGCAAGCACATCCGCTTCGCGCGGCGTGAAGTCGGCAAGATCGGGACTATGCGCCCGCGCCTCTATCATCCTGTGACCATCCTCATGAGAGTCGATGTGCCTGGTTGGGCCGGTCGTCAGCGTATCCAGCGGCTGCGGACAGAATATGCCGCCTGCGAGAACGAGCCGTAGCCCGGCAAGGGCAATCTCTATGGGAATGGACGTGGTGAAGAAGCCTCGAATGCCCATTTTCAGCGCCTGAGAGGCCAGCGAGGCGTCATCCGTACTCGACAGCAGCGCGATCGGTGCTTCGGAAAAACGTTCGGCAATCGCCGTAAGATCGTCAAGCAGACCGGCGCTCTCTACGCTCCTGCCCTCCAAACCCAAAGCAATCAGACGCACGTCCATTCCAAGAGCCCTATCAAGACTCTCAGTAGAGACCATATCAACAAATTCCCAGCCGGCGAGTTCGTGCTCAAGAAGTTTCACGATGGTCGTACGGGCAAGTGTATGGTGGTCTATTATGATGACCGTCGGTGCATTGCGACCGATCCGGCGTTTCGTTCTGGAACTGATGGACACGTGTCGCCCCCCAAGGATAAATGCGTTCCATCTCGGCGCGAATATTATACCGCTTGGTGTTTCATGTCATGATAAAATGGGGATTAATCCCCCTGCGACTCAATGTGACGTAATGTAAGCATCATCTAATCACAACTCTAAGGCGCGGTTTTGCAGGCCACCTAATTGATTGAGGGCGTGCCCGTAAAGCCTTTCCAGGTGCGGTTTTCTCGATTATCGGCGGTCCGAAAAGTGAGACCGCAATCGCGCGACAATGTCCGCAGTCGTTCGGTTTGAGGACGGTAGCTATTGAAAAATAAGGACTGTTCGGATCGCGCGGTGTAATCCTGGGGAGCGGGCTCTCTCAAGAGCGATGAGATCACTCTGTCTTCTATCGGCGCCCAGCCAGAAAGCCTCGGCTGGCGGAGGCTGGAATTCAACCGATGGATGGAAGGTTATGAGAGCCGGCTATCTTGCTCCTGTTATCGGCATATCGCCTCGGAGAGCGTGAGTGTGCAACGCAATGTAAGATCTGCACCTATCCTATCAACAAACTTGCTAGAATTTGATTGGTATCCGATCATTTATGGGCCGACACCGTGAAGATCGTTCTGTCACGATGCCGCGCATTCAGAAGATTAGCCTCTCCTGGCTACGGTGCAGGATCGTTTTCGCTCAATACCTTACGGCTGGCTTGACGCACATTGCTGTCTCGCCGCCGCAGGCGGATAGCGCCGGACGTGACCTCTCATTTCCTGCTTTTTCTGCCGATCCGCTCAGGTGATACGCGCACCTTTATTATCATAGGGCCATTTCCATCCGCTGATCTCCGGCATGTCCTCGCCATGCTGGCGGACGTAACGATGATGCTCTTCGAGTTTGTCGCGGAAAAGCTTGACCGCATCGGTGGCCTTTTCCTTCAGTCCCGGCACGCGCTCGATTGCCCCAATGGCGAGGTGGTAGCGGTCAAGTTCGTTGAGAACGGTCATGTCGAACGGCGTTGTTGTCGTTCCTTCCTCGATGAAGCCGCGAACATGAATGTTGCCATGGTTGGTTCGCCGATAGGTGAGGCGATGGATCAGATAGGGATAGCCGTGATAGGCGAAGATGACAGGCCGATCCGGCGTGAACAGCTTGTCAAAGATCTCATCAGTGAGACCATGCGGATGCTGCTCGTTGGATTGCAGCGCCATCAGGTCGACGACGTTGACGACGCGGATCGACAGTTCCGGAATGTTCTGGCGGAGGAGATCGACCGCGGCAAGCGTCTCCATGGTCGGCACGTCGCCGGCGCAGGCCATGACGACATCGGGCTCCACGGCGCTCTGTTCGTTGCTTGCCCAATGCCAGATACCGATGCCGGCCTCGCAATGCTGGACGGCTTCGTCCATCGGCAGCCACTGCAGTTCCGGTTGCTTGCCGGCGACGATGACGTTGATGCGATTATAGGTCTTCAGGCAATGATCTGATGTCCACAGCAGCGTATTGGCGTCCGGCGGCAGATAGATGCGCACGATGTCTGATTTTTTGTTGGCAACGAGATCGACAAAGCCAGGGTCCTGGTGGCTGAAGCCGTTATGGTCCTGCCGCCAGACATGCGACGTCAGCAGGTAGTTCAGCGAAGAAACCGGTTTGCGCCACGGCAGTTCGCGCGACACCTTCAGCCACTTGGCATGCTGGTTGAACATCGAATCCACGATATGGATGAAAGCTTCGTAGCAGGAAAACAGGCCATGACGTCCAGTCAGCAGGTAACCTTCCAGCCAGCCCTGGCAAAGGTGTTCGCTTAGGACCTCCATCACCCTGCCGTCACGGGCTAGACCGACGTCATAGGGCTTGATTTCTTCCATCCAGACACGGTCTGTCACTTCGAAGACGCTGCCGAGACGATTGGATTCCGTCTCGTCGGGACCGAAGATGCGGAAATTGGCGTTGTCTGCGTTGAGGGTCAGGATATCGCGCAGATAGCGACCAAGGATTTCCGTCGATTGCGCCACCGTTCTGCCGCGCTCTTCCTTGACGGCAACCGCGTAATCACCGATCGCAGGCGTTATGAGTTCGCGGCGCAGAAGGCCGCCATTGGCATGGGGATTGGCACCCATGCGCCGTTTGCCTGCCGGTGCAAGTGCACGCAAATCGCCCTTCAGGCGTCCGTCGGTGTCGAAGAGATCCTGCGGATCGTAGCTTCGCATCCAGTCTTCCAGGATTTTCCGATGGGCGGCATCTTCGCGGCAATTGGAAACCGGCACCTGATGGGCCCGCCAGAAACCTTCGACCTTCTTACCATCGACTTCCTTGGGGCCCGTCCAGCCCTTCGGGCTTCTGAATACGATCATCGGCCAACGCGGGCAGGAATTGCCGGGCGCGCCGTTGCGGGCCTCCTGTTGGATGGCGCGAATGCGATCAAAGGCCTGTTCGAAGGTCGCGGCCATGGCCTGATGCATCTGGTGAGGGTCAGAACCCTCGACAAAGAAAGGCTCATAGCCATAGCCGGTGAAGAGCTGGCGGAGATCCTCATCGCCGGCGCGGCCGAGAAGGGTGGGGTTGGCGATCTTATAGCCGTTCAGATGCAGGATCGGCAGCACGGCGCCGTCGCGGGCGGGGTTGATGAACTTGTTGGAATGCCAGCTTGCTGCCAGAGGGCCGGTTTCGGCCTCGCCATCGCCGACCACGCAGGCAGCGATCAGATCGGGATTGTCGAAGACGGCGCCATAGGCGTGGACAAGGGCATAACCAAGTTCGCCGCCCTCATGGATCGAGCCGGGCGTCTCCGGCGCCGCATGGCTCGGAATGCCGCCGGGAAAGGAAAACTGACGGAAGAGTTTGCGCATGCCGTCGGTATCCGCGGAGATATCCGGATAGATTTCGCTGTAGGTGCCTTCGAGATAGGTATTGGCGACCATGCCGGGACCACCGTGGCCGGGGCCGCAGATATAGATGATATCGAGATCGCGATTGCGGATGATGCGATTGAGATGGGCGTAGATGAAATTGAGGCCGGGGGTTGTGCCCCAGTGGCCGAGCAGGCGGGGCTTGATATGGTCGGCCGTCAGCGGCTCGCGCAGCAGGGGATTGTCGAGAAGATAGATCTGGCCGACCGAGAGATAGTTGGCGGCGCGCCAATAGCGGTCGATAAGGTCGAGTTCGGTGGTGCCAAGCACGGTGGCGGAGGGTGCGGTTACCTGCTCTTTCATGTGATTGCTCCAATTCAATGGGGTTGAATACGAAACTATCGCCGATAGAGCGGGGCACTTATGATCTGGATCATTCGCCCGCAAAAATCGACAGGGCTTCATCGGCAATAATCTGCTCTTCGTCCGTCGGGATGACGAAAGCCGTAGCAGAACTTGATGATGTGCTAATGATAGGCGCATTGGCTGCGTTCGCATGCCTGTCGATCTCAAGCCCCAGCCAGTGCAGGCGGTCGCAGATGTCAGCGCGAATTTCCGGCTGATGCTCGCCGACGCCGGCAGTGAAGACGATGCTGTCCAGACCCCCGAGCGTTGCCGCCATTCGGCCGACTTCGCCGCCGATGCGCAGACAAAACAGGGCGATCGCCTCTCGCGCCTCCGACCTCTGGCTCTTCAGCAGATCCCGCGTGTCGGCGCTGATGCCGGAGACACCGAGCAGGCCGGATTTGTGGTAGAGCATGTCTTCGAGCTCTTCCAGCGTCCCGCCTTTCGGCCCGAGCAGATGCAGCAGCACACCGGGATCGAGATTGCCGCAGCGTGTCGCCATGGGAATGCCATCCAGCGTCGAGAAGCCCATGCTGCAATCCCGGCTTTCGCCCCTATCGAGGGCGCAGAGGCTGGCCCCGCTGCCAAGATGGGCGACGACGACCTTGCCAGCAGCCGCCTTGGGTGCCCGCCGCCGCATCTCGGCGGCGATGAAGGCATAGGAAAGGCCGTGAAAGCCGTACCGTTTGATCCCCTGATCGTGCAGCGCGCGCGGCAGAGCTAAGCGGCGAACGAGATCGCTCTGTGTCGCGTGGAAGGCCGTGTCGAAGGAGGCGGTTTGTGCAAGCGTCGGTCGCAAATGCTTGACGGCGCGGATCAGGCGCAGCGCCTGCGGCTGGTGCAGCGGTGCAAGCACGGTCAGGCCGTCGATATCGCGGATACGGTCTTCATCGAGGCGCACGGGACCGGTGAACAAATCGCCTCCATGGACGACGCGATGGCCGACGGCGTAGACCGCCGACATATCGAAATGCTCGCCAAGGATGCCGAAAGTTTCGTCCACGACCTCATGCAATTGCTCATCCGCATCGGTTTGCAGGGAACGATCGAAGGCGGCAGGCCCCTCCGTCAAATGGAAGGTAAGGGGGCGGCGGCGAAAGTCGATCAGGCCCTTGCCGATGCGGTCGGCTTTGCCTGCCCGGATCTCAAACACGCCGATTTTGACGGTCGAGGACCCGGCATTGAAAGTCAGAAGCAGGTTTCCGTTCGTCATGATACCGGCATCCTCGGAGGAGTAGGGAACGCAGACTCGCCGCTATGTGCAAAGCGAAGACTGGAGCGCCGTCAAACTGCAGGATTTACGGCGGCAAAAGGCAATTCGGCGGCTGTTTGTTCCATTGAGCCGAACCGTCAGGCCAAGCGCGACGAAAGGATCGCGCCCGGCGAAATCTGCAAGATCGAGCTTAGGGAGCCTGCTTCGGCAATCCCTGCTTCTTTGCATCGTCGTCAACGATTTCGTACCACATTGCATTGAGGACAGCGAAGGCGGCGGCGAGGGGGAAGCCGAGGAGCCAGGCGAAATACCACATGTTCTTTCTCCTTTTCGAGATCAGTAGGCGTGGCCGCTCTTGTCGTTGACCGTATTGGTGTCGATCTTGCCCCAGAGCACTCGGTAAACCCAGGCCGTATAGAGGAAGATGATCGGCAGGAAGATCAGCGCCACGACCAGCATGATGAACAGCGTCATATGGCTGGACGATGCATCCCAGACCGTGAGGCTGGAGCGCGGGTCGAGTGAGGATGGCAGGATGAAGGGGAACATCGAGAGGCCGACCGTCGAAATGATGCCGATGATGGCGAGCTGGCTGAAGAGCAGCGGCGCCAGTTCACGACGGGCAAGCATCGACACAAGTGCCGCGATAGCGCCGAGAAAGCCCATGGTCGGCGCAATCATCATCCAGGGGTGGCTGTGATAATTGCTGAGCCAGGCATCGGCAGCATGATCGACGGTCTTCAAAAGCGGATTGGACGGCCCGATCGTGTTGATCTCACTGGTGATGCGGTAGCCGTCGATGCCGTACCACAGGGCGAGGCCGCCGAGGGCAAATAGCACGATCGTCGCGAGCGCCGCCATGATGCCATAACTGCGGGCCCGCTCCGCTACGATGCCATTCGTCTTCAACTGCAGCCAGGCCGCGCCATGCATGGTGAGCATGGCGACGGAGAGCAGGCCACAAAGCAGGGCGTAGGGATTAAGCAGCTCGAAGAAAGAACCCTCGTAATAGATCCGCATGTCGTCGGCAAAGCGGAACGGCACACCTTGCAGCACATTGCCGACGGCGACACCGAAGATCAGCGAAGGAACGAAGCCGCCGATGAAAAGCGCCCAGTCCCAGCCGGCCTTCCAGCGGGCGCTGTCCCGCTTGGAGCGGTATTTGAACGCCACCGGCCTCAGGATCAGCGCGAAGAGGATCGCGAACATCGCCAGATAGAAGCCGGAGAAGGAGACTGCATAAAGCGGCGGCCAGGCGGCGAAGATGGCACCGCCGCCGAGGATCAGCCAGACCTGATTGCCTTCCCAGGTCGCGCCGATCGAATTGATGGCGATACGCCGCTCGGTATCCGTCCTCGCGACGAAGGGCAGGAGGGCGCCGATACCGAGATCGAAGCCGTCGGTCACCGCAAAGGCGATCAGCAGAACGCCGAGCAGCAGCCACCAGATAATGCGCAGGGTTTCGTAGTCGATCAATTCATGCAGGATCATGGTGGTTACTCCGCAGCGGGAACGAGAGTTTCGGAGATGAGGTCGGCTTCCGGCTCGTCGTCCGGTTCCGGGCCTTTGCGGATGGCCTTCAGCATGAGGCTCATCTCGATGACGATCAGCACCGTGTAGATCGCGGCGAAGCCGAGCAGGGTGAGAAGCACGCTACCGGCTCCGAGATTGGAAACAGCGGCGGCGGTTGGTAGCACGCCTTCGATAATCCAGGGCTGGCGGCCGAACTCGGCGACGACCCAGCCGACCTCGATGGCAACCCAAGGCAGCGGGATGGCGAATACGGCGATCCTGAGCAACAGACGGGAACGGTTAAGCTGGCGGCGGGCCGAGAGCCAAAAGAAGGTTGCCGTCAGCAGAATGAAGAACATGCCGAGACTGACCATGATGCGGAAGGACCAGAAGAGGGTCGGCACGTTCGGGATGGTATCGCGGGCGGCCTGATCGATCTGGGCGTCGGTCGCCTGACGGGGATCATCGACATAGCGCTTCAGAAGCAGGGCGTAGCCGAGCTCATGGCCGATATCTTCGAAGGAGGCGCGTGCCTGCTGGATGGAGGTGTCCTGGGCCGTGGCGCCGGCGGCGGCCGGTTGAGCGGCGCGGATCTTCAACAGCGCGTCGTAGGCCTTGATGCCGTCGCGGATGCGGGTCTTCGCCTGCTCCTCAAGTTGGTTGATGCCGGGGATTTCGGTGGTCAGCGAGCGCGTGCCGATCAGGCCCATGACCCACGGTATGTGCACGGCATAATGAGTCTCGCGCGCCTGCTGATCCGGAAAGCCGAAGGCCGTGAAGGCTGCGGGCGCCGGTTCAGTTTCCCACATGGCCTCGATTGCCGCGAGCTTCATCTTCTGATGCTCGGTAGACAGATAGCCGCTCTCGTCGCCGAGGACGACGACCGAAAGGGCCGAAGCCAGGCCGAAGGAGGCGGCGACCGTCATCGAGCGCTTGGCGATCTCGATGTGGCGACCCTTCAACATGTACCAGGCGGAAACGCCGAGCACGAAGATGGAGGCGCAGACGTAGCCGGCCGATACCGTGTGAACGAACTTTGCCTGGGCGACAGGGTTGAAGACGACATCGAAAAAGCTGGTGATCTCCATACGCATTGTCTGCGGATTGAGTGCCGAACCGATGGGATTCTGCATCCAGCCATTGGCAATGAGAATCCAGAGTGCCGAGAAGTTGGAGCCGAGCGCGACGGCCCAGGTGGCAATGAGATGCCCGACCTTGGAGAGCCTGTCCCAACCGAAGAAGAACAGGCCGACGAAGGTCGCCTCCAGAAAGAAGGCCATCAGCCCTTCGATTGCCAACGGCGCACCGAAGATATCGCCGACGTAGTAGCTGTAATAGCTCCAGTTCATGCCGAACTGGAATTCCATGACGATGCCGGTGGCGACGCCAAGCACGAAGTTGATGCCGAACAGCGTGCCCCAGAATTTGGTCATCTGGCGCCAGATCTGCCGTCCCGTCATGACATAGGTCGTCTCCATAATGGCAAGCAACACGGAGAGGCCGAGCGTCAGCGGTACGAACAGGAAGTGATAAAGCGCCGTCATCGCGAACTGCAGGCGCGATAGCGCCACGATGTCGAGTTCCATAGTCTTTCTCCCACGGTCCAACGGGGTTTGGTCGCGCGGCGCTATTCGGGGCGCCGTAATTGTACTTTCAGTTTGCCGCCTCAGTCCGGCCGCAGCCGGTTCAGGATGGCGTCGAATTCTGGTTCGCCGCGCCGCGCCGTTGCCGTGACGCGGCCGTGTTCGAGCATGACGATGCGATCGGCGATCGCGGCTTCGCGGCGTATGTGCGTGGCGATGACGAGGCTGCCGCCGGTGGCGTTGCCGGCGATCTCGCGTAAAACGGCGCGCGCGGTTTCGCTGTCGAGCCCTTCGGTCGGTTCATCGAGCAGCCAGAGCGGCGTGTCGCGCAGGAAAAGCCGGGCAAGTGCCAGCCGGCGCGATTGGCCGCCGGACAGGCCGATGCCGCCTTCGCCGAGGCGAGCCGAAAGCCCTTTCGGCAATGCCTTGATGTCAGCAAGGAGGCCTGCAGCCTCCAGTACTTGGTGAAGCCTTTCGTCGCTTGCACGCGGGTTGGCGAGCAACAGGTTGCCGCGGATCGTATCGTCGAAGAGTTCAGTGCGTTGCGTCAGCGTGGTCGCCTGGAGAGAGGCGACCGTGCCGGACGCCGGAGCGATTTCGCCGGCAAGCAAAGCCAATATCGTGGATTTTCCGGCGCCGCTGGCCCCGACAAGAGCAAGTGGTTCGCCGACGGCTAGCGACAGGGAAAGGGTCTCGATTGCCGGATGCCGGGCGCTCTCGTAACGAGCGCTGACGACGTCCAACTGGAACGCATAACCTTTATGCGGTCGTGCGATCTCAGAGGCTACGTTTCTAGGGGCGAGGCGCGGGGCAATACGCCTGGCGGCAAGCAGCGTGCGGCCGAGCTCCAGCGCGCCACGACGCAGTGCTGCGAAAGGCTCCGTGGCGGCAAAGGCGATCAGCAAGCCGAAGGCGGCTGCCGGAGCGCCGATGACGCCCTCTTTTGCCAGAATGGCGACAGTCAACAGCGTGGCTGTCAGCAGAAGGGTGGAGGCGAGCGAGAAGCCGATGCCAACGACGTTTTCGATCCTGTTCAATGCGTGGTCCGCTTCCGCGAGACGCCGGTCAGCCTCGCCGATGGTGACGCGTTGCGCCCGCAGGCGGCCGGTCATGGCGAGATCTGTCTGGCCGGCGACCAGATCGATGATGCGCGCGCGGAGCGCTTCCATCGCGTGGGCACGGCGACGTCCGGGTTTCATTGCCATTCGGCCGGCGATCAAGGGGATGGCGAGGCCGGTGGTGATGAGCCAAAGGCCGATCACAATCCCAAAGAGCGGCTGCATCAGGCCCAGCGCTACACCGACGGCAAGCGCCGACAGCAGGGCGACGCCTGCAGGCAGCAGCACCCGCAGGTAAAGCGAATCCAGCGCGTCGATGTCGGCTGTGAGCCGGAACAGTAGCTTGGCCGGGCGACGCATCATGGCTGCGGCGCTACCGGGCGTTGCCCAGCCGCGAAAGAGCCTTTCGCGCAAGGCCGCGAGAACGCGCAAGGTTACGTCATGGGTTACCAACCGCTCGCCATAGCGTGCTGCCGTGCGGCCGATGGCGAGCAGGCGGATGCCGGCCGATGGCGCGAAGACGTCGAAGACGATGGCGGTCGTTGCCGAGGCACCGGCGAGCGCCGTCGCGGTGATGAACCAGCCGGAAAGGCCGAGCAATCCGGCGCCAGCCAACACGGCCACCGCCGATAGCACCGCGCCGAGGCAGAGACCGCGTCCGCGCTCGGCATGGAACAGGCGGATGACCGGGAGAAGCGTTGCGAGGCTCCGTCTCACGCGGCAATCTCCTTGCGGTCCGCTTCGAGCCGAATGACGCGGTCGAGGCGCGATGCAAGCATCGGGTCGTGCGTCGCGACGATCAGGGTGCGGCCCTTCGCCAATGCCAACAAAGCTTCGGTCACCTCGGCCGCGGTGGCGGCGTCGAGATGACCGGTCGGCTCGTCGGCGAGGATGATGCTGGCCTCCCGGTTGGCGGCTACACGGGCCAGTGCCAACCGCAGCGCTTCTCCGCCGGAAAGGCCAAGGCCGTTTTCGCCGACTGCGGCGATCTCGTTCGCAGCAATCACGCCGTCCAAACGCACGCTGCGAAGTGCATCGTCGATGGCGCGGTCATCGATATCGGCGCGTCCGAGGCCGACATTTCTCTTCAGGCTGCCGGAGAAAATATGCGGCCGTTGTCCGATCCAGGCCATGCGACGGCGAAGGGAGGCGGCGTTATTGTCAGCCAGCGGGATGCCGCCGATCCTGATCACACCGGCTTCCCGTGGCGCGAGCCCTGCGATCAGCGAGAGGATCGTGGTCTTGCCGGAGCCGCTGGCGCCCCAAAGCGCTACATGTTCTCCGGCCGCAACGTCGAGACAGAGATTGTCGATGACCGCCGGAAGGTCCGGCGCGTAGCGGAAGGCAAGCCGGTCGATCTCAACGGAGGGAGCGGCAGGCAGCATCTGGCCATCGCCGATATCTCGTTCATCGCCACCAAGAATTGTAGGTCCTTGCGAGGATAGGGCGTTCAATGCCGCAAGCGCCGCTTCGCCATTGGCGCGATCGTGCCAAACGGCTGAAAGTTCGCGCAAGGGTTCGAAAAAGGTCGGGGCGAGCAGAAGGATGAAAAGCCCTTGCGTCAGTGTGAGCCGGCCATGCCATGTACCGATATCGATCGAGCCCAACAGGCTGAAGCCGATGTAAACGGCGGTTGCGGCAACGCCGAGGGCGGCGAAAAGCTCGAGAACGGCAGAGGACAGAAAGGCGATCTTCAACACCGCCATCGTACGCTGCCGCAGCGAATCCGCATCGGCGCGCAGCCGTGTGGCCGTGACATCGACGGCGCCGAGCGCGCGGATCGTCGTTAGCCCACGCAGGCGGTCGAGCAGAAAGGCGTTGAGGCCGCCGGTTTCGGCCAGTTGCTTTTCACTGGCAGCTTTGGCGCGCCAGCCGATCAAAGCCATGAAAATCGGGATGAGCGGTGCCGAGATAAGCAGGATGAGACCCGCAATCCAGGAAACGGGAAAGACGCAGGCAAGGATGACGAGCGGCACCGCGCTTGCCTTCATACGTACCGGCTGGAAACGGGCGAGATAGGGGACGATCGCCTCGGCCTGTTCGCCGACGACACTCGCGGCGAGACCGGAGGCCGGCTTGCCGATATCGAGCGGTGAGCGGGCCGCAAGCGCTGCAACGGCGCGATTGCGCCGCGATGTCAGTTCGCATCTCGCCGTACGGAAGGCGGTGCGTCCGCCGGCGGCATCGAGAGCGGCGCGAACGATGCCGAGCGCCAGTATTGCAAGCGCTGTAAAGGCCACATCCATCGTGCTGTCGCCATCGTTTATGACGCCAACGCTGAAGGCGAGGAGGGCTGCCTGCGGAATCCAGACCAGAGCTGCCGCGGTCTGCAGGGCTGCGGCAAGCAAGAGCCCTGCCGGCTTTCGTGGTCGGACTGGCCGATTTCGCTTTGCCGCCGGCCCGGCATCGGGCGCTACCGTCTGCGTTTCTTCCGGGCTGAGGTCGGGATCGAAGAAAGCCGTCGTCATCGTTCAATCCTCTTTCGCCGTTTTGGAACGGCGGCGGCCGAGCGAGACGACACGGTCCTTGGCCTCCAGCAGCTTCGTCACCTTCGAGCCGAGCAGCAGCAGAGTGGCGAGCCGCTCGGTCTCCAACTGCTTGACGTCCTCGTACCAATTGGTCAGGCGCTCGATCAGGCCGTACATCTCGCTCATCCGCGCCTGCGCATGGCGTTCGGCATCGCTGGCCGGCTGTTGCATCAGGATTTCGCGCAGCATCGAAAGGGTGGGGTCGACCTCGCGTTTCTTGCGCTCTTCGGCGAGCGTGCGCAGGATCTGCCAGACATCATCCGGCGTTGTGAAGAAGTCGCGGCGGTCGTCGGGCTTGTGTTTGAGCAGCACGAGGTTCCAGGCCTGCAACTCGCGCAGGCTCATGGAGACGTTCGAGCGGGAAATGCCGAGGGCTTCGACGATCTCTTCCGCGCAGACGGGTGTCGGGGAGACGAAGAGCAGGGCATAGATCTGCCCGACCGTGCGGTTGATGCCCCAGCGCGAACCCATTTCCCCAAAATGAAGCACGAAGGATTGTACGAGAGGCGGAAGATTCATGGTTGCACCCCATTGTCAGTGATTTCAGAAATTTCTGAAATCACTGTATTTGCAAGCCGACCCGCCTTGCAATCGCTATGTCATCCATGCGTCAATCTGCGCGGGAAAGCCCCGCTCGCCCTTGAAATGCGTCATGAGATCATCCGCTTAGGCCTCCAGCGATGTCGAGCCTTCTATCTGGCCGATCTCGTGCAGATGCGCTTCCAATGCCAGCCGGTCGACCGATGTAATCGGCAGGTTGACCAGGAGCATGATCCGATTTTTCAGGTAGCGGGCAGCCTGTGCAAAGGCGCGGCCCTTGTCCAGTTCGGAACCTTCGACGGTGGAGGGGTCCTCGATGCCCCAATGCGCGGAAGCGGGATGGCCGGGCCATACCGGGCAGGCTTCCCCTGCTGCGTCGTCGCAGACGGTAATGATAAAATCCATCTGCGGTGCGCCCGGCTCGGCAAAGACATCCCAGCGTTTCGAGCTGAAGCCGGAAGAGGGATAGCCGAGAGCATCCAGTGTCCTGACGGCCCAGGGATTTATCTTGCCCTTGGGCGTGCTGCCGGCCGAAAAGGCGCGGAAGCGGCCTTTGCCTTCGGTGTTCAAGATCGATTCAGCCAGGATAGAACGGGCGGAATTGCCCGTGCAGAGAAATAGAACATTGTAGACGCGATCATCGCTCATTGCGCTTTTTCCCCCATGTATCGTGTCACGCAAATGACGGTCACAGCAGCGGATTTCCGAATGGCCGGCGCCGCAACCCTTTTTCAGGAGGCGCGCCAACCGCCGGAAGCATCGCAACCACAATTATACACTACAGGGCGAGAGATGCGTCACTCTTGAAGAAAACGGCTGCGATCAGATGCCGGTATCCGATCGCAGCATGCCGACGCGAATGGCAAATCTTTCGCCAGGCCCGTGAACCGCGGCAAACAGCAGCCCGGCAAAGAAGGTTAAGTGATCGATGAAAAAACCGAATTCCGCCTGAGCGCCGGTCCAGCGGTTGGGTCCATGGAAGCTGAAGGCCAGAAAGATGACATAGATGCCGGCAAGCAGCGCGGCTTCGGAGAAGAAAGCGCCGGTCAGCAGGCAGATCGCCAGCGCGCTTTCGAAGAAGGCGGCTATCCAGGCGAGGGGTAGCGACAGCGGAAAACCGGCCGAGGCGATATAGTCGGCTGTCGATTGCATGCCCGCGAATTTGAAGGCGGCCGCCATCACGAAGACGCCGCCGAAGATCAATCTGGCCAGGCAGATTGCGATTGTCTTACCCATGTCGATATCCTCCGTTGTTCGACTGTTCGGCGATGCAGATTATGGTATCGCCGATCTTGCCCAAGGACGGAAGACGGGCCGCATTCCCGACATGATGCGCTAAATGTTTTTGCATTGGCGGTCAGATTGCGTGATCCGGACTCTCATGATGCCCGGTCCCGCGTTGCGATTGCCAGATCACTTGGACGACGAATGCATCGGGGTTCCGGTATAGGGGTTCGGATCATATTGCTTTACGTCGCCAAAGGTATAGCCCCGTTGCCTCAATTGCCGGATGAGTGTCTGGAGTTTTGCCTTGCCGTCAAAACGATCCTGAAACATCTCATCATGCATCAAGAGGATCATCTCGTTGCGTTTCATGAACCGGCCATAGGCGAAGAGATGATCGATTTCGCTGAGCAGGAGATCGACGGATTGCACCGGTTTGCCATCTCCCGAATGCGCCCATTCGAAGTCCCAGCCATAGATCAGGAACTTCATCGCCGCCACATAGTCGTAGTCGACCACTTCGCGCTCGTAATGGGCGGGGTCCATTGAAAGATCGTCCTTGGAATAGTCGATCAGGCGAAAGACGTCGCGCCCGGGCAAACGGGCATAGACCCAGGGCGTCAGGCCAAGCACGCTATTGGCTTTGAGCATATCTGCAACGACGGCGTCGGTGTTGGAGTAAAAGTCCCTGTAGCGATTGTTGGCGTGGCTGTAGCTGTGGTTTCCGACAGTTACTAAGGGCAGCGCCTTGGCGCGCATCAGCAGCGCTTTTTGCTCAACGCTGGAATCGACATGCAGCCCGACCATGAACATCGCCGCCGGCACCTGCTCTTCGGCCAGCACATCCAGAACATTCGCCGTCCCCGACAGCGGGCCGTCATCGAAGGTCAGATAGATAACCCGCCCGGCCGCCCCGGCCGACAAGGCGCTGCAAAGCAATGCGAGCGCGGCGAGTATCGTGCGAAGGTAATTCCCAATGGACATGGATAGTGGCCCTCGTTTCCCGGCTCGTTATCGCATGTCTATAGCGGCTGTTCCATTAAGACCGGCTTATACTCTCCCCATCGGCCGGCGGACCGGCGCTTGCTTTCGAGGCAGGTTCGAAGGAGGCGCCGGCGCGAAGATATCAAAGCTCGAGCCGGCGAAGGTGATGCATGCGCAATTCGGCTTAAGAATTCCGATCGCGCGAAACCGTATGGGGAGCATTCGCCTGCGCGGCGTCCATGCTGTTGAAGAGTTCCTGAACGAGTTGCGTTATCCGCTCCGGGGATGTCCCCTTGGCCCGCTCTTCTTCAATCCGGCGTCTGACGAGCATTTCCAAATTCGACATGTCTATCATCTCCGTTATCCGGCGCGATAGAAGTGTCATCCCGTAGGGGCGGGGAGGCAAGTTACGGTTTGTTCATGGATGTTTGGGGGGAAGGGGGTGGAAGAGGTGGTGCCGGTTGCTGTCGAGTCCAGCCCGGACCGGACATTCTAGCTTAAGCCAAGAAGCGCCGTTCTGAGGACGGAGTTTCCGTTTCAGAGGTGGTTTTCTCGGCGGATAGCGAGCTGAGGAACCACAGAAATAAGAGCGACCTCGCCCATGCTGGGCGGCTTATGTGGTTTATAACGGCGCGTGACCTGCGGGGCTATGGCTCACAGCCTCGTTGTCTTGCGGCTGGTCCTTAACGATCCGAGAAAGACTTGTTTAGTTGGCAAGGACAATTGCTTACACGAGACCGAAATTCGCGTCATTGTTAGCATCTCGCTGGGTTTTGCGGATAGTAGCAGCTTGATTCAGCGGCAACAGGCACCGTTCTTTTTCCCACTCAGTTGCGCCGCCGACCGGATTTGGAACCCCCACAAATGGTTTGATCAAAATCATATCAGCAGATTTGTCCGGATTCATCGCATCCTCTGTGTAGGCAATATAACAAGTTACAGAGGTAAAGCTTTCAATGCCGAGTATTCTTGCGGTCGCTAAGGCGGAAAGATACATCCCATTGAACTGCAGCAGGACTTTCGCCCACGTACCTTGAGTGAGTTTACTTTTCATTTCGACAATATGAAGTCTGCAGCCATCAGCATCAAAGGTGACAAATGCACCTTCTGCGCATTTACGATTATTTAGGGCCCAGAGTAGCGGCGCTTGATTCGTCGCTCTCATCACAACGCAAGGCGCGTTAGAAGAAAAATAAGCTTTACCAGCTCCAGCGACATTCTTTTCTTCAAAGTGAAAATTCGCGTGATGGTCAGGGTAGTAAACAAAGCTTTTTGAAAGGTGCAGCATCCCCGTCTTGCATGCTTCAGTTATCATCGGCATCTCGTAATTGAAGCGTTTCCGTCGCGAGGGCCATCAGAGTTTCATTCAGGCTTGGCACGACGAATCCGTCTTGGGTCCTCTCGAGTTCAACAACCTCCGTGCCGGTTTTCGATGCGCGAAATTCGTACGCTCGGGCAACCATCGGATTGATTAAGTCTGCTTCATCATAACCGAGCGCTGGCATTAACTCCTCTTTGTTCGACAACTGATGAAGCTTCATTAAGTTATTTATTTCTTGAACAAACGTGTCGCTATGGGTGGTCAACGTGACAAGCCAACCACTACCAACCAAACGTGCGATGAAGCGAGCCATCTCACGTTGTGCTTCCAAATGCAGATGAGCTTCCGGCTCCTCAAATACGATATGGCGCGAGCTGAAGCTTCTTTCCAAAGCTATCAGGAGCGGAGCTAGTTCCGTAATCATCGACGAAGTCGCATGAAAAGGAAGCTCTAATGGAAGGCCGCTGGGGATATACCGATAATCGCCAGTTCGTCCACTTTTTGAAGCAATCGTCCCGGTGAGAATGCGCTCCGAGAGCCACTCCGCGATATTGGGGCTATTTTCAAAATTGGGTCGAGCACGCAACATCAGTCTCACAAAGCTCCTTAGGAACTGTTGATAAATAAAGGAATCGCAGCTTTGGATTTTTTGCGGCGCCGGGATTCCCTTTTGGTTTGAAGCCTATAGAATCGCGGTGTG
>NZ_JACHBI010000023.1:0-62931 GCF_014200235.1 Martinezella paranaensis | reverse complement strand
GTGGGTTCCATAACCTGCTCCTCCTGAGCGAGTGCTTTGATGCAGCCTCACTCTGCCAGAGCGTCGGCCGCTGTTCACTCCTCATGGGATCTAAAGCCGAAGGGGGTGTTCCCCACCCGCCCCGATCTGATCTTGCAACCGGGATCCGCTCAGATCGGGGCTGGTCAGCTTGCCGTGTGGACGCCCAAACGGACATTTCTACTTTGCACCACAGCGGACATTCCAACTTCTCCGCCACATAGCTGTAGGGGGGTGGGTTCAAGGTTAAAGTGCGATTTGGGAATGATACCAATTGGTTATCAATTGCACTCAGCGAATGCCGCGCAAATGCTCCACCAGAGCTCTGAGTTTCGGCGCCATGTTGCGGCGGCTTGGATAATAAATATAAAAGCCAGGGAAGCGCGGGCAGAACTCGTCCAGAACCGGTACGAGTTCGCCACGTGCTATCGCCGGACGGAAACTGTCTTCCATGCCAAAGCTGATGCCGGCACCCGCAACCGAGAGCTTGATCATCAACGCCATGTCGGTCGTGGTGATCGTGTCCGGCACCGCCACCGAAAACTCTTGTCCGTCCTCTGAGAACTCCCACCGATACGGCGCAACATTTGCCGAGCGGCGCCACCCGATGCAGCGGCGGTTTGCAAGTTCATTTGGGTGCCGAGGTATTCCATGGCGTTCTAGATAGGCGGGCGATGCCACGGCCAGTTGGCGTTGTTCACCCGAAACCGGCACAGCGATCATGTCTTGTGCAATCACCTCCCCCAGCCTCACCCCGGCATCGTATCCCTGAGCAACGATATCGAATTCCTCGTCGGTAACGGTGATATGCATCTTCACGTCCGGGTACCGATCCAGAAAGGATGTGAGCAGGGGACCAGACAGAAAGCTTTCGGCAATAGACGACACCGCAAGTGTGAGCCGACCGCGCGGCGCTCCGCCCAGGCTTGCTGCTGCCTCAAGCGCGGCTTGCATTTCAAGCAACATCGGCGCGGCCTCAGCATAAAGCCTCTCGCCCGCTTCCGTCAGCGCCACGCTGCGGGTCGTGCGGTTTACGAGCGCTATACCGAGCGTCTCTTCCAGCTTACGGATCGTCTGACTGACGGCGGAACGCGTCACGCCTATGCGATCTGCGGCAGCGCGAAAGCTGCGTTCCTTTGCGACAAGGGCGAAAACCGCGAGCGCATTGAAATCCGGCAACATTGGTTAGCCTTTCTTTCCTCTGCGTGAACGAAAAGGTGACTTATCGCAACAATGTCGCATGGCTACGTTCCGTGCAATCGTAAAACAGCGAAAGGAAACGTTATGGACAAGGTCGTCCTCATCACCGGTGCATCCAGCGGCATCGGCGTCGGCATAGCCCACGAACTCGCGAAGGCAGGCGCAACCGTCGTGCTCGGCGCCCGTCGCACCGACCGTTTGGAAAACGTCGCGGAAGAAATCCGGCGGTTCGGTGGCAAGGTCAGGACCCACAGGGTCGATGTGACCGACCGTGCGGATGTCGCAGCCTTTGCAGACGCAGCACGCAGGCAACATGGTCGCATCGACGTCCTCGTCAACAACGCGGGCGTGATGCCGCTGTCGCTCATGTCGTCTGTGAAGGTGGACGAATGGGACAGGATGGTTGACGTCAACATCAAGGGCGTGCTCTACGGTATAGCTGCCGTGCTTCAGGACATGAACGAGCGCGGTTCCGGCCATATCGTCAACATTGCTTCGATCGGCGCCCTATCGGTCTCGCCGACCGCAGCTATCTACTGCGCGACCAAATTCGCTGTCCGTGCAATTTCCGATGGGCTCCGCCAGGAGAACGACAGGCTGCGCGTCACCTGCATCCATCCGGGTGTCGTAGAAAGCGAACTTGCCGACGCCATAACCGATCCGGTCGCGGCCGAAGCGATGAAATCCTACCGCACGATCTCGCTCACCCCTGACGCCATCGGCCGCGCCGTCCGCTTTGCCATCGAACAGCCTGAGGATGTCGATGTGAACGAAATCGTCGTCCGCCCGACACGGACAACGTTTTGATACGCAGCGCAGAACACGGTGAGACAAACCAGGGGAGGCTCAGCATGAACAATCGTCTCCCTATCACCGTGCTTACAATTATTGCCACTGCCACGTTTCTGCGCGCACTGGCCTAAATCGCGAAAGCAGAGGACGAAATGCCCGCCCAATCGACCATCCATTCTCAAACGCAGAACCATCCTTATGTCGGCCTATGGGTTACAGGGGACGGCCACATCCGTCACGAACTCCTACCAACAGGGCGCTATGATGAAGCCCGCGGCAATCGCCAAAGCGCTTATCAGGGCCGGTACGCCATCACTGGCAACCACATCGATTACTGGGACGACACCGGCTTCACCGCCGACGGCACGTTCGTCGATCATGATACGCTGCACCATGCCAGCATGATCCTATACAGGCAGAAACCCTAGCTTGGGCACGCACACGGTTATCACCTCCACCCGCCGCTTGCGATGAGAACTTTGCCTGGACCACACAAGACACCGACCTCTGGAATGAGCCATTGCCTTCATGCGCGCGATTATCTGAGGTGCCTCGATCGCTGCCGTTAGCTACAATCTTGATGGGACTCAAATGTCCGACTCTGCAGTATCCAGGGCGAGCGCCTTGAACGGAGTCGAATCGCCGACCTGTAAATATTTAGTTTCTTCACGCAGTCGCAGGCAAGGGATGACCAACGGCCCCAAATACCTTCCTAAAGCAAGGCCCAGTGGAACAATCTTCATAGCGCATATGTTCCTCCATCGTTTGGGGCATGCACGGCGGAAGGAGAGTTCCGATGACGACGCGCGATCACGCCGCCCTACTTGAAGATGCCGCCAAGCACATCGCCGATATCTCGCGCGCAGAACTCCAGATTATGTTGAGGCGAACTGCGCCGATGCTCCGAAATTCCGCCCTGGTCGTTTTGGACGGCGATGTGGAAGATGCGATAGCCGGCATCGGTGACGAAGTCGGCAAAACGAGAAACGAAATGATCCGATACGTCGTCCAAGAGTGGCTGGAGACGCACGGATATCTGCCGGCACTCGGTTCGACGACGACAGCGAGGTAGATAGACAGGCGTAGAGCGGGACGCCTGCGCAGATTGCCTGATGCGAGTGCATTTCCAGGTCGTGCTGTCGATCGAGTGTGGCAGTCCCCAGGAACTCGCCGGGATTCTTGGCGCACCAATTCATTCTTTGCCCGGACCTAACGGTTCGCGCTATAGTCGTACACCTGTAGAAGCCTCGGAACGGAGGCTCGAGCTCCTAAAAAATCCTATTGTCCCATGCTCTGTTTGACGGAGAACGATAACGTGCGTCATCCCGCTCAACGAAGGCATTTTCCAGCCTGGAGAAGTTGCCGCGTTGCGCGACATTTATCGCTATGTCTCTCGCCAACCTTGGTTCGCTGCCGATCGGGAAATGAAAAAGCAATTTGCCGCCTTCATCATCAGGATGTATCGCCACGGAGAAGTCGACATCGATAACCTGCGCAAGCTCTCCATAATGGCCGCGTCAAGGCATCTCGTAAATCGACGGAGTAGCTTCAACATTAATAGGGTGAAGTGAACAGGTCTTTTGCCAAGGAGCCGGCGTACAGATTTCGCCACATAGAAAATGATTGGGGGGCCGACTTTGCCATGGTTGCTCCTCGTGGATATGGTCCAATCGCAGCCTGATGCAGGTCATCCCGCATCAGAGCGCCGAGATTGATGTTTAAGCGTGTTTGAGACAGGTGGGTGGCACGACGGCTTCACCCTTGCGGCAGGCGATGGCATACTCGATCGCGCTGAGTAGATCAGGGCCATAGATGGGCTTGGGAAGCACACCGATTGCATGCGGATGCGCGACGACCATCTCCGGATTGGCAGTCGTGAATATGACGGTGACACCGTGCATTTGGTTCAAATAGGCAGCCGATGCGGGGCCGGTAGGTCCATCGCTGAGATTAACATCGATAAGGGCGATATCAACGTACGCGCCAAGCCGCTGCGGCGTTGTTGACGGGCCCAGCGACGTCGTAACCCCATGAGCGCAAGGTGTACTCGGTATCAACTGCAATAAGAAACTCATCTTCAACGACAAGGATTCGCATGGTTCTCTCAAAAAGGGACTGTTGAGTTTGTCAGAATTGCTACTCGTACTAAGGTCCGATCGCCGGCAGTTATATCGGCACCTATCTGCACTCCAAAGCCCAAGGAAAGTTGCGGATACTGGAGCACTCGAACACTTCGCCAATAGAAAAGTTCCGCAGCGTCATTCGCTTGAATACCAGACGCTCCGTGCGCAACACCAGCTATGGAGGTTCGTAAAATTGGCGGCGCTCGATCACCTCTATGCGCCTTAGACTGGACTCCCAATATTCAACGCGTACGATAAGCTATTGCACCCATCGATCTTTCAGGCCAGCAGCTGGCCGCTGCAATGTATTGCGGAGAGGCTGCCATTGAGGCTCATTAGAGTTGCGTATCCTCTAACGAACAAAAAAGCAGGAGGAAGAATTGTCACAAGAGCCCAAAAACGTGGATCCCGCGTGCACTGCCTCAGAGCCTCGTGTCAATGAGGCCCAGACCGGACGTCCGGCGATCGGTCTATTGTCGGCTGAGGCTTGGCTCGCAGCAATTGTCGAAAATTCCGAAGATGCCATCATCAGCAAATCCGTGGATGGCATTATCACAAGCTGGAACAACAGCGCCGAACGAGTTTTCGGATTCGCCGCGTCGGAAGCAGTCGGTCAGCCCATCACCATCATTGTTCCGCCCGAACTTTTGCATGAAGAAGCGACCATCATTGCCCACATCCAAGCCGGTGAGCGGATTGAACATCTTGAGACAGTGAGGCGCCGCAAGGATGGGACCCTGGTCGACATTTCGCTCACCGTTTCTCCTGTCCGAGACAAGGATGGCACCATTCTCGGCGCGTCCAAGATCGTGCGCGACATCTCGGAGCGAAATCAGTTGGTTGAGCGGCAGGACCTTTTGCTGCGGGAAATGAACCATCGCATAAAGAATCTCTTTGCTGTCATGAATGCCCTCGTTTCCTTGAGCGAAAGGACTGCAACAAGCGTCAAAAGCTTGGCCAGCGATCTGCGCGCCCGCATTAGCGCTTTGGCCGCAGCCCATAGTCTTACTCTGCCGGGCGCGGACAGCGTTTCGGAGTCGAGTGGTCCGGTACGCCTTTTTGCTCTTGTCGAAGCTATTTCCGCCGCTCATCAGGACAAGGGGAATGAACGCATTGCCGTGAAAGGAGATGACATTTCCGTGGATGTTTCCTTGCTTACTCCGCTCGCGTTGCTTCTTCACGAGTTCGTCACCAATTCGATAAAGTACGGAGCGCTTTCGACAGCCGAAGGCTATATCGAAGTTGACGTGCGGGAGGAAGATGGTCTCTCGTTGGAATGGAAGGAGACGGGCGGACCTCCCGTTAAGGTCCCCGCCGGGCCGAACGGTTTCGGGTCACGACTTGAGCGTGCGGCCATCGATGCCATCAAGGGTTCAATCGCTCGCCACTGGAAAACGCATGGGCTGAGTATAAAACTGAGGATTCCGCAGCAATCGGATGCGGAAAAACAACGCAGCTAGAGACGCGTCATTGCAGATTGACTCTACTGGAAAGCTGATCACTGCTCATTTTCGGCCCGGTAGACAGCCCAAATTCCGCCGTCGTTCAATCGCCACAAAGCTCAAGCGTAACGGCTGCTCCATCAATCAGATCTGCTTTGTTTACCCCTACAAAAAAGTAATTCTCATAAGGCCTTGGATCGGGCCAAGCTTTATACGCCCTAGCCTTGATAACCGGTCTACCTGGAACATGAATCTCGGCTCGAAGCTCTTTTCCAATTGGAAGGTTTGATCTCCCTTCCAGGATCGCAGTGGCACCGAGGCTATCATCGATCGAAAAAACACCCAGAACACTTCGCATGCTGTCCTCGAGACTTGCATCTGCCTTGTTTCCGAAGACAGGTTAGCTCGAAACTTCTTCAACAACTTTGCTACTTAAGGGCGCATTTTAATCAACTTCTTGCCAGGCAAGGTTCGACGCGCCCAGGATGTGGAGAATGGAACTTTTGCGCGCCGCAGTATTTTTGGAGTCTTTCAACCGCGAAAGGATGAGGCAATGTCAGATGCTAAAATCGGCGAACCGAGTCCGGTCTGCGGTGTGCTCGGCAAGACGGTGCAGGTTGCCCTCGAGGGGATCAGTCGAGGCCACTCAAGAGTTCCGGATCGGGTGCATTGGTCAGCGCTCGGCTCGGGCTCGGCGCAGCCCTGGCCAAACGCGCTAGAGTAGGCATTCCTTTCCACCTTCCCGACCGACAAGACGTCGATCTCGCTATTCAGATGATCGATAAAATCTTCGGTGCTGTGGTAATGCGGCCGGCCAGGACCTTACTGTTGAAGATCTACAAAGATTCCACCTGTGCTCATCTCCGCAGCCGGCTGGTCCATGTACGAACTACCTGGAGGCGCTGTGCGCGCAAGCACTTCGTGAAACCAATTCCACCACGAAGCTATCGGCGACTGTGATCGAAAGTTCTCATCTGGGGGGTTCATAAAGCCTGAGCCCCGCTGCCGCGCAGGTTCTTCCTTATGATGAACTCTGCGGACCTAAACTCTACTGGGTGTATTGACCGCTGGAATAATTCCTTCCGCAAATTTTAGATCCGCCGCTTCGAGCTCGCATGATGCTCTCCCTCAAAACTATCCTGCTGAGCATGGCCAATCAGGAGACCGGCGTTCGCGGTTATCTCGTCTCAGGCAAGGACGATTTCCTTGCGCCGTATCACAATGGCATCAAGGATTACGAAAGCAGCTTTGCGCAAGTGAAGGAACTTACGGCCGATAACCCGGCGCAACAGACGCGGCTTGCGGCTTTGAACGACCGTGCACTGGGTTGGCGCAATGATGTTGCCGAAAAAGTTATCGCGCTCACGCGGGATTCCAAGACGGTCGAGGAAGCGCGAGCGATGGAAGCACGAGGCGCCGGCAAAACCTATATGGACGGCTTGCGTGGGCTGATCAACGAAATTCAGGATGCGGAGCGTTCTCTCATTATTGAACGCAGCGCCGCCGGAAAGGCCGCAGTCTCTTCTTCCGATTGGATTAGCATTGGTGGTCTCGTGGGCATGTCCGCTTTCGCGCTGATCGCCGGATTTGCTCTCTATCGCGGGATCGCAGCGCCAATCGCTAATACGACGCACACGATGCGCGCCCTCGCCGACGGCAATCTCGATGTCGCGGTTCCATTCACGGATCTCAGAAATGAACTCGGTGAAATGGCGCGTGCGGTTGAGGTATTCAAGCAAAATGGCATCAAAGTGCGCGAGATGAATGCGCGGGAATCGGCACTGCAGGCCAAGAGCGCCGATTCTGCAATCAAGCATGGGGCAAGTTGTTTCTGCGGCGGTTGCCGGCGATTTTACCCGCCGCATTTCCAAGGATTACGACAATGCCGACCTCAACCGTTTCGCCGCTCAGGTGAACGAACTGGTAAGCTCCGTCGATCGCGGCGTTGCTGAAACCCGCCGGGTTATCTCGGCGCTGCCGGAAGGGGATCTGACGGAGAGCATGAAGGGCGAATTCCAGGGCGCCTTCGGCGAATTGCAGCAAAACGTCAATGCAACGATGGCCAATCTGAGGACGGTGCTCGGCGAAGTTCGTGCCGCGATCGACACGATCAACAGCGGCGCCGGCGAGATGAGAACAGCGTCCGGGGATCTGTCCAAGCGGACCGAGCAGCAGGCAGCATCGCTGGAGGAAACCTCCTCGGCATTGGAAGAGATCACGGTAGCGGTGAAGAGTTCGACGGAGCGGGCAACGGAAGCCAGCCACATGGTCGATGAAGCACGGCGCAGCACCGAACAATCGAGCCCCGTCGTCAAGGAAGCGGTTTCGGCGATGGGTCGCATCGAACAGGCCTCCGGCGAAATCGGCCAGATCATCAATGTCATCGACGAAATCGCCTTCCAGACAAACCTCTTGGCGCTCAACGCTGGTGTCGAAGCGGCCCGAGCCGACGAGGCAGGCAAGGGATTTGCGGTCGTCGCTCAAGAAGTCAGTGAGCTGGCGCAGCGCTCCGCCACTGCCGCCAAGGATATCAAGACGCTGATCTCGCGTTCGGGCGGCGAGGTCGAAGCCGGCGTCAAGCTGGTGACGGCGACCGGTGAGGCGCTGACGCTGATCCAGGGCCATGTCGTGAAGATCAATGAACACGTGCATTCGATCGCTACCGCCGCCAAGGAACAGTCTACGGGACTTTCAGAGGTAAGCACGGCCGTCAACCAGATGGATCAGACGACGCAGCAGAACGCGGCCATGGTGGAGGAATCGACGGCGTCGACCAACCGGCTGGCCGATGAAGCAGCGAACCTTGCCCGGTTGATCGCCCGCTTCCAGCTCGAAGCTGGCCAATCGGTGCCGCGCGCTGTCACCTCCAGCAACCGTCCGATCGCCTCGCCGGCGCGCGCACTTGGCCGCAAGCTCTCAAGCGCCTTCGCCGGAAACACGGCACTGGCCGCCAAAAGCGACTGGGAGGAGTTTTGATGACCGGCACAGAAACAGTGATGACTGATCAGGAGACCATGGAAATTATCGCCTTTCACCCTGGCGATCAGCAATTCTGCATCAGGACCACTTCAATCCGGGAAATCCGGGGATGGGCAGCGGCAACGCCGCTGCCCCATGCGCCACCCGAGGTCATCGGTGTGATGAACCTTCGCGGCATGGTCATCCCGATTATCGATTTGGCCGCCAAGCTCGGCATGCGCAGCCATACCGACGCGAGCCGCAGCGCCATCGTCGTTGCGGAAGTCGGAAAGAGTACCGTAGGCTTAGTGGTCGATCAGGTTTCCGATATTTTGTCGATTTCCAGCGGCGACATTCAATAATTGCCCCTTCTTGCGCGGTCCTTCGATGCCAGTTACGCCTACGGCATCATCCCGCTTGAGCAGGGAATGGTCTGCTTCCTCAATCTCAATCAGATGTTCGAGGACATTGAAGGGCCGGTTGCGGCGGCCTAGCTCAACGTGCACCACACGCTGGATGTCTCCTCGGTTCGTCGCGAGACGAGCGACGAACCTATGTCCGGGACGGGTCGAGGTTGTACATAAGTGGGCGGCGGGCGTACATCGCAGGGCAAGGGCAGCGTCGCTCTGATCGAAGCCGCTTGAGAAAGCCGCTATTCGTGTGCACCGGCCACTCGGCCGCATTCAGCCGGCCTTGGCCAAACCTGGTGCTTCGATCACATATCCTCCAATTTGCCCTTGTTTAGCTAAGAAGTTCAATAAATTAATTCGAAATATTCGTTGAAGCTAAAATATCGAGTGATATCATCCAATCGTAGGCATTCCTTTCCGCCTACGTGGCTGCTCCTGCAGCCGGACTGGGTCGCCCATCCCCCCAAAGGCGGCCCAATTTTCATGAAGATGAATCGTCAATAATAGTTGTCAGGATACGGCAAACCATAGGCATAGCAGTCGGCAAGCCTTGCTTCCGACGTGAAGAAGCGCAGCGGCTTTCCTGACGCTTCACACCAAGATCGGCCCCAATGTGAGAGCGAGCTGACGGGTCAGGAATTCAGCGCGCCGTTGAGATCATGCAGTCCAGCTATTAGCATCATCAGGCCGGACGGCGAAGGCAGGAAACCGACCGCCTCATAGAACGCTCGCACATTTTCAGAGAGCGCATGCACCAGTACGCCGCGGATACCGAGAACTTCAGCGGCATTGAGCAGGCGTAGGCCCGCGTCGCGCACCAGTGCCCTGCCGATACCGCGCCCGTGATAGGCCTGATCGATGGCGAGCCGGCCGAGGACGGCAACCGGAATCCGGTCGGGCATGTTGCGGCGGAAACGGCCCATTGCTTCCGGCAGCTTCGCTGCGGAAGGCAAGCGCATAGTAGGCGGTGACACGCTCGCCCTCGCACACGACGAAGGTGCGGGATGCGCCGCCTGCCTGATTAGCGCGGGCGCGACGACGCAGCCAGTCATCCAGTTCAGGAACGCTGGAATTGAATTCAGCCAGTTCGTGATGGTCGCAAGTGGTGCCGGTGCGTTGAGGGTCACGCCTCATCCCACCGCGCTTTGGCCATAAACCTCCTCGGAGGGTCATGGCCTTCGCTCAACTATGTTCATCGGGCGCTTCAAAGTTGTATGGGAACATCTCAAGGGCAAGGACGTTGGGTTTTTGCTATGAGAGCAAGAAAGAAACCCGATCGGGAAAGCTGATCCCTTCCGCTTGAAAGTTTGCCGGAAGCCATCAGCGATCCGATCAAGGATACGAAAATGGAATCTCCAATCACGGTTCGCTACATCCTGCGCCCTGAACGACACAAGCTTTGGTCGGTCTGGGACACTAGCAGCGGCAAGCCCGCTGAGTTCAAGAGGATCGTCCTTACGGGCCTAGAGCGGCGCGCGGCCGGCTCCATGCTCAATGCGCTTATCAGCGAAGGCTCGCCCCGAGATCTATTCAACAAAGCCCGGTAATAGGATTTTAAGTCTCACTCCGTCTGTAAGACTTGGAGGCCTCGCGTTTGTCTGGTCCTCTTATGGACACCTTTGTTCCCTGTTAGTTTGTTTCATCTTAGCACGTCTTGACGCGACCGGCGGATGTGCTGCCTCTTGTCGGTGACGCAAGTAATCGGGTCCGTTTCGATCGATATTCCCTCAAACTCGACCCCGTACAGAGGCCCACCCGTACCTCGGCGCACACGCCGCCGGATCGGCAGCCGGCCGATGGCAAGCTGCATCGAACGGGATCGCGGCGGAGAGTTCGACCTTGCCTTTGAGCCCGCCGGAGTGGTTTTGCCGCATGTGTAGACCTTCTAAGCTGGCCCTGGGCTTTGACAAGAAGGAGGTTTTCTGGCGGCAGCAAACAATTTCTTTGCCACGACGTGATAGGAACAGCGAGAGGTCGCCAAAATTGCCAACCTCGTAGCGAAGGACAATCGGAGATCTTAATTGGGCTCCAGCTCGTCTGTCTTACTTCCGCTGTTTCCACAATGGATGACGTAGAGGTGCTTCCAGCTATGCCGCATTTGCGCTCGCTTCGAGGATATTGGCGAGCTCACCCCATCACAAATCGACTAACATGAATATTATTCACCCCAGACTAGTCCGCCAATTCCCCCCTTAGGAGCGATCTCATCAATCCGTTTGAGGTCCGCATCGGTGAGTACGAGTTCAGCAGCAGAAATGTTCTCCGCCACACGTTGAGAGTTACGAGAGCCTGGTATCGGGACGATGTAGTCCTTTCGTGCCAATAGCCAAGCCAACGCAAGCTGAGAGAGGTTGACACCTTTGGCCATGGCGAGCGAGTGAAGCTCCTCTGCGATCTCCACGTTCTTGGCGAAATTCCCCGGTGCCCACCATCCGAGATTCTGCCGAAAATCATCGGCGCTGTACTGGTCGCGAGACTTGACACCCCCGGTAAGGAAGCCACGCGCCAGCGGCGAATAGGCAACCAGGCCGATGCCCAGTTCTTCAAGGACAGGCAGGAGCGACTCCACCTCCCGGGCGAAGATAGAATACTGATATTGCTGAACTGAGATCGGGGCGACGGCACTGGCGCGACTGATGGTGTCCTCGTCCGAGTTGGAGAGACCGAGATATTTCACCTTGCCGGCCTGGACAAACTCCTGCATCACGCCCACTACGTCTTCGATCGGGACGTTGGGGTCGGGGATGTGCTGGTAGAGCAGATCGATTGTCTCGACGTTCAGATTCTTTAGGCTGGAGTGCACGATCCGGCGGATGGTCTCCGGCCGGGAGTCGGGGGCGTAGCTTTCAGTCAGACCGAACTTCGTTGCGATCGTCACCTGATCGCGAATTGGCCGCAGGGCAACACCAAGCAGCTTCTCACCTTCACCCCAGCCGTACATGCGGGCGGTGTCGAAGTGGGTGACGCCGAGTTCATGGGCGCGGCGGATCGCATTGATCGATTCCTGGTCGTCGCTAGGGCCGTAACCGATGGCGGTACCCATGGCACCGTAACCGATGGCGCCGACCGTAAGGCCGTGCCGCCCAAGCTTGCGTTGCTGCATTGTAATATCCCTCCGTATGCGATACCCCAATGTGACTGTCGCGTGTCAGCGAGACGATGCTCGATTCTGCTCATTGCTTGCCTAATCCTGCCGATCGCTTGACGTTTCCAGGCGCACGGGAGCAAATGGTCTCATGACCGATCTTGCTCAACTCCAAGCCCTTGTTCTGCGCCATATCGGCGAGTCGCAACCCATTTTGCCGCGGGTCAGAATCAGCACCTTCGACCGACCCTCCGAGCCCGGATGGCTAGTCTACGATCCCGTAGTCTGCTTCGTGCTGCAAGGCTCCAAGCAGGTCTTCATCGGCGACCAGGTGCTAGATTATGGTGCTGGCGATTGCATGGTGGTTGCAGCCGAACTTGCTGCCATGGGGCAGATCAGCGAGGCTTCACCGGAGCGGCCCTATATTGCGCTCAACCTTTCCATCGATCCGGACGTCATTTCGGCGCTGCTCCAGGAGATGGGCGGCATGCCGGCACCACCACTGGATAAAGGGTTCGGATATAGCCCCGCTGGGCCGGCATTGATCGAGGCGTGGCGGCGCTTCGCGGAACTGCTCGACCATCCAGCTGAAATCCCGGTCATGGCGCATCACAGGGAGCATGAACTGATGTTCCGCCTCCTCATGGGGCCACAGGGCCCGCTCCTCCGGCAGATTGCCGGCACCAGCAGTCACCTGTCGCATGTCCGCAGATCCATGGCTTGGATTCGGAAGCGCTACACGGAGCATCTGAGCATTGAAGCTATGGCCATGGTGGCCGGCATGAGCGTGTCGGTGTTCCATCGCCGCTTCAAGGCGATCAGCGGATTGAGTCCGCTTCAGTACCAGAAGCAAATTCGACTGCATGAAGCACGTCGGCGCCTCATCGCCGATCGCTCGGAAGCCGCGAGCGTGGCGTACGCGGTTGGCTACGAGAGCGTTTCGCAGTTCAGTCGCGAATACAAGAGGCTGTTCGGCGCACCACCACGCAAGGACGCCGGGAAATTGCAGAATGCTGTCAATCTCGGACCTTAGGTATAGCGCGACGATCAGGTTAAGACGCGGTATTGCCTCATTTGTGAATGTTCCTGATCTTTTGGATCATTGCCTCACAAGATTGCTCCTTTCTGCTGCAAGCATTCGAGTCGCCGAGAGTTGACCTGTTTGAGAATTCGCGCCGAAGATCATGGCATGGGCTTTATTTCGACGCCATTCCTTCACGCCCCCTTGCAGCCGACTGGACGTCGGCCGCACGCCTGTGCGAGAGGCGTTCCTGCCTTCAGCGTGATGGCTTTGTGGATGTCAACGCGCGTCGCGGCACATTCGTCAGCAGGATCGACATCAGCGACCTGACGGCCATCTATGAAGCCCGGGCAAGGATCGAATCCTGGGCGACCCGATTAGCGGCAGAACGCATGCGAGCCGGAACGTCTGGAAGCCGGCAAGCTGATCGAAGCATTGAAAGCCCTGTCCCTGCCCTCGGACCTCGACGCCCTGCTCGCGCTCGACCGGCGCATTCACCGCTTCATCTATCGAAGCGCCAAGAACCGCTATCTCTTCGACACGCTCGACGATTACCACAATCTCTCACTGCGGACCCTTCACGTCGCAATGAGGTAATTTCCGGAACTCTCGCCAGAACACGACAAGCATGGCTGCCTAGAAGGGCATCGCCGGGGCAGACGGCCGAGCATGAGGATCTGCACCTGCACGACGTTTGCCGCAGAAGCCCGTGTCGCCCATCGGAAAACCCTTATCGTCTTACTCCACACTTGCGGCAGGTGGTGAAGGCATCCTGCGGCCGCATCGGATCCACCACTGGGATCCAGCCGTGATCGCACGCCTCATCGTGCCGCGGCTCGACGGCGGAGTCGATTTTGCATTTGACGCTGCCATTGAGCGGATATGGGAGCGTTTTGATGAGCAACAACCTGGGCGGGTCGCACATGAAATAGGCGTAACGGCGCTGAACTCGGATACTACTCGTGGTGGTCCTTCGGTATATTTCTGCGATGCCGAAATTGAATGATGTGCGCCATATCGAACTCGGGATCGACGCCCAGAATACTCGACAAAGGCGACGGGGAGCTTGGCAGAGGGTGTTGATAGCAGTCACGCTAATAAGCATCGAAAACTCCTTCGAACGTGCCGCCGATCATGGGAGCTCGGACAGACAAAGAGGGTTCGAGTTGGATCGGAACAGGAAATTACGGCCCAGGGCGACTTGGTAGCGCGTTCAGCTATAATCTGAAACAAGAGGGGCTCAGCGAGAAGACCCGCCGATCGCCAAGGCGCTTTGTGGGCTCAGACCACTGCGGTATTCGGGGGGTGCTGAATGTCTCGCGGGTCGGATGGAGAAGGCATCGGCTGTCGCGACGCGAAAAAGGGGTGCCCGTTCCTGGGTTGTGGCGCGAGATACAGCGAGCCGACAAAGCCATAAACAGCACAGGCGACGTGGCAGCATTTGTGGCGCTTGGTTGGCAGGTGCTTCTGCTTGCTTCCGATGTCGTGGTCGATGCCGGCGCAATCACCAACCCTGTCGGGCAAGGTGATCGAAATCACCATCCCGTACAGTTCATCATGCCCCGTACCCGACGGCACATCTGGGATGTTCACGGCGACGGCCAAAGTCGCCAGAAAGCCGACGACCACGAGGAGCATCTGGACGAAATTGATCCGCAGCTTCTTCATACGCACATTTTAGTAACGTTCGACTTTCCACTCCATTCGGCAAATAGGATCGATCCTGCGGGCTGAATGGAGTAGGCGCTACCCAAGATTCCTCGCCGTTAAGTCGGGCCATGTGCCGCCTGTCCTCTGGCGAGAGGATTCCAACTACGCGGGTTTTGAATGATTAAATTGAATCCGGTCGGGGTTTTGAACGTGTGATCTGTGCACTCAGTTGGTGACGGTGCCGTAAGCCACGGTGGTCTATCTAGGCTTTGGCGGAGTGAGTATGGCAAGTCGGCTGGTGGCCCTCAGTTCCACCAGTGAATCAAGTTCTGCCTCCGACCTTTCGCAGCTTCTTCAGTTTGTAATTTGACGCGTCTTCCGGTTCCGAACTGTCGGATTTACGCGGTGCCCACCACGGCGCTGATTGGCAGCGGAAAGCACCCTCAACGCGTTTCGTTTGGTAGAGGTTGCTCCCCGACATTAAGCGGCAGCAATGTCTCTGCGATCAGGTTACGGATCCAGCGATGAGCCGGGTTCCCGGTAGAGCGCTTGTGCCACACACCGACAATAAGCGCCGGCGGAAGCGGCATAGGCGGTGTATAAAGGGAGAGCCCGAAAAGATCGGCCAACCGCTCTGCCAGTTGGCGCGGGACGAGTGCAATATGATCGCTCTCGCTCACAGCCCGGCAGACGCCGAAGAAAACGGGAACCGTCATCACTACCTTCCGGGAGCGTCCGATCTTGGCCAATGCCGCATCACCCATGGCCTTCGTTTTTCCTTCGGGCGAGAAGAGGATATGTCCGAGATCGCAGAACAGATCGATGGGCAAGGTTTCGCCGAGCTTTATTCCGGCCGCTTATATTGAGGCGTTTCCTCTGCGGGCGATAGTTGTGAAGGACGATCGGAATAGTGGACGTCGGTCGATCCAGTCTGGGAATTCTGCATCAGGAATGAGAGCCATGTCGGCTTCATACCGTTCAAGAGAGTCGATGTAGCTGTTTGGGACGAGGTCGACCAATTGTACCCGAATACCCGGTGCACGTTCGTGAATTTCTCGCGCCAGCCGTGGCATCAGCATCTCGGCAAAAAAATCGCTGCCTGCGAGCTTAAGAGTGATGCTGGCGCTCCTGGGATCAAAGGAGGTGGTACTCAACATCGCCTCCATTCTGTCGAGCGTCTCGCGAAGAGGCATGGCCAAACTTCTCGCATAATCCGTGGGACGCAGACCTTGGCCGTGACGAACGAACAACTGATCATCGAGCGCATAACGCAGTCTGGAAAGTGCGCCGGAAACGGCCGACTGCGATATTCCAAGCTTTTGGCCGGCCTTCACGGTCGACCCTTCCCGCAACAACGCGTCAAGTACCCGCATCAGATTGAGATCAAAGGTCGCAAAATTCATTTCACCGATAGCTTCTATATAATCAAACGATTTTTCCAATAATGGTCCAGATGCTAAGAACTGCAAGACGAAAGCGCTTTCGTTTCATTCGACAACGGAGGAAACGATGATTGACCTACTTGAATACCCCGATACGATTGAATGGCTCGGGGTTCATTACCGAACCATTCTTGCGACCGCAGCAACCGGCGGGGCGATGTCCATCGTTGACAGCTTCTCGCCGGTCGGCAGTGGGCCGCCGCGACACATTCATGAAAGAGAGGAGGAAACCTTCATCCTTCTTTCCGGCTCTTGCGAATTTTGGATCGAGGGTGAGACATTTACCAAGAAGCCGGGCGAGACCGTCTTCGTGCCGCGCGGAACGGAGCATACCTTCAGGGTTGTTGGCAACCGATCTTCACGGCATCTCGTGATCCTGACGCCGGGCGGCTTCGAGGGCTTTTTCGCCGATATGGCTGCAGGCCAGTTCCAAATCCCGCAGGACATGGACCAAATCGCGAAATCTGCCGGCAGGTACAGCCTCCGCTTCACAGGACCGCCGCTTGGCGCAGCCTAGGGCGCTGCGGCCAGGGAGCTCAATCGCCCTGGCCTTTTACCAGGTGAGCTACCGGTTGGCCAAGATCGCAAGGATTTTGAATCAGAAAAGCGTGACGTTGATCCTTTCGTAATCAAGCATGAAACGCCGCTTCGATATTGCTGCAAATTTTGCCGGAACCAGCCGAGGCCGCAATCTTGCTGCAAATCATGCGAAGTCAACGTGACCATCGCTGGGGTGGAAAAGGGAATGCGAGCTCTTGAAGAGACTCGAACCACGGTAACTCTTACAGTTCCATGATTTAATCCGAAGAGCGGACGAAGCTCGGTTTTGTGCTTTTCGATGGTCAGCGATCACAGGCGCAGAAGGTGCTGCGTGCATAGCTGGCATAACATATTATCCGATGTCATATCATGGGCGCCACTAAGGCCGGTCGTCGATGGAGAGGCTGCCGTCTCGCGAGCTCGGGCAGTTTGACCCCAGTAGCCCCACCTTCTGGCCCGCGACGTTCAGATGGATAACGCACTCGCAACCGCTGCCAACGAAAATCCACCCAGCACCAGCGATGCCAGTTTGTACGTGTGACGACGCACACTGAACGGTAGGCTCGCCCCGAATGCGACCCATCCCAAACCGGCGACTGTCGAAAGAAGCGCATAGGTCAATACCCAAATCGCAAAATGAACCGCCTCTACAGGAATGAGAACGGTACCGACCAGGATCGCCTTCGGATTGACCAGTGTTGTCAGGAAGATTCGAATAAACGCCTCCCGCGCCGGCCGCGCGTCCGTGTGGAACGACATCCCCCAGAGCTTGAAAGCCGAGTAAAGCAGCCAGCCTGCTGCCGTCAGCTTTATCGTGGCAAAAGCCACAGCGCTCCCTCGAAGCGAATCCGCGACTGTCGCAAACACTGACACCGCGACGATATACCCCATCGCCTCTGCGAGGGGCATGATGGCCGCTCGTCGCAACCCGAGCGAGGCACCGCACGCAGCGAGGACCGTATTGGTCGGGCCCGGCGAGAGCAGAATGATGATGGACGTCAGAACAAACGATAGAGTGATCATAGGAGCGACTAACAGGATGAAACCCAAACTGTGTACAAGCTTTGCTCGCTATCACACTTGATACATATCAAGCACCGTTTCGCTGCGGACGCATAGTTCGTCCTTTCAATTTCTAACTCGTTTCAAGCAAAGACGCGCCCGACCTGGCCAAGCAGCTCGAAATAGACAGCAAGATGTTGCTCGGGCAGAACCTGAAGGATCGTCGTACAGGATCCCGTCGCTACGACGTCGTTTGGCTTGAGCCGCTTGCCGTTTGCCGCGAGCTGGGCGACCGAGCGGGTTGCCATGACCGACGCCGAGCAACAGGAAGGCCGTGAGGTCGCAGCGGTCGCCACGACGGCGGCTTTTTTGACACATGGGTCGGATGGGCCGCAACGGTGCTTCATCACGCCTTCTGCGTAGCGCAGGCCTGCATCGGATTCGTAGCGAGCTACGGCTGGTTCGGTATCGCGCCATATCATGTCGTGGGGTCAAGCATCATCCTTGCGATGGTCGCACTGCACCTTTCCGCAGCGGCCTGGCACACGCTGATCGCCCGTGACGATGCGGTCGCCCAGATGGCGCGGGACCGAGAGCACGTAGGCCGAGCCGAGCGCTGCAACCGTCGAGCCGCGGTCCCATTTGCTGCAGATCCGCCGTCGCAGCCTGAACGTACAAGCCGACAGCAACGAAATGCCCACGACCCTGCCGAACGCTTTCTCGTCCTTGTGCCAGCGGTCAGCGCCCGGTGCATATTCGGTGACCAGAGCTTGCTGTAGCCGTTCCGATGCGAGCCTGCAAATGCCACAGCGATGCTCCGCACCGGCAAAAAAATAACATGGAAAAGTCTTGCTCCGTCGAGCAAGACTCTTTGCTTCTGCTTAACGGGATCATGCTGGTGTCAGTATAGGCGCCCACTTCGTGGTCGATGTCATTGACCACAAGTGGGATAACCAGGTCTTCACGGGCGACGGCGATCTGGGGCGCATGAGCCGCCGTCATCATCATCGAAGCTGTTCTTTTATCGGCCTCACCGAATCAACGCATGTGACTCCTGATTTAACTGGATGAGATAGATTTTGAGTTCCTTCTCTAAATTGACGCAGATTTCCTCGTATTCTCGTAAATCGTCAGTGATCAATGCCACCGGTAACCGATCCCGATGCATCACCGCGGAGGCATCGTTCTTGTATAAATCCCGGAACCAAGGAGCATTGGCGGGATGCGAGCGAAGGCCCGGGCGTCTTGTCGCAAGCAAAGCCCAGGCATATCTGAAAGGATTGATATGTGCGTTCTTCATGCTCGTGATCGTAGATCAGCACAGCCCAATATTGCAGTTGGCCAATTGGCGTCATTCGTAAGCCGATGGAACTACCCACTCTCTTTAGTGTTCACCCGAACGATGAGCGATGCCAGCTCGCCATTATGGTTTCCGAAGGAGCTCTGAGAGGACTGGCGCCAGATTGCGACATCACCAGTTTAAATAAGCCAAAACCGCATGCATTGGGACTGCTGCCTACGGGATTCTCGTCGCTTGGACCGCCTTCTTTTTCGGAGGTGGAGAATGGCTTGTGTAAGATATAGTGCGGTGCAGTAAGGAAAATGCTGATCAGTCATAGAGGTCAGCACTGAGGATGCAGTGACCTATTGCGTCGTCGTTCTTGCCGGACTGGGTAAACGCGTGTTGCGAAGGATTTGGCGGAGTTGCTCATTTGGAACATGACAAACACGACACTCGACATTAGGTACGAGAGCCAAATCGTCCTATGCGTCTGCTGAGGACTTCAAGTTGGCGTTCGCCGCACCCGCGGTTAGGTCATTCATGAGGAGCGCAGCAAAGCCTCGATTTCGACTCGTGATGGCATCGCGGGGGCGGTGCCCGGTCGCGTTACAGCGATGGCCGCAGTCGCGCAGCCGTATCGAACGGCCTCGACTGGTGCCCGTCCTTCTGATGTCGCCGTCGCGAAGCCGCCCAGAAAGGCGTCCCCGGCCCCAGTTGTGTCGATCGCAATGCCCGCCGAAAATGCAGGTACGAATTCACTGTGCCCCGCCGTGTGATAGAGTGCGCCTCGTGCGCCGAGCGTGATAATAGCCGCCCGCGCTCCACGCTTCAACAGGATGTCGGCCGCCGCACGCGCCTGTTCATCGGTTTCGATCGCGTGGCCTACAAGTTCGGCGGCTTCCACTTCGTTCGGTACGATGAAATCGCATAAGCCATAAATACTGTCCGGAATGGCGTGGGCGGGTGCTGGGTTGAAAATCGTCGTCGCCCCTGCTTTTTTTGCTATCGACAGCGCGTGCATGGCCGCCTCGAGTGGCTGCTCGAGCTGCGTCATGAAAATCGCGGCGCGTTCGATCTCTGACCGGTTGGCATCGACATCTTCGATACCGATAAGACCTGCCGCACCTGGCACGACGATGATGGCATTGTCGCCGCTCACTTCATCGACGAAGATGAAGGCGGCGCCTGTGGAGGCGCCTTCCATCTTCATTACATTGGCCTTAACACCTGCTGCTGCGTAGGCCGCAATGGCCATTTCGCCGAACGGGTCGTTTCCGACCCGCGAAATGAACGTCACTTTGCCACCAGCCCTGGCTGCGGCAATCGCCTGATTGGAGCCCTTGCCTCCTGGCCCGAGTGTGAAACCCGATCCCATCAGCGTCTCGGCAATGTAGGGCAGACGCTTGGCCTTATACGCAGTGTCCGCGGCAAAAATACCCAGAATGACGATTCCGCTTTTTTCGCTCATCTGACGACCTCCTCCACTGAAATGACGCCTTTAGTCAGAAGGAAGCATCCGTAGAACCGCAGCTCGCCCGTAGCAATGACGCAATAGGCTTTCTTAGCGATGTCGTAAAATGCCATCCGTTCGATAGGATACATTGGCGAAGGTTTACCTTCCGCGCGGTCGACAATAGCCTGGACCTCCTGTTGAATAGGCGGAATTTCCGCCGGCTTGCCTATCACTTCCATGCGCCCTACCGATGGCTGGATCGGTGTATCCAGCGGAAAGACTGAAAGGATCGCATCGACCGCTTGCGACGCGGGAATGTTTTCCATGGTTAGCAGTTTACCCAGCCGGGTGTGGCTGGCTATCGATTCCGATGGAAAATTCATGTCTGAAATGACGAGATAGTCGCCGTGTCCCATGTTGCAAAGCGCTTGAAGAATGTCGCCGTTAAGTTCGACCCGAATTCCCTTAAGCATTGATCTTTCATCCTTTTCAGGTAGCCGAAGAACCGGCGCTGCGCTTCAATTTATGTCACCCGCAATAACCTTTAGTTGCGGGCACGGGCCGCTTGAACCGCGTACCACCAGCGATCCATCAACCATTTCGTCTTCCGTGCCCGGCGGCTCCTCCAGGAGAAGACTGACCGCGCGCCGTGCAAGCGTGTCGGCCGGCTGGCGTATGGTTGTCAGCCGCGGCACGACAAGATTGGCGAGCGAGATATCGTCGAAACCCGTAACAGAGAGCTTTCGCGGCACGTCGATCTTCAGGTCTCGGGCAGCGCGTAGCGCGCCGATAGCCTGCTGATCGCTGGCAGCCGCAATCGCCGTGGGGCGGTCCTGGGGCGGGCGCGAAAGCAACTCGCGGGCTATTCTCTCACCGGAATCGTAATCGAATTTGCCATGGGCGATTTCCAGTTCGACGGACTCGCCAACCTTACCAAAGCCGGCGATTCTGGTGACGAAGCCCTCCTTGCGCATGCGTCCGGCCTCAGTGTCGGTTGGCCCGGCGATATAGGCGATGCGGCGGTGACCGAGCCTATAGAGATGGTCCGCGATCAGCGCAGCCGCTTGCGCATGGTTGGTCGACACCAAAGGAAAGGTGCCAAACCGCCGGTCCAGCGATATGACCGGGACCGGTGCTTCAAAGTGGAGGCCCGGGCTGTCGCTTGAAGCCACCACGATGATGCCGCGCACCGATCGGTCGAGAAACGCCGTTACGTGGCTCTGTTCCGCCTCGCGATCGTCATGCGAGCTTGCCAGCATAAGGCTATGCCCGCATTCGAGCGATGCACGCTCTACGCTTGCCGCAAGCTGCGCGAAGAAGGGATTGGTGATGTCGGGAACAATGAGACCGATGACATCAGTTCTGCTGGTACGCAGAGCTCTCGCCGTGACATTCGGCCGGTACCCTAGCGCATTAACGGCGTCGTTGACCTTTTCGCGCAGGATGGATTTGACCGCGGTTTCGCCAGACAGCACGCGCGAAACGGTGCCCACGGAGACGCCCGCATAGACGGCGACATCCTTGACGGTGGGCATCTTTGACATTTCCGACGGTCCCGGAGCTACTTCACCGCGCCGGCGGTCATTCCGGCGATGATGTGCTTTTCCAGCACGACGCCGACAAAGACCAGCGGAACAATGCCGGCGGTGGAAAGGGCGGCCATCGACCACCAGTTGATGCCCTGACTGCCTGTTTGGCTGGCGATCATCACCGGCAAGGTATTAGTATTGGTGGAGGTCAGTAGTGCTGCGAAGAAATATTCGTTCCAGCACAGGATCAACGCCAGGAGGAAGGCGGCCACCATGCCCGGCAGGACGAGTGGCACGATAATGCGGGCAAACGCACCCCATATCGATAGGCCATCAACAAGCGCAGCTTCCTCGAGCTCGACAGGCACAGTGGCGAATTGGTCGCGCATGATCCACACGACGATCGGAAGGACCATCAGAGTATAGACGGCGATCATACCTGCATAGGTGTCAAGCAGCGCCAGCTCCTTATAGAGAACCAGAAAGGGAAGTGCCAAAACGACCGGTGGCATGATGAGCTGCGACAGGAAGAAAAAAGAAATATCGGAGTTTCGCATATATCCGAACTTATAGGAAAAGCGGCTGAGGCCGTAAGCGGCGAGCGATCCGAGCACTACCGCGAGAGCTGATGCCGTCACCGAAATGACGACGCTGTTCCACAGCCTGCGCATAAACTCGTCACGCACCGTCGATATTTGGAAAATCGTATCAGGGGAAAGCCCTAACGAACGCCAGCCGAGCCAGCTGGGACTAAAATTGAACCAAGGCACAAGATTGCCCCTCATGACGTCCGCTGCAGTCTTGAACGAGGTCGAAACCGTCCAGAACAACGGGAAGATGCAGACAAACGCCCAGATGACGAGGAGGCCGTAGACGACGAAACGCATGGCCCACCACCGAATGCGTTGGCCGCGTGCGTATTTTTCGAAATCGATCGAAACCATCAGAGCCTTCCTGTCATACGCTTCACGACACGGTCTGAAATCTTCATCAGCAGCGTCATGCCGAAAACGATGATCACGAGATAGACAAGCGCGAGCAGGGTTCCATATCCGACATTTGAACGGTCGCGATATTCGCGATAGATGAAGCTGGTAACGGAATCAGTCGCCCCGCCGGGACCGCCGGCCGTTACCGTGATAATGATGTCGGCGAGTTTCAGCTTGAAGATTATGCGGATCATCACCGTCGTGACGGAAACCGGCAGCATTAGCGGGAAAATGACCTGCCAGAAGCGTTGCCACTTTGTGGCGCCATCAACTTCGGCCGCCTCCAGCACTTCCTTGGACAGGGCCTGCAATCCGGCGAGCAGCATGATCATCATGAAGGGAATGAAGGTCCAGGCATCCATGATGATGATCGATAGCCTCGCCGTCAGCGGATCGCCGAAAAAGGAGGGATTTTCCCAGCCAAGCCAGCGGGCAAAACGCGCAACCGGACCAAAGCGGGTCTCCAGCATCGACTTGCCGACCATCCAGCTCACGGCAACCGGCGACAGCATCAACGGCACCAGGAAGGTTACGCGCCAGAACTTGCGGGCGACGATTTCCTGGTTGAGAAGCAGCGCCAAGCCGAACGCGATCGCGTATTCGACCGCAATCGCCAGGCAATAAAGGATCATGTTGAGCAGCGCGTTGGCATAGAACGGATCCGAGATCATCCGGCGCACATTGTCGAGCCCGTTGAAGCGCCGCCCGGCAGACGAGGCAAGGTTCCAGTCTGAAAAGCCGATCCAGAGCGCGAAGAGCAGCGGGAAGACCACCATTGACACGACGAAAAGCGCGGCCGGCAGCACAAAAAGCGCCTTCTTGCCTGTCTCACCATAAATGACGACGCGAGTAACGCAGAGAACTGCTGCCCAGAGAAAATAGGCATAAAGAACCGGGCGCCAATTCTCGAAGCCCCAACTGGTCCAGCCCAATTCGTGGAAAGCCTGCAATACAAACGATGCTATGAACCATATGGCGCTGAGCCACAGAGCCGTGCGGCCCCAGAAACGACGGCTCGCGGAAATGAAACCGGCTTCGACCGTGTGAAGCAGATCGCCTTGGACTGTAGACATGATATTCCTCGCAGAATAGGCGCCGGCGGAGCCGCTTCCGGCCCGTCGGCGTTTTCTTCAACCGGTCACAGCCCCAGGCTTGTCCGATAGAGTTTCAGCTGGTTATCGCGGCCGATCTGGTCGGTGATCTTTTCCCACGCGGCGGCAATCGCATCAGCGGTTTCCTGGGCCGACTTGTACTTTCCGGCATAACCTTTGGCCAGCTCGTCCTCGGCAACAGAATAATATTGGAAGATGCCGGGGATGCGCGGTTCGATGGCGGCGTTCGGATGGTTGTAGCTGTCGGCGTTCGAACCCAGATAGTCCTGGATATAGGCTCGGTCGTAGCCTGCTTTTTCCCATTCATCATAGTTGAAATTGGACTGACGGTAGGGCTGGAAGCCAGACGGATAAGCCGAAGTCCACAGGGACAAATCCTTCCCACCGAGATGGGCCGCAGCTGACCAGGCCGCCTTGCGCTTCTTTTCGTCGCTGGAGACTCGCTTGGTGACATAGATGCCCCAGCCGAGGTAGGCCATATTCGGCGCTTCGTTATATTTGTTTTCCCACTGCCCGCTCTTGCGGTTATAGACACGATCCGAACCGCGGTTAATGCCGAAGCCGACTACGTCACCTACGACGGAGGTGTCCGAAGTGCGTGCGCTTGACCCAACGTCGCCCCACCACATCAGCATTGAGCCAGTACCTGCCAGGAACTGCGAGAAGGCCGTGGTGCCGGGGTCCGCATTGATCTGATCAGCCGGATAGGCTTTTGCCGCGATCAGATCCAAGACATCCTGGATCGCTTGGACCCATCCGGGGTTGTTGACCAGCGGCTTCATGTTTTCCGGATCGAACAGCCAGGCTGGGTCGCCCGGATATTTGGTGTAGGCCGTCGCGCGGTTCTCGATGAAGTAGAAGCCGAAGCCGCCCCAGCCCTTGAGTGGGTCGAGATAGCCATAAGCCGGCTGGCCCGTCAGCGGGTCCTTCTTGCCGATCAGCTTTTTGGAAACTTCATTGATTTCCTGCCAGGTCTTCGGCGGCTTGGCCATGCCGCTGATCGAGCCTTCACCGAAATAATCTTTACGATAGGCGAAGGTGTGGCAATCGCCGTCGATGGTCACTCGATAGGTTTTGCCACCCCAAGTGCCGACCGGTGGCTTCAGATAACTCACCAAGTCGTCGGACTCGATCTGCTTTCCAACCCAATCTGGCATTTCGTCCAAAAGCCCGCGGCCTGCCGTGTCGCCTTCGAAGGGCGCGCCCATTTCGAGTATGTCGAAGTCGACTGTGCCGGTCGCAATCGACTGCTGAAGGCGGGCATTGTAGTCGGCCTGGGCAAGATCGATCCAATTGATCTTGGCGCCCGTATAGGCCTCCCACGGCTTCAGGAAGCCGCGGAATAGGAAGTTGTGGAGGTTCTGGTTGTTGAGACCCATAAAGGTTAGCTCGACACCGGCAAACTCGCCCTGCTTGACATTGGTCTTGGTCGGGCCGAGACAGAGTTGCCCCACCTTCTGCCAATCTGCATCCGTTGGGGAACCCTTGCCAACACCTGGAATTTGCAGGATCTGAGCGCGCACATCATCGGCCGCGAAAGCCATGCCAGGAATTCCGGCCAATGCGCTCGACACGCCGAGTAGAGCCGCGGCGCTGGCGGTTCCGCGCAAGACGTCGCGGCGGCTTGCCTGATGGCGCATCAGTGCATCATATATTTCCACTTTCATGTCATCCTCCACGTTTATTTGCACTGCCGCCTGATCGGTCTTTGCCGATCGGGCTCCGCCAGTTTTTAAGACTGGCCTCAAGCAGAACTATCTGGTAAGCAAGAAATGAAACGTTTCATATCCTGATTTTGAAAACCGCTCCTCTCAGTCTCCTCGTTGAGGATGAGACGGCGGCCGTAAAAAGTCAATACGAAATGAAACGTTTCACGGAGGAGGTTGCCGGTGCTTTTGAAGCAGAGAAGTCGGGTTGTTTTGCCCGGCTAGATGCACGAAAAATGCACGGCAAGAACAGTGCATAGTCCCGCGACCGCCCGCACAAGAGGTGGTCGCCGGACAAGCAAGTGGGAGCGAGATGGCTGAGGTAGTTATTTCAGGAGCGCAGAAAGCTTACGGCGGCTTAAATGTCCTGCATGGTGTCGACATAGAAATTCGCGACGGCGAGTTTGTGGTGCTCGTCGGTCCGTCTGGTTGCGGCAAATCGACTTTGTTGCGCATGGTCGCAGGGCTCGAAAGCATCACCGGCGGCACCATTTCGATCGGGGCAAGGATCGTCAACAATCTACCGCCGAAGGACCGTGATATCGCGATGGTCTTCCAGAGCTATGCGCTCTATCCGCATAAGACGGTTGCCGAAAACATGGTTTTCGCGCTGCGCCTACAAAGGCAGCCAGCCGACGTCATTAAACAGCGCCTGCAGGCGGCGGCCGAAACACTCGACCTCGTGCCCTATCTGGACCGTTATCCGCGTCAGCTTTCGGGTGGCCAGCGGCAGCGCGTGGCGATGGGCAGAGCGATCGTCAGGTCGCCGCAAGTGTTCCTGTTCGATGAGCCGCTGTCGAATCTCGACGCGAAGCTGCGCGTACAGATGCGCAAGGAGATCAAGGAACTACATCAGCGGCTGAAGACCACCACCATCTATGTCACCCACGACCAAGTCGAAGCGATGACGATGGCCGACAAGATCGTGGTGATGCAGCGCGGCAATGTCGAGCAGATCGGCACACCTCTGGAACTTTACGATCGGCCTGGTAACACGTTCGTCGCAACCTTCATCGGCTCGCCATCGATGAATCTCCTGAAAGGTCGATACAAGGCTGATGGCGCAATCTTCGTCACCGAGACCGGCGATGAGATCGCGCTCGGTTTCACCCCGGACGCCTCCGACGGCCAATCAGTGCTCCTGGGCGTGCGGCCTGAACACTTGTCACTCAATGAGAGCGGCCTGAGGGCGTCTGTCAACGTCACCGAACCTACCGGCCATGAGACGATGGTTTTCTTGCGCTACGGACCTGGCGAGCTTGTCGCAGTGTTTTCCGAACGCCACGATTTTGAACCAGGCCAAGTTGTGACGATAGCGCCCCGCCCAGGCAAGCTTCATCTTTTTGATGCGACATCGGGCAAGACGCTGCGGCCGAGTTGAGCCCAGGACTTTCCGGGCAGCCCGGCAAGCTATCGTCGGCGTCACATAGATTTGCCGCGGGTCCTTTTTGGGGACTGACTTAGCAGGCTTGATCAATTGGCTCTGGGACCGGGCATCGTAAGGTCGGCGCCGTTTTCTCGTTGGGGTCGCGCGATCGGCGAGCTTGGCGCGTTGCCGACCACCTTGCTTCATTGAAACCATTCTCCTCTTTGCGGGTTACAGCTATCGGCAGCTAACGTGATCCAAGTGCTCATCAGGTGTCGTATGATTACGCGGCGAATACTTTTGGCGATGATTGCGGCCATTCCCGCTCTAAAGTATGAGGTTGCCCTCGGAACCAAAACTAGTCGCGAGACCATTGTCCAACTGTAATACCCGCCGCCCGGGCCGCTACACGAGAGCGGCGGGTGCGAGGCGACCCGGCAGTCCGTCGCCTTTAGAAGCTGCTTAGCGATGTCCTTGTCGAGTGCGGCCGCCGCCTAGACTTTGAACTTCGCTGATTTCAACATCCATATCGCCGAGCATGTTTCTGGACACGCTGTGTGTCGCCATCGACCGCCGGCACCCGGCACCCGGCACAGGAAATCTTGGACTAATTGCCATGACTATGGACTATTGTTCTTCTTTAGCTTTCATGAAAACCGCGGCCTCGACATCACAGACACGCAAGCTGTCGCGGAGAGTGCTTTCAAGGTCGGACGATTGCTGCAGTAACTGCAAGAGCTGAAAGCAATCCTGAAGGAACCGGGTGTAGCCCACATTGCTATCGAGATAACCGATCCGGCTCCTGATTACGCTGTCGAGGACGACGCATTTATCGGGAGCAAGGAAACGAGCGACCTTTGAAGCGAACGAAAACCCAAGATGCGGCAGCCTACTTAGCTCGCCGATTGCGAGCGTTACGTCACCGCCTTCGATTGCCTTGGTCGCTGATGCAAGCGATTGCGCAATTCTTGCCCCTCCGGCGACTTCAATTCGGCTGAAGTTTCGCTGGCCCCGTCCCAATTTACAGACTGCCTCGATGAAAGCCAGGGAATCAGCAGCCGGAAAATTTCCCGCAATTAGTTTCGTCGCGCGCTGCTCGACCTTGTCGCTACCTTTATAGCGGTCTCGATGCCGCTCCAAAAGTTTTGGCACCTCACAGGGCGCAAGGCTCATCCGAATGAACGAGAGCTGCCCATCAAGCCGCACAACTGGCATGGTCATTAGCACCAGAACAAAACTCAAATTGGCCCGACGGCCAGTTTACCGCGCCCGGAAATGCGCCTGTAAGTAAGAACACCAGCTCACACACCTCCAAGATCGTATCCCGACAGGACTGCATCGCTACGGATAAGCGTTTACCTCGTGCGAAAGCGCCGGTCACTCAGAGACGTTAATTCACCACGAGGACTTAGACGTGTGAATTAGGGGCCGAGGTAATATTTACAACCCTGCGCTTTTAATTGAGAGATCGTGATTGGAAATCTGCCGTCGTCCAACTAAGCGCATGCTTCGTATCCGAAGCAAACTTCGTGATTGATCCAGTTCGGGAGCCGACGGGTTCGCCGGGCGAAGGCTTTGGGAACCTTTTCGGTGCAACCTCCTCTGGAGCGGCTCGTTTCGCCTTCCACATCCGGCACGACCGGCAACAATGTCTCGTCTTACGCAACCGCGTTCGAGCCCCGATCGACCTTTTGCGCTCGGTGTAAACCTGCTGCGGCAGGCAAAACCTGTGCTCGGGAAGGCGGTTCAGGTTGCACTTGAGAGTTCAGATTTGCTCTACATGGGCCGGCCCCGGGATGGACGGAGGGGCGGCCAACCTGATGCTCCCATCAAGAGAGTTTTCCCCTGTTTAGGTAAGGAGTTCAATTAATCACAATATTCGTTGAAACGAATATATCGAATGGTATTATACAATGGTAGGCACTCCTTTCCACCTACGTGGCTGCTTCTGCAGCCTGACCGGGCCGCCATGTCACACCGAAGGTGGCCCAATTTCTTCATCAAATTCGCCATGAGAAATTGCCAGCGCAGTTTTGGCTCGTCAGCGCAGTGGACCAATTCCTTGTCTGATGGCAGCGGCCATTGGCGACGGTCTCTCGATGCGCAAGAAAGACGGCGTGTTGGTCGACATCAATCCGACGGCGCCCAGGATAATCCGTGGAATGCGTTCCAGACGCTAGCAGCTCGCCTTCGCGACCATGGGGATCAAACACTTGTCGGCGATCGCAGATCTCGCAAGTAAAAGTGTGTTGAGGCGAACTGCTGGCCCCTGGTCCCATTCGCGGAAACCATGGACAGATATCTGACCGCTATCGAGCGCAAACTTGCACCGATCACTACTGGACCCATCTCAACGAGAGAGAGTCACGAGGGAAGCAGAAAGCGTCGGCTTGCGTGGAACTTTTGCCGGCGCACAACATTGAACGGACGCCGCAAGCCTTTGGAGCAGCATGTCTACACAGCAAGCTCTTGCCTTCGGCGTTATCGGTCTCGTGATGATCGTCTTCATCTGGGATCGATTCCGCTATGACATAGTGGCCTGCTGCGCGCTGATCCTGTCGGTTGCGCTCGGAATTGGTCCCTTCGATAAAGCCTTTTCCGGTTTCAGCGACGACATCGTCATCATCGTTGGCAGAGCACTGGTGGTCAGCGCCGGCATGGCTCGCTCAGGTATCGTAGATTCCGCCATCAAGTGCTTTTTTTCCGCGCCTTGAATCGCTTCACATGCAACTGGCGCTCCTGCTGATCGTCGTCGCCCTGCTCTGCGCATTCATCAAGAATATCGGCGCATTGGCGATCATGATGCCGGTCGCTTTCCAGTTTTCCAGGAAGATCGGTATTTCGCCGTCCCGCTATCTGATGCCGATGAGTTTCGCCGCGCTGATCGGCGGATTGATGACGCAGATCGGCACTTCGCCCAACATCGTCGTCTCGCGACTGCGGCAGGAAATAACCGGCACATCGTTCAGCATGTTCGACTTCACGCCCGTCGGTGCGATGCTGAACACTGGTCGGCGTTGCCTTCCTGATCTTCTTCCATTGGCTCGTACCGGAGCGCACTCGACTCCGGTGTTATACTGTTTTTCAAAAACAGTATAACGGTCGAGAGGATGGGTCGCAAGATAGGACGGAGGTCCAGGAAGCGGTGGGTGAACCCACAAGGGCCGATCGAAGCTTTGACGGCAGAAACCCCAAGGCTCTGACAAATATGTGACGTCTGGCCCGCTACGAAAAGGGCCCGTTCAAAGAGTGGGATAAGGTCGGTGGTTCACTCTCTGCCGACTGCGCCATAAGGCGAAAAGGGCTAAGCCTGCTGAAGGGGATCGCGGCGACCCTATAGTAAATACCCCTTGATCTAGGACAAAGCGCTTGTCGGCTCCGGTGTCGATGAGTTCGCGCTTGGTCATATGTTAGTTCTCGTGGTTGCTGTCCCATGGAAAGGCCTTCGGCGCCAAAAAATACCTCCGATTCAAAGACATGATAGGACTCGGAAAGCGAGCGGTGGACAGGCGCCAAGCTATTGACTTTAGATTCTTTTTGACTCGGAACAATAAGTGGAGTGATTCTGTTGACTCGCATTGGTTGCTGGAGGAGTGCGAGTAAAATGGTAGCGCCGAGGGCAAATTGGAAAGGGTACATAAAGTTCGGTGAAGTGGCGTTTCCGGTCGCCCTTTATACTGCCGCATCCTCGTCCGAACGGATCGCCTTCAATACGCTGAATCGAAAGACGGGCAATCGCGTCCGGCGTGAATTCGTCGACAGCGAAACCGGTGATCCGGTCGAGCGCGAGGATCAGGTTAAGGGTTTCGAGATCGAAGATGGGCGGTATGTGGTCCTTGAAGCGGAAGAAGTCGCCGCCGCCGTTCCCGAAAGCGACAAGACGCTGAAGATCGAGGCTTTCATTCCTTGCGACAAAGTCGACGACGTCTATTTCGACAAGCCTTACTACTTTGCCCCCGACAAGATGGGCAGCGATGCGTTCAAGCTGCTACGCGATGGCATGAAAAAATCCAACGTCGCCGCGATCGCCCGGACGGTCCTCTTCCGCCGTTTGCGTACGCTCCTGATCCGTCCGCACGGCAAAGGATTGGTCGGTTCCACCTTGAACTTCGACTACGAGGTCCGCTCGTCCGAAAAGGCCTTCGACGAAATGCCCGATCTGAAGATCGAGGGCGAGATGCTGGAGCTTGCCAAGCACATCCTCAGCACTAAGAAGGGCATCTTCGATCCGAAGCAGTTCGATGACCGCTATGAAGAGGCTGTCGCCGAACTGGTGAAGGCCAAGATCGAGGGCCGCACACTGCCGAAGAAGAAGGCGCCCCCGGCTTCGAAGCCGAGCGACCTGCTGCAGGCGCTGCGCGAGAGCGCCGGCATGTCCGCACCCGCAAAGACAAAGCCCACGGCCGCCAATGTCAATGCCGGCAAGAGCAGACAAAAGACCGCGCGGGCAACTGCATCGAAACCGCGCAGCTCCGGCGGCCAGCACCGGCGCGCCGGGTAATAGGAGGATGCCATGGCGATCCGTCCCTACTGGAAAGGTTATCTGAAACTCTCGCTCGTCACCTGCCCGGTGCAGATGATGCCAGCCACCTCCGAAAACGAGAAGGTCCGCTTTCACACGCTAAACAGGCAGACGCAGAACCGCGTCGTCAGCCACTATGTCGATTCCGTCACCGGCAAGGAGGTCAAGGAGCAGGACGAAGTCAAAGGCTACCAGCGCGGGGAAAATGAATATGTGATCCTCGAAGACGAGGAGTTGGAGAACGTCGCGCTCGAAAGCACCAAGACGATCGACATCGAGATCTTCGCGCCGCGCGACAGCGTCGAACGGATCTGGCTCGATACCCCGTATTATCTTTCGCCAGACGATCCGGTCGGCCTGGAGGCGTTTTCGGTCATTCGCGACGCGATGGCGGCCGAGAACATGGTTGGCATTTCTCGGCTGGTCATTTCCCGCCGCGAACGGGCCGTCATGCTGGAGCCGCGCGGCAAGGGTATCGTGCTCTGGACGCTGCGTTACGGCGACGAAGTACGGGATGCGAACACGTATTTCGAGCAGGTGGACGATGAACCTGCCGATAGTCAGATGATGCCGCTCGTGCTGCAATTGATCAAGAAACAGACTCAGCCCTGGAGCCCGAAAATGGCCTCGGACCCGGTTCAGGATAAGCTGCTCGACATTATCGCGGCCAAGAAGAAGCAGATGAAGAAGCCGGTCAAGTCGAAGCCCAAGGGCAAGGAAAAGGCTGAACCGGAACCGAGCAATGTCATCAATATCATGGATGCTCTGCGCAAATCCGTAGACGCTGAAAACCGCTCCGGCAGGCACTGAAGCAATGATCCGACCGCGCCTGCCTTCCGCCGCCCTTCTGCGTGACGCGAATTCGACAATTCAGTCGCGGCCAATCCGGCGGCGCGACCCCGATCAACCAAGCCTGCCCTTTGATCCGATGCCTTCGCGCGTGGAGCCCTGCCTGGCGCTGCTAAAGCCAACCGTGCCGCAAGGCCCGGATTGGCTTTACGAGGTGAAGTGGGATGGTTACCGGTTGGCGATCCACATCGAACCGAAGAGTATTCGGATCCTCACGCGTGGCGGCCATGACTGGACGCACCGCTTTCCAGCAATCGCAGCCGCGGCAAGAGACCTCGGGCTTACAACGGCTATTCTCGACGGAGAGGCCGTTGTCCTTGACGAACAAGGCCGGTCGGATTTCGGTGCCCTGCAGCACTCGCTCGGCGGCCGCGGCGGCAAACGCATCTCGACCGAGTCGATCCTCTACGCCTTTGACTTGCTTTATCTGGATGGTCACGACCTCACCCGCACCGAACTCTCGCTGCGCCGTCACCTGCTTGAAGGTTTGATACCGGAGAACGCCGATGGTGCCCTGCGGCTTTCGGAGGAACTACAGTTCGATGGCGAGGCACTACTGGACTACGCATGTCACCATGGTTTGGAGGGCGTCATCGCCAAGCATCGCGATCGGCCCTACCGCAGCGGCCGCCTCGGCGACTGGCTGAAGATCAAATGCGTTCAGAGCGAAAGCTTCATGATCGTCGGTTACGAGCAGTCCGCCACCACGCGCGGGGGTCTCGGAAGTCTTTTGCTTGCCGGACGGAAAGCTCACGACTGGATCTACGTCGGATCCGTCGGAACGGGCTTTAATCGGAAAGAAGCCGAAGAGCTGCGCAGGACGTTGGATAGGCTCAAGACGAACAAGCCAGTCGTGCCGGTGAAAGGCAAACGCCTGGTCTTCGCGCAACCGACATTGATTGCCGAGATCGAGTTTCGTGGCTGGACGAATGAGGGGAACCTGCGTCATCCGTCCTACAAGGGCCTGCGTGAGGTTCAGGACAATGCCGCCGTCTTCAATATGACGAATGCGCCGTCTACGGCAAAATGACGTTCTGAAATTCGTCCCCAGCTATGATGGGCGTGCGCACGATCCGTTCACGGTCCGTCGCTTTTGGGTGATACAGAAGTCCCCGCATCACGATCTGCAACCGCGCGCCGATAGATCGCCACAGAGCGCGCGTGCGGCAAGTCCGTGGTTGCGAGGAGGCATCGAGAAGGTCGCCCGGCATCCCGGGCGACCCCGTGACACTATCTTGATACAGTTGTCCTCGGCTTGGCGCGTCCGAACAGGCCGCGTGCGCTCTCGACCATCAGTTTGAGGTGAGCGGGATCATGGACACCCTGCCGATAGAGCTCAATCACGATGGCTCCGATGCGCTCGGCCTCTTCGCAGTCCTTGGCCATCCCGATCTCCCTTAGCAGTTCGTCGAAGACGACCTGGCAGGCAGCGAGGTCGCGGGCATCGAGGAAAACCGCCTTTTGAATGTCGATCGTTTTCATTTCGAGGTCTCTGACTGAGAGGTGCCGCCCGAGAGCGAGCGGCACTCACTGTCCTTAGGCAACCTGTTTTTCGGCGTCGATCTGAAGCGGCGTTGCCTGCGGCTGGCTGCCGATCTCGATCTTGCGCGGCTTCATAGCGTCCGGGATTTCGCGCTTTAGATCGATGCTCAGAAGGCCATTCGTCAACGCGGCATTCTCAACTCTGACATGGTCGGCCAGTTCGAACCGGCGCTCGAAAGCGCGCCCGGCAATGCCCCTGTGCAGATATTCGCCGTCTTTCTGTTCGGCCTTTTGGCCCTTCACGATAAGCACGTTTCGCTCCTGCGTGATGTCTAGGTCGGCATCTGCGAACCCAGCGACAGCCATCTGGATGCGATAGTCATCCTCACCCGTCTTGATGATGTCGTAAGGCGGCCAGGTCTCGACGGCCTGCAGGCGCTGGGCACTGTTGAGGAGATTGAACACCCGGTCAAAGCCAATGCTGGACCGATAGAGCGGTGCGAAGTCGAAGTCGTTTCTCATAACCAAATCCTCCGTAAAGCGAGATGGAAAGGAGACGCGTCGGAAACCTGCGTCTCCGGCTTTCCGGCCCCCACCTGGGCTGCCGGTAGTATCGATTTGGTTTGTGCTTTTTTCAGATTCAAGACGGTCCTCGAAAATTTTTTATCACCGGATTGCCGGACTGATGCACGTCCCTTTTCGCCATTCGATTGTGGGCCCGCTTGTCTAGCAGACCCCTCTCAACTGACGGTTTTTCATTACGAAAGCGACAGCCTCGCCGGCACTTAATCTAAGCGATGATGATGTGAACGTGGGGCCACAGCGGAAACGACGCGCCATCTTCGTAGCGTTCGGCCATCGAGCTTCTAAGGCATCCAGGAACGACGCCGCAGTCTTCGACATGGGCGAGAAGCCGAGCGGAACATTGTGACCGACGACTAGTTTCCTGAGAACCCATCCCAATCGCTTAGGAGATGTCCCGTGGACCATTGACCGCACTGCTCGCCGTGTTGGCCCTCGCCGGCTACCAGAACCACGATAAGATAGCGGAAGTTTTAAAGGGAATTGGACAGCGCGCACAAAGCGGCCAGACCGGCGCAGAAGGAAAGCTGTCTGGCACTGGCGGGATTGGCGACCTGCTCGGCAATCTCGCGCGCGGCGGAGGGCTCGGCGATCTTTTTGGCAGCAGTGCGGCCGGAGGCATCCTGAGCGGCTCGGAGGTCTTCTGGAGCAGTTCCAACGCAACGGTCAGGGCGACAAAGTCGAATCCTGGGTCAGCACAGGCGACAACAAGCCGATAAATGATCAGGAGCTGAGCCAGGCACTCGGCGACGAAACTCTCAACGAGCTTGCAGCCAAGACCGGCCTCTCGCGGCAGGAAATTCTGAGCCGATTGTCTCGGGATCTTCCGCAGGCGGTGAACGAATTGACCCCGAACGGCAACGTGCCGACGGAAAAGCAGGCTGATGCATGGACCTCAGCGCAACCTTCGTCCGACCCCAATCCAGGCGGCACCTTCGCCTGACGTTTGTAGCAAAGGTGAGCGGCCGACCCCGTCGCGAGTGCTCGCGCGCCGTTCCGGAAGGCACGTTGAAAATTACGCTGCCGGTCTTGATTTGCCGAGACGCTTAATGGCCTGTTCGAGCGGCCGCTCGCCATCACAATAGTCCTTCCAGGCCGAGCTTTTGGCAAGAAGCGCCGGCACCGTGCGGATGGTGAAGCGCTTTGGATCGAGATCGGATTTCACTTGCGCCCAGGTTAGCGGCATCGACACGGTGGCACCGGCCCGGGCGCGCGGCGACAAGGGCGCAACAGCGGTCGACATGCGATCGTTGCGCAGATAGTCGAGGAAGATGCGGCCGCCTCTCAGACTCTTCGTCATCTTGATGAGATAAAGATCGGGATTGTCCCGTGCCATCTGCTGACAGACATCGTGGGCAAACCCCTTTGCTTCAGCCCAGGAGAGCGGCTTGCGCTTATTGACGCTCAGCGGGGTGACGACATGCAGGCCCTTGCCACCCGTCGTTTTGCAGAAGCTGATCAGTCCCAATTCGTCCAGTCGGTCGCGCATTTCGCGGGCAGTGGCAACTACCGTCGAGAATGGCACGTCCGGACCCGGATCAAGATCGAAAACAAGGCGGCCGGGCACTTCTGGCTGACCGGGTTCGCAGTTCCAGGGATGGAGCTCGACGGCGGCGACCTGCGCAACAGCAGCAAGCCCCTCGATTCGATCGATCTGTAGATAGGGCTTCTTGTCGCCGAACACCTTGACCAGATCGAGCAAGTTCGATTGCCCCGGCATTGCATGGCGCTGAAAGAATTGCTCCCCGGCAATTCCATCCGGCGCTCGGATGATGGAGCATGGCCTGCCCCTGATATGCTCGATCATCCACGATCCCACCGCCTCATAATATCGCCCAAGGTCCTCCTTACTGACGGGTTTATCATCGTTGGCGTCAGGCCATAGTGGCTTATCCGGATTGGAGATCAGCACGCCCATGACGTCGGCCTTCGCCCCTTTCCGTCGCGCCGGCTTTGCCTTGGCATGCGGAGCCGGTTCTGGAACGTCTGCCTCCGCGGGGGGCGCCGGCCGTTCGGCCTCGACTTCTTTGGCCGGCTTGTCTTCGCGCAGCCCTTTGAACGCTGCCTGGCGAACGAGACCGTCGGTCGTCCACCCCGCGAACTCGATTTCGGCGACGAGCTCTGGCTTCAGCCAGACGACTTCGGGTTCTTTCTTCGGCGCCCCGATGCCGGTGAACGGCGATTTCGTGGCCTCCAGCGCCTTCAGCTTCGGCAGTAGCGTTTCGACTTTCTTTACGCCGTAGCCAGTTCCGACGCGGCCGACGTAGACGAAGCGGTCGCCACGATAAACACCCGCCAATAAGGACCGGAATTTGCCGTTGGTCTTAGCATAAGCGCCGATCACCACCTCATGGCCGGCACGGCATTTTGACTTCGCCCAGGTGTCCGTGCGGCCAGACTGATATAGCGCATTCGCCTTCTTGGAGATGATGCCTTCGAGCGAGAGTTTGCAGGCGGACCGCAAGACAGCATCGCCGCCGGTCTCATAATGTTCGACGAACCGGATTCGCAGATCGCCGCCTGCTTTGATGAGCAGCTCCTGCAATCGCGCCTTGCGCTCAATAAGAGGCCGGGAACGTAGATTCTCGCTGCCGTCATAAAGCAGATCAAAGGCAAAGTAGACGAGACTTCCGGTCTTCCCCTCCGAGAGGGCCGCCTGCAGGCAGGCGAAATCCGGCGCACCATGATCGTCGAGCGCGCAGATCTCACCGTCGATGATGCAGTCCGGCAGCGTCGACGCTGCTTCGGCAATCTCGGGATATTTGCCGGTCCAGTCGAGCCCTTTTCTGGTCTTCAGCGTAACGTCGCCATCGAGCACACGCATCTGGATGCGGTACCCGTCGAACTTGATCTCATGGATCCAGCCCGAGCCGGGCGGCGGACGCTGCTGGGTTTCGCAAAGCTGCGGCGCAATGAAATCCGGAATGTGGACAGGCGTGACCGTGTTGGCCTTTTTGCCGCTCCTCGCTTCCGATCTCCGCTTTTCGGCGGCAAGGCCATGATTGCTGTCCCACACCGCGTCGGCCTCGATAGTTCTGCCTTCGACCATGAACGGTCGCGGCTTTCGGCCCTTGCCCGCGGCGATCATCTCCATCGTTCGTCCCGACGCCACCGAGGTGGCATTCTCCTCTAAGATCTCGGCGCCATCCTCCTCGACGGAAAATTCATCGTGGTGCTTGATCAACAGCCAGTTGGTGCGTTTGCCGCGATCACGATCGTTGCGCATCCGCACGAGCACGAAACTTCCATGCAGACGTTTGCCCTCCAGAGTGAACTTGAAGTCGCCTTTGACCAGCGCCTGTTCTGGGCTCTTTCTCGCTCCAGGCTCCCAATAGCCGCGGTCCCAGAGCATCACTGTGCCGCCACCATATTGACCTTTCGGGATGGTGCCTTCAAAGTCGCCGTAGTCGAGTGGATGGTCCTCAACCTCGACCGCCAGCCGCTTGTCGTGCGGATCGAGGGATGGTCCTTTAGTGACGGCCCAGCTTTTGAACACGCCATCGAGCTCGAGCCGCAGATCGTAGTGCAGGCGTGTGGCGTCATGCTTCTGAATAACGAAGCGCCGGCGGTTAGTCTTCTTGATCGGCCTCTTGCCGCTCGGCTCAGCGGTCTTCTGAAAGTCGCGTTTGGATCTGTAAGTCGATAACTTATCGCTGGCCATGGCTGGTTCTCAAATGTGCCGTCGTGAAACGGAAAAGCCAATCAAGGCGTTGTTGTTCCCGTGGCAGATACCTCAGCCTGTCTGATGGCGAGGAATACTGTCATGAAGCGGGCATTGAGGTGACCTTTCTTAACCTCGACGCCGATGTCTGCTCGAGCCGGCTTGGCATGTCGCTCCTTCGCGATCACTGAGGCTAACCCAGGGAGGCGGAAGAATTCGCTTGGCTTACGATCTCAATGCTTCGATTACTGAGGTTTTTGCGGACCGCGATCTGAAACGGCACACACCTCAGTGGATATTAATCTCGCATCTCTGACACGGGAGGTTTGCCCTGGTTTAACCCGGCGGCGGCCGATCTATTCACCATGCCGAAGCATCGACCCCCGCAACGGCCGGGAGTGCCAGAGCAATCCTTCGTGGGAATGTGGGACTCCCGTTATCGAGACCGGTTTCGAGACCGGAGTAAAGGGATCAACTGCCGCGACGTAAAACCGCGGCCTCAAAGTCTTCCTGCATCATTGAGGCAATTTGGCAAAAGAAACCAGAACATTCGCAGGCAAATCTGTTTCCCATAAGACTCGCGCCCATCCGAGCCGGAACTTGCAGACTTCACCATGGTTAGGCTCCTGTTTGCTCGACCAGGAGTCCGTCTTGCCCCTTTTCACCCTATTGTTCGGCCGCCGGCTCGCCAATCGCGAGCATGAAGACAAGAAGATCGGCTGGATAGAGGCAGTGCCGGCGCTGGGTCTGGATGGCCTTGGTTCATGTTCTTGCGGCCCCGAAGCGGCTCTGACTATCTTGATACCGCTCGGCACGCTTGGTTTTGCCTATCATCGCCGTTCTTGTCATCCTATACTTTTCCTATCGGCAGAGACTCGCGGCTTATCCAACCAACGGCGGAGCCTATACTGTCGCCAGGGAAAATCTGGGAGGAACTAGAGCACAGGTCCCGCATCGAGCCGAGCGGGACCTAAGATGCCACATTAAATCGCACTGATCCGTTTGGCTGCGGCTGGGTAAGTATGCGGCTTCATTTTTGACGTGGTCATCACGGTTGCCATTCCCGCTTCAAGGCAAGCGGCCATGAATGCTTCCCGAGCGATCAGCGCCGGAATGGCGCCATTGAGTGCACCGCGACAGGTTTTCATGGCACGCTTGTGGCGCTCTCCATGTCGCAATGGCCATTCGTTCTCGAGAAAATCCAGCGCATCATAGACGCCGGTGAAGGTGCGTTCCAAACCGCACTGGAGGCGGATCGTTACCGGACGATCCCACGGAATATCGTTCAGCGGCATTTTCTTCCTCCTTTCCATGCCACTCATAAGCCTGAAAATGATATTGGAACTGCTCGCCGAGCCTTCAAGGGCCTATCGCGATCTCGTGCTCAGGCGGCGTTTGCGATTTGATTCCGAGACCATTATAACCGGTGTGTCGTTCGCACCTTGCCGGGTGTTGGCTTGATCGCGCAGTCTGATCCAGACCTATGACGACGCACTAAATCGCTGCACCAATTCCCGTGCATGTTCTTCCATCCAAGCGATTTCGAGCGCTCCTTCATTAAGTACGCCGCGGCGTTCCAATTCCATTTCCCATGGAGAGCCGGATGCAGCGAGATTGCGCATGTGCTCCTGCATTTGCCGCACCCTTTCGATTGCTGCCCTCATGATTTCAATGTCGGGCTCTATCCCGTAGGCGTCTAGGAACAACTGGAAGCGTCGCGCTTTCTCGCGGACGCCTTTCGGCAAGCCATGCGCTTCGCATTTGCCATCACGCCAAAAAGGCACCCAACGCCACGCAATGAAACCAAGGTCCCAAGAGCGCGGTCCTGGTGCTGCAGCGTCCCAATCGATAAACGCTACAGGAAGCCCGGCTTGGAAGACGGTATTCCACGGTGACAAATCATTGTGACAGATCGTCTCGACGGGCTCGCGAGGTTCAATACGCCAGTTGCGGTCATTCCAAAGGAAGCTTGCTGCAGCGTCGTGGTAGGATCGCAGCAATTTCCCTAAATGGACAAGGGCCCGGTCACTCCACACGTAATCAGGAAGCCGGACGTCGAAGCGGCCATATTGATCAGGAATGAATCCTTTGCCTAAGCCAACTTCACCTTCGATGTAAGTGAGACATTCGCGTCCTTGATCATCGAAGCCGTACGCACGGGGCGCTCCCTCAAATCCCTGGTGTTCAATGTGGCGAAGTAGATTCAGAACGGCAGAAGACCACGCCCGGCCACGCCGCCGGACCGTGTCGCCTATCCGGACAACATTCGAATCTGCGCCGCCTGTGAGAGGAATTTCGGACTCGCTCATACCCAATTTTAGGTGCGTGCAAACCAAAGGGTCAAGCGGCGATGCCAGCATCGGGCCATGGTCGCGGTCACCGGGAACGCTCTTGCTTTACTCCAGACGCGGTTGCGACTTCTCGTGGGCTTCTGGGAGGAACGGCAGTGCATATGAGGCAATCAAACAAGTTGCTCGGCAGACAAGACGAGCCCTTGCCGCCAGGAACTCACACAATTGATGACCGTCAAACTAAAAGCTTGGCGCACAGCTTCTAGACAAATCGCATTGGACGGGAAAACAGTCGCGAACGGATGCCCTGCACGACCTCATTCCCCATTTCCTGCACACCGCTCTCTTTTGCGGCCGCGAGCATCGCGCTCCGGGTCGCTTCAGTGGTTGTTCTCCCTCACAAGTGGCATCATCAACACCTTCTGACGAACAAGTACTTATAGTGGAAATCGATCTCTGATGCGTCTTTGGCGGAGCAAATGAAGCGGGTAGATGTTTGACAAGTGGCGAGTCCATTGCCTTACTCGCCAGCCGCCACTCTCACGGCGCGGCAAGCTGCGTTGACGTTCCGCCCTTTCATCCGTCAACAGCAGCTCTTTAGCACGGCAGGGACCTCTCCCGTTTCCCTGCCGTTTTTGTCTCATTGGTTGAAGAAAAAGATTCGAGCGTCTTCCGCCGCGGCTAAGAATGCGCGGCGCGTTTCTTGTGCTGAAATCTTACCCTCGTGAGCATCGATCAAAGCCTGTTTTGCTACGAGGAATGACGTTTCGTTTTGGCTTCCCGGCCATTCCTCGAGCATATATTCGGCTGCTTTTTCGGTGCTGTTGATGGTAACATATCGACCAACCCGGCGCGTTTCGATCGTCACGGGCACGGTCCACCATTGCAGCGTCATCTTCGCATCCTCCTGATACCAAACCATGATCGTTACACGGAGTTCCAGAAGAGCATTTTGCTACGCTTTCACTTCCCGGCGACACTCAGCCTAGGCTGAAAGGGGAGGAGATGTTCACCCAAGCCGACCTTAAGATGGTCGATCACCATATCGCCGAATGCGAGCAACAAGTGCTGGAGCAGGAGCGGAAACCTACCTTACTTCGCAAGGGGAGCTTAGACACCGAATTGGCAGAACACATTCTGGCAGCCTTTTACGAGACGCTGCTGATACACTACGCCAATCGCGACATGATTGCTTTTCACCTGGACCGGAAAAGTCGTCCATTGCCTTTGAACGTCGATGAACCCGGGTGATTGGCAGAATCGCGCCGGTGCATCGCTGCTTTTGGCAAACTTCGTGTCGAACATTTGCTTTCATTCCTCTTTCCAAGCACACGCGACTGCTCCATCACGTTGAACATCAGATGGGAACAACGTTTCGCTTATTTGGTTTGGCGTCCTGGCCGGGTTGGTCGGCCCACCGTGTCGTTCAGTTTATAAGGGCGACCATGCCCGCCGCCCGAACTCATCTACGGGCGGCGGGCGCTTCCACGTGTGCATAGCGCCTTCACAGTCCAGTTGACTCGACAATCGCGTAGAAGAACTCAAGCTAACTGCAAAATTGGCTGGAGCGGCCGCAGTTTATACCCGCGGCCGCCATAGCGTCGGACTGATTAGCTCTTGATAGCGATCCGCTTGACCTGCGACTGTGCCTTCTCGCTTTTCGGCAAGCTGACGGTCAGTACGCCGTTCTTAAAATGCGCATCGACCTGGTCCTCCTTGACCTCGACGCCGAGGGGGATGCGGCGCTCGAACCGGCCATAATAGCGCTCGGAGAACTGCCGATTGTTATCCTCGCTCTCGGAACGTTTTTCGCCCTTCAGCGTCAGCACGCCATCATTGAGCAGGACCTCGATGTCTTTTTCCTCCAGCCCGGGCACTTCGGCCGTCACCTTGATCTCCTTGTCAGTGTCGGAGATTTCGACACTTGGCCAGCCGGCTCCAAAAGCGGAGCCGCTTCCGACGGATCGCAGGCCGGAACCGAAGCCTCGGAATGCATCGTCGAAAAGACGGTTCACCTCGCGATGAAGCGACAGGAAGGGATCACGGTCGTCATCGCGGAAGAGACTTGGAACCTGGTTGCCGTTATCGCGGCCCCAGGGTATCAGATCACGAACACTCATGGTTTTCTCCTTTCTGTTTGTACAATTCGGGGAATTCCTGGAGGCGCCGGACGTGGCCCGGCGCTTTTACTCTGCTATCGGGAGCCTAAGCCGCCTTCTCGGCCTCGATCTGTCTGCTCTCCGCCTTCGGCAGAGCGATGTTGGTCTTTATTTCGATCTCGCGCGGCTTCATCTCTTCAGGGATTTCGCGCTTGAGATCGACGGTCAACAGACCGTTGGCGAGGCCAGCACCGACGATCTTGACGTGGTCGGCAAGCTCGAACCGACGCTGGAACGAGCGGCTCGCAATGCCGCGATGCAGGTAATGGACCTCTTCACCGTTTGTCTTTTGGCCGGAGACCAAAAGCATGTTCTGCTCCTGGGTGATCGTCAGTTCGTCCGGCGAGAAGCCCGCCACGTCCATAGCAATGCGGTAATCGTCCTCAGTTGTCTTGACGATGTCATACGAAGGCCAGTTGTCGACCATCTCGGTGCGGCTTGCGGCCTCGAGCGCATTTAGCATGCGGTCGAAACCGATACTCGATCGGAACAAGGGGGAAAAATCGAGGTTTGTCCTCATAGCCATATCCTCCTTATAAGCAACATGGATACAAGGAGACGCCAAGAGCACGTGGCGTCTCCTGGACTTGTCGATCCCAATTGGGCAATCGAACAATACTAATATAATTCAGCGGTTTGCGCTTTCAAGAGAAATGGAATTACCCATAAAAAGTTAATTTTCGCCGTAATTATATTCGGTTTCAAGGAATGACGCGGACGTCTTCCAACGCCTGTGTCGTATTCCCACCCTTGCGTGAACGAATGGTGCGCATGCGCCGCCGCGGGAGGGCGAGCCGCTCTTCAGGGTGCAGTCGAATACCGTCCGCGGAAGCGATCGCTAAAGGCCTAGGCCTTTCTAAGCGACGATCTGTAGATCGACTGCTTGGCCTTTGATGGGGCGAAGCCGCGCGGCTTTCGTCAGGGTGCCAGGCAATTGTCGATAGAGGCTGAGATAGTCCTGAGCCATTCGCTCAGCTGTGAAACGCTTCTCAAAAGTAGCCCGAACCCTGCGGCGATCGAAGCGCAGCACCCATTCGATGTGTTCCACTGCTTCCTCGACGCTATCGACCAGCGCACAGCGGAAGGCGATGACTGGCGTGCCGCACGCCATGGCCTCGATCATGACCAGCCCGAAGGGCTCAGGCCAGTCGATCGGGAACAGCAGCGCGCGGGCGTTGCCGAGGAAGTCGGCTTTCTGATGCTCGTTGATCTCGCCGATGAATTCGACATTCGGATGGCTCCTGACCATCGGTTCGATCACTGTTTCCCAATAGGCCTTGTCGGCATCATCGATCTTGGCTGCGATTCTCAGCGGCATGCCGACTTTCACAGCAATCTGGATTGCTCGGTCCGGCCGCTTCTCGGGCGATATTCGTCCGAGGAACGCGAGATAGTTGCCCTTCGGCTTTTCCGTAAAGGGCAGCAGATTAACCGGCAGTCCATGATAAACTGTTCCGGACCAGTTGACCGGCGGCATCGGCCGGCGCTGATCGTTGGAGATCGAGACCAGCGGAATGTCGGGAAAAGCTTTATAGAATGGCTTTAAATCCGGAAGATCGAGCCGCCCATGAAGCGTAGTGATGGTACGGTCGGCAAAATCGCGGATCAGTGGGAAATGTAGGAGATCGATATGGAAGTGGAGTATATCGAATTCCTGCGCACGCCGGCGGACTCGTCCAGCATTACGATCTGATGCGGCAGGTTATCCTTGACGGCCGGGTTGAGCCGCAACGCGACGTCCGAGCACGCCACGAGCTTGGCGCCCGTCACTGAATCGCCGCTGGCGAAAAGAGTTACGTCGTGGCCTTGGGCGGCAAGTTCCTCTGTAAGATAGGAGACAATCCGCTCGGTTCCTCCATAGAGCTTGGGCGGAACACTTTCAGCGAGCGGCGCTATCTGTGCGATCTTCATCGGCAAAACCTCCGCTATTGAGCAAAGAGTCGTCGGCAAAAATCAGGTCCGCGTCCTCAAAGCGGCGCGGCAGCAAGCACGGCCTATATCTCAAGCGGTGGTGGGCGACGGTCTCCTTTCCGGTAGCTACATAGGCCAAAGCCGCCAAACCCGCGTGTTTGCCGTTGTCGGCGATGCGGTTGATTGAAGGAACCGGATGGGTCCTGGCCTACAGATCGCTGGCCGTCCTCGTCCAATGCCTTCAACGCTTCAATGATCTCATCATAGGAGACCGCTTTGTTCGACCCGGGATAAAGGCGAAGGGCCGGAGCGGACTCGACGGCAAAGATGTCGGATGCCCAAGAGGCAAGAATGGCCCGCTTCTCTTGCTTGCCGATGCCAGGGGCCGCAAGCACATCACGCGGGTGTTCGAAATGTTTAGCCGGATGAAGCAGATGCGCGGCGCTGATCGCTGCCGTGGCTTCCTCCGGTATCGAGTTGCTAATGCTTTCCTTTCTCATCGTTGACTCCATAGATCTTCACCGATGGAACTTGAATAGTTTGATCATGTGAAGGGGAGGCCCACCCGAGGGCAGGCCTCTTTGGTCGCATCAGAAGTCCATTCCGGCGCCCGGAGGTAAAGCGGGAAGGACTTCCTTCTTCGGCTTTTCGGCGATCATGGCCTCGGTCGTCACCAGCAGGCCGGCAACCGAAGCGGCATCCTGAAGTGCCGTGCGCACGACCTTGGCCGGATCGATAACACCCTGGGCATAAAGGTCGCCATATTGGTTAGTTTGAGCATTCCAGCCAAACGAGAACTCGCTTTTCTCGCGCAGCTTGCCCACAATGATCGAGCCTTCCGCTCCAGCATTCTCAGCGATTTGGCGAACCGGCGCCTCGATCGCCCGCCGGACAATATCAACGCCAACGCGTTGGTCGTCATTGTCGGTCTTTAGTCCGTCGAGAGTATTGACAGCGCGCAGCAGCGCCACGCCACCACCCGGCAGGATACCTTCCTCGACGGCGGCCCGCGTCGCATGCAGTGCATCGTCGACGCGATCCTTCTTTTCCTTCACCTCGACTTCTGTCGAGCCACCGACGCGGATGACGGCAACGCCGCCAGCGAGCTTGGCAAGGCGTTCCTGCAGTTTTTCGCGGTCGTAGTCGGAGGTGGTTTCTTCGATCTGGGCCCGGATCTGGGCAACACGCGCGTCGATCTCAGATTTCGAGCCGACGCCGTCGATAATCGTCGTGTTTTCCTTCTCGATGGTAACCCTCTTTGCCCGGCCAAGCATGTTCAACGTCACATTCTCGAGCTTGATGCCGAGGTCTTCGGAGATGACAGTGCCGCCCGCCAGGATGGCTATATCTTCCAGCATCGCCTTGCGGCGATCGCCGAAGCCCGGAGCCTTGACGGCAGCGATCTTCAGGCCACCGCGCAGCTTGTTGACGACGAGCGTTGCCAGCGCTTCGCCTTCGACGTCTTCAGCGATGATAAGGAGCGGCTTCCCCGACTGTACTACGGCTTCAAGGATGGGCAGCATGGCCTGCAGATTCGACAGCTTCTTTTCATGTATGAGGATATAGGGATCCTCGAACTCAACCCGCATCTTGTCCGGGTTGGTCACGAAGTAGGGGCTGAGATAGCCACGGTCGAACTGCATGCCTTCGACGACTTCGAGTTCGGTGTCTGCGGTCTTGGCTTCTTCCACCGTAATGACGCCTTCATTTCCGACCCTTTCCATCGCCTCGGCAAGAAATCGGCCGACTTCTGCATCGCCATTGGCAGAAATGGTACCAACCTGGGCAATCTCGGAATTGTTGGATATCTTGCGGGCGTTGGTCTTCAGTTCCTTGACGACGGCCTCGACGGCAAGGTCGATGCCCCGCTTCAGATCCATTGGGTTCATGCCTGAAGCAACCGCCTTGGCGCCTTCCTTTACGATGGCCTGGGCAAGCACCGTCGCGGTTGTCGTGCCATCGCCAGCGATGTCGTTGGTCTTGGAAGCGACTTCGCGCAGCATCTGCGCGCCCATGTTCTCGAACTTGTCTTCGAGCTCGATTTCCTTGGCGACGGTGACCCCGTCCTTGGTGATGCGCGGAGCGCCGAAGGACTTGTCAATCACGACGTTGCGGCCCTTCGGGCCGAGCGTAACCTTCACGGCATTAGCGAGCACGTCGACCCCACGCAGCATGCGTTCACGTGCATCGGTGTGGAATTTGACTTCTTTCGCAGCCATTTCTTCAACTCCTCAATAGGCAGCTATCTGACTGATGATTTCGGGTAGATGGCTCAAGCAGTCTTCTACTCGGCCTGGGTTTCGATGATGCCCATGACATCGCTTTCCTTCATAATCAGGAGATCTTCGCCATTGATCTTGATCTCGGTGCCCGACCATTTTCCAAACAGGATACGGTCGCCGGCCTTGACATCGAGTGCCTGGATCTGGCCGGCATCACTGCGCGCGCCGGGGCCAACGGCGATAACCTCCCCCTCCTGCGGCTTTTCCTTGGCGGTGTCCGGAATGATGATACCGCCCTTGGTCTTTTCTTCCGATTCGACCCGGCGGATGAGAATGCGATCGTGAAGTGGTCGGAACGACATGTTTTCCTCCGATGGACAATCAATAGTAACGTTGTTCCCCTGGCCGGACCGGATGACCAGTCCGGGCGGGTGCAAAACCTCGATCGAGCTTTTTGCGCGAAATGATCTGGTTTTGGGATTTTTCGATTTCAAGGGGAGGAAACAAAAAAATTAGCACTCCCGCAACGTTGCTGCTAACAATGCGGAAAGGAAGAATAAATTGGCGATCCGAGTTGAGAAGCCCGGTAATCGCCGCAAATTTTGCACGAGCTTCGAAGTGTCATTAAAGGGAAAAAAGAACGTCCTCAAGAGATCGCGCCGCTCTCAGTTGCGCAGGCTGTTTGAGCTCCCTTTTCAGGTTCGAGGACGCCGTGAACTCTTGGATTCATGGCTCCCCTTGAAGATGCGCCGTGACACGCTGCCGAAGGCATCGGCGCAGCCTCACCTTGGTCCGCAATAGTCGAACTGCAGATCGCCCCGCCGAAGATGCTGTACGATCTTCCCCAGCATAAAAATAGCCGCCAATGTTGTTGCAGTTCCAGGCCACAGATTGGGATTTTCGCTGTTAACTGTTCCTTCCGTCTGTGCGCGGATGACGGCTAGCCGCTGCCGGAGGTCGGCTACTTCCCTGCGCAGCCACACGATCTCTTCCTTGCAGCCTCTAGCTCGTCCGGTTCTTCAGACTCCTCAATATCTACATCGAAGTCTTCTTCTAGTTCGGCGATGTATTGATCGAACTCATTGCGGCTTTGGAACCCTTTCAGCCGAATGTTGGTCATGCTCTCGGGCGAAAAAGAGGACGGCAGATTGTGACGAACGGCTGCCAAGCACCTGTGAACCCCGCATCCCTGTTCGGCGCCTATGAACACTCGGTGGCCACATCCTCGGGATGGGTCGACCGACGTTTGCGACAAACAACACTCTGGGAAAACCGCCAGAGCTAAAACAGACTCAGCATTTGGCTCTGCCTGTGTCTGGAACCATCGGAGTTGGCACTGCCTTGCTTTTGGTGAGGTTCGAATCCAAGTACCCGGGAGCGTTGGCTAGGATAAGCGCCCTCACGAAGACCGCGCAAAATCGCGCGCATGTGCATCTGGTAACGCCACGACGGCAATAAGTCCGTTTTCTGGCCTGGCTTGCAATTTGACGTACCCGCCGTAAAGCTCGGCGACCTCTTTGGCGATCGACAACCCGAAGCCGTCACCCGCAACGGTCTCGTCAAGCCTGACGCCCGGTTTCATCGCTTCGGCGATCCGGCTTTGCTCAATACCTGGCCCGTCGTCCTCTATTGAGATCAGCACCATAGCGCCTTCGGCGGTGCTTGTTATTCGAACTGAGCTTGCCGCCCATTTGAACGCGTTGTCGATGATCCCACCGAGAACCTCGTCAGTATCCTCCGCTGAACAGCTTATGCGGAGATCGGAACCGACGGTTGTAACGACACTAAGGCGTCGCTCTGCATAAAGCTTCGACATCATCTGCACTATGTCGTCCACGCGCGACCGAAGATCTGTCGACGAAGCCAATCCCGCCTCCGAAACTCCAGCCCTCGCCCTTCCCAAATGGTGTCGAATCCTTCGATCAATTCGACCAACAAGGTGTCGCGCCTCGCCGGTCGGGTCGTTTTTGCCATCGAGCGCGAGATAAAGGCTCGCGACCGGCGTTTTCAGTCCATGCGCCAGATTGGCAAACTGGAGCCGGGTCTCGGCAAGCCGCTTGCGATTGTGCTCGACCAGACGATTGATTTCCCCAATGACGGGGCGAAGCTCATCGACTTCGGTTTGCGGCAGTTCACGGAGCCGCCCTGACGAAATTTCTGAAATCTGTCCCGACAACGCACGCAGCGGCAAGAGACCATATCGAACCTGAAACAAAATCCCCACGCCGAGAATGGCGCCAAGAGCCAGCATCGCCGGCACCAGAAGTGCGAGCGCTCTTGCAGCGGGAGCCGTCAGCGCGACCTTTGGGGCGGACGCGAGGATCTCGACTGCCTTGCCACTCACGAAGGTCCGCGCCACACGAAAGTACAGTGCTTCGCCATTATCTCCAGACCCCACCGCCGGCTGTGGCTTGCCCATAAAGAGCCTTTTCCAGTCAAGCGCTCGCGGCGGACTGGCAATACTACCGCCATCAAGTGATCTTGAGGATAGATGCCGGCCATCCGCGGTGACCTGCCAGTACCAACCCGAGCCAGTTCGATCGAAGGGAGGACCATCAAGATTACCTGATAGGCCAAATACGCCATCGGGTCCTAGAACCAGAGTGCTGCGAACAGCATCGATTTGGAGATCGAGGCGCTGATCGACCTGTTGCCTGACCACAGCCGCGACGATGAACCAGAGGACAAAAGCGGCGACGATCAATGCCGCCATGGCGTAGAACATCGAAAACGCGATCAGGCGACCGGCAATTGTTTTGCGCGGTGACGGCAACGGTAGCTTCACTGGCCGGTCCTCAACATGTAGCCGCGTCCCCTCTCGGTCTCGATCCTACCGGCGCCGATCTTGCGCCTCAGCCTGGCGATGATCACTTCTATCGAATTGGAATCTACGTCCGCGTCTCCCTCGTAGACCCGCTCGATGAGTTCGCGCCTATCCACGATCACGTCCTTGCGAAGGATCAGGCAGGAGAGGACTCGCCATTCGAATGCCGTCAGCTTCAGTGGAAGGCCGGCAAGTTCGAACGTTCCCAGTTGCGCGTCGAACGAAAGGTCTCCGCAGGCGATCACCGAGGCAGCGTGACCGGTGGCCCGCCGCACCAAGGCACGAAGACGTAAGATGAGTTCCTCAATTTTGAACGGCTTCGTCAGAAAATCGTCGGCTCCTGCCTTGAAGGCGGCGACCTTGTCGGGCCAGCCATCCCGCGCTGTGAGAACAAGCACCGGAAGGGTCCGTTCCGCGCTCCGCCAGGACCTAAGCACCGTCACGCCGTCGATTTTAGGTAAGCCGAGGTCCAACACGACGACGTCGAAAATCTCGGTGAGGCCCGCGTGTTCGGCGTCTTCTCCGTTCCTGGCGATGTCGACCACGAAGTTTTCCGCCCGCAGGCTCGCCGCAATGCGTTTGGACAGATCGGCATCATCTTCGACCAGGAGGACTCGCATCGCACACTCGCTTGTGACCGGTTGTTCCCAATGAACTAGGGCGACGTTGCTTAACTGAAACTGAACCGCCACATTCAGCGTGGATCGAGCTCACGCCGACTATTGTTTTCCAATCAAACAAATTGGAGACGATACCATGTCCGACGAAAACGACACTTCCCAAGTATCGCCAGAGCACGGTCGGGGCAAAGGGCCGAGACGCCGACCTGCCACGCACCTTGCTGCCTTTGGCATTGCGGCTGTCGCAATCCTCGCCATTGGAGCGGCAGGGGGTGCGGCGGCAATGAAGTTTACCCGCCCAAATGTCGAGTTGGCACCTTTGACTCCCGTGTCCATATCGAGCCTGAATGATGATTTGAGTGTGGTGACCGTAAAGGGCAAGGTCGCCGAGATCTTCGGCAACAAATTCATCGTTCAGGACGACAGCGGACGCGCATTGATCGAAACGGGGCCGGCCGGTGACGACAGCAAGCTTGTCAGCATTGGCGAGACCGTCAGTGTACAGGGCCGCTTCGATCACGGTTTTCTGCATGCGAGCTACATCGTCCATCAGGACGGCAAGACCGATGTGCTTCGTTCCCCGCCCCGCCGGCCTCCGCATGGCGGACCGATTGAGGACTTCCTCAAACGATTGAGACCGTAATCGTGCAGTAATTAGCTGGCTGGTGCGACTTGAGAGTGCCGTTGAACCAACCTCGTCGGCGCGATCAGTCGACCTTCAGGGAGTGGCAGGTATGATAAGTCCTTTGGTTCAACGGCTTGCCACCTCCGGCAAAAGCGTGTGCGGCGTTGCGTTGATAAGCGTTGTCGCCATCCATGCCAGTCCCTTGTCGGCGGGAGACACTGCTGTCGTTCCAGTGACCGCCATCAAGGCGCACACCGAGACGATCGACCGGGTTATCAACGGCATAGGCACCGTCGCGCCTCTTCAGTCCGTCACCGTTCGTCCGCGTATCGACGGCCAAGTCGTCGACATGCCCTTTGCCGAGGGACAGATGGTGGAGAAGGGAGCGGTCCTCCTCAAACTGGACGACCGTGAGCTCCTGTCGGCGCTGGCCTCCGCGAAGGCAAAAAAAGCTCAGGACGAAGCGCAGTTGAACAGCGCGCGGACAGACGCGCAGCGCTATGCGGCACTCGCCGAAAAAGGCATCGCTTCCGCCTCGACGCTCGAACAGAAAACGGCGTCCAGCGAGCAATACGCGGCTGCGGTGCGGTACGACGACGCCATTATCGAGAGCGCGGAGACCCAACTCGGATTTGCAACGGTCACCGCGCCCCTCTCCGGGCGCACCGGCTTCAAGCAGATCGATGTTGGAAGCGTTGTCAGCGCGAGTTCGGCCAACGGGATCGTGACCATCACACAAATGGACCCCATCGCCGTCTCCTTCGTAGCACCGGGCGACCGGTTTGGTGAAATCAGGGATGCGCTTAACCAGGGTATCGCCGAGGTTACGCTGACAAGCACGGACGGCAGCCACATCCTTGCCAAGGGGAAACTGACCACCCTGGACAATGCCGTCGACGCTTCAAACGGCTCCATCCACCTCAAGGCAATCTTCGACAATAAGGGTGGCATTCTCTGGCCGGGCCTCCCGGTTGCGACGACGCTGACAGTGGAAAAACGAACCGGCATCGTCGTTCCGGATAAGGCGCTCGCTCGAGGCCGTGACGGTCTCTACACTTACATCATCAGGCCTGATGGCAACGTCGAAAAGAAGGAGGTCAAAACGGCTTTCGTCACGGACGCAAAGGCGCTCGTGACCGACGGCATACAGGACGGTGATGAGGTCGTCATGGATGGTCAGTCGCGTATCGGCGATGGCGTCAAGGTTTCGGTCACCCCCTGGTCCGGATCGCCGACGGGTGAGCTCGCCGAGAAGGCAACGCCATGATCAGCGAGCAAGATATCGGCCCGGCAAGGACCATTGGGTTCTTCGATTTCTTCATCACGCATCCGGTGGCGACGGGTCTGATCATGAGCGGCATCTTCCTGCTTGGAGCGATCTGCTATCCGTTCATGCCGGTCTCGGCTCTGCCCCAGATCGACTTCCCGACCATACAGATTGCCGCGAACCTTCCCGGCGCGTCACCGGAGACGATGGCGGCGAGCGTTGCGCAGCCGATCGAGGATGCTCTGTCGCGTGTCAGCGGCATTACCGAATTGACATCAAACAGTTCGCTGGGGACGACATCAATCACGGTGCAGTTCGGCCTCGATCAGGATATCCAGACAGCGGCGAGCGACGTTCAAACCGCCGTCAGCGAAGCAGCCGGCCAACTGCCGAAGGACATGACGTCGTTGCCGACGGTACATAAGGCAAATCCCGCCGACGCTCCGGTCATGCAACTCTCGGCCAGTTCGAATACCCTTACCCTTCCGGAACTCGACGAATATATCGAACGCAACGTCGCATCGAAGATCCGCCAGGTTTCCGGAGTCGCCTTCGTCAACATCGGCGGCAGGCAAAAGCCGGCAATCCGCATAGCCGTCGATCCCGGTCGGCTGGCTCAGGCGGATGTCACCCTGGAGGACGTTCGAACCGCGATCGGCAATCTCAGCCTCAGCTCACCCAAGGGCAACATCGACGATCCAACGCGAACCTTCCCGATCGATACCAACGATCAGATCAACAGCAGCACCGAATGGAATGATGCGGTCATCGCTTATCGCGACGGCGGCCCTGTTCGCATCCGCGACATCGGTCAGGCAATCGATGGCGCCGAGGATAATAAGATGGCGCATTGGACGAACGGCGAGCGCGGCATCGCGCTCGACGTCTTCCGCCAACCGGGTGCCAATGTCATTGCCGTCGTCAATGCGGTGAAAAAGCAGCTACCCGCACTTCAGGCATCCCTGCCGAAGTCTATCAAGCTTGATCTGGTGACGGACCGCACCAACACGATCAGGGCATCGGTCGATGATGTCCAATTCACGCTGATGCTGGCGATCGGCCTTGTCGTCGTCGTGATCTTCCTGTTCCTGCGAAGCCTGCGCGCCACCATCATTCCGGTGCTGACTTTGCCGATCGCGCTCGCCGGCTCTCTCGCGCCGATGTGGGTTCTCGGCTTCAGCCTGGACAATCTCTCGCTGATGGCACTCGTGGTCGCCATCGGCTTTGTCGTCGATGATGCGATCGTCATGCTCGAAAACATAACCCGGCACATCGAGGATGGCGTCAAGCCGCTCGAGGCAGCACGCACGGGTGCTCGCGAGATCGGCTTCACGATCATCTCGATCAGCCTTTCGCTGATCGCCGTGTTGATCCCGATCCTCCTAATGGGTGGCATTGTCGGCCGGCTGTTTCGCGCGTTCGCGATCACCTTGACGGTCGCGATCGTGATTTCCGCAGTTGTCTCTCTAACTCTGACACCTATGCTGGCGTCGAAGTTCATTCCTCCAGTCGGCAAACATCAGCGTGGACGCTTTTATCAGGTTGGCGAAGCCTTCTTCGAGCGGCTCACCGCCCTCTACATCCGCAGCCTTAAGCCCGTCATCCGCCACAGGTTTCTGACGCTCATCGTCTTTATCGGCAAAATTGTTGCAACAGCCTACCTGTTCATTGTTGCGCCGAAGGGGTTTTTCCCCGAGCAGGATACCGGCTTCATTGCTGGCCTGTCCCAAGCCTCGCCCGACATCTCCTTCACGGAAATGACCAAGCTGCAGGAACGCGTCAGCGCGATCATCATGAAGGATCCGGCCGTCTATAGCGTGTTCATGGACATCGGTGGCGGCAATGGTGGCAATGCACTCAACCAGGGTCACGTCAACATCACGTTGAAACCGTTGGAAGATCGGGACGCAAGTGCCAAACAGGTCATCGACAGATTGGGCACAGCACTGGCCACCCAGCAAGGCATCAAGCTGTTTATGCAGTCGGCGCAGGATATCAACATCGGAGCACGCCCGGCCAAGACCCAGTATCAGTTCACGCTGCAGGACGCCGATATCCAGGAGTTGGGCGACTGGGCAACGAAGATGACGAACCGCCTTCAGGGGATCTCGGCGCTGCGCGATGTCGGCAGCGATCAGCAGGCCGAAGCCCCCAATCTGTCGATCAAGATGGACCGTGCCGCAGCATCGCTCTACGGCGTCCTCCCGTCCACAATCGATGAGACGCTTTACGACGCCTTCGGTCAGCGGCAAGTCGCCTCCTACTCAACGCAGACGGATACGTTCCGGGTCGTGCTGGAGGTCCTACCAAATCTCCAGCGCGACATTGCAACGCTTGATCGCCTTTCGGTCCGCGCAAATAACGGCACCTTGGTGCCGCTTTCGGTCGTTGCGAAATGGACGACGGATGGCGTCTCTCCGGTTTCAATCGCGCATCAGGGCCAGTCGCCAGCCGTCACCATCTCGTTCAATCTGGCGCCAAACGTGGCACTTGGGGAGGCGACACAGGCAATCGAGAACGCCGTCGCGGACATGCATCCGCCGGTCTCGCTGCAGACGAGTTTCTCCGGAAGCGCCAAGGCCTTCAAGGATTCGCTTGGTACAGTGCCGTTGTTGATCCTGGCGTCGCTGGTGGTAGTCTACATTATTCTCGGCGTTCTCTATGAAGGCCTCATTCATCCATTAACAATCTTATCCACCCTGCCCTCTGCAGGTCTAGGAGCGTTGCTGGCCTTGCGGTTGGCGGGGTTCGACTTCGGTCTCGTGGCGATGATCGGCATTATCCTGCTGATCGGCATCGTCACGAAGAACGGCATCATGCTTGTCGATTTCGCGATCCAGGCAGAGCGAGGCGAAGGCCTGTACAGCGAGGACGCCATCGTCAAAGCGGCCGAGATGCGCTTCCGCCCTATACTGATGACGACGATGGCAGCTCTTCTCGGCGGTCTCCCGCTCGCCATTGGGCATGGAACCGGTTCCGAGCTGCGCCAACCACTCGGCTATGCCGTCGTCGGCGGGCTGCTGGTCAGCCAGTTGCTGACCCTTTATACGACCCCCGTCATCTATCTACTGTTCGACAGGCTTCGCAACGGGGCCGCTGGGCAGATGAGAGCTCGATCCGCGGACCAGGACGTCGATCAGCAGTTTCATATCCGAGGCAAAGCATGAATACACCGCTCTATACCTCAGCCATCGCCGCAGCCACAGCCGCTGGGGTGGTCACCCGTCCCTTTCGACTGCCCGAAGCCGTCTGGGCTGTCGCCGGGGCAACGCTGATCCTCATCCTCGGCATCATACCACCCGACGAAGTCTGGTCAGGGATCACCAAGGGCTTCGACGTCTATCTCTTTCTAATCGGCATGATGCTGCTGTCGGAACTCGCTCGGCGGGAAGGTCTATTCGACTGGATCGCCGCTATCGCCACCTCATACGCCAAGGGATCTTCGCGACGACTGTTCGTGCTTGTCTATGTCGTTGGCATCATCGTGACCGCATTGCTTTCAAACGACGCGACCGCCGTTGTCCTGACGCCAGCCGTCTACGCGGCATGTCGTGCGGCCAACGTAAAGGATCCACTCCCTTATCTTCTGATCTGCGCATTCATCGCCAATGCCGCAAGCTTTGTGCTGCCTATTTCCAATCCTGCCAATCTGGTGATCTTCGCGGGCGGAGAAATGCCGCCGCTGTCCCGTTGGATGGGCATATTCCTGGTGCCTTCTGTCGTGTCGATCGTCGTGACGTTCGTGGCGCTTTACTGGTCCCAGAGACGTGCCTTGGCCGGTGACACGATTGCTCCGCACGTCGATCGCCCGCCACTGACCCTATCCGCCAAACTGGCGGGAGGCGGCCTGATCTTGACCGCGATCTTGCTCCTCTCGGCATCGGCGATGCATCTCGACCTCGGCTTGCCCACCTTTGTCGCCGGAGTCCTGACGACCCTGCTCGTTATGACAATCATCCGGCAACATCCGATCGGCATTATCCGAGGTGTGAGCTGGAGCGTGCTGCCGCTGGTGGCCGGCTTGTTCGTTATCGTCGATGCCATCAATCATGCTGGCATGACCGCAATGCTTGCCAATGAATTGAGGACGATTAGCGTGCAGTCCGAGGCGCGGGCAATCGCAATCGCCGGTATCGGCGTCGCGTTTGTCTCAAACCTCGTCAACAACCTGCCCGCCGGGCTGTTCGCGGGGAGCGCCGTTCAAACCGCGCAGGTTTCGGATCGTGTAGCAGGCGCGGTCCTCATTGGCGTCGATCTCGGCCCCAACCTCTCTGTGACAGGTTCGCTTGCGACGATACTGTGGCTCTCTGCGCTTCGCCGGGAGGGCTTTAGTGTCAGCGCGAGCTCGTTTCTGAAGGTGGGGCTAGTGGTGATGGTTCCCGCACTTCTCTTATCGCTGGCTGTCCTAGTTTGAACCTCGAATCCCCCACACCAAACCAATTGAGTAACGCCGTCGTCCTTCCAGCACTGGTTACAGGCGTCACTTTCCAATTGGGTGGTGTTTTCCTCAATGTGGTTCACACGCCGATAGACTTGTTGCTGTTGTCGGCGGGCATACCGACGAAAACGAAGGCGTGGCCAGGCCCACGGGCCAACGTTCTGAATTTCGCGCTCACTGTTAATGACAGTTGGGTCGTTTCCGCCGCCGAGCCAACTTCGGCATTAACCCTGAACGCAACCCAGTGTCGGCACCGCTGGTTAACTGAAGCCTTCAGGATCAGTCCATCCAAGGCAAGATCGTAACGGGCAAAGCATCTTCGGCTTGTAGGCTCGGTACTTTTCATGGGTCCAAGAAGCTGTCTGAGTAAAGAGCACGAATGGCTTCGCCTTGAACGGAATCGAACTGGAAACCACCTGCGCGAATAGCTAAGTACCTGCTAACGCTTATCGTCTTTGTTCGCCTCTGGCGTTGGTTCCCTTCGATGGACTATGCAATCTTTTTGGCCCAAAGCGTCAGCATCACACAGCAACAAGGCTTGCAGGGCTCGTGGAAGGCCCTGTCGGCTCGAAGCTGGGATTTTGGCCAAGTTGAAGAACGATTGGTGAACGTCAGGGTTTAACCTGTGCTTTAAGCAGCATGGCAACATTGTCGGCGGTGAACTTGAAGCCGCGGCGATCGGGAATACGCTCTACGGAGATAGGGTATTTGGGCCTTCGAGGATCAATGCCGGTGATGCGGAAGCGCTCACCGCTAGTGATGAACTCGCGTTCGAAGTCAGCAGCCTCCAGGCCGTATTGTTCGGCCAGCAAGGCGAACATCTCCTTAACCAGATTGAGAGGCTTACCGTCTGGCGCGTCCAGGCCACGCCACCCGGCACTTTCGATGACCAATCCGTGATCTGAGGTGATCTGTCTGCAAGCCTCAAGCATGCGGGCCTGAATCTGCTCGCAGGCGGCGGATGTCAAACGGGTGATGCGGTTGGCCTTGCTCATTCGGAAGCACTGTTGCGTACCTGATAGACCGTGCCACGCGATATGCCGAGATCGCGGGCGATCTTGCTGGGTCCCTGACCCTTTTGGAGGCGAAGCAGGATTTCTGCGCGGTCAATCTTCGGTGGGCGACCTTTGTAGATGCCACGTTTCCTGGCAGCGGCGATACCCTCAGCCTGCCGCTCGCGCCGCGTTCATGATGGGTATACGCAAAATTCTCACCACGGAGATCCGCCGCCCGCGTCCAGTGTGGTCATAACGATATCTTCCACGAGCGGGATGTCTTGTAGAGGATGCTTGTGCATCAGCGCGAAGGCCGCGGCTACCAGTGCTTTTGACATCCGCTCCTTCTTCGCCGATTTAAGAATGATCGCGGTTTGCAGAAATCGTCTCGCCCAAATGTCTCGCCGGCCTTCGAGAAAGGCCCAGATTCTTTTTTCAACAGTCCTTGCCGACCGAGATCCTTGGATGATGCTGCGTGTTTCTCCTGTGTCTTCAAACCAGCTGTCGGTGAACGGGACGAGCGCATCCAGTGCAGGCTCGTTGCGGAGCATCCGATCCAGCTCTGCCGCTGTCGCATTCTGGATTTCCTTTTGCGGATCTACGTAATCCAGCAAAGCCTGCAGATCCCTTTCCTGGGGCCGCAATTGGCTCAAGCTGCAAGCCTCCATGACGTCAATGAAGCCTGGCGCTGGTGGATGGCCGTTTTCCATCCCATCCGCCAGAGCCGCTTCCAGCAGCAGCTCGGCAGTCATTCGATCTATTCGGACGCCGTTTGCTTCCTGGCGGGCATAAGAGACGATGTTGGTTGCTTCGCGCTTTGAACGGCAACGAATGACAAAGGCATCTTTGATGCCGTATCCGATCTTTAACAGGATCATCGCGACAAATGTTCGGGCTTGCAGTTTTCCGACAATAGTCAGGCCTTGCGCTCCGACACCGTCAGCGGTGGTCGCCATGATGTCGCTGACTATCAGCTCCGCCCTGTTTTGATTGGAAACATCGGCAAGACCTTGTCGCCGAGCCAGCTTGCCAATGTCATCAATAGCCACCCGGGCGGCAGTCGCCGGCAACCAGCCGCGAATGATCGGCAAATAGGATAAAGTTTCAGGCTCCAGCTTCCCGCGCATGAGCCTTTCGCGCAGGGCGGCAGCCACGGCCTCTCGCGTCAATGATGCGCCGGACACCAGCCAATAGAGCGCACAGCGCTCCAGAAAGGGATTGTCGAGCCTCAACAGATGACGGACAAACGCGGCTTTGACCTCCTCGGGCATTCCTGCCGACATTTCATCCAAGCCACTGAAGAACTCATACGCGCCGCCGCCTTCAGCTTCAACTTCTGCCGCTAAAACGGCAAGCGCACCATCAAGATCCGGCATCGGGATCTCGTCGGCGGGATTTTCCCCAACCGGGTCGAGCATCAGTATGTCCGGTACGGGCAGACCGGCACGCCGATACAAGCCAGCGATTTTCAAACGATGAAGTGGCTCGCCAGTACCGGCAGCAATGTGAGTGTTGATCGCCTTCTCTGCATTTTCCAGGAAAGCCTTTCCATATGGGCTATCGTTCTCGACGCCCATTCGGGCCTCATCCAGCAACAATCCCAACAAGGTTGCCGCATCCGGATGATCATCGATGGACTGCATAACCTCCGCAACGATGGCGTCGCAGGCCATGTCATCGGCCAGGAGATCATGCTTTGCTCTCTCGAAACAGAACTGGAACTGCGCCGACGACAACCCATGTTGGTAGAGAACATTCAGGCATGCTTCAGCAATTTTAACCACTATCGTCTCCAAGAATTATGCCGCCAGCCGATCAAAATCGATCCGACTATTCAAGTCGAGATCGAAGCGGCCATAAGGATTGACGTGACTGTAGATCAGAGGCGTGAAGCCGCGATAGTCTTCCGGCGCCATCCGATCAGCCCATTTCGGTTCCACAAGCACGGTCTGAAGCATGCGTGTGTTTACATAAACCAGCGACGCTTGCAGCAGATGCAAAGCCAGGGCAGAGATCTCTTGCTGATCGATCCGATTGGTGGCGATCTCGCCGCCCTTGCCGAAGAAGACAAAGCCGTTGGCGCTGTTCCAGTTCTCGACGACATTCAGCCCCTCGTGGATTTCTCGACGGAACGATTCCTGGCGAAGACAGCGGCACAGGAATATCGTCTTGACCGCGCGGCCGAGCTCGCTCAGCGCCTTGTAGGTCGGGTGCATTATTTCGGCACGGGCAAACCGGCGCAAAATCGCCTCCGGGTCCGCCGTTCTCGTCTGCATGGCGGCCGTATATTTGACCATCTCGTCATATTGCTGCTCAATCTCGTCCCAGTTGATCGTGCCGGAAAGGACTGGCAGCAGATTCGGCAGCCTTGTGCGCATCGCCGCATCCGGGATGGCCAGCTTCTGGCGGGCAATCGCCTTCAGGCGTGGGGCGAGTTCAAAGCCGAGAAGGTGGCAAAATGCGAAACCGACGGCGCTCTGACCATGACTGTCGACATACTGGCGCTGGATTTCCATATCTGTGCAATGACGCAGCACGCCCTCGATCATGGAGGCGACCTCCGAGGATGAGCACCGTTTCAATTGCGAATAGACGCAGGTCGCGCGTTTTTCGACATGCCAGTAGATCATCACACCGCGCCCGCCGTAACGGGCATGCCATTCCGTCATAAGGTTCCGGTCCCACGCGCCGAACTTTGTCGAATCGGACGCGCAGGCCGTCCCCGCGTCTCCCCAGACAGCGGCATCGCGGCTCGCCAGCGTCGCGCTCGCCACCCGTGCGCAGGCCTCCCTCAGAGCCGGCGCATGGATGAAGCGGCGGTGAACATGCAGCAACTCCTCGTAGCTGACATCCGCAGTCGCGCCGGCGACCCGCTTGAGCCCGGCATTCGTTCCGAGACCATAAAGGCACAACAGAAGCCGCCGATCCAGCGCCTCGCGCGACAGGGCAAGTCTCGACGCCGATGTTTCGAAGGCCTCCAGCAGACCGGTGTCGAGGGCGGCTTCCTTCAGCACGTCGAGCAGTCCCGTCATCGGCCAGCGCTGACCGATCTCGCCCTTGATCGCTTCCAGCCTCTTCGGTTCCGGCAGAGGCTTGAACGGTGTGATCGAGATGCGGTTTTCGCCGCGCCATAGCAGCCGGACCTTGTCGTTTCGCGGGATCGTTTCGTTCAGAAGCAGCAACTCATGCTCAAGCTCCCGGCGGATGCCGGTCGTGAACGCTTGCGCGTCCGGGGTCAGGTTCAGGCCCGTGTAATAGGCGTCACGCCGGATTTCGAAGTCCTTGGGAAGATCGTCGTCAGGATTGCGATAGCGATCCGCGCCGACAACCCAAACCTCCTTGGAGCGGATGCGGTCACGCAACTGGGTGAGAACGCAAAGCTCATAGCTGATCCGGTTCACACGGCCATCGTCATCGATGACCGAACTCCGCCATCTGGCCGGAATAACCTCGTCGTTCGGCACATCCTCCATCGGCACAATCCGGCAGCCGTCATCCACCTTGCTCCTGATCCAATCCAGCGCCGCCAGAACCGGGCGCCACACGGTGTTGTTCGACCGGAATTCCAGAACCGAAAGCAGGCTGGGCAGCATGCGCCGGTAATGATTGGCCCAGGACGAGCGCATCACCTTATATATGCGCCGCTCGAGAGCCCCTTTCGCCTGGCTTTCCTTGACGATCGCCGCCAGCCTGTCGTTGCCGGCGATGGGAGGATGACATCGCAGACGCGCCCCGCCGGTTCGTCAATCGAGGCAACGGCAATCTCGACAAGCAATCTTTCCTTGCCATAGACCCGCTCGATGTCCTTCGCGACATCGCCCACCACCTTGCGTTTCGCGCGCGTTGCGATCTTGTGAACCGTCTCGATTAGCAGATCGACCATCACGTCCGTGAGCTGCGCTTGCCGTGACGAAAGATAAATCGCGTAGAGGCCGATTTGTCTGGCCGGCGCGTGCCGCCGCATCTCCCAGGCCTTCTCGCCGGCGACACGGCGAACAATCTGTTCCACCCATGTCTTGCCGGTCGTCGCCAAAATATCCCGTGGCAGATCAAGTTTCTGAATGAAAGCAAGTTTCGCCGTTATGCTGAGGATGTTTTCAAGCGACGCCTGGCCGACATCAGCTCTCATCGTGTTGAAGCCGGTCTGGCCGTCCGGATCGGCAATGGACGCTTCAACAATGCGACCGTGCCTGCTGAAAGAGGCGAGCGCTCACCCCGGTCAACCAGCTATCGAGATATTGCTGCCGTTGCGAACGCACCAGGCGTTCCAATTCCTTGTGCGACGGGCCGTATATACAACGGTTCCGGCACCACAGAAAAACCTGCTCGAGCATGGTGCCAACCGATTGCCCGGTCGGGCACAATTCGCCAGCGATCCACAACGTCAGCTCTTCCCGATCGGACGGCTTCAAGCGTCGAAAGCCGAGATGCTGCAAAATCTCGGCACAATGCCGGCGCGCAGTCCGGCCGGAGAAATCATACTGGGTCACGGCGTCAGCTTCGACACCAAGCTGCTTGGCCAGCCAGGAAACGCTGTCGGCGGGAACGAGGCATGGTCCTGTAAAAAGAAGGCGTGCGCGGCGAAGAACTTAAGCTGAACCGCCAATCCCAGTCGCGCCGGGGCCGGCTTGCCGTTCACAAATTCCATATCGGAAAAGCTCAGGCTCCAGCGCCCGATCAAATCCTCATTCGAAAGACTCAACCCCTCAATCTACTCCAGAATTCGGAGCAGACCGTCATTCCTCACGAATTCAACCGTCAATCACCGCAGCCATATTCCCACAACGTTCTTTCAACGTGGCCAAAATCCCAGCTTCGAGCCGACAGGTCCTGCTACTGCTGACAATCCGCGCCGCGCTTTCGCAGATGGACGTGCCGACGCGATCTTCCTACGTGATGGCGGTGGTGACGGAGGCGGAGCGGGCCGCGGCCGCAAGTTTCACCTCCGTGCCGCGCAGCCTTGCCGCGGCCGCCAGCCCGGCGCTGGCAGGGGTGCTGTTCGCCGCATCGTACCGCGCTTGGCCGCTCCTCATCTGCGGAACATTGAAGATCGCCTACGATCTGCTCTTGTTGTTGCAGTTCCGGCACCACAAACCTCCAGAGGAGCGCTGAGGGAATACAGATTTCTGACGGCCGCAGCACCTCATTCGAGCCTAGCGAGCCGCCCCTTGGGGCGTACCCTTAGGGCTCGCTCCGTCCTATCGGCGATCTGGGTTACGGCAAAGGCGATCACCAGTAGATCACGACTGCGACGAGGAAGGCCCCGAGCTAGTTCAACGTTTTCGTGGTTCGAATCCTATCAGGCGGCGTCGGCGAGTTTATAGGACCATGTGTGGATGACGGGATGGCGATTGACGTCGTCG
>NZ_JACHBI010000022.1:0-71067 GCF_014200235.1 Martinezella paranaensis | reverse complement strand
CAAAGCCGCTCGCTCGCTACAGCGCGATTGAGGGCGCGCGAGCGAGCGGCTTTGCTACCGTCGAGCTAGACCACCACCGAAAACAGGCTTCGGCAACACTTAACCGCACTTTCCAGCGACCGCGAACAGAAGCATTCAGATGGACGACAGATGGAAAAAGCGACATAACTAAACGCGCGAGCTGTCCGTGAATTTCCCTGTCTCACACGAAGGGTGCACTCCAACACTGTCCGGGCTTTCCGAAACGCGCATTCATACTGATATGCGCGAAATCATCTGGGTATTGCGGCCGTTGGCGCTTGACTTCTCCTCTAGAGTCAACGGATTAGAATAAAATCACGAATAGAGCATGGCGTATGATAAGCTACAATCCACTCGTGCGTATGCGCGAATGCCTGAAATCACTCGCCCGGAGCGCGAGCGGTTGAATACACATAAGGGTAGGGTTATTTGGTTTACTGGCTTGTCAGGTTCGGGCAAGTCTACGATAGCTGGTGCGTTAGAGAGCGAACTTCATCGACAAGGTAAGCGAGCATATGTCTTGGACGGCGACCGCCTTCGTATGGGCTTAAACAAGGATCTCGGTTTCTCTGATGCAGACCGTGCTGAAAATATTCGTCGGGTCGCTGAGGTGGCAAAGCTCATGAAGGATGCGGGCGTTATAGTCCTAACTGCTTGCATCTCACCGTTCGAGCGGGAGCGGGAGTTCGCTCGCGAACTTATCGGAAAGGACGATTTCTGTCTGATATACGTTAACACGCCCCTGGAAATATGCGAGCATCGAGATTCGAAGGGACTTTATAAGAGAGCTCGCGCTGGATTAATTTCAAATATGACGGGAATAAATAGCACATATGAAGCGCCCTCGAGCCCGAACATTGTACTATGCTCGGGTCGTCGTGACGTACAGGAAATAGTGCAGGAGATATTGCGACGAATAGATCCCCTTCAAAACATCTCTTAAGTTATTGTGGGCCCCCACTGCGGGTTGCGTAAATGCTACTTCAGAGCCTCGTTAAAAACGGGGGGATTGCCGCCGGACGTTCATGTTGCTTGCGATGTCCCTGCAATTTCATACGCTAAGGTTCACTGGCTTTTGAAGGAAAGGGCAACGTGCAAAGAAGCAGCCAATCAGGAAGGGCACATTATGCTGCTGCCTCCACGCCTTGTTGGCTATAAGGCAAAGCTTGGGTCCCAATCAGCAATTAGTGATGCTGCAGAAAGTTCAAGACCAAGCAGACGTTTATCCGCTGGATTAGTGGGTGCAACGACAGGGGTGGAAATTCTGATTGGCAATATACTGCCTGGCGGAAGTATGTCTCGCTCAATTGTGGCAACAACCAAAAAGCCCCGATTGGTGTCTAAATGCCTCCAAGGTATGATGTTACCATTCAAACTAATGCGAAGCTTCTCAAATTGGTACGGGCTCAGAACGGCAGTTATAAGCATGCAAAAATGCTTACGTGTGCGAGATTTTTTTCTGAAGTAAAAAGTGGTGTCTCCATTGTTCGACGTCCAAATACTGTTCTTTAGATCGTTTGTCTCTCTCGGCCAGATGTTGTCAGCGGGAATTCCGCGCGAGAAGTCGAGAATTTGTGTGTCATTTGCATTGGAGTAAGCTCTAATAATGGCGGGCGCGCGAGCAAGCGCGATCCGACGGCATACTTCGTTCCACAATATTAGATCCAGCTCATTGAACCGCTTTATGGAATTGAGATCTTCATTAGTGAGGCCGCGGAACTCATTCTTAGTGTTATATGTGTTCAGCGTTGAGTTAAAGGTCAAACCAAAGTCCGAATTGGCTACTGCATTTGCCAGCGGCGAGGCAAGAGACAAATCATTCATATCTAATATAAGATCAACGCTTTTGAGTTCTTCGAGCGCTATACGTAGCAAGTTTTCCGTGGGTGCACAGGTCAAATCTGGCGAAGTTACACTGGTCTCTCGAAACCAATCTTCCCATAGGCTCTTCCCCACAAGCGTGCGAGCAATGACGTTGAAGTGTGATCCCAGTAGCTCTCGCTTTGCGGAGAAAAATTTGGTAACTCCGTACAATGAGGCTTGATGGATTTGACGAAGAAGATCGGTGGTAAGTTCTTCATTCCATCTAGTCGTCATTTTGTAATGGGAAAATGCCCTTTCAAGGGGATGTCGAAAAATGGCAAATTTTAAAGGTCTCCATGGAAGCTGTGCATGATCGTTCGCGCCGGGGTCATGTAACAGCTTCTTGTCAAAGCATTGCCTCTCATCGACAGGGTAGTCATAGCGCTCTAGATAAATGAATTCATTTTCGGCTATGGAGGTCCGTAGAAAATGCTGGACACTCGTTCCTGCACATTTGTCGAAGTGATAGTAATAGAGCTGCATGCTGCCTATTCTGCGGTAACTATGATCTATCTAAACCCTTGAAACTCAAGTGCTTCCTTGATGAAATTAGTTGGATATCTCTGTGAGTTTTCCATGTTCAAGCGAAAAAACCCGCTTGCAAAATTGTCTGATGAGAGCTTCCGAATGGGAGGCAAAAACAAAGATCCTGGCGCTACCAATAAGGGCTTTCATTCGGTCTTGAGCCTTCGATTGAAAGGCAGCGTCACCTGTCCCAAACATTTCATCCACCAGCAAAATCTCGGGCTTAACTGCCGTACCGACGGCAAACATCAACCGCATTTTCATACCCGTTGAATAAGTATGGACCGGCAGCTCCAAGAAATTACCTAGTTCTGTGAATTCCTCGATACCGGGAGTCATTGCCGCGAGTTCAGCTTGGCCTGCACCGAGCAGCATACCCATTCTATAAATGTTTTCATATCCTGACAATTCTTCGTCCAAACCCGCGCCCAATTCGATAATGGTTGCCGTTCGACCATTTCGCTCAATTCTCCCCGAGGTTGGTGAGAAGATGCCAGCCATAGTGCGCAATAACGTTGTTTTTCCAGCTCCATTGTGGCCGATCAGACCAATGGAATCACCGTCTGCCAGGCTGAAGCTGACATTATCGAGTGCTGTAACTGTAACAATGCTTGATTTGTCTTGCGACAGGATTCCGCCCGTACTGATCTGCACAAGCTTGTTCCGTAGAGACATACTTTTTGCGTTATATATGGGATACTTCACTGTTACATTTTCGAATATTAAATGTGCCATTCTACACCCAAAATGCTATTCGGCCGTATTTACGACCAAGTATCCAGAGGGTCGCCGAAAAGCCCGCCAAAAGGCTCCCTGCAGATATGCCGTATACAAAGAGCGGCGGAGCGACACCTTCCAAAGGATCACGAATCAGGGTCACAAGGTATGTGAATGGATTGACCCAAGCAATATAACCAGCCATAGCGAGCTGCTGAGGTCTATAAATTACGGGCGTAATAAAGAACATCAGCGGCATAAAAGCGGCGATAAGAGGGCCAATGTCTCGATATCTAGCGCCTAGTAGGCCCACAAGCGCGTTTATCCAAAATAAATTCCCCAGAACCAAGATTATGCCGGGAACTACTAGGATCTGATTTGACACTAAAGGCGGCGGAAATAGAAAAAAAACTCCTATAACTACTAGTAAGTTATGCGAGAAATTGATTGTTTGACGGATTAAAAGTTGAAGTGGAAATATTAGGAGAGGGGTTTTTAAGTTCCGTATGAGTTTTGCGTTTTGGACAAAGATCGACGAGGCTTCCATTACGCAGCCTGCGATCAACTGCCAAACGATCAATCCAATGGAGAGGGAGGGTATAAACGTCGCCTTATCCACATGGAGCAATTCACTCCATACAAAGCCCAGGCCGACAACTCCCACCGCAGTCCCGAGCACAAGCCAAAGCGGCCCGAGTATGCTGCGGCGATAGCGCGCGCGCGTATCTCCCCAAGCAAAATAAAGTGCGAGCGGCAAGCGCCTAAGCGTCTCCACTAGGTCGCTCAAACCCATTTTCGAGATTGAAACCATCAGAGTCTTATTGAGCTGCCGCTTGAAGGGGTAAGGTTGCATGAAAATTCATGCCAGATATATCACGCACATAAGTAAATGCCTGGGATTGGTAGCTATACTCAGTCGATGTGATGATCATCGGCGAAGGAGCGACTTCGCGACGCATCAACATTTCTGTTTTGGTGGCGATTTCAAGATAGTTGCCGATATCGAAACGCAAATAGTTGCTGTAGGGGACCAACTTGAAGAGTTCATCGAAGGCAAACGACGAGGAACACAATACCCTTTTGCAAGCATCCATACAGATTGAGGCGATACCTGAACCGTCCTGCCCATTCTCATAGTATGGTAACCACGCGATGTCGATCGCACCTGCCACCTGCCAAAATGCGTCGTCGTCCAGCTCACCAATAAAGAAGACGCGATCTTGTAGTGCTTTTGTCTTTGTGACGGTTGTTATCAGTTCGTTCAAATAACGATCGGGCTTCCCATCGGCCTTCAATGTCTGGGGATGCTGCCTACCAAAAATTAACAGCTTATAATTGTTAGGCAAGTAAGTCATAGCCTTCAACGCGTCAGAGTGCCCTTTATAGGCACTAATATATCCAAACATGCCTATCAGGGTATCGCTTTTCGCTAGGCGGAGTTCAGAGCGCAATTGCTCAAGAACGGCTCCGTCCGTCGAAAAATCGTCTGGAATAATCTTCAAGGGATGGACGTCGACCCGAGTATAATTAAAAAATTGTTCGATCTGGCGCTGCGCTCGAACGGTATGAACAATCAGTCTAAGATTGTTTCTAACCGCATTCCTGATGACCTTTCTATTGATCTCAATATGCACATTAGCTAATTTATTTGCGACAAATTCGCGAAAAGCGCCTCCAAATTGTAGCTTCATTAGCTTTTTTATTGCGGATCGCGCACCGTAAGGCGTAGATTCCATTAGCCGCGGCGAATGAAGCGTGACCGTCGTATTTGAATTCGCTGCCATCAACCGAGATGTGCGTCGCACGATATCCGCTGGCAACGTTCCAAATAGACCTGCTTCGAATTGAAGATTCACCGCGTCAAATGCTTTCAGTCGTTCTGCCAGCTGTTCAACATGTTTGTCCCCCTTTTTGCGAATGGTCGGATTAGCTGATTGCAGTAGCTTGAGATCCAGCTCGACAACCTCAACGTCCACGTCGCTATAAAGTTCGATAGAGTCATGGAGAACCTTCGTAAATGATGCGTTGCCGCAACTTTCCGAATAGCTCGAAACTATAGCTAATTTGCTCATCGGCGTATATCTACCTGATTCTCTGCATACCACTTATAGGTGAATGCCAACCCATCATCTATTTTCACCTTGGGCTCGAACCCCAACGCTCGAAGCCTGGAATTATCGACCACTCGGCGCTTTATACCAACAGGCTTATCTACTTCAAAATGGATTTCATTCACCCTGGCTTCGTCAGCAATGCGGCGCGTTATTCTCTCTATTGAAACAGCTTCGCCACTTGAAATGTTGACCAACGTGTCTGCGCCAGGCGTTTCAGCACAGAAAACAATAGCTCTGGCAGCGTCTTTGGCGTGAAGAAAATCGCGTTCAGCGCTCCCGTCGCCCCAGACTTTAAGAGGCCGGCCATGCCAGGAAGCCTCATGTGCCTTTGCTACGAGAGAGGGTATAACATGTCCTCCATCGACGTCAAAGCGATCATGACTTCCGTAGAGGTTTGTGAAGATTCCATAAGTGAACCGCATGCCGGTTTCTTCGCTGAGAATACGCAGATAGCCATACGCGTGACGCTTGGCCATCGCATATCCAAACTCTCCTGAGTGTGGAAGACCATTAAAGAATTGCTCCTCTTTCAACGGCATTTCCACATATGGATACGGATAGGATGCAACGGTCCCGGCAAAGAAAAAATAGTCGACAGGATATTTCGCGATTGCGCCAAAGATATTCTGGTTGATCGCCGAGTTTTCGAAGATCGACCTCAACTGATTCTTCATATTTCCAGCGAGGCCGAAGACTGTTGCGGCGAGATGAATAACCACATTTGGACGGTGTTCCGCTAAGAACCGTTCCGTTGCGACGGCATCTTGTAAGTCCAACTCATTTCGTGTTGGAGCAAAAAGTGTTTCGACGCCGAGCTCACCAATTTGATCCACCACTGCGCGCCCAAGTACACCGCGCGCACCGGTCACCAAGCAACGGGAACCTCGCAACATCGAAATCGGCGGGAGGTCGGACAAGATTGTCAATTGCGCCTTATTCGGGTCTTGCATAGTACTTGTAACCGCTACCTTGAATGAGACGCTCGCGCTCCGCAATTTTCAAATCTTCTTGCACCATTTCAGATACAAGCTCACCAAAACTAATCTTCGGAACCCATCCTAGCTTCTGCTTCGCCTTGGTTGCGTCGCCGAGAAGAGTCTCTACTTCCGCGGGTCGGAAATAGCGGGGATCAACGGATACGATGCATTCGTTGGTTTCGATATTATATCCTTTTTCATTTACGCCTTCCCCTTCCCATCGGATCCCAATGCCAAGTTCGTCTGCCGCGATGCTCACAAATTCTCGGACAGAGTGCTGCTCGCCGGTAGCAATAACAAAATCCTCCGGTTGATTTTGCTGCAGCATCATCCATTGCATTTCAACGTAGTCTTTTGCATGGCCCCAATCTCTCAAAGAATCCAAATTCCCAAGAAATAGCTGCTTCTGCGCGCCTAATTTAATCCTCGCCAACGCACGAGTAATTTTGCGTGTCACAAATGTCTCACCACGTATGGGAGACTCATGATTAAACAAAATGCCATTACACGCGTAGATGCCATAAGACTCACGGTAATTTACCGTAATCCAATATGCGTAGAGCTTTGCAACTGCGTAAGGTGAACGAGGATAGAATGGGGTGGTTTCTCTCTGCGGGATTTCCTGAACTAGACCGTATAGTTCGGATGTCGAGGCTTGGTAAAAGCGCGTTTTCTTTTGCAGGCCAAGAATTCTAATCGCTTCAAGAATGCGCAAAGCACCGAGAGCGTCGGAATTTGCGGTATATTCCGGCTCCTCAAACGACACGGCAACATGGCTTTGTGCTGCAAGATTATAAATTTCATCAGGTTGCACTAATTGAATGATCCGCATCAAACTGGAAGAATCCGTAAGGTCTCCGTGATGCAATGTGAGATCAACTCCCTCTTCGTGCGGATCATGATAAAGGTGATCAATGCGATCTGTATTGAAGAGCGATGTGCGTCGCTTCAAACCATGCACAGAATAGCCTTTGTTCAGCAGGAATTCCGCAAGATAGGCTCCATCCTGTCCGGTAATACCTGTTATGAGCGCAACTTTCTTAGTCAAATTTGAAACTCCGCGATTTTGGTTCTTTGTGACCACACGCCAATGAAGGGGTTGGGGTATCTTGCATTTTGGCGCGCGTTAGACAATTCTTAATCTCGCACAGCGGTCAGTTAACCACTATGCCGTCGTACTGGCGGCGTAGGACGCCAAGTTTGGCGTTCTATTATCCAAGGCTGGCAGCCGAGGCAACCCGTGAATCGAATGAGATTTTGTTTATAATGTCGTCTGAATGACCTCCGTCATCGCAATGACGCATGGAGGCCGCTGTATTTGCGTTGAAAGAAAGCCATCACGATTGGCTAGTTTCTTGTATTCGCCGGAAGTGAGGTGGGGGTGGCGGACGGGCCTGGGCGACAGTGGCAACTCTCTTGCGGACGGCCAAATTGAAGAACGGCCCCGCTCGACTGGCTTTCCCAGAGATTGACCCGCATTGCTCAAGGCTTGCCCGTGTCAGACGTAGACGCCTTGATCCCATGGAACTTCATGTCACATGCCCGGCTAACCGCCTAAGGTGCAGAGATAGGGTGCTTTGAAATAAAGGCTATTGCTCTCACGATCTGAATGATCTAGCCGGTCTCGGGCGTGATAGATGGAGATTCAATTGCAGTTCGGAAGCCTTTACAGAATTGGTGAGAGCGATCAGCGCCCTTGGGGAACATGGTGTGTGATTGATATAGGTGACCGTCACGTCGTTAAGCGAATTGTAGTGAATCCGGGCGCGCGGCTTTCGTTGCAGTATCACAATCATCGCTCGGAGCATTGGGTCGCAGTGTCGGGAAGTGGCATGGTGGAAGTGAACGGAATGGAACGCATTTTCCAGTATGGAGATACCGTTGACATTCCACTTCGGGCAACACATCGGGTTTCTTGCGTAGGCGCTAAGCCGCTAATCTTCATCGAAATTCAATATGGCGAATTGCTCGATGAGAATGACATCATAAGACTAGGCGACGATTACGATCGCGTTTGACGCAAAATTGTTGTTCAAAAGCCTTGAGAAAGCCGAAACGGCAGATCCGGCTGGCAATATCAGAGGTCGGCGAGCCATTCGAGAAGCTTTGGCTCGTTCTCCCAGACTGGCTTTCGGGGAGGTCCCACCGAAGAAGTAGCAAGTCGCTGGCAAGCCTCAAGTGCCTCCTGCTTCATCCTGATGCTAATCTCGGCATATCGGTTGGTTGTATCCAGGCTGACGTGGCCAGGCCAACCTCTTATGACGTTTACGTCGACGCCAGACTCGAGCAGATGTACGGCCGTCGCGTGTCTCCAAACATGGGGAGAAATGGACTTCTGTCCGTTGCCGATGCGAATATTCGAACCATGACTGCGGACAAGCTTGTGCAGGCCGAATCGCGTCAACGGCTTGCCGACATTGCTGAGGAATACGGGACTTTCTGTAGCGGCTGGGTGGCGTCGGTCACGCAGCATCTCGCCAAGCAGGCGGGCGGTCTCGGGTCATAATGGGCAGGACCGCCACTTATCGCCCTTTCCGTGCAGGTTCACCCGCGGTGAGGAGGTCAAAACCAACTGATCGACGATCAGTTCGATGACTTCCGTTGCGCGGGCGCCCGGATTGTACAAGAACATGAGCAGCGCTGTACTTCATCTTATCGGGGGACAGCCACCTTACAAAATCATGGTCGAATCCGGAGGGGCACGGCTCCCGCGATTACCCCATGTGGACGCCGCATACGATGCGGGCGCATAAGGTCTGGTATCATTAATATCGCCAACCGCGCCAGGTGGGCTGCGGTCCATGTTTCTTGTTTGGCAGGAAGCATGTCAGGCCGTGCGGCTACATCTTATTACACCCCTACTTCGGCGAATGCGGTCAAGTAAACGTTTCAGTGGTTGCGGCCTCTCGGAGTGAAACTGGGATTGATTCTGCTCAAATCAGCGACCAACAACGCTCATAGCGGTCGCCTCATCAAGCCATGGGCGGTTTCTCAAGCAGATCATTTTGGGTCCAGAAACAGCAAGCGGGCGCTCCCGGCCTTGACGGAATAGCGGTGCTTATAATCGGTTAGCGCAGCGCTCTTGTTCACGTTGATGTCAGCTGTGATAGTGTATATACGGCCGGAGACTGGATCAATCGTCATTGTGCGGGCACCATATTCGCTGTGTATCGGTGGCAGCGCTTCAAACTGATCCGGCGAGACTTCCTGCACTATGGAAATGGTGCCATCTCGGTTCGAGCTGTATGCGCGTCCAATTTTCGCGTCGAACACCACAGCGTCTGAACCTTCACCGATTGGCAGTGTTGAAATTTCTCTGCCGCTGTCTGCGTCCAGAATAGCCAGAACTTGGTTCGCGCAGCTCGAGAAAAGCCGGTGGCGCACGAAATCGATCGCCATACCACGAGGCTCGACGCAACCTGGTATCGGCCAATGAGCGTCTGCTTTGTTGGCTTCCACGTCTATGCGCACGATCTCATTTTTTTCACTGCCGTCGATATAGAGCTTTCCGTTGTTTCCCGAAACGCCGGACTCAAGTGCCTCTCCGACCGGAATGGTCGCTACCGCCTGCTGCTTCGCGGGATCAACGATTGTCACCAAGCCGGAATCGCCGGCAACTACGAATAGATGACGGCTCATGGAATCGAAGATGATGCCGTCGGCACCTACGGCGGTTTGGATGCGCTTGATGACCTTCATTGTCGCGAGATCGAACTCGACAACTTCACCAGACTCGCCGTCGTCCGTGAAACCCTTACCCGCATCGGGCAATACGACTGTGGCGTGCGTTCCGCCCGAAATGTCTGAGATATTGCCAAGGATTGCACCGGTTTTGCCATCGACAACACTGACGCGATCGCCATGCGCGATGTAAACGCGGCCAGACAGAGCATCGAACGTAAGATAGTCCCAAGAATCTGGTGCTCCAAGCGGGATCGATTTCGTAATTGAATATCTAGACCACGCCGCTGCTTGGCAGGGTGCTACAAAAAACGTGGCCGCAATAGTGGTGACGATCATAAGAAGTTTCATGGACATCTCTTATTGCAACCAGGAGCGTTTCGTGTCCGAAAGCAATACAGTCACGCTCTCTCTGCGCGGAACCACGCTTTCCCCAAATAGGAATCCCATTTTTGCGGACGTCCCTCACTTAGCCTGCTGCAGCTTCTTTAGCTCGCTGTATTCACGGTAAAACTCTTGAAGCCGGGGCAACAAGGCACCGCTAAATGCCTGATAGGTTGGTAGCTTCTGAGGGTCGACAACGCCAATACTTGCGAAATGGTCGACCAGATCGTCAGACTCGGGAAGGTAATTGTCTGGCGAGATTTCTCCCGTCGGAAAACTCGCTCTGCCGATACGCTTTGTCAGGAACTCGGCGAGCTGATCATGCTCCTCTGGAGTTTTGCCCTCCACGAAAGTTACTCGATCGATAAGACCGGCTTCGAGTAAGAAGATGCGCAATTTGATGCAATAGGGACAGCCAATTTTGCTATAGATTATAGGTGTAAACTGGGTTGTAGACATAATTCTTTCTCCCGGAACTGCCTGATCGGATATGGGGGTGCTGGCCGTCTCATCATTCTGCTGATGGAAGCGCAGGAGTTCGTTCTGTGTTACGCAGCTATCTTGCCTCCTTCTGAACCGTCTGACCAATCCGCGAGAGCATGCTCGTCGCGAGGTTGATTTCTGCAGCGGCCAGATTCTCGTTGAGATGTTCGATACGCGAAGTGCCAGGAATCAGCAGGATGTTCGATGAACGGGCGAGAAGCCATGCCAATGCGAGCTGCATGGGTGAAAGACCGTGCTGATGTGCCTCCGCATCCAGAACTTCCGATTGTAGTCGACTGAATCCGCCCAACGGAAAGAATGGGACGTATGCGATCTCCTGTTCGGCAAGCGTGTCAACCAACGGATCATCCGCTCTGTGTACAAGGTTATAATGGTTCTGGACGCAGACGATCGGGGCGATGCTTTGCGCTTCCTTGACCTGGGAGGCTGTTGCATTGCTTAAGCCCAAATGCCGGATCAGGCCCTGCCGTTGAAGTTCGGCCAGTGTAGTGAACCGTTCCTCGATTGACCCTTCTGCAGGTGTCCGCCCAGTGCCTTCGATAACGCGTAGATTGACTACTTCGAGCACATCCAACTGTAGACTGCGGAGATTGTCGTGCACGCCCCGTATCAGATCCGCCGGTGCTTGAGCAGGCACCCAACTGCCGTCCTCGCCACGCGAGGCGCCGACCTTGGTTACAATGACCAGATCGTCGGGATATGGGTAGAGTGCTTCCCTGATCAACTGATTGGTGATGTGAGGCCCATAGAAATCAGCTGTATCAATGTGGTTAACGCCTGCCGCGATGGCCCCCCGGAGCACCGCGAGCGCGGCGTCGGGATCTTTGGGGGCGCCGAACACACCCGGTCCGGCCAACTGCATTGCCCCGTAACCAATGCGAGCAACAGTCTTGTCACCAAGCTTATAGGTCCGAGCGTTTGAGGTATTGCCCATCGTATTCTCCATCCGCATTTGGGGTATTCACGAGGCTTCAGAATGTAAGTACTGTCTTTCCGTATGAGCGGCGTGCTGTTTCCGCGTCAGTGATAACGGATAGGGCCTCGCTGAACGGTGCCTCCAGGCCGATTGTCGGCCAAAGCGTCCCGTCACTCGCAAGTTCTGCAATCGCCGGCAAATGTTTGAGCCCCGAGGCGGCAAATGCGAGCTTGTATCGTCGCGACAGCATTCCACGGGCGATTCTGCCGGGCGTCGGGTTGATGTCGACGAACACGCCCTTCGGTTTGAGCATGGAGAGTGCGTCTTCTATGCCAAGTGTTCCAAGCGTATCAAATATGGCGTCATATTTCGTATTTTTTGCGTATCTTTGCTTGTCGGAGTATCCGAAGACAGCATCAACTCCAGCAGCCCTTGCGCGGTCGCGTGATGTCGGTCCACAAGTGCCTGCAACACGCGCTTCGTGGGCAACTGCCAACTGAGCCGCGAATGAGCCGACGGCGCCGCTGCATCCATTGATGAATATGTTCGAACCGCGCCGCGCCGCGGCTTTGTCAAGAATTGCGACCCATGCGGTCATCGCCGCCGTGGGAAGAGACGCCGCCTCGCTAAACGAAATGTGTGCCGGTTTCTTTGTCAGGTGATTGCTATCGACCATCACGACTTCGCCAAAGGCTCCGGATTTCTTGAAGTCTAATACCCCGAAGACCTCATCGCCGGCATAAAATTTCGTAACCTTGCTGCCCGTTGCCTCGACAATTCCGGCAAAGTCCGTGCCCATACCTCTGGGGAAACGCCTGCCAGTGAGTAGTTTCATTGCGCCACGCCGCAGCTTCCAATCAAAGGGATTGATGGCCGCGGCCTTGATCGAGACGCGCACCTCTGACTCCCCTAATGCTGGCAGATCATATTCGCCAAAATACATTCCTTCCGGCCCGCCATAACGGTCATATTGAACCCTCTTCATTTCGTCCTCACACTCGTTCTGATGTGAAGATACATATTACAGCAAATGTAATTTTACAAGACGTGTAATTTAACATAAAATGCGATTTTACATTGCCTGTGAGCTCTGCTATCCCCACACGAATGAGACAGAATCAATCAAAACAAGAGGGTTGGCGCGAGAAAAAGCGGCGTGAGACGCTTCAACGTATCACCGGCGCAGCGCTTGAGCTGTTTGTTGACAAAGGATATGAATTCACGACGCTTGACGCGATCGCTGAGGCGGCCGGCATATCGGTGAGAACGTTCTTCTATTATTTCACGTCGAAGGAAGAAATCCTGGCCGCTTGGCAGAAGGACTTACCCGCATCGTTGCAGGCGGCCATTCTCGCTCAACCGACGGATCAGTCCCCACTTGATGTTACTTGCAACGCTCATCTTCAATTGTTGTCGAATTACGATACGGACCACGCTCTGGTTATCGACCGTATCCTCCGCTCAAATGAGCAGCTACGGGCGAATAATCAAGCCAAATTTCTGCGCCTGGAGGCAGCGGCGTTCGAAGCGCTCTGCGAACTATGGCCTCAGTCCGAACGGCGCAAAGCGCTTCGCATGATTGCCATGGTGTCCGTTGGCGCTCTGCGTATCGCAATCGACGCATGGGCTGAGGAGGATGGGAAAAGTCCACCTGGCGACTATGTGCGGCAGGCATTTGCCGACCTTAAAGCTGGCCTAAATGCCTCAAAAGGGTTTTGGATGACATAGAATACGCAGGATTGTTAGATGCCTGTTCACGAGGGATTGTCTTCCCAATTGCCCATGATGCACCAATCGGTGTCCGGCATTTGTTACCAACAAGTTGACTTGTCGGCGGCCTAACGATCGTGGCGCCGAATTCGCATATTTCTGCTCTCCTGGGCTGCTCGAGCGGATGGCGAATTTTTCTAATGCTGCAGCGACGCGCGAGAGCGTCCCTTCTTTAGTTTTTTTCGCCAGCCGGACGCAGCGTATATGGCAACTGACCGCGTCGATTGTGTTCAATTATCAACTGTCCCTTTATGGGGGGTACGGCACGACTTGCGCAATTCGCGCGGTCGCAGATCCGGCACGAAATGCCAATCGGCTCGAAGGTCGCTCGATTTCCAACGTCGAGATCGTCAGCGTAAACAAATCGATCGGCGTAGGAAATCTCGCAACCTAAGGCTAAGGCATAGGATCTAGACGTTCCAGTTGAATTGCGGGAGGGCTTGATACCTCAGAGTGGAGCGATGGTGTTTGGCGAGGGATAACAATCTAACAATCACACATGGCATGCAGGCAGAAGGCTGCAAGTTTGCATTGTCGGCCGGCTTGCCAGTCACCGTTGGTATTGTCGTACGCGCTTCGCGCCTTCTCGATGGCGAAGCGATGTTGCGGAAAGTGACACAGCCGATCTTCGTGCTTCTAAAAGTTCCAAAGAGTGCGGTTTCGGCATTGGAGCTGGGTGAGTGACTGGAGGAATTGCCATGCGCACGAGGGTCTGTCGACGTTCCGATCCCTAACCCGGTGTTGCACGTCGCTTTTTGTGGGCGTTGCTTCTCCCCGAACGTTCAATGGCAACAGCTAATGCCTCGCTGCGACGAAACACCGATAAGAGCTGAAGCTTAAGTGCCGATCCCTTGATCTCTCGAAGCTTTGCCCGCATGCGATCACGTCGCGTCTTCCTTTGAAGCAGGAAGTTCCCGCGGCGTAAATTTCCGCAAATGAACGCGAACCCCCGGAAGTCGAAGCTCTCCGGTTTGCCGACCCCGCGCCGCTTGCGATTGACCGCAGCGAAACGGCCAAACTCAATCAGGCGGGTCTTGTCCGGATGGAACGATAGAGCAAACTCCTCAAGCCTCGCACGCACGCATCGAGGAAACGACGAGTGGCCGCGCAAGGCCAGTTAAATCTACAACCATTAATAAAACATTTACCATGTTTGGACGGCCGTCGGTTGCGCAATAAGGATAATGAACCTCAGAAACTCTGTAATATGCCGGTACATTTGACGACGTTTTAATCCACAAAGCGCATTCTTCTGTGCGTCCCAGCCGGGCAAGCTAAAATTCGTTAACCATTGGGATCGAATTGATCATCAGAGACCAGTCTGGCGTCACAGAGGCTGCGGACCTGGTCTTGCCGTTCAAATGAGCTGAATCGGCATCCGGTAATTCGGGCGGACGAGTGTACGTTCCCCGACCTCGGCAGCACTCTCATGGTGTTTTGCTAATCAGAAAGGCGCGACCATACATGTTCACGAATTCTTTGAACTCCCTGAAGATTGGCAGCAAGCTGCTCATATTGACTATCGTTACGGTAGCGATCGGCGCCAGCATAAGCATCTTCCAGGCAACCAAATTGCGATCGATAGACGAGACCTACAGTGGCGTGCTCGACAACGACGCCAGTGGGGCGATCAAACTAGCAGAGGTTACCGGCAATTCCGACGCGATCGGCCGTGTTCTTTATCGCCTAATCGCAGAATCCGACCAATCGGACATACAGAGGTCTGGTGAGGAGCTCGCGCAAGCTTTCGATGAAACGGAAAAGTTCATCGAACAGGCTTTAGCTCACTACCCGCAACGGAAGGATGATTTTGCGACGATCACGTCCGAACTGACGGCGATCCGCGCAACGATTGTGCCGATCCAGAAGCTGGCACTCGCCAATGATAATGACGCAGCTCTCAAGCTTACCCGTGACACTTTCGCGCCCGCTCGTGCCAAATTCGATACCGATGCCACCAAACTGTATGATCGGTCTAAATCAGAGCTACAGCGCAAAAACGATGCCGCGAACGCAGTCACCGATAAGACAATTCTTACTAGTTACGTCGTTCAGACGATCGGCGCTGCTTTCGCAATCATATTGGGATTGGCAATTGCGGCGCTGCAAATTGTGCGTCCGATGCGGGGTCTAACCGAAGCTATGGCCACGCTCGCCCGTGGTGATCTCGATATTGCTGTTCCGGGTGTCGCACGTGGTGATGAGCTCGGCGCAATGGCACGTGCCGTCGAAGTGTTCAAGCAAAACGGCATCCGGGTTCGCGAGATGAACGCCCAGGAAGCGGCGCTACAGGCGAAGAGCGCCGACCTGCAGTCGAGCATTGGCGAAGTGGTGTCGGCCGCCGTTGCCGGTGACTTCACGCAGCGCATCACCAAACACTACGACAATGCTGATCTCGACCGTTTTGCCACGAGCGTTAACCAGCTCGTGACCTCCGTTGATCGTGGTATCGCCGAAACTCGCCGAGTTATCTCGGCGCTTGCCGACGGTGTTCTGACGGAAAACATGCACGGCGAGTTCCAAGGCGCCTTCGGCGAGCTAAAAAACAATGTCAACGCATCCATGGCCAATCTGCGCTCGGTGCTCGGCGAGGTCCGCGTGGCGATCGACACGATCAATGGCGGCGCCGGTGAAATGCGTATCGCCTCCGGCGATCTGTCGAAGCGAACCGAACAGCAGGCGGCCGCGCTCGAGGAGACATCTTCAGCTCTCGAAGAAATCACTGTCGCCGTGAAAAGCTCGACAGAGCGGGCGACGGAAGCCAGCCACATGGTCGATGAGGCACGTAGAAGCACCGAGCAGTCGAGTGCCGTCGTCAAGGACGCAGTCTCGGCAATGGGCCGCATCGAGCAGGCGTCTGGTGAGATCGGTCAGATCATCAACGTCATCGATGAGATCGCCTTCCAGACCAACCTCCTGGCACTCAATGCTGGTGTCGAGGCAGCGCGCGCCGGCGATGCCGGCAAGGGCTTTGCCGTCGTCGCGCAGGAGGTGCGAGAACTGGCGCAGCGCTCGGCCACCGCTGCCAAGGACATCAAGGCACTGATCCACCGCTCTGGTGAAGAGGTGAACACCGGCGTCAGGCTGGTAACGGCCACAGGCGATGCCCTCGGGCTGATCCAGAGCCACGTCATCAAGGTGAACGAGCACGTGCATTCGATCGCCACGGCAGCGAAAGAGCAATCGACCGGACTGTCGGAGGTGAGCACCGCCGTCAATCAGATGGATCAGACGACACAGCAGAACGCGGCGATGGTCGAAGAATCGACTGCTGCTGCTAACCGGCTGGCGGATGAGGCTTCCAATCTGGCACAGCTCATTGCCCGCTTCAAACTCGACGGTTCGGATTCCTCGCCTCGTGCTGCTCGTCACGACAGCAAGCCTGTGGCTTCGCCGGCCCGCGCGCTAGGTCAGAGGCTTGCCGGTGCCTTCGGGGGACGCGCTGCAGCGGCTGTCGCCACCAAGGAATGGGAGGAGTTTTGATGGAAGGCGCGGCTCATAACGCAACACAAGAAATAATCGCCTTCCATCTCGGCAACCAACAGTTCTGCATCAAGACGACTTCGATCCGAGAAATCCGAGGATGGGCAGCGGCTACGCCGCTGCCCCATGCGCCACCACATGTGCTTGGTGTGATGAACTTGCGCGGCTCTGTCATTCCGGTGATCGACCTTGCGGCAAAACTCGGTGTGCCGGGCGCCATCGATACTAGCCGCAGCGCCATTGTCGTCGTCGAGGTCGGAGATGGTATCATCGGTCTCGTTGTCGATCAGGTTTCCGACATCCTATCGCTCAGCGGTGATCGCATCCAGCCGGTACCCGACTTGGGTTCGACGTTCGATCCAACCTTTTCCTACGGCATCATTCCTCTGGAACAGGGCATGGTCTGCTTCCTCAATCTCGAGCATATGTTTGCCGGCATAGAGGACCGGATCGAAGCTGCCTAGATCAGCTTCTTTGCCATCTGCGGCTTTCTCGCCAAGCCGCAGATGGGGGCAACACCTCGATGCCGCCGAGTGAGCTTCCGGTGACCTTGTTGAACTCATTGCGCCATAAACGAAATTTGCGCTTTCGGGCGATCCCGATTAACGCACGACCTTTTGACGCTGCTCTCAAGGAGGCAGCTGGATAGGCTCCTCGAACGACGAAGGTAAATGCATGATATCGAGCGGCCTGCCGGTGATTGGCACGCGAGCGATCGGCGCAAGCGGATTGTCGATCATCCCTGCCGGAGCGCGCAAATGAGTGGTACCGGCATGGGCGTATTGCTGAAGATCTTGTCCAGACTAGGGGTGAACCGTAAAACGCGTCATACGCTGGCGTCCCGGGCCTTGCGGTTGGCAGCCCTTCGAATTGCGCTCGTATGTGCTTGCGCGGGCGGCTTCTCATATTTCATTAATCATTCGGCGCTCGAGCAATCGGTGCGCAGACAGGTTTCCCTTTCGACCGAGCAGGCTTTGCAGCGCGAATCCCTGCCATTTCGCGAGGTAACGGACCTCGAAAGGAATTTCCTTGTCGAGTTCGGCAGAATCTACGCGATACCGGAAGCCCGGCAATCATTGGCACGGAACTTCGACGATATTTTCTATCGTCATGAAGACGGATCCTACACGCAGCGTCCGGGATTGTTTGAAGGCGAGCCCTTGCCGGACGGGCGCAGATTTCCCGGCATGTCGGCGACCTACGCGCCTGACGTTGCGCCCGATGACGACGTGAAGACACGGTTCGCCCTATCCTATCTGCTCTCCTACCAATTTGGCTCTGCCGCAAAGGACCGTCTCTTCAATTTCTACGGCGTGGTTCCGGAAAAAGGCTTTCCGATCTATCAGGCTGCCGACATTGCCACGGTTTTCAAATACGAAGGCCCGGACGCGCTGAAACTTGAGACCTTCGAATTTTTCTCCCGCGGCTTCAGCGGGCCTCAAAATGAGGCTTTCTTCACCCGCATCTATTGGGATCCATCCAATAACGCTTGGATGACGACGATCGCAACGCCCGACGAGCCTGATGCTTCAGGCAAACATCGCATCATGGCCTGTGTCGACGTATTGCTCGACGATCTCATGAAACGAACCGCGAACCCGACGCTGCCGGGCGCACGCGCTACGATCTTCGCGGCCGATGCCGAGGGAACTCTGATCTTCGACGGCAAATACACCGAAGCGATCACGACTAGCGCCGGCGCAGCCTCCATTTCCTCGCTGGCACTCGCCGACTACCAGCCATTGCTGAAGGCAAGCCAGTCGATCGGGCCGGGTTCGGTCTCGCTCGTCGACAGCGCCAGCGAAATCACCGCCGTCGGCCGGATTCCGGATACGCCCTGGGTGCTTGCCGTCCACTATCCAAAATCTCTGATGCGGCCTGCCATTCTTGCCAATCTCGGGATCGTCATCGCGGTCGGGCTGCTCACGCTGTTCGTCGAACTCTTCATCCTTCGTTCGATCCTGCAAAAGCAGGTCGCCGAACCGCTGGTCCGACTGATCCACGCAACGCAACTGGTCGGCCGCACCGGCGCTACCGTTGCCAATGACGCCTTGCCCACGCATTCCGACGACGAGATCGGCGAGCTTGCCCGCGATTTTGCGTCGATGGCAGCGCGCGTTCACGCCGCCCATGAAGCGCTCGAGGGAAAGATAAGGGACCGGACGTCCGAACTGGAACGGCTCAACGAGAAGCTCCTGACGATAAGTCTGACGGACGAGATGACGGGCGTGGCCAACCGGCGCCGCTTCGACGAGGTTCTCGCGAACGAACTCGCCGCGCTTGGGCAAAGCGACGACCTGCTGATGCTCGCCATGGTGGATGCCGATTGGTTCAAAGGCTACAACGACCGATACGGGCATCCGGCGGGAGACGCATGCCTCCGGGAAATCGCCAGGGTGCTGGAACGCAATACGCGCAGCAAACAGGACCTCGTTGCCCGCTATGGCGGAGAGGAATTCGCCGTTATCGCGCGGATCGCCTCAGCAGCAAACGCGCCCGTGATCGGACAGGCTCTGTGTTCGGGGATGGCGGCTGTCAAGTTGGCGCATGAAGGATCGCCATTCGGACACGTGACGCTCAGCGTCGGTATTGCACTGGCGACGCCGGACCAGAATATCTCTCGGGCCACACTGTTGCTCGAAGCTGATCGGGCGCTTTATCGCGCAAAGCAGACAGGACGGAATCAAGCGATCGTTGCGGAATCCTTCGCGGCCACTCCAGGAGAGCAGGAAAGCGGACGCCTCTAAAAACCTCCCCTTCAGCCAATTTTCGTGATTCAATCCGGCTTGGGTGATTTGCAGGGATCGGATGATGCGCGGGCAGCCAGGCTTTTGGGATTTGGACGAGCGTTACGAGCGGCTGAGTGCGGTCGGCGACCCTCTGGAGAAGCTTCACAGCATCATTCCCTGGCCTGCGTTTGAGAAGCCGTTGGCCAAAGCGCTGAAGCGTTCCGACGGATCGAAGGGCGGGCGTCCACCGTTTCCGGCGGTGCTGATGTTCAAGATCCTGGTGCTGCAGGCGCTCTACAATCTCTCCGACGAACAGGCCGAGTTCGTCATCCAGGATCGATTGTCGTTCATGCGGTTTCTCGGGCTCGGCCTTTCCGGCAAGGTTCCGGATGCTAAGACGATCTGGCTGTTTCGCGAAAGCTTGGTGCGGGCCGGTGCCACCGACAATCTGTTCGCCAGTTTCGACAAGCATCTCTCACGGTCGGGCTACCTGGCCAAAGGTGGTCAGATCGTTGATGCAACGATCATCCAGGCTCCCAAGCAGCGCAACAGCCAGGACGAGAAAGACGCGATCAAGGCGGGTGAGATCCCGGACGAGTGGAAGGACAAGCCCGCCAAGCTCGCGCAGAAGGATCGGGATGCGCGTTGGACGGTGAAGTATTCCAAGGCAAAGCAACCGACGGAAACGCCGACATCAGCCGCGACCCGGCAGCATGACATCGCCATTCCGATGTTTGGTTACAAGAACCATGCCGGCATCGACCGGGCGCATGGGTTCATCCGGGGATGGACGGTGACGAGTGCGGCCGCCCATGACGGCGCTCAACTCAGGAACGTCGTCGCAAAGGACAATACTGCCTCGACCGTCTGGGCCGACAGTGCCTATCGCTCGAAGACCAATGAGGAATGGCTGAAGCAAAATGGCCTAAAGTCGGACATCCACCAGCGAAAGCCGAAGGGCAAACCAATGCCGGAAACGATGTCGCGGGCAAACGGGCGGCGATCGAAGATCAGATCCGCCGTCGAGCATGTCTTCGCCAGGCAAAAGGACAAGATGAAGCTCTTCATCCGCACGATTGGCATCAACAGGGCGACGGTAAAGATCGGTATGGCCAACCTCGCCTACAACATGCTCCGCTACGTCTTCCACGAAGGACGCCGTGCGGCCGCATGACCCCGGCTGTCCCGAAAGGGCGGCGACACCACGAAATCCAGCATGATATCGGAGGCGAAAGCCGCCAACACACATCAGGACGCGCCGCCCATCACCAATTCACCGGTATTTCGAGGTCTCCAAGCGTCTAAAAGGAACTTCGGCTCGGTTGCGGAGCGGACAAACAATCGCAATGCAGGAAGTCATCCTTGTCCTTCTCAGCGTTTAGTGTAGCCAGATGGGATGCTAGCAGTGCTGACCGTTGGCCATCCGTTAGCGGGTTCTTTTCGCGGCGCATTCCATGTCGTGTTTGGGGGAGACACCGAAAGCGGCACGATATTCTTGAGCGAAACGTCCTTGATGTGTAAATCCCCAGCGGCATGCGATTTCACGGACAGTTAAGGATGTCGCCGCCGCCGTTATTTCCTCCCGTGCGCCGGCAAGACGCAGCTGCCTTAGATAAGCCATTGGTGTCATATCGAAAAATCGCCGAAAATTGACCTGAAGCGTCCGTACGCTGACGCCTGCTGCCGCTGCCATGTCGGCGATCGTAATGGGCATTGCGATATGTTCTCTTGCAAAGTCCGACGCTCGTCGGAGCTGTCGGGGAGCAATCGTCTGTGCCGGTGATCTGGTGTCGGAGAGCGTGTGGGGCAGATTCTGCACCATCAGCAGACAGAACATCTCCTGGAAGCTCGTCAGGGCAAGGGGAGAGACCTCTAGGTTCTGATCGGCGCAGATCTCATCTCGGAAGAAACGCATCAGCTTGAAAAGCGGTGCGGCCGGTCCCGCTGTCATATCCTGCCGGGGAGCGAATTCGAAATCGGCGGGTGGCAGACGTTCGAAGGTGCTGATCAGAGCGGCGTGTACCGCGCTCCTTGGGATACAGAAACCTTCCGCAACGGAGCCTGCATGGATGTTTACCGCGGAATAGCGGTCGGCTGTCGTCAGCAGCGCTGTGCCCGGCGTGATAGCATGGTGTATGCCGCCCGTTGCCAGGTCGTAGCAGGTTCCATGCTCGACGAAAAACATGAAATCGTCATTTTCGATCGTGACGGCAAAGGCGCGGTCCGATGATGTCGCTCCCGTCCACCCCACCAAATCACCGGCACCATGAACGCCGAACGAAAAAAGACCACGGCTGTCGGTACTGAGAGGCCGATAGGAATTGTCCTGCTTTTCGCCCGTAAGCCATTCGGAAACCTCACTCGTCGTGAGCGAAGTCGCCTCAAGTTTGAACGCTAAAATATCTGTCAACTTGGCCCTCCATTATTCAATGCTTAAAATGCGCTGACCCAAGAGAAAACTACATAATATTATCACATTATGCCATAAATGCTCTGCTGCCGTTCCGCGACAGACAGCAAATGTAGAAAATGAGAAGAATATATTTTTCAATATTTTTAGTCGTGCTCTGGAAATATCTCGTATCGATTGTCGATTGCGCCATCAGCGCAACTTTTGATAGATGATTTCTGGAATATCTTCCGAGATTGTTATTTCTAATGGAATGAAAGTTATCAAATATTGCTAGATGTAGTCTCAGAGTATATTGATCTATATTGTAGCTCTGCGTTTTAAAGATCATACGATGCTTAATATTCTGATATAAGATAAAACATATAGGGGGCCGTAAGAAGTTTGTTGCGACGCAACGACAGTCCAGTTTTTTGATCGTTATCACTACAAAAATCTATTGGTCAAGATTTGAGAATTTGGATGGACTTTCCGTTCGCGAGGTTCTGATCGGCACGAAAATCACAATGCCTCTGGCGATCTGGCCCAAGCGGACAGAGGTATAATCTGCGGCTGACGCTAGGCGAGCTGGAGGTGGAATCGATCGTGCCCTCCGTAAACTCCGCCTCCCCGCCACGCCTAGAACCAGGTTGCGCGGATGCCCGAACCGACGGGAAGCCCGCAGATCTCAGCCGTGTTCCCGACGAGGAACTGGCTGCGGCAGGACCAGCCATCATCCTCGACCTTGCATGCGGCGCAGGTGAAAAGGAAATTTCGAAAAGTGATCTTGCCGCAATGACGCTGCAGCGCGACTGGGTCTATGGCTCCAGCAGTCCCAAAGCCTTTGCCGCATGTGCAACGCGCTAAAAAGGCCAACCGTTCGATCGCGCTGCATGTAGCGGAAGGATCAGGCCATAATGTTCCATTCGACCGTCCGGACATTATTGCCCGGCTAATGTTAAACTGAGACGCGGGACTTAGTTGAGTATCGCGCGTAGACAGTGGGGCCGATCGCTGTGCAAACAACCGAAGTGTCTGGCTGGATTTGAGCCTAATGCTCGGAGGTCTTGGAAACTCCGGCGGTCCCCCGATCGCGAATAACTATGCCCCTTCATAGGAAACTTTCAAGGCTCACGCCCCTACAGTGCCCATTGAAAGGGCATACGTTCCAAAAGACTAGAATGCAGCGTCTTTCTCTTCATGCACCGGCTGAAGTTTCAGCAACATCTGCAAACATCTCTACGGCAAAAACTTGAAGTGCGCGCGGCTCGTGCCCGGTCAGCTTCAGAACAGAATCCGTAACGGCAGCGGTCCAGCCCATTCGGACAGGTAGCATGATGCCGGCCAGAACTTGTGCGTGGGCTTCAGGCACGCCAGCAGCCTTGAGGTTCACTATAAAAGTTTCATCATCAATTGTGAACCGCGCCGGGTTTGCCGATGGTGAACGCCATCGCCCCGAAAGCGCCGATCGGCGCAAGATACATCAGGAAGCCGACCATCTTGAAGAATAGGTCGGAGACCTGCTCGATGACGACAATAAGCTGTTCGCTCGCACGGCCGGCACGGGCAAGCGCGCATCCCGTCAGGACGGCGATGAACACGACCGGAAGAATTTCACCGTTCACGAGGCCGCAACGAAGGTATCCGGAATGATCTTGAGGAAGAAATCGACCAGATGCTGGGATTCCGCGGTTTTCGCAAAGCCCGCTACGGCGTCCGCCTTCAACGAGGACGGATCGATGTTCGTTCCGGCCCCTGGCTCAATGATATGCGCAACGACAAGCCGGATTAACAATGCGGCGGTCGTCAGAATCTCGAAGTAGAGGACCGTCGTCAGTCCGACCCGGCCGAGCGCCTTCATATCGGACATCCTGGCGATGCCGATGACAATGATCGTGAAGATCACCGGCGCGACGACCATTTTCAGGAGCTTGATGAAGCCGTCGCCGAGCGGCTTCAGAATTGATGATTAGTCGCCGCCGTATGCCGGGAACATGTGACTGCAATTGGGGTGGCGGTTGCGCAAACTTTGCGAAATGGTTCAGTCAGCGCAGCTAATGACCTTAGCGAGAGGCGACGATGAACAGCCGGGGAAACGGCAAAAGCACTGTGCCGTCAGCCATCACCGGATAGCTGTCAGCAAGAAGGCCTTTGTAGATCCTGAGATATTCGGCCTGCTCTACGACCGACAGGCGGCTGAGGTAAGGCAGCAGCCCCGAACCCTTGAACCAGTCGACGATCCCATCCAGTCCGGCCAGAGGATGATTGTAGGTGGTCCGCCAAATATCGATCTTTGCCGCATGCGGCTTCAGGATCGACCAATAGTCGGATGCCGACAAGATCGTCGTGCGCTCGCCGTCGGCAGCCCGGAGACGGTCGACCCAGCGTCCGTCGTCGGCGGCGGTCCTCATGCCGACATGGGTCGGTTCGTTCAGATTATCAGGCATCTGGACGGCGAGCATACCGCCATCCCTCACGAAGGACATCAGGGTCGGAAGCAGCGTTTCATGATCGGGCAGCCATTGCAGGACAGCATTTGCAAACAGTAGATCCTGCGGTGCATCCGGCCTCCACGAGGCGATGTCGGCGAGTTCGAAGCGGCAGGAGGAAAGCCGCTTTCCAGCCGCTTCGATCATTTTCGGTGACGAATCCATCCCGAGGATATCGGCTAAGGGAAAGCGCTCTATCAGCAGCTCGGTCGAATTGCCGGGACCGCAGCCGATATCGGTTATTCTGGTCGCATTCGGTGCTGCCACGCGCGCCAGGAGATCCATGGCCGGACGGGTGCGATGATCTTCGAACCTGAGATATTGGGACGGTGACCAGGCGGCGGACATGACGATGCTCCTTCTTCTATGGCCAATAAATTTGCATTTCTATCTTTATAAATGCGATAATGCATCGTCGAAATGCGGCAGGATATCCCATGCAAGCCAATTCCTTCGAACTATCAGAACAAGAACGCAACGAACTCGCCCCGAATGGCAGCATGCTTGCGGGCATCGCCGTTGGCCCGGCCGCCTCGGCGGTATGGTGCGTGCGCGATGCAGCCGGCGGGGAGCCGCGCGGCGTGACCGTCACGCTGGCGCGTGAGATTGCCAGACGCTGCCTTCTTCCGCTTCAACTGGTGGAATTCGCCAGTTCGGGCGATATCGTCGCCAATGCCGGGGACGGCTCATGGACGCTTTCCTTCGTGCCGATTGACGATGAGCGGCGCAGGCTGGTCGCGGTTGGCTCGAACTATTATTTAGGCGTGAGCACCTATCTTACGCGCGCTGATGAGTTTCGCAGCGTGGTGGATGTCGACACGAGCGGTGTCCGGGTCGCGGGAATTGCCGGAACCGCAACGTTTCGCAGCGCCCAGAAGTCGCTTCACCGCACCTCCATAGAAGCGATCGTATCGCTTGACGAGGCGGTGGCCAGGTTTCGAAATCGCGAAATCGATGCGCTCGCTCTCGGAAAAGAGTCTATTCTCAGTCTGCTTGCCGATTTCAAGGACTGCCGCGCCGTGGAAGGCCATTTCCACGAGGCCGGAACCGCAGTCGTGGTGCCGAAATCGCATGCCCACGCTCTGGCGGCAGCCACGCGAATGATCGAGGTGATGAAAGCCGGCGGTACAATCAGAAGAGTGTTCGATGAGAACCAGATGCCGCATGCGGCCGTTGCACCATGATGGTTTTCTTGTCTGGCAAATCCACCGGGGGCCAGACTTTGCGCTACTCAGATATCGGATAAGGCCTTATTCTGATGGTGATTCAGGGATAACGAGTGCACCATAGATGCGAAGCAGCCAACTCACGACAAATATTGCAAAGGAGATCGCTCAGTTGATCCGGTCCGGCGAACTCAAGCCGGAAGAACATCTGAGCACCCAGGGGCTGGCGGACAAGTTCGGCGTATCCCGTTCGCCCGTGCGCGAGGCCATGCAGGTCCTGTTCGAGCAGGGGCTCCTGGAGCAGAAACTAAATCGCGGCTTCTTCGTCTCAGCAACAGTGACCATCGAAGAGAACGATGCTCACGACGATCAGCTTCCCGAAACGATGAGCGATTATCATCGGCTGTCCGAGGACTGGCTTACCGACCGCATTCCGGCCGATGTGACCGAGCAGATGCTTCGCGAACGCTACGATCTGACCAAGGCGCAGCTCAACGATATTCTGGTGCGTGCCACCAGAGAGGGATGGGCCGAACGGAAACAGGGCTACGGCTGGCGACTGCTTCCCGTCGCCAAGACGGCGGAAGCCTTCGAGCAGATTTATCGTTTCCGCATGCTGATCGAACCGGCGGCAATGCTGGAACCCACATTTGCGCTCGATCGCAAGATCATCGAGGAACAGCGCCGCATCCAGGAGCGCATGTTGGCGACCGACATCAGGAACTTGCCGGCCGAACGGCAACTGTACAATGGCTCGCTGTTTCATGAAGAGCTGATCAAGATGTCCTGCAATCCGTTCTTCCACATTTCACTGGTCCGGGTGAACCGGATGCGCCGCCTGCTGGAATACCGATCCAATGTCGATCGTGACCGATTGCACGGCCAGTGTCAGGAGCATCTCGCAATCCTGGCCCTGCTGGAGAAAGGCGAAATCATCGAGGCTTCCTATGCCATGCGGCGCCATCTTGATGGCGCGCTGTCCCGCAAGTCTCCGCTGCAGTGGTCGCAGGGAGTGGCCGCGAACCGCCGCGTGGAACTCGTCAAATAGTCCAGATCGCGAAAAAACCGGCTCGCAAGCGCTTCGGTTGCGGCGCCATTAGCCGGTGATGACAAAATCCGCCGGCCCTTCCACAAGCGGGGTGGGCTCCTCGATGGCACTTGAGACGGATGCGCCTGCGGGCCCTTGCCAGAAGCGCGTCATCATCGCTGAGGCCGCCGCATCCGGTCCTGTGATCAAGGCAAGGACCGATCCATCCGCCTCATTGCGGGTCCAGATGCGGAAACCAACCCCCTGCACCTTGCCGGTTATTCGCACCAAAGCGACAACGCGATCGTCGCCGATGACCATCTCCTATCTGGCAACGTGAGCGAAAGTGGAAAGCGTTATGACCGACGCAGGAAGTGCCGGTTCCCGGGCTGCGTGAGCTATAATGCGCCGGTTGGCTTTATGGAAATATAAAGCCAATAGTGCGCGAGGGCTCACCGTCATCATTGCATTTCACTGGATTTGCATAAAACGCTAATCCATTGCTCCGCCCAAAGGTAGAATGGGAATCTAGTTAAGGGGAGAAAAAGGGGACGAATTAGAAAATTCGGCCGCTCCGCAATAATAGTTTGCATTTTTACATCTCAAAAGCCAATATGCCTCCGTGATGATGTGCGGCGAGTAACGCTGTCGCCTTCCAGGGAGATTGATCACATGAAGATTATGGTTACGCCGTGCGACGGCATCGGGCCGGAGATCACCGCGGCAACTATGGAGGTCCTGCAGGCAACCGACAAAGCCTATGGGCTGGGGTTGACATACGACTACGAGGACACCGGTTTCACCAGCCTCGAAAAGTACGGTACGACCTTGTGCGACGAGGTTCTGGAGCGAGCTCGCGGTTATGATGGCATCATTCTCGGGCCGCAGTCGCACATGGATTATCCGGCGCGTGATAAGGGCGGCGTCAATGTTTCTGCCGGCTTCCGCGTCAAGCTGGACCTTTACGCGAATGTTCGCCCGGCTCGCTCGCGCGACTTTCTAAACAATGCCAAGAAAATGGATCTCGTGATCATGCGCGAGGCGACCGAAGGGTTCTATCCGGACCGCAACATGGTTGCTGGCACGGGTGAATTCATGCCGACACCGGATGTCGCGCTTTCGGTGCGCAAGATCACGGCGCAAGCGTGCGAGCGTATCGCTCGCCAGGCCTTCATCCTGGCGATGAAGCGAGATAAGCGCGTCACCGCGGTCCACAAGGCGAACAATTTCATCCTGACGGACGGCTTGTTCATGAAGCAGGTTCGCAAGGTCGCGGAGGAGTTTCCGGAGGTCAAACTCAATGATTTCATCATCGATGCCATGGCCGCGCATCTGGTGCGCGATCCCTCACGCTTCGACGTGATCGTTACGACCAATTTCTATGCCGATATCCTGTCCGATCTCGTCAGCGAGCTATCCGGCAGCCTTGGTCTTGCCGGCTCGATCAATGCGAATGCCGAGCTTGGTCTCGTCTGCGCACAGGCTCAACATGGGTCTGCTCCGGATATCCAGAATAAAAATATCGCTAATCCGACCTCACTAATCCTGTCCGTTGGTATGATGCTGAGCTGGCTCGGCGAACAGCGCAAGCTCGCGAATTTCGAGGCGGCCGGTGCCGAGATCGAACGCGCTATCGACGAGGTCCTGGCAAATCCGGCGAGCCGTACCCGCGACCTGGGCGGCACGGTCGATACCGACGCCTTCGGTACGCTGGTTGCACAGGCAATCCGCAATGACAGCGGTGCGAGGAAAGCCGCAAACGCATAGCAGCATATCGGTTTTCTGGCTGCATGCAGCCAGTCGAGCCTTTGAAGGACGCGAGGTGCGCCCTTCAGACCATCGCCCGAGGGAGACAGGTGTTCGGGCGCATTCTTGGGAGAAGAAAATCATGAAAAACTATATGTCCCCGAAGGGGATCGCCGTCACGGCTGCAGTTGTTTCGCTGCTGGCATCCGCGGCATTGGCGCAGGACGTTCCCGCGGGCTATCCGGCAGATTACGCCTCCATTATCGCCGCGGCGAAAAAGGAGGGAACCGTCTCGGTCTACACATCGACCGATGCCGCGCAGTCGCAAAAACTGCAGGATGCATTCAGCAAGAAATACGGCATCAAGATAGCCTATAACGATCTGGGCACGAACGGTGCCTATAATCAGGTCATCTCGGAAGCGGCGGCAAAGCAGACCACGGCCGATGTCGTCTGGAGCTCTGCAATGGATCTTCAGATGACGCTCGTGCAGGACGGCTATGCGGACGAATACGTCTCTCCGGAAGCGTCAAGGCTGCCGGCATGGGCCGATTACAAGAATGAGCTCTATGCAACGACCGTAGAACCGATAGGCGTTATCTTCAACACAAAGGCCTTGAGCGAAGACAAGCTTCCCAAGACCTATGCCGATATGATCACCTTTCTGAAGACCAACAAGTCGACGCTGCAGGGCAAGGTGGCTACCTTCGATCCGGAAAAGAGCGGCTCCGGCTTTCTCCATCATTCGAACGACGCCCGCAACCGCAAGGACTTCTGGGATCTTGCCAAGGCAATGGGCGACGATGGCGCGAAGATCTACTCCAGCTCCGGCGGCATGAAGGAAACCGTCGTTTCCGGCGAAAACGTCATCGCCATCAACATCATCGGCAGCTATGCGCTGGCTTGGGTCAAGGAAAGCCCGAACCTCGGCGTTCACTTCGCCACCGACTACACCCCGGCCTTTTCTCGCCTGATCCTGAAGACGAAGGATGCACCGCATCCAAATGCGGCGAAGCTCTTCATCGACTTCATGCTTTCGTCCGAAGGCCAGTCGCTGCTGGCCGAAAGCGGTCTTCCGTCGGTTCGCCAAGACGTCACGAGCGGCCTCAATGTCAAGACGCTCAACGACCGTGTCGGCGGTGGCCTGAAGCCTATCGCAGTCGACGAAGGCGTGCTGGAATACATGGATCAGATGAAGCGCGTCAAATTCCTCAATGACTGGAAGGCAGCCCTCGGCCGCTAATGCTTAACGGCTGCGGCGCTGGTGGCGCTGCAGCCCCTCAGATGGATTCGAGAGGCACTGATGTCTACACAAGCACAGGCTCCGCGCGCGATTGCGGTCTCCGCAAAGTCCGCGCCAGCCGAAAAAAACTATCCTCCGAAGATGCCGCGCGTGGGGAATGCCAACGCATACCGCGTTATCGTTATCACGCTGCTGGCGATTGCAGTGCTTACGCCGGTCGGCCTTATCGTCTACCAGAGCTTTCTCACGGCGCCGTTCTTCAGTCCTCGGGCCCGCTTCGGTTTCGATGCCTACCAATATGTCTTCACCGACAAGGCATTCTATCGGGCGCTCGGCACAACCGCTCTGTTTTCATTCGGGATGGTCGCAATCGCCGTTCCGCTTGGAGGTGTCCTTGCATTCCTGATCACACGGACGGACATCCGGCTCAAACGACTGCTGGAAATCCTCGTCCTGGTGCCGATGTTTATCTCGTCGATCGTGCTCGCTTTCGGCTATACGGTTTCGGTGGGGCCTGCGGGTTTCCTTTCGATCTTCGTCCGTAATCTCGTCGGTTTCGTTCCTTGGAACATCTACAGTATCTGGGGCATGATCCTGATCGCCGGCCTTAGCCACGTTCCGAACGTCTACCTCTATGTTTCCGCAGCCATGCGAAACCTTCCGTCCGATCTGGAGGAGGCGGCTCGGACGACTGGCGCGTCCATCTGGCGTGTATCGCGAGACGTCACCTTGCCGATGGTTCTGCCGTCGCTGATCTTTGCTGCAGCTCTCAATATCCTGTTGGGTTTCGAAACCTTCGGCATCCCGCTCGTTCTCGGCGACCCGAACGGCATCATGGTGCTGACGACCTACATCTATAAGCTGACTACCCTGTTCGGGACGCCGACATATCAGCTGATGGCCGTCGTTGCCGTGGTCCTCGTCCTGATCACTCTTCCGCTTGTGTGGATGCAACGCCGTCTGCTTCGCAACGCTCGCCGTTACGCGGCTCTCGGTGGCAAGGGGGCTCGCGTCGCGACCCTCAAGCTTGGCGCCAGCGGCCAGGCAATCGCCCTTGGCATCATCGGCCTCTGGCTATTTGTGTCGGTCGTTCTTCCAATCGGCGGCATCCTTGTGCGTGCGTTCGTCGATGCGTGGGGCGAGGGGGTGAACCTCTTCGATCATCTGACCGTCGCCAACTTCGCGCACCTCTTCGACGTGCCTGCCTTGAAGAACGGTATCATCAACACGATCCTGCTTTCGGTTGTCGGCGGCGCCGTCGCCGTTGGGATCTATCTTCTGGTCGGGCTCGCAGGCCACCGGAACTGGGGTATGTCCAACACGGTTCTGGACTACATCGTCCTGCTGCCGCGTGCGCTTCCGGGATTGGTCGTTGGTCTAGCGTTCTTCTGGGTATTTCTGTTCGTGCCGTTCCTGACGCCGCTGCGTCCCACACTGGTCAGCCTATTCGTAGCCTATGTCGTGGTCGGGCTTTCGTACGGCCTGCGCCTTCTTCAGGGAACGCTCCTGCAGGTCGCGCCGGAATTGGAAGAATCCGCTCGCACGACCGGTGCAACGATCGGGCGGACCTGGAAGGATGTCGTCATCCCGATCGTTCGACCAGGCCTGGCCGGCGCGTGGGCCTTGATCATGATCATCTTTCTGCGGGAATACGCAACAGGTGTCTATCTCATGGGCGCTGGGACCGAAGTTGTTGGTTCCCTCATGGTCTCGCTGCTGCAGACCGGCGCAATGAACACCATTGCTGCGCTTTCCCTCATTAGCATCGTACTGACGGGTGCAGGCCTTGCCCTGGCACTCCGTCTGGGAGCAAAAATCCATGACTGAACTCGTCGTCAACAATGTCCAGAAATGGCTGGGCGGTCTGCAAATCCTGAAGGGTGCTTCGTTTACGGCGGAGCGGGGCAGCATCGTGGCACTGCTCGGCGCATCGGGCAGCGGCAAGACCACGCTTCTTCGCTGCGTCGCGGGCCTGGAGCAGCCGGAGGTCGGTTCCATCGTCATCGGCGGCAAGACCGTGCTCGATGGCGAAAAGAAACTGGCTCTGCCACCCGAGCAACGCAACATCGGTCTTGTTTTCCAATCCTATGCACTTTGGCCGCATCGCACCGTCAAGGAAAATGTCGGCTATGGCTTGAAACTTCGCGGTGTGAACCCGAGCGACATCGGCAATCGCGTTCAGGCAATCCTCGACCGCCTTGGCCTAGGTCATCTCGCCGACCGCTATCCGTCGCAGTTGTCTGGCGGCCAGCAGCAGCGCGTCGCAATTTGCCGCGCTTTGGTGTACGAACCGCGCGTGCTGCTCCTCGACGAGCCGCTGTCAAACCTCGATGCCAAGCTCCGCGAGGAGGCACGGTACTGGATTCGCAAGCTGATCCTCGATCTCGAAATCTGCGCGATCCTGGTGACGCATGACCAGAGCGAAGCCCTTGCGGCCGCCGACAACATTCTTCTGCTCCAGGATGGCCGGATCGTCCAGCAGGGAGGTCCGCAAGAAATTTATTCGAACCCGAACAGCTTCTACTCCGCGGATTTTCTTGGCGCGAACAACATCGTCAAGGGCAAGATCCAGACGGTTGATGGCAAGGCAGCCACCATAGGCGGCAAGGGGTGGTCGCTGAACGGCACGGTCCGGGAGGCTTCCGGCCTCGGTCCGGCTGAGGAAGCCCGGGCTGTTATCCGCGTTGAACAGATCAAGGTCACGGACGCTCCCGCAAATGACGGGATCGAAATGGATCTCGATGACAGCATCTATTTGGGCGACCGCTGGGAATACCGGCTCCGCCGCGGGGATTTCGTGGCAAAGGCGCATGGAACGAAACAGATGGCGACGGGCAAGGTTTGGGCACAGATCCCGCCCGAAAGCGTCTGGGTTTTCGCTGACGCCCAGAAATAAGCCACGTCGAAGGCGGCCGCCTCTCCTCTCAAGGCGGCGGCCAACTCCTCGGCAAAATAGCCAGAAAGTCAGAGGTCATCATGCCTGCCGCTCCTCGCATCGCGCTCATTCATGCGACACCTATCGCCATGGAACCGATCCATGCATGTTTCGTATCGGCCTGGCCTGAGGCGGAGACGATCAATATTCTAGAAGACAGTCTGTCTCCTGATCGGGCAAAGGTTGCGGAACTGACGGAGGGGCTTACGAAGCGGATCGCCGCACTTGCCGCTTATGGCGTCCAGGCGGGGAGCGATGCGGTGCTGTTTACCTGCTCCGCCTTCGGGCAGGCGATCGAAAAGGCGGCCGCCGAACTTCCCGTTCCTGTCCTCAAGCCAAATGAAGCAATGTTCGAAGCCGCGATCAGTCAGGGCGGACGGACTGCGATGCTCTATACCTTTCCACCCGCACGCAAGGGCATGGAGGAGGAGTTCCTGGAGGAAGCCAGGCGCCTGCAGCCCTCGGCCACGATCAAAAGCTTCCTGGTCGATGGCGCAATCGAAGCGATCCGCGGTGGCGATGTCGAAACCCATAACCGACTGGTCGCGAATGCCGCTGCCCGATTGCGTGGCTTCGACGCGATCATGCTCGCCCATTTCTCGACGGCGCGCGCGCTTGAGCCCGTGCAAGCCGTCACCAAAATTCCTGTGTTCGGCAGCCCGGATGCCGCTGTCGCAAAGCTACGGAAGCTCCTTGCTTAGCTTGGGAAGCTCCGCCGTATAAACGAATGAGGAGGCCATGCCCATGATGGTGGGAAGACGTATGTTCGTTGTCGGGGCGCTGGGAGGAGCTACGGCTCTTTACTCGGGGCTTGACGTTCGCAGCGAAGAGACCATGTCGCCTTCTGCAGGCAATGAGCGGCCGAAATTCAAGGTGCCGGCAAATAGCTGCGACGCTCATTTTCATATCTATGACAGCCGTTTTCCGGCTGCGCCGAATGCCAGCCTCATTCCGCCCGACGCGACCATGGATGCGTATTTGAGACTTCGCGAGAGGCTGGGCTTCGAGCGCAGCGTCATCGTGCAGCCCTCCACCTATGGCACCGACAATTCATGCATGCCGTCGGCTCTCGAAAAGCTCGGCGCAAGAGCAAGGGGGATTGCTGTGGTCGATACGTCGGTAACCGACGAGACGCTGAAGCAATTGGACAAGGCTGGCGTTCGCGGCATTCGCTTCAATCTCGGCCGCGTAGGCGCAACGACCGTCGACATGATCGAACCCTTGTCCCGGCGGTCGCCGAGCTCGGATGGCATATTCAGCTCCACATGCAGGGAGACGATATCGCTGCCAATGCCGACCTTATGACGCGATTGCCGGTGACTGTCGTCTTCGATCATCTGGGGCGTATTCCCCAGCCCGCCGGTACCGGGCATCCCGCATTCGCGGTCATTGTCGCGATGCCGGAGAAGGGGAAAGCCTATGTGAAGCTCTCGAGCATCTACCAGGACACGAAGGTGGGGCCGCCATCCTACGAGGATATGGGAGCGCTGGCTCGCGCATATCTCAAGATGGCACCGGACAGGGTGCTCTGGGCTTCCGACTGGCCACACCCATCACCGGGAAAATTCGGCAAGCCCGACGACGCGCTTCTCGTGGATCTCAGTGCTGAATGGGCGTCCGACGATACAACGCGCCAGAAGATTTTTGTCGATAACGCGGCCAAGCTCTACGGCTTTTGATCTGGCCGGAGGAAAGGAATTTAAATGCTACTAGGTGTGATTGCCGACGACTTCACGGGCGCAAGCGACATTGCAAATACCATCGCCAAGGGCTTGCAACCCCATGGCGGCCTGAGGACCGCGCAATTTCTTGGCATCCCGACGCAGCCGTCGCCGCCGGATGTCGAAGCGGGTGTGGTCGCGCTGAAGAGCCGGTCGATTCCAGTCGAAGAGGCGGTCACCCAATCTCTTGCTGCACTCGGCTGGCTGCTTGCCCAAGGATGCCAGCAGATTGTCTTTAAATATTGCTCGACCTTCGATTCGACCAGGGAGGGGAACATCGGGCCGGTCGCAGAGGCGCTTGCCGCGGCTCTCGGCGTGCGGAACGTCGTCGCATGCCCGGCATTTCCGGGGGCAGGCCGAACCGTTTATATGGGACATCTATTCGTTCAGGACCGTCTTCTGAATGAGTCCGGTCTGCAAAACCATCCATTGACACCAATGACTGACCCGGACCTCCGCCGTTGGCTGGGCTACCAAGCCAAAGCGCCCGTCGGATTGGTCCCGCACGGTGTCGTCAGGCAGGGAGATCTGGCGATCCGGGCGGCCCTCGCAGCCTCCGAGAACATCATGGTCATCGTCGATGCCATCTCGGACGAGGATCTCGTCAACATCGGTTCGGCTGTGCTTAGCCATCGGCTCGTCACCGGAGGATCGGGAATTGCGTTGGGACTGCCGGAAAATTTCATCAAGCATGGCCTAGCCAAGGGAAATCTCGGTGCGGCAAATGGCGTCGGGGGTCCCGAGGCGATCTTGGCGGGCAGTTGTTCCGGAGCGACGAGAGGTCAGATCGATCTGCACAAGGCAGATCATCCGGTATTCGCCATCGATATCGACAAGGTCATGAGCGGAGAAACTACGTCGGAAGATATCGTCGACTTCATCCGGTCACATCACGGTAGAGAGCCGCTGGCCTATTCCTCGGCGTCCCCTGAGGATGTGCGGGACATACAAGCCAAATATGGTCGGGAAATCGTGGCGGAAAAACTCGACGGGCTATTTGCCGAAACCGCCCGCAAACTCGTCGCCTCCGGCGTCACTCGTTTGGTGGTGGCGGGTGGCGAAACATCGGGCGCGGTAGTATCGGCGCTGGATCTCGGCGCTTTGACCATCGGGAAGGAAATCGATCCTGGAGTGCCTGTTCTGCTTTCACACGGTGAAAAACCCATCGCACTCGCGCTGAAGTCAGGAAATTTTGGTTCGCCGGACTTCTTCGTCAAAGCATTGAAGAGGTTGTCTGGCCGATGAGTTCCGAAAGCAAAGTCCGCGAGGATATCGTTCGTCTGTCCCGTTCGCTTTACGAACGGGGTTTTTCCGTAGGATCGGCGGGAAACATCAGCGCGGCCGTGGACGATGGCATATTGATGACGCCGACGAATTCTTGCCTCGGCTTTCTGGATCCGGCGCAGATCAGCAAGATCAGCCGTGGCGGACGACACGTGTCCGGCGACAAGCCATCGAAGGAGATCTTTCTCCATAGCGCCTTCTATGAAACGCGGCCCGAAACTGGTGCGGTCGTACACCTGCATTCGACATTCGCGACGGCATTGTCCTGCCTGGACGACACAAACCCGGACGACTGCATTCCGCCATTGACGCCCTATGTCGTAATGCGCGTCGGGCAGGTGAAGCTGATCCCCTACATTCGACCGGGAGATGAGAAGGCCGGTCATTTGATTCGCGAGCTCGGCGGACGCTATGCGGCGGTCTTGCTCGAAAATCATGGCCCCGTCGTCACGGGGAGGGACATCTGCTCGGCTGTTTATGCCGCAGAAGAACTCGAAGAGACAGCGAAACTGCTTGTACTGTTGCGTGGCGCGCCGGCCAGGTTTCTCAGCGACGCGAATGTGGCCGAATTGAAGGCTGTTTTCGCCGCCTATTAGTCGGCCTCCGTCACAGGGCCGGCAGTCTTTGTTATAGAGGATTGGATGGATCGACACGTTCCCATTCAGGCAGCGATATTCCGGCCGAAGGAGATGAAGGCCAATGATCGGGGCGGAGGCGCCCGCACCATCCCGCTTGTCACACGAAAGTGCGGGTCGGCGGACATGATCAACGGCATCACCGAGTTTGAACCGGCGCCTCAATCCCTCTTCACAAGCACAATTGCGAGGAGAGCGTCATGGTGCTGAATGGCGAAGCGATCGTCGAAATCGACGGTCAGCAACATCGTCTCGGCACGAATGACACGACCTGGATACCCGCACACGTGCCTCACCGCTTCATAAATGCATCCGACAGCCAAGCCATGCGGATATTCTGGACATATGCTTCGATAGACGCGACGCGAACGATGATCGCTACCGGTGAGGAACGTGCCATCGATGCTGAGCAGAAGGCTGCAACGACGGGGGTGGAATAGGTTGAGCGGATCCGCGTACCACGCATTTGGTTCATCTGCCCGCAACCTTTCGGAACGAAATTGACCGTCTCATCCGTTCCACAGAGTTGGCATAATATTGTTATAAAATGTAATTGTGCCTTTTGTTCAAGGAAGCTAAACAAAGGGCGGTTTAGGAGCGGCCAAGTTTGATCCTGATCGCGGAGGTGAAGGGATCACTCTCGCTGATGCAGCCTGCGCCGGCCAAGAACGTCAGGGGCAAGTAGAAGGATCTCTCGGGACCTATACGACGGCCTCGCAAAGGCTGCGAAATAAATGCGATGGTTGTCGGCATCGTGAAGGCTGTCCTGATCCGGCGGGTGGTGTTAGAAGAAGGACAAAAGCGACAGATCGGAATCCATGGCGAGAAGCAGTCTCACACCGCAAATGAGCGGCAATATCATTGAGTTCGTGAAGACGAACGGCATACGTCAGGGCCAGCATCTGCCTCTTCAGATGCTGGCCGATACTTTCCGCGTCTCGCGTGCGCCGATCATGAGCGCGCTGCGCAGTCTTGAGAGCCGAGGCATCGTGCGCGCCGAACCGAACCGCGGTTATTTTCTGGCAGTTGACAGTGAAAATCTCGACGCACTCAGATCGGAGACCGCGAAAGATAGCGATGCTGACGAAGCTATCTATTTCCGGATCGCCGAAGATCGCTTCTCGGGCAAACTCGACGAGCGCGTCAGCGAAAGCGAAATGATGCGCCTTTACGATTTGCCGCGAAGCCGGCTGCTGAAAGTTTTGCACCGAATTGCCGATGAGGGATGGGTCGAGCGGCTGCCCGGCAATGGCTGGGCCTTTCGTCAAACCTTGACGTCAAGGCAGAGCTACGAGGACGGCTATGCTTTCCGGGCGGTGATCGAGCAGCAGGCTATGCTGCTGCCGAGTTTTGAGCCCGACCCGGAAGGGTTCAGGCACGCTCGTCAGGTCCAGACCGAGCTTGGCGACGGCGGCTATCAGACCTGGTCCCGCGCCGAGATATTCAAGGCGAACAACGAATTTCACGAAATGCTCGTTGCCTGCTCACGCAACGAATTTTTCCTCGATGCGATCAAGCGCATAAATCGGCTTCGCCGGCTGATCGAATATCACATCACCATCGACAGGAACCGGCTGCCCAGACAGACGGCCGAGCATTTGCATATTCTCGACCTGGTGGAGGACGGCCGCCGCAACGAGGCGGCGGCGTTTCTCTATACCCACATCATGGGAGCAAGCCGCATCAAGGCGCCTCAGGTCTGATCCAGATCCTTGAAAACGATACAGACGGGGCTGCCGACGGTAAGGGTGCTCGATGCAGGCGAGAGATGTCCGGTTGCCTTGTCGATGCTGCAGGCTGTGATCGTATCGGTGTCCTCATTCGCGACCAGCAACGTCCGGCCTTCCGGGAGCATGGCAAAGAAGCGCGGCGTCCTTCCCGCCGTGGCCCACGAGCCGAGGGGCGCCATGTGGCCGTCTTCGCCGACCGAGAAGGCTGCGATTGTGTCGCTGCCGCGATTTGAGGCGTAGACGAAACGGCCATCGGCGGAAACCACGATCTCTGCGCCACGGCTGTTGCCGGTAAAGCTGTCGGCGAGCGACGAGAGGATCTGGAAAGGTTCGATGCTTCCCGTTGCTGGGTCGAAGCGATAGGCGGCTACGGTCGAATCCAACTCGTGGATCACGTAGGCGAGCCGTCCCTCGGGATGAAAGGCGATGTGACGCGGGCCAGCGCCTTCCCGGGTCTGGCAGGATGTCACTTCGATCAGCTTACCGAAGGCGCGGTCCAAACGGAAAACGAGGATTTTATCCAGTCCCTTGTCCGGCACGGCAATCCAGTTTCCTGAAGGGTCGAACTCCACCTGATGCGGTTTGGCGAAAGGCTGTTCCACACGATGTGGGCCGATTTGTCCGTCGACGGTCGTCAGGTTCTCGACTGGGCCAAGCCGCCCATCGTCCTGGCGCCGGAGAACGGCGAGCGAAGAGGTGACGTGGTTGGCGACGATCAGGAATTGGTTCGATGGATCGAATGAGAGATGCACAGGGTTGCGCCCTTTAGTCGATTGCTCGTTCAGGAAGGTCAGGTGCCCGGATGCCGGGTCGATGGAGAAAGCGCTGACGCGGTCGGAATCGCCGTGAACCGCATAGAGGAAATGACCTGTCCGATCGAAGGCGAGGAAGGAGGGGTTTTCCATCTCCAGCAGCTGCCGATGCTTCCAGCTCAAATCCTGCGTCAGCCGATAGACGTTCAGCCCGTTGCCGCGCGCATTGCGGGCCTTGGTCGTGCGTGCGCCGACATAGACGATCCTCGTCTTCTCTCCAGCCATTCCGACACTCTCCGTGAACGATATGTCGAAAATCATAACGCGCTGCCTTCATCGTCGCAATTGCATTTTATAATTATATTATGTAAATAGGCCAAATGTGCTCCGGGGTCTCCTGGTCACCATCAATGCTTCTGGGAGGTAGCAATGACCGATATAGCGACAAGCGCGCTAGAAAAGACGACGATGCGGAAGGTCTTCTGGAGGATCGTCCCCTATACGTTTCTGCTTTATGTCATCTCGTATCTGGATCGCGCCAATCTCGGCTACGCGGCATTGCAGATGAACAAGGATCTGGCGCTGTCTGCCGAAGCTTTCGGCTTTGCCGGCGGCGTCTTCTTCATTGGCTATTTCCTCTTCGAGGTGCCGAGCAACATCGCCCTGCAGAGATACGGATCGCGCATCTGGATTTCGCGCATCCTGCTGACCTGGGGTGCGGTGGCCGCGCTGACCGGTTTTGCCCAGACCGCCATGCAGCTTTATGTGCTGCGCTTCCTTCTCGGTGTTGCCGAAGCCGGCTTTTTCCCCGGCATCATTATCTATCTGACCTACTGGTTCCGTTCGAAGGAGCAGGCGACGACGGTGGCATTCTTCACGGCCGCCATTCCGGTTTCCTATTTGATGGGAGCGCCGCTCAGCACCTGGATCATGGACAATGTCAGCGGCTTCGGTCTTTCCGGATGGCGATGGATGCTGATCCTCGAGGGCGTCCCTGCGGTTGCCGCCGGCATCTTCAACTACTTCTACATGACGGACCGCCCCGAAAAGGCGAAATGGCCGACCGAAGAGGAGCGGAGCTGGCTGACCAAGGAGCTTGCCGCCGATCATGCCAACCGCAAGAACGTCAAACATCTTGGTCTCTGGCAGGCTATTTCGAACCCGAAGGTACTGTTCCTATCGGCCATCTATTTCATCTATCAGGTTGGAAATCTCGGTATCGGACTCTGGATGCCGCAGATTATTCAGGACTTCGGGAGCGATCTCAGCCATTTGCAGATCGGCCTCGTCGCCATGATCCCTTATGCCGTCGCCACCGTCGCCATGGTTTTGTGGTCGCGCAGCTCTGATCGGACTGGCGAGCGCCAGAAACATACCGCGGTACCCTTGCTGATTGCCGGCATCGCGCTCGCGGCCACGGGTCTGACGCGCGATCCCTATATCGCAGTTACCCTCATTTCCGTGGCACTCGCCGGCATCTTTGCCTTCAAGTCACCCTTCTGGTCGCTGCCTGGTCTTTTCCTCAGCCGATCGACCGCTGCCGTCTCGATTGCCGCCATCAATTCCATCGGCAATCTCGGCGGTTTCGTCGGTCCCTACGCCATGGGTGCTGCCAAGACATGGACGGGCAGCGCGCTTGGCGGCCTCATGTTTCTCGCGGCACTTTTGCTGCTGTCCTTCCTGATGACCTGGTTCATGCGCGTCTCCAATGCGGAGGCGGCAGGCGATAGTGATCCGTCCGGACAATTCCACATCGGGCGCGCCAGGCAGCCCAAGGCGTAAGGCAGAGTTTCAGAGCATGACGACGATCAGCAAATTCGACGTAAACGGTATCCAGTACGACATCATCGATCTGCCGAAGGTGGCGGACGGTCTCCTCGAGCGGATGCCCTATATCCATCGCATCCTGCTGGAGAATGTGCTCCGGACAGGAGGGGACGATGCCGAACGCGCCAAATCGGCGATCACCGCCTGGCTCGACGAATGCAGCAGCGAGGTCGAAATCCCCTTCCTGCCGAACCGCGTCCTCATGCATGACACGACCTGTGGACCGGCACTGGTGGATATTGCGGGCATGCGGTCGGCATTGGCGGAGGCCGGCGGCAATCCGGCCCTGCTCAATCCCGTGGTGCCGGTGGATGTTTCGACGGATCACTCCGTCGCCGTCGATGCGTTCGGAAGCTCGGCTTCGCTTGAGCGCAACATGCAGCGCGAATATGAGCGCAACGCCGAGCGCTACACCTTCATGAAATGGGCCACCAATACGCTTTCCGGCTTCAGGGTCCACCCTCCCGGGACGGGCATCATGCATACCCTCAATCTGGAGCGGCTAGCGACGGTCGTGACCGATCAGCAGAAAGACGGCAGGCGGTGGGCCGTTCCCGATACGCTGATCGGCACGGACAGTCATACCCCGATGATCAACGGGATCGGCGTGCTTGCCTGGGGCGTCGGCGGCCTGGAGGCGGAAAGCGTCTTCTTCGGCATGCCGGTGACGCTGCGCGTGCCGGATGTCGTCGGCGTACGGCTGACCGGCGGCCTGCGCGACGGCGTGCTTGCCACCGATCTCGCGCTGGTGGTCACGCATCTGCTGCGCCAGATCGATCTTCAGGACAAGTTCGTCGAGTTTTACGGGCCGGGCGTTTCGACGCTGACAGCCGGCGATCGCGCCGTCGTTGCCAATATGACGCCGGAATTCGGCGGCAACAGCGGCTATTTCCCGATCGATGGCCACACGACGCAATATTTGAGGGCGACAGGGCGAAGCGAGGATCATGTCGATTTCGTCGAGCACTATGCCAGACGCGTGGGCATCTGGTTCGATCCGTCGTGCGAGCCACGATATACCTCTACTCTCGAAATCGATCTCGCAGGCATCGAGCCAAGTCTTGCCGGTCCCCGGCGTCCCCAGGATCGCATTCCGGTCAGCGCGACGGCGCAAGCAATCGCCGACATGAAGAAGGTATCGATCGAGATCGAAGGGCAGCCGAACAACAGTGCCGTCGCGATCGCCGCGATCACGAGCTGCACCAATACCTCCGATCCCCGGCTGCTGGTCGCTGCTGGACTTCTTGCGCGCAAGGCACGCGCCTACGGACTGCGTCCACCGCATTGGGTCAAGACCTCCCTGGCGCCAGGATCCCCAACCGCCGAACGCTATCTCAAGCGTGCCGGCCTGCTTGAAGATCTCGAGGCCGTGGGCTTCGGGATTGTCGGCTATGGCTGTACCACCTGCATCGGCAATTCCGGTCCGTTGACGGAGCCCGTGGCAAAGGCGATGGCAGAGCGTGGGATTCTCCCCGTAGCGGTGCTGTCCGGAAATCGGAATTTCCCAGGCCGCGTGCATCCTCAGCTTGAAGCTGGCTTCCTTGCATCTCCGCCGATGGTCGTCGCGTTTGCATTGGCCGGTACCGTCGAGCTCGACATATTGAAAGACCCCATCGGCCACTCCCGCGAGGGACGGCCGGTTACGCTTTCGATGCTGTGGCCAGCGGCATCGGAGATCGACGAGTCCTTGGCAAGGGCGGCGGATATGGCCGACTTCGCGCCCGCCTATGAGACTGCCGAAGACAGCAAGGCATGGCAGGAGCTGGGGGCGCCGACCACGACCATTTTCCCGTGGGACGAGACGTCGACCTATATTCGCCGGCCGCCCTTTGCGAGTTTTGGCCAGGGGACACGGCTGGGTCAGTATGAAGCCCATCCGATACTGGTTCTCGGCGACGACATAACGACGGACCACATTTCTCCAGCCGGTGCCATTTCAGCAAAGGGCGATGCTGGCCACTATCTCATCGAAAGAGGAGAGAACCCCACCGATCTCAACGTCTTCGCCTCCCGCCGGGGCAATTGGGAAGCCATGGTCCGTGGCCTGTTTACCAACAAGACCGTCCGCAACTTGCTTGGCGCAGATCTATCGCCGGGCTCGACCATCCACGCTCCCTCGGGCGAAGTCGTGTCCCTATGGGCGGCGGCTCAACGCTATTCGGGAGAGGATCGATCCGTCGTCATCGTCGCCGGCGAGCGATATGGCATGGGATCGTCGCGTGATTGGGCTGCGAAGGGAGTTGCCTTGCTCGGGGCAAGGGCAGTTCTCGCCCTGAGCTTCGAGCGGATCCACAGGTGGAACCTGATAGGCATGGGCGTCCTGCCGCTGCGGCTGCCGGAAGGCTTTGGTCCAGACGAACTCGCGCTTAAGTCAGGTGACCTTATTGTGATCACCGCTGATCCGGCTCACATCGATCCGCGTTGCGAGATAAAGGTCGTCGTGAAGCGGAAGGATGGGCTAGAAACGAACCTCGTTGCGACTGCGGCGATCGAGACCACTGCCGAGGTCGAGATCCTCCGAGCTGGCGGTATCCTGCCGCTAATCTTGAATAAGGCCGTTCGAAAGGCTTCTGTGCAGTAAGCCCGAGAACATGCGGCGATCCTAAGGCTACCAGGGCCAAATTGCTCCAGACAGGCCGTATTTCTACCTGGCGACGGCAACCATCTTAGCCACATCCCTAGGATATAGCGCTTACGGTCAGCGTAATGGAGAACATGACCAGAATGGCGGCGCCGAGCCGGCGTGCAATTCTGGGCATTCCCGTAGAGCGACCAACGACGAGTCGTCCGACTGTCAGCCAGACGCTCGAAGTCGCAATCACGGTCGGCACGAAGACCCCGAGGGCGGCCGGCGAAATCGCGCCTGCAGGTGAGGGCATCATGGTGAGGCCGATGATGATTGCCTTCGGGTTCAGCAAGGTGGTCACAAACAGTTGCTTTCGGCCAATAGCGACCGGCGCATTGGCGGTATTGGGTGCCCAGAGCTTGAATGCCAAATAGAGGACCCATGTCGCGGCCAACAATTTGACTCCCTGGGCGATGGCCGGATGCTCGTGAAGCAATGGCCCCCCGATTCCGGAGACGGCGATCACCACGGCGGCATAGGCCGAGACGACGATCGCCAGAAGCGAGGTGAAGCGCAAGGGCGTCAGGCCCTCTGCCGACAATGCGAGAACTGTGTTCGTTGGACCGGGCAGGATCAGCAGAGCGAAGGCGGCGATAAAGAAATGTAGAAGATCCATTTACGGGGTTCCGAAGTTTGCTCGCTTCTATTGGCACACGATACATGGACGGTAATTGATCAAAGTCATATTGGGATGGAACCAGCCTCCCGCTTGTCCGTTGAAATCGATTGGAGGATGTTTCCATGCCTCGCTTGATTTCATTCATGCTTACTCGGCTTTTGATCGGGTTTGCGATTGGCACCGTGGTCGGCCTGATAATATGGACGAACGGTGTCTCACCAGTCGCTTCATCGCTCGTTGCTCCGGAGCGCTACATAGCGTTCGGAATGTTCGTCTACCTTTTCGCGAGCACCATCGGCATCAGCTATTTCTCTACGGCACTTTTCCTGGACGATCTTTAGAGTGAGACGTCGTCGCATGGGAAGCCATCGATCAGCATTTTGAGTTAGGTCAAGGACGGGAAGTCCGGTTGGTTGCATATTAGGCCATGCTCGGTTTTCGACCCTCTTGAAGGCATGCCCACTGTGGCCCGCTCTTGGATGAGGAGGGCGGGACCACGTCAATATCTCGAAAGTTGCAGGTAGAGCCTTGATCAATCTAAATCCACAGCAAGCCGCGGCGGTGCAACAGATTCATACCAGGATTGCCGGCTCCTCGTGGTTTAATCGAAATTCGGTTACGGAATGGGAGCTTTTGAAGCTCATCCTTCGCAGCCTGGCTCGCAGCGATGAGGAAATGGCGGTTCAAGAGATTTGCGAGCGCGAGGCTCGTGCGCGCTTTTCGCACTGATCGCGGCGCCGAATGCTAGAGTTGCTTTTGCCGCTGGCCCGGGTGAGGCTTATCTTGTCTGTTCGTTGCCATCCTGCCACCAAGCCGCTGCCATAATCTTACGTCTTCGGCGGTGATCCTCAGGGCTGGAATTGCTCCGAGTTGCAAAAGCTTTTCCGAAGCGATCGCCGCAAACACATCCATGCACTCCAGAAATCGAAGCGCTCCGTCGCGCGGCGGCAAGGCGGCGGTCAGAATACTTCTTCTTGTCACCGTCACCTGGCAAGAATGCCGGTCATGCGCGTGAAACAGGAAGGAGCCGGTTCTGGTCGCTTTGTCGAATGCGATCGTCTCTGCGGTGCGTCGATCAATCCCGATCATCTTCCGGCGTTCCACTCCGACTTCCTCTACCTCGCGAATATGTTTGGGTTCCCTGGACACCAGGCGTGAAGCGCCAACCGTGCAGAAACGATTCCAGAATAGCGCGCGGCTCTCCACCGACACCGCTGTTTGAACCGAGGAATTCGAGAACATCCAGATGACGGCGACGCTCGAGTTCGTTCCTCATCGTTCCGATCCTTCGATGCTGGAGCTCTGGGTGCCCATTGACGCTCCTGCGAGGCTCACTCGGCTGAGCACCACTGCCTTGAGAAGTTGCGACCCAAGCCGCGCCTGCAGCGCCATGTCATCGAAGAGCATGGCCGCTTCTTCAAGCTCGCCTCGCTCGGCATACGAGTCCAACTCTTCCAGTCCGGTGGTAAGGTCGACGAGGGTGGCCACTTTTACACGTTGGCGAAGCGCGAGATGGTAGAGCTCTTGAACAATCGATTTCCTTTCGGACGGCTCCACTCTTGTCAAAACCTCGCCGACGGCCGACGAGCAGTCGTATTCGGGCTCGAGTCGCCTGGCGAGCACTTTTATCTGACGGATGGCGGAGACAACGTCCCACTCATCCGGCGACGGCCTGAGAGTTGACGTCATCGGCTTCCCCCTTTACCCATTCGATTGCTTTCAGCCACATTGTCTCGGCCAAAATACCTGGCCTGGACGTATCGGATCGGTCCAAGCATCGGCACGAGCAGGGGTGCCATATCGGGACGTCTCCATTGGCCGTATCGTACCCATTTTATTGCCGGCCTTGCTTGTTCGGCATCAAACAGAATGTGAGTTGCGCCCGCTCTAGCGAAGGCTACGCTTCGCCAAAGACGCTAATCCCGCTCGCGCGACATCCGCAATGTGAAAACCGCTTATGCTCCGACGAAGGCTTTCGCAGCGCCCTTATTCGGAGCAGCCTCAATTTGAGTTTTTTGGAATCATGCAGTGAATGCCACGGGATTCTAGCTGAAGTTATCGTGCCTCCAACTCTTTCTTTGGGTCGGTTGGCTAGTTTGAACCGTCGGAGAAGAGAACGGGCGAAAATCTATTCGGGCATGATCTGGCTTCTAATCTGGTATGCGCTGCCCGAGATACTAAATCTTGTCGCCGAAATCGACGAGTTCAAGGGGCGTGGCGCGAGATCTTTTCGCTGCCCGGTGCAAGCGATGTTATCAGCCAGGTCGACTTGTTAAGAGCTCCAATGAGACGAATATCGCCCCGAGATCGATGCGAATAGCGGCAGATGCCTTGGGGTGATAGGCGGACAAAAGCATGATTGGCCTCCAAAGAGAGTTTCTGTGCCCACACTCTGCCACAGCGTAGGTCGCCACATATGGGATCTAATTCCGGAGTTTTTGACGAGTGAGCTTCCACCTTGCCATGTCTTCGGTCCGTACCCTGACCGGCTGCCGGTTATCTCCGTGCGCCGTCGGCGAGGATGAGCAGACGCTCTCCATCAGTTACCGTGAGTTTCTGCCGGCCGCCCTCGACGATACCCTTCGCCTCCCATGCGCTGAGGATTCTTGAGACCGTGTGCAGTGTCGTCCCGGTCATCTCCGCGATATCCTGACGGGAGATTGGGAAATCGATGCGAATCCCTGCATCCACCGCCCGACCGGCCTGCTTGGAGAGTCGCAGGACGGCATGGGCGACCCGCTTTTCAACTTCCTCGGTCGACATTTCGCGTATCCTGGTATGCGCTTCTTCCAGGCGCTGCCCGATCGTCTGCATCGCGCTCATAGCCAGTCGGGGATTCTGCTCTACGAAACACGACCACATTTCCGTCGGCCATCCGAGTACTACGCTTTCCGCTGCAGCAACCGCGGTGCCGGGATAGTCCGATCGGCGAAGTGCCATGGCGAAGCCGAACAGATCCCCCGGATGAACCATCCGGACTATGATCTGCTGGCCGTCCTGAGTGACCTGCGTCACCTTCAACCGCCCGTGCAGCAGCAGAAAGAAGGATTTCGCCGGCGCCCCCTGCTCGAACACCGAGTCACCCATTGCGACACGGCGTGAGATAGCATGCTCGAGCATTGCATCGAGATCGGGATCCGTCATTCGCTCGAATAGCGGCAGCGTCTTTAAAACTGTGCGATCGACCCTCATCGTCTGTTCGTCTTTCTTTAGGTTTTAATGATTGTTGCAAGGAGCTGCGCGGTGGCCCTGCGAAAAAAATTTGCGATGCTTTCCAACAGCGACGGGCGGCGCACGAGACGGAATCCGAGATTGTCAGGAGGTGCTCCCACGGAGCATCCTCCACCTTTCGGGTTTCTGACGAAGCTGTTCATCGGCGAGCGATGTCGTCCGGCAGCGATCATGACCCCGCAACTGGAAGGGTCCAGATCTTCGTCGGCTTTCGCTTTGTCGAGATCGACGCGCCTGTTGCAGGTCGACGTCCATTCCCAGATATTTCCGGCGAAATCGACGAGCCCGGTCTGACTGATGCCGAAAGAGCCCTTCGGCTGGGGGCGAGGATCAACCGACGCGGCGCGGCGGGCTTCGCGTTCGTAATCGGCGAGCCAGCGTTTGGCGGGATTGCGATCGTCCGGGTCGATGCCAAGCGCATCGTCGGGGAATCGATCGGCCGCCGCGTAAGCGAGTTCGAAATCGGTCGGCAGCGTCCATTCCTGCCCGGTGTGGTGCGACAGCCATGCGGCGTAACGCAGCGCATCGTCATAGCTCACGCCGGTCACCGGGATGCTGTCGTTCGGCAAGGTAGCGCCTGCTTCCGAGGGGACGCATGCGGCATCGGAGACGCAACGTTCGTATTCGGCCTGCGTGACCTGATACTTCATGACATCGAGCGGAACCATCACGGCTTCTTGCCGTTTGGGAGCGTCGATCGCGAGGCCATTGCGAAAGTATTCCGTCGCGTCGCGATATTCGAAGGCATGCGGCGCGATGGTGACGACCTCGGGGGAGACGACGGCGAGACCTTGTCCTTCGAACGAAAGAAGCCCCGCCTTCTCGGCGAGCGCTCCAGAGAGCAAGCCGAGAATAGCGAGGGGTATGAGGATCGACATTTCCGAAACCGTTCTTCTAACGGCGTGCGGTGTCATGGCTTTGTTCGCAATTGCGCCCTTCTATTGAAGCGGGTGCGCGGGGCCACATCGAGGGACCCGCGCGCCCGAGATACGATCAGGTTGCCGAGGGCGCCCTGATCGAGGTCATGAGATCGTCATTCCAGTCGCCGGTCACCTTGAAGTGGGCAGCCGCACCCAGCTCGAACGCCTCGATGAGATTGTGGTTCACGTAGGCGTAGATGCCCGGCTGCTTGAACGTGTAGATCGCGGCCCCGGCGGTGCCGCCCGGAATGAACCATGTTTCCTGATCGATATCCGGAGCGTTCAGGAACTTGCCGGTCGCCCACACATACTCTCCGTGGCCGCCGATGAGATGCGGACGGGTGTCACGGTTCGCCTGCGAATGCACGATCAGGACGGTCTCGCCCACCTTTGCAGTCATCGCGTTTTCGCCGGTCAGCGCTCCCACGGCGCCGTTAAACACGATGTGGGTCGGCAGGAGGGTCTTCATGACGGCGACCGTCTCTTCGTATGCCTCGCCGGGGCTGCCGAACTTCTTGAACTTGCCGTCGGCGTCGCGCGGGACGTAGAAGTCCTGTTCGCCGACGTAATAGACCTTGTCGTAGACGATCGGTTTGCCGCGACCGTCAGTCAGCCCCTCGCGCGGCAGCACCATAATCGCGCCGTTCATCCCGGACGTGACGTGCCAGGGGACCATTCCCGGAGGTGCGCAATGGTAGACGAACACGCCTGCCTTTGTCGCCTTGAAGCGTAGAACCGTGCTCTCGCCAGGATTGACAACGGTGAGCGCTCCACCTCCCAGACCGCCGGTGGCGGCATGAAAGTCGATGTTATGCTGCATCGTGTTCGTATCGGGGTTGACCAATGTCAGTTCGACGTAGTCATCCTGATGGACGACCATCAGCGGTCCCGGAACCGAGCCGTCGAAGGTCATGGCGTTGATTTCGGTGCCTTCCTTGTCCAGCACCATCTTCTTTTCCTGGATGGTGAGCGTGAACTCCTTGATCTTGGGGCCGCCTTCAGCCTTCTGCGTGTGGGCATGGACGAAGGGCGGCTTGACGAGCTCGATCCTCTCGCGCGCGATCTTCGATAGATCTACCGCCGCTCCCGGCTTCCTAACCGCTTCCGCCGAGGCCACTTCCTCGTCGGCATGAGCAACCGTGGACATGATGATGGGCGTAAGCGCTCCCGCGACAGCAGCGCCCGTCAGCATGGTGCGCCGGGTCATTTGCAGAGTATGTGTCATTTCCAATCTCCATCATCGAAGAGAGGGCGAACGCCGCCCGGTCGACAAGGAAAGTAGAAGAAGACCCGAGAAACTCTTTGATGTGGCGCAAACTGCCTATTTGCTGCGACGCAAACTTTAGGCTGTGGTCTTCGAGTAATCTCAGAGACCGCCATTTTTCCCACTTGAACGTTTATCGCAACGACATATTGTCCGCTTAGAGATCTTTCACTTTCATGTGACGCTGCTGCGGAGGGACGTAGTAATCATGCGAGGAATGTTCTTGGTTCTCTGTCTCTCCTTGTTGGGAGAGGCGCCGGCGCTCGCCCAACAGATGGCCCATTATCCGAACGATATGGCTGACCGGGTGCAGGCATGCACGCCCTGCCACGGGGTCGAAGGGAAGGGCACCAACGACGCCTATTTCCCAAGACTTGCGGGAAAGCCGGCGGGGTATCTCCTGAACCAGCTCGAGGCATTCAAGGCGGGACGACGAAAATACCCGCCGATGAACTATTTGCTTGAATATCTGACCGACGACTACCTCGCCCAGATCGCTGCCTATTTTGCAGACCAGCATCCGTCGCTACCCGAGAAGCCGCCGACGGATGTTAGTCAGACGGTGCTTGACCGCGGGCATGCGATCGTAACGAAGGGTGATCTCGACCGATCCATCCCCGCCTGTGTTAGCTGTCATGGGAGTTCTCTGACCGGGCAGGCGCCCGGTATTCCCGGCCTTCTTGGTCTTCGCGCAACCTACGTGAGTGCGCAACTCGGGGGCTGGCGGTACGGAACGCGCACCGCCAAGGCTCCTGACTGCATGCAACTTGTCGCCGCGCGGTTGACGGAGGACGACGTGCGCGCGGTCGCGGCCTATCTGGCGAACCAGCCCCAGCCTGCCGACCCCGTGCCATCGGCAGCCGGATCATGGTCGCTTCCTTTTGCGTGCGGCAGCCAGCCGGATGGAGAGAAGAAGCCATGATGCGTCGCAACCCGATCAAGCCGGCTCTGGCCGCCGCATCCCTTATCGCGCTGATGGCGACGCTTGGCCCCGCTTCCGCCCAGTCTCCGCAGGCCAGTGCGGACGTTGTCAAGAAGGGGGAATACCTGGCCCGGGCCGGCGACTGCGTCGCATGCCACACCGCGCCGGAAGGGAAGGTGTTCGCAGGCGGGAGAGCAATGCCTACTCCGTTCGGAACGCTTTATACCTCCAACATCACGCCTGATCCTGAGACGGGAATTGGGCGCTGGTCCGCGGATGACTTCTACATGACGATGCATCATGGGCGGTTTCCGGACGGCGGCCTTCTCTATCCCGCGATGCCTTTCGGCTCCTATACCAAGGTTACCCGTGAGGATAGCGATGCTATCTTCTCCTACCTGAAGGCGATCGCTCCGGTCCATCAGGCGAACCGGCCGCATGAGCTCGATTTTCCCTATAACAACCGTTCGCTCATCCTGGGCTGGAGAACGCTGTTCTTCAAGGAGGGAGAGTTCGAACGCGATCCAAACAAGTCCGACGAATGGAACCGCGGGGCCTATCTCGTCGAGGGCCTTGGGCACTGCGGGATGTGCCACACGCCCATCAATGCATTGGGCGGCAGCAGGCAGTCGGAGGCCTTCCAGGGCGGACTCATTCCGATGCAAGACTGGTATGCCCCCTCGCTCACCTCCAACAAGGAGGCAGGCCTGGGCGGCTGGTCGCTCGAGGAGATATCGGATCTTCTCCAAAAGGGTGTTTCGACAAGGGGAGCCGTCTACGGTCCGATGGCGGAGGTTGTGTTCAACAGTCTCCAATACATGACCGATGACGACATCCGCGCAATGGCTGTCTACCTCAAGAGCATCGCCCAGGACGAGCCGGCGACACCTCGGCCGTCCGTCGCGACCTCCGAGGCAAGTCTCCTGATCAGCTTGGGCAAGACGGTTTACGACAAGCAATGTGCGAGCTGTCACGGAGCCGCGGGCGAGGGAAAGCCGCCGGATTATCCGCCGCTCGCCGGCAACCAGTCAATCCAGATGGAATCGGCGGTTAACGGGATCAGGATGGTTCTCAACGGAGGATATCCGCCCGCGACCTACAAGAACCCGATGCCGCATGGCATGCCTCCCTTCGCCGTCAACCTTTCCGACGACGAGGTGGCGGCCGTCGTCTCCTATATCAGAACCGCATGGGGAAACCGCGGCACGCCGGTAAGCGCCGCGGACGCCAACAAGCTCAGATCCGCACCACTCCAGTGAGGACGTCATGATCAATTCGCAAGAACCTGCCGAAGCGCCTGACGACGCGATGGTGGAAAGGATTGTCTCCGAGGGGCCAAGAGGAGCGGTTGCGGTCGCAGGCGTGGCCACGGTCATCGTCCTTCTCGTCTGGGTTCTCTTCTACCTACTCGTATTCGTACCGAGGAGCGGCTGATGAGCGACATTCATGGCGAAGGTGCTGCGGTCGCCGAACGGGTCGAGAGGCGGTGGGCAACCATATCGGTCCTCATCATCGTTTTTTTGGCCGGAATGGCTGCATTCGCGGGCATCCACCAGGCGACCATGCCGCAGACGAGCGTGGAGACCACGGATCCCACGACGATCCACCTTCAGGGCGAGTTCATCGAATCCAACCTTGGAAGCGCGCTGGAGCCTGACGGCTCCGTGACGGTGCGGGCGATCGGGCAGCAATATTCCTTTTCTCCATCCTGTATCGTCGTACCCGCCCAGACCCCGCTGACGTTCCGCGCCACCAGTGCCGACGTCGTGCACGGAATTCTTATCCAAGGCACGAACGTCAACACGATGCTGGTGCCTGGATATGTGTCCGTACTGAAGGCGACTTTCGACAAGCCCGGAGATCACCTGATGCCCTGTCAGGAGTTCTGCAGTGTCGGCCATGAAGGAATGTGGGGAAAGGTGAAAGTCGTGGACAAGCAAGAGTTCCTTTCGGAAATGGCGAACAAGAGGAGGCTTTCCTGTGCTCCATAATCGCAGGCTGATCCTCGCGCATTTCTGGCTGGCGTTTGCCTCATTCGGCCTCGCGCTTCTATTGGGCGCCTGGCAGATGTACGTTCGCAGCCCGCTTCATTCGTGGCTGAACAATCCTGAATGGTACTATAGGTCGGTGACGGCGCACGGCACCGTCATGGGATATGTCTTCCCGACTTTGGTTGCCATGGCGTTCGGCTATGCGATCAGCGAGACGGCGCTGAAACAAAGGCTTATCGGCGTCCGTTGGGCCTGGGCGGGATTTTGGCTGATCGCGGTCGGCGCGATCATTGCGATGGTGCCCGTCGCGCTCGGCCTCGCGTCGGTATTGTACACGTTCTATCCGCCGCTGATCGGCTCGCCGTTTTACTATATCGGCGTCGTCCTGGTCGTCGTCGGCTCGTGGATATGGGTCGTGCTCATGTCGATCAACCTCAGGGCCTGGAAGAAAGCCAACCCGGACGTTCCCGTGCCTTTGGCGATGTTCGCAAACGTTGCGGGCTCCTATCTCTGGGCCTGGACGGCGGTCGGTGCTGCCCTGGAATTGCTTCTCCAGATACTTCCCGTTGCGCTTGGGTTCAAATCGACGATCGACGCCGGCTTAGCACGCGTCTTCTTTTCGTGGACCCTGCACGCCATCGTCTATTTCTGGCTGATGCCGACATACATCGCTTATTACACGATCGTTCCACGCTCGATCGGAGGCCGGGTCTACAGCGATACGATGGCGCGAATTTCTTTCATCCTATTCCTGGTCGTGGCGATGCCGATCGGCATTCATCACGCCTTCGCCGATCCTGAGGTGGGCGCCGGCTTCAAATTCGTGCATTCGGCCTTCACCGCGCTCGTGGCTCTGCCGACACTTCTTACGGTCTTCACCATCTGCGCCTCCGTGGAGATTGCTGCGCGCGCACGAGGCGGAAGAGGCATGTTCGGATGGGTCACGGCATTGCCGTGGCGCAATCCGATGATGCTCGCCTTGGCCTTTTCGTTCATCATGCTTGGTTTCGGTGGCGCCGGCGGCCTCATCAACATGAGCTACCAGCTCGACGCCTCCATCCACAACACGCAATGGATCACCGGGCACTTTCATCTCATCTTCGGCGGCGCGATCGTCATTATGTATTTTGCGATCGCCTACGATCTATGGCCCCACCTGACCGGGCGTCCCATTGCAAGCCTGTCATTGGTGCGAACACAGCTCTGGCTCTGGTTCATCGGCATGATCGTAACGACCTTCCCATGGCACTATGTCGGCATCTTGGGAATGCCTCGCCGAATGGCCTATTACGACTACACCGATCCGGCCCTCGCGAACGAGGCGATGTCGGTTGTCTTCTCCGCCATCGGTGGGTTCATACTCGTGATCTCCGGCCTCCTGTTCATACTGGTTCTTGTGCGCACGCAGTTTGGTACGCCGGAAAAGTGTGAAGATTATCGCTTCGCGCTGGCCGTCCATCCGCCGACGAAGGTTCCCCTTGCGCTCAACAGCTATGCTCTGTGGATCACCCTCATGATCGGGCTGACGATCACGAATTACGGCTATCCGATCCTTCAGCTTGCAGTGCGCAACGACACGTCGGTGCCGGCGGTTTACGTGGGAGAACGGTAAATGGCTGACGAGCCCCTCATCAGCTTCCGAAATCGATGGACCGTCACCAGCATTGCGGTCGTGGCGGCGGTTTTCGTGGTCGCAGCCGCGCTGGGGTTCGTCATTCTTCCGAACCTCGGGGCGAGGGAGAAGGTCGCCGGCATCTGGGATTCGATCTGCCGAGCCGCGGGACTGCCGCAACGCAGCGCGCCGGTCGAGACGGTGACGTCAGACTATAAGACCTCACAGGTGAAGCTCGCCACCGCGGTATCGCTGAAGCGGGACCAAGCGGCGATCGGAAGAGGCGCCACGCTGGCACAGCAATGCGCCATCTGCCATGGACCGACGGGGGTGAGCCGTGCGGATTCACCGAACCTTGCCGGGCAGTATGCAAGCGTGATTTACAAGCAGCTTCGCGATTTTAAGGACGGCGTTCGGACCAACGCGGTCATGAGCCCGTTTGCCGCGAAGTTGTCCGAGCAGGACATGCAGGATCTTGCCGCATACTATTCTTATCTTCCGCGCCTGCCCAGCTACCATCCCGCTGGCGAGATACCGGTGCCGCGCATCGTCGCCGGCGGCGCGCCAACCCGCGGAATTGCTCCTTGCGGGTCGTGCCACGGCAGTATCGAAAACAAGCTTGGCAGCCCCTGGCTCGAGGGGCAGTCGGAACTCTATTTGAAGACGCAGCTTCTGGCGTTTGTCTCTGGCCTGCGCCGCAACGACATCAGCGAGCAGATGCGCAACGTCGCCCGCGCGATGACACTGGAGGAAATCGACGAAGCGGCAAAATATTATGCCAGCAAGCCGCCGCCTTATCTCACCACCGATTAGGGCGGCCGCATCTATTCCACTATGGTTGGAGGCCTCGCATATTCACGGCTATGAATTCGACGATGCCGAATTCTTAAGTCGAGCGATCCACTCGGCTCCGGCCTGGCCGTGATGAAAGCCGTTGGCGAGCGGCACATCGGGAAAGATGGTCCTCAATCGTGCGGCCACCTCGCTGGCGTCGCTCTCGCGGCTCACCAGCGCTCTGAATGCCTTGGACACACCCACCATGTCGCAGGCCTGCGGGGAAAGCCGGAGCGACGCAATTCCCATCGGACGCAGGTCCTCAGGGGAATCCAGGAGAGCCTGACACGCGTGGGAGACAGTCTGTATGCCGTTCAGCGCCAGAAACGGCTGCCCGGATAGCGTTTTGACGGCGAGACCATCCGGATCCTCCTGACAGACGAACTGACAGTTGTCTTTCGTCCTCCCCTTGGACCGTGCATGGGCGCATCGGGCCGATAGGGCGAGAGGAATGCGGCCAAATGCGAACAGTTCGAATTCCGGGCCGGGGCAGGCTTGGGTGATCTTCGACACGGACGTTGCAGGAAGCTCGGGAGGGAGGCAGATGCTTGTCGCGCCATTTCGCGCAAGCAGTCGCGCGGTCTCTCCGTTGTAGACGTTGACGAAGGGACCGACAGCATGCGGCCGGCCTTTCAAAATCCTCAGAGCCGACAGGTCGTTTGCCTCGACGAGATGCGATTCATCCTCGGCAAGTTCCCTCTGATATTTTGACTCGCGCTCGAGCGTCACCATCGCAAGTGTGGAGAGCCGAACCGTCTTGCCAGCCCTTTCCAACCGGTCGATCACGGCGGCCATCTCGGCCTCCATGACGTGCAATCGCTTCGAGCAGATTGTCTCGCCGAGGACGACGACGTCGACGGGCGCTTCGTCGGCGATCTCGAAGTAAAAGTCGCGGAACTTCTCGGCCGGCCATAGATAAAGCAGTGGCCCGAGGGTTAGGTTGATCGAAGCCGTCATCTTACCTCCAACGCTTTTCATAGGCGCCGTGTGTCGTTTGCTGACCCTCGCTCAGCGTTCTAAGGCGTGCCATCAGGCGGGTTCGCTCATCGGGAGCCGCATGCAGGGCCGCTCGCAGGGTCGAGACGACTTCCGAGATGTAGGCCTTCCCGCGCTGGCGGCCCTCGACCTTCAGTGCCTTGACGCCGGCGTCGCGAAGCTGGTCGAGCTGGTCCATCACATCAAGGGAAACGGGATCTTCGAAGGCGTAGGTCTTGGCGTCTCCGATCTCGAAACGCCCTTTGCATAAGGTCGGATAGCCGGTCGGTTCTGCTTCCGCGAAGCGGTTGATGGTGAAGCCACCGAGATCCGAGATCATGTCGCGGCCGGACTGCTGATAGCGCACATGGCTTGCCGGCGAGCAGACGCCGTTCATGTTCGGAGACTTGCCCGTTGCATAGGAGGAGAGAGAACAACGCCCCTCCGCCATGACGCAAAGGCCGCCGAATACGAAGACCTCGACTTCGCAGGCGACCTGACGGGCAATTCTGGCGATGTCCTGTATCGTGAGCGTGCGCGGAAGCACCACACGCGCGGCCCCGAAATTTTCCACCAGATAGGCCAAGGCGTCTGCGTTGGAGGCCGAGGCCTGAACCGAGATGTGGAGACGCTGGGTCGGATGATGTTTGGCTATGTGCGCCATGAGACCGAAATCGGCAACGATCAATGCGTTTGCGCCGGCTCGCGTTGCTTCGTCTGCCCGGCGATACCAAAGGTCTTCCTTGCCCGCCGTCATGAACGTGTTCAGCGCGACAAAGGTCTTCACATTACGCTTTCTTGCGTAGGCGACGGCCTCGCGAAGCTCGGACAGGTCGAAGTTCAGGCCAGGAAAATTTCGTGCGTTCGTCTCGTCGCGGAAGCCGCAATAGACGGCGTCGGCCCCGGCGTCGACAGCTTCACGGAAGGATGCCGGCGTTCCGGCTGGACAGATCAGTTCCATTGGACACCCTGGACTTCGAGTGCTCCACGTCTGATGGCATCAAGTATCTTCCCGGCCGAATGGCTCATCGGACCGGCCAGCTTGCTCAGCGACCGAACCAGATCGATTTCGTTGTCATCGAGTGCGTTTCGCAATGCCAGCACGGCCTCCATGTCACCGGAGATAAGGAGTTTTCGAGCAAAGAAGAGCGCGTCGCCATCGACCCGGCCTTCGGCAAGAGCGAGCATGAGGGCCAAGGGGCCTGTGATCGTGGCCTCTGCTTGCGGAACATTTCCCTTGCGAACGGTGCGCACCGAACGATCCAAGGGTCGAATGCAGAAGGAGAAGGCGAAGTCCGTCGGTACGAAAGCAAACCGCGCATTGCCGTATTCGCCCAATCGATCGAACAGTTTCGGATGATTTCTCAGGACTTGCTGAAGGAGAAGGTCAGCGATGCGTGCGGCGATTGGCAACGGAACGATCCTGGCTGTCGCCATCAGGGAGGGTGGAGCGAGCATTGAGGCCTCTTAATTTGACGAGGCAAACTAGTTCCAATCGAGAGGTCGCTGTTTGATCCCGCACAAAGACGTCGACGGTTTCGTGGTGCGATTGCTCATGAATGCTGAACGACGATCGGACTATTCAAAGACATGTAAACCTGCAGGGTTTTCTCTCGGACCTGGAGCGCCGAGGAATGCTCGTTGCGGTGGACGAGCCAGTTTCTCTTGTCCACGAGGTTACTGCGGTGCACCAGAAGGTGCTCCGTCAAGGCGGCCCGGCGCTCCTCTTCAGACGACCCATGAACCGCGAAGGGGCAATCTCCGCGATACCGGTGGTTGCCAATCTCTTCGGCACCAGGGAACGCATCGAACTAGGCTTGGGGCTCGGGACCGGCGGTCTGCCGCGTCTTGCAGAGGAGTTGGCTGAATTGCAGCAGGCATCCCCTCCGAGGTCGCTTTCCGACGCCTGGAGGAAGCTTCCGCTATTGAAGGCCGCCGCATCGATGCGCTTCCGCTACTCCCGAAAATCACCCTGTCAGGAGATTGTGCTGGAAGGGGAGGATACCGACCTCGGCCGTCTTCCGATCCAGTGGTGCTGGCCCGGCGAACCTGCGCCGCTGATAACATGGCCTCTCGTGATCACATGCAGCCCCGACGATCCCCACGACATAAACGTGGGCATCTATCGAATGCAGGTTCGTGACAAGGCTTCGCTGATCGTTCGGTGGCTTGCCCACCGCGGTGGCGCGAAGCACTTTAGGCAGTGGCAGCAAAAGGGGCTCGACATGCCCATCGCCGTCGCCATCGGCGCCGACCCTGCCACGATCCTGTCGGGGGTCATGCCCCTTCCGGAGGGAATGAGCGAACTCAATTTCGCCGGCCTTCTGCGGGGCTCGCGAACGCAGGTGACCAGAGGCCGCACCGTGCCCCTATTCGTACCGTCGCATGCGGAGATTGTTCTGGAGGGCCTGGTTTCAAAAGACGAGACGGCGCTGGAAGGTCCCTATGGCGACCATACAGGCTACTACAACTCCGTCGAACCCTTTCCGGTCGTTCGCCTGACGGCAATCACCAGCCGACGATCGCCGGTCTATCTGACGACCTATACGGGCCGACCTCCCGACGAACCCTCGGTGCTCGGCGAGGCAATGACCGCATTGTTCGTCCCGATCGCGAAACGCCATTTTCCCGAGATCGCCGACATCTGGCTTCCGCCCGAGGCCTGCTCCTATCGCGCCGCCGTCGTTTCGATCGACAAGCGATATCCGGGTCAGGCGAGGCGGGTGATGATGGGTCTCTGGTCGATGCTTCCCCAATTCAACTACACGAAGCTTGTCATCGTCGTGGATGCCGGCGTGTCCGTCCGGAGTTGGGAAGACGTCGTCTGGGCGATATCGACGCGGTTTGACGCGGCGCGAGACCTTGTCGTCCTGGAGAATACGCCGATCGACTATCTGGATTTCGCCTCCCCGAAGGCCGGGCTCGGAACGAAGATGGGGCTCGACGCAACGAACAAGATCGGCGTCGAGACGGAACGGGAATGGGGTCGTGAGCTTCATATGCCCGAGGAATTGACAAGACGCGCGGGCGAAATCTGGGAGAAGATAGGTCGTGAACTGGCAAGCGGACGGGCATGACGTCGTTCTCGCGGTTAGCGGAGCGTCCGGGGCGTCGCTTGGCGTCGCGGTTCTCGACCGGCTGACGGCGCTGCGGATCAGGGTTCATCTCGTCGTCACCGACGGTGGCAAGAGGACGCTGGCGCATGAGGTCGGGCCGGAAACGCACGGCCGGATGCTGCTCAAGGCGCACACATGGTACGATAACAAGGACATTGGTTCGGCGATCGCGAGCGGTTCCTTTCCCGTTTCGGGGATGATCGTCGCACCGTGCTCGATGAAGACGCTGGCGGCGATCGCGACGGGCGTGTCGGAAACCCTGGTCGCCCGTGCCGCCGACGTTCAGCTCAAGGAGCGCCGCCGTCTTGTGCTCATGACGCGCGAGACGCCGCTGCATCTGGGCCACCTTCGCAACATGACATCCGTCACGGAAATGGGAGCCGTCGTCATGCCTCCGGTACCGGCATTCTACAACCGGCCGCAGTCGATCGAAGACGTCGTTGACCATCTGGCCCGCCGTGCGATCGACCTGCTGGGCCTATCTCTTCCGCATCAGTCGCGGGCATGGACCGGAGAGGCTTCGTCCACTCAGCCGAACACGGCGATCGGATCTGCTCCGAAAAGCAGAGCATGACCTCCTGCGAACAACAGCCAGGCGCCGAGTGCCACCGTAATCAGGGCGGCGAGGAGCATGGGGAGATCGCAAGTGGGGCGGCGACCTGAGAAGAAGGCTGCCAGCGGCACGATCGAGGTGCCTTTCGACAAGGTCTTCCACCGGTCCCCGAGGCGGCGGCGGGCCCGCTTTTCGGTGATCGCGATCGACCCCAGCGAGAAAAGGGCAAATCCTCCAAAGAGAAGCAGCGACCGCAAATCGCCGTTCGCAACGATGTGACCGGACGCCCAGATCGCAAATCCCCAAAGGACCGGATGCCTTGTTATGCCCACCACGGCACCGACATCGTCCGATTGCCTGATCGCAATGGAGAGCGGATTTGCACTCAACAATCCCGCAATCACCAGGAAACCGCCGAGTGGCGCGAGGACAAATGTTACGGCTGCATGCCAAGGGCGTAGGTCCCAAAGCGGGATATAGTCCAGCGCCAGCGCAGCCGAGAACAGCCAAATGAGAGCGGCAACCGAGGCGGCAGAATAGCCGACGAAGTATGTCGGCCTGCCGATGCGCGAGACGATGCTGGAGCGAACCACTGGAATAGCCGGGATCGAATGAAGGAGAAGGAAGAATGCGAAAGCGGAAACGAACGAGATCATGAGAACCTCCTGAAGCGCTCGTAATAGCAAATCGGTTCCGCCTTAAGATTGATCGCAATCAATTACCGCAACATTGGCGCCACCGACTTCAGCGTTTAGTGGCGTTTCTGTGGTGGCGCGCCCCGTATTTGCGCAATCTCAACGACCCCTCCTGAAAATAATGACATGTCTCAATGATCAACTTCGGAGACAATGATCATGCAGAACAAAAAGGATGGCGGTGCCCATGCTCCCCGCGGAATGTCTCGCGAGGGTATTGTCATCTTCTCCTACGGTTTTCGCCCATTCTTTCTCGCTGCCGCGATATGGGCGATCGTCAGTATCGATCTCTGGGCCGCCTTTTTGACGCTCGGCATTCCACTCGCCACGGAGTACGGGGCGCTCTACTGGCACGCCCACGAAATGCTCTTCGGATTTGCACCAGCTATCCTCGCCGGCTTTCTGCTTACAGCCATACCGAACTGGACTGGACGATTGCCGATTTCGGGCCGCCCGCTCATCTCTCTTTTGAGCCTCTGGACTGCCGGTCGTCTCGCCATGCTCGCGAGCAGCCTCGTAGGCGTTATTCCTGCCGTGATCATCGACAGCGCGTTCCTTCCTGCTATGCTCATTCTATCAACCCGTGAGGTCGTCGCCGGCCGGAAGTGGGCCGACCTCAAGGTGATTGCCGGTCTGGCTGTCTTGTCGCTTGCGAACATTCTCTTCCATCTCCAAGTCGTGAAAGCAGGCCATCCGGAACTGGCGATCCGTCTGGGCCTCGGCGCCTACGTTCTCTTGGTGACGATCGTCGGGGGGCGAATTCTTCCGAGCTTCACGCGCAACTGGATCAACCAGTCCGGCCGGACCGATTTTCCCGTGCCCTACAACCGCTTCGACGCCGCCTCGATCATCGTCGGCGCGGTATCGCTCACGGTATGGGCAGTCTGGCCCGGAGCATGGGCGAGTGGCATTCTCGGCTTCGCAGCCGCCGTTTTCAACGTTGTCAGATTGGTGCGTTGGCGCGGCTGGACAACTTGGCCAGAACCCATCCTGTTCGTGCTGCACGTCGCCTTCGCGTTTGTGCCTCTCGGGTTTGCGGCCACTGCACTCCAGGCGGTGGGCCTGCCGGAGCTTGCCGTTCTTCATATCTTCGCGATCGGATCCATATCGCTGACGATGCTGGCGGTGATGACGCGTGCCAGCCGCGGCCACACCGGCCGGAAGCTGAAGTCCAGCCGGGTTACGAACCTATCCTATGTTATTCTCCTCGTTGTAGCCTTCGTCAGACCGATGGCGGAACTGTTCCCTGACTATAGTGTGGCGATCTTGATGATGGCGCTCCTCGGATGGACAGCGGCGTTCGGCCTCTTTGCCATCGAACATGCACCCATGCTCTGCTTCGGCAGAAAGCCATTGACGGTTCGGTAAGGCTGATAGTCTTTCAGTCCGAGTGCACCGCACGCCGCCAGTTCACTCGACGGCGTGTGGGACGCATTATCAGGGAAAGGAACGAAGCCATCTTGCTTTAGACGGTCGTCGAAAATCCTTTGGGATTTTCCGAGAGTCAGGCGCTCACCGCAGTCCATGCAGAAAACATGATAGTCTTCACTCATGGCCTCGTCCAAATAGTCGGACCCTGACTGGGACCTATCTGCATCTCGATGAGATCAGACTGAAGACGCGGGAGTTTAGGTGGCCGCTTGCCGGTTCGGGTCCCATCAAGCGCAAAGCGTTGCTCGGTCTATCCGATCGTGGATTCGATGGAGCGTATCAGACGTTGGTTTGGGCGTGTTGCTCTGCTGTCTGACCAAAGAATTTATACAAATTTTGGTCAGTCGCTCACGTTTCACGCGAAGATTCTTCAGATGTCCGCCAAAGGGCGCTTGAATGGAAATGCCGCACCGGGAGGAAACCGAACAAACGCCTGTCCATTCGGTCGAGTAGTCAGAAAATGAGGGAGATGCTGGCAGTCCTGTACGCAGCGAGCCGGATGACGCAAGGATGCGTGCCGATCCTATTCGGATGGGGATTGGCTGTCGGTAGAGACTTCTAAAACCAATTCGTAAGCCGTGCTGCGGCCGCCGGCCTCGCCTTTGCGGAGGATGCCTTTAGCCAAGAGGTCCGCGATGTCACGCGAGGCCGTGTCCTGAGATGCACTCGTCAATTTTGCCCACTTGGTCGATGTGAGCTTCCCGTCGAAATTTCCTTCCAGCAACCGATTGAGAACCTTGGCCTGTCGGGGATTGAGATGATGCGCGGCATGGGCCTGCCAGAATTCGTTTTTGAGTATGACATTGTCGAGGGTCAGCAATGCGGCCCCCACCGCATCGCCTAGACAATCCAGAAACCATCGAACCCATTTCGTGATATCGAGTTCCTCTCTGGCGGTTACCGATTGTAGAGCTTCGTAGTAGCCGGTACGCGATTTCTCGATGGCCGCGGACATGGAATATAGCCGCGGAGCTCCCCCGCCACCGCGCGCAAGGGTCATGTCGGTAATCGCACGGGTTATGCGGCCATTGCCGTCGCCGAACGGGTGGATGGCCACGAACCACAAATGGGCGATGGCTGCTTTGACGAGAGGATCCATCTCCTGTGATCCGTTGAACCAATCGAGGAAGGCCGTCATCTCCTTCTCCAGGCGGTCGGCGGGTGGCCCAACATAGTGTACTTTCTCGTGTCCGAACGCACCGGATACGATTTCCATCGGGCCACCGGAATCGTCCCGCCAGTCGCCGACGCGAAGCCTCTGTCCCCATTCGTTGCGGCCGGTTGGAAATAGAGCTGCATGCCATTGAAAGAGGCGCTCGGCTGTTAACGGCTTGAGACAGTCGATCGTAGCATCAAGGGTTATGTGAACGATGCCCTCGACCGAGCGGTTGGGCGTCACGAAGCCGTCAATGCTTATGCCAAGGCGCCTGGCCAACGACGACCTGACCTCTTGCTCATCCAGCCGTTCGCCCTCGATCGCTGACGATTTGACAACGTCATCTGTCAGAGCCCGCAGGAAAGTTGCTTCACGGGTGCGAAAACCAAGACCCTCCACACGACCGATGAGGCGGCCTTGATCAAGGCGAACGGTTGTGAGACTGGTCACAAGCTCGTCTGACGGCCATTCAAATGCTGGCCAATTGGGAGACTGCCAAATATAGGTCATGTCTTAGAATAGGTCGCCGTTGCGGAGAATAGCAAGTTTTTTATCCGCAACAATGCGGAGAATAATAGGTGTAATCTCCGCAAAGGCCGTCAGAGTGGGAAGACGTGAAATCGTCTATCGCAGGCCGATTGGATTTAAAGGCCGGTGGCAGGCTTGGTCCGTCACTTCTTTGCGCACTGTGAAAACCCTTTCGAAAGGCATTTCAAGTTATTTCACGGTGCTCTCCGAGACAGCTATATCCTAACAAATTGATTTACTTGCATTGTGGCGTCGATGATCGGCGATAGGTCGGAAGTTCATATTTGTTCAACTGCAAAAGACAGGTGGTCGAATCTCTCTGGGAAATCCCGGCCTTCTCCGCCGATGTTGTCGAGGATCTTACCGCAGCCGCGCTCAAAGGCGGAGTCCGCATTTGGGCCGCCGCTAGGGTTCCTGGGTATCATGCAAATTCTGAAGTCAACGATGCGTGAGCGCAAACTACTACAGTGCCCACGAGGCGCGTGTCGGTCGCAACGCCATCTACACTAATCTTCGCTCCATGATCGAGGATCGCGTCGTGCCACTGAACGCAAGATTATTTCCGAAAAGCTGGCTGCCTGGGAAGACCAACTCGCCCAGCAGCGAGCCCTGATCCAGGTTTTGCAAATCGAGGAGCGACGCATGGTGAGTGAAAATACCGTCCTGATGAAGCCCACACTGAAGGCCGAAACGCAGGTCGAGCGACAGAAGCGTCACAACGCTCGCCTGATTGCCGAACGCGATCGCACCGTGAGGCCTATGCCTCTCCACAGCGCGCCAAAATCCTAACCTCGCCCACACCACTTCATTCCAATTTATCCGACTTGCTGACCCATCTATTGCCTACGGCCATTATGCCGGGCATGGTCCAGACATGCTTGACCCGTTTGACCCAGACAACTTCATCGTGCGTGCCGAGGTTCATATCCTCGACATCGAACCCGAGATTAGCCGTGTTCTCGAACTGCCGATCTCACTCAACCTTGCTCAACTTCACGAAGTGCTGCAGGCCGCTTTCGGCTGGACCGACAGTCATCTGCACCAGTTCAACATCGGCGGTCTGATCTACGGCGCGCCGGAGTTCGATGAAGACGGGCTGTTCGACAGCAAGATCTTCGAGGCCACTGAGGTCAGAATGATCGACCTTCACTTCCCATACGTTCGCGACGAGAACACCCTCACGATCCTTTATGAATACGACTTCGGAGACAGTTGGCGTCATCTCCTTCGTTTGGAGCGTGTTCCTCGCGAGGAAGGCGCAAAATATCCCCGCTGCACTGCCGGCAAACGCTCCGGACCTCCAGAGGATGTCGGTGGAACCTCCGGCTATGCCGACTTCCTCGACGCCTGGCTTGATCCAGAGCATGATGAACACAAAGATATGCGGCGATGGGTCGGCCGAAAATTCCATCCGGAAGCCTGCGATCTCGACCAGATCAACAAGGCGATCGCAAAGGCCATGCGCGTATCAAAGGGAGACTATCGCTTCCGTCGCGAAAGCGCCTGATCGACAGAAAAAAGGGCTGTTGACCTAACGATACACTCGGAATAACTGCCATAGCCGAAAACTCATCCTAACAGCGTCTTCCAGCTAAGAGGACACTTGGCTAAGACCTAAGAGCAGTTCCCGCAATTTTTCGTCGTCGCCTTTGCGGGCGACACTAGAAATCGGCTTCCCACTTGCCGGCTCCGCCGGTCGCTTCGCGATCCCTGACCCTCTCATACCGCCATGACCGGAGCGCTCGTCTTTCACAAAGGTCAAGGAGACGATGACATGGCCAACGAACTGGATCGGACCATCGAGGAGCTCAAGGACCTGCGAAACCCCACACCCGCACGAGCGCCACCAGATCGCCGCAGAACTCGAGCTGACGCGGGCGGAACGAGAGGTCTTCTTGGCGAAGCAGGAAGGTCGCAGCGCCGAGCCTCTTCTGAGGGAGGCGTTGCCATGTTGCCAGGCTTGTCCCACCGGATCGATCGGGCTCGGGCGGCACTCTTCGGCGGCGTTCGTTTCTTTGGTCCGCGCCGGTTCATGGCGTCTCAGTTCTCCGCAGGTTCAGATGTGGACCTTCATATCCCTCCAAACTGCCGCCTAGTACGAAGGCGGCTGCAGGTAGCTCGATGGTGACGGCAGGTCGATGACGAACCTGATGTCGGCGGCATTCGCCGCCACGATCAGCTGGTAGTCGCCCGCTTCGGCCCGGAAGGCACCGGCTTCGGCGTCGAAATAAGCAAGGTCGCGCGGCAATATCTTCAGTATGGCCGCGCCGGTCTCGCCGGGCTGCAGTGCGAGCTTGGCGAAGGCGCGCAATTCCTTGTCCGGCCGCTCCACTTTGGCTTTTGGCGAACGCACATAGAGCTGGACCAGTTCCGAGCCGGCGCGGTCGCCGATATTGGTCACATCGATGCTGACGATTACGCCTTCGGAGCTCATTTCGCTTGCCGAGAGCCGCGGCTCGCTCCAGCGGAAACGCGTATAGCCGAGGCCGTAACCAAAGGGGAAGAGCGGCTCGACGGCGCGAGTATCATGATGACGGTAGCCGACGAAGACGCTTTCGCCGTAACGCACATGCCCATCCTTGCCGGGATAGACGGCGAGATCGCCCGTGATGGCGGAATTGTCGGAAAGCGCCTTCGGGAAGGTCTGCGGCAGGCGACCGCCGGGCTCGACATCGCCGAACAACACGTCGGCGACGGCGTTGCCGAGCTCCTGGCCGGGATACCACATCTGCAGCACGGCGCGGACTTTACCGAGCCAGGGCATTTCAATGGGGCCGCCGGTCTGCAGCACGACAACGGTATTGGCATTGGCGGCCGCCACTTTTTCGATCAGTTCTTCCTGCCGGCCCGGAAGCCGCATGTTTGGCAGATCAAGTCCTTCCGTATCCCATTCGCCGTCACGGCCAACGAAGAGAAGGGCCACGTCGGCATTGCGGGCCGTCTCGACGGCGGCCTCGATGTCGGCATCGCCAAGCGGCTTTTCGACGCCGAAACGGACGGCGATGAGGTTGATGCCGTCCTCGTTCGTTATGGAGGGCTCATACTCGACGGTCACCTCGTAAGTCCGGCCCGCCTCGAGCATCACCGCACCGCGCTGTTCGTCATTGGCGGTGCCGAAGTAATTCTCGCCGCGCGTCCAGCCATCAAGGCCGTCGACCGTCAGCCGCCCGTCGACGAAGAGCCGCGCCAGTCCGGCATTGGTCATGCCGAAGACATGCTCGCCGCTCTCCTCCGGCACGAACTGCATCTTCATTCGCGCAGAGAAATCGGCTGGTTCAAGCTGGCCCGACGGCAGCTCGAACCAGAAGAACTCGCCCTTATCGACAGTCTCGACATGAAGGGGGGCGCCCTTAAAGCCGCGTTCCTTGAAATATTCGACCGTGATTTTTCCCTTGAACACGTCGATCAGGCGGTTGTGGCGGCAGCCGACGGAGTGGCTGATGCTGTTGGCATTGGAAAGAGCGGCGCGAATGCCTTCGAGCGGGCTCACCATATAATGCGCCGCGATCTGGGCGCTGCCGCCGCCCATGACGCGGGCGGTCGCGGCATTCGGCCCGATGACGGCGATCCGGTCGAGCGAGGTCTTGGCAAGTGGCAGGATGCCGTCATTTTTGAGGAGGACCGCGCCTTCCGCGCCGAGCCGTCGGATCAGCGCCCGGTCTTCTGTAAGATCGACCGCGCGCTCCGTAAGATCGGGCGTTTTTCGAAACGCGCCGACCCGCTCGAGCAGCAGCAGCATGCGCCGCGCCGCCGCGCGCACGGTCGCTGGCTCCACCTTACCCTCGCGCACCGCCGCAACCAGCTTCTCGCCGCGGTCGCGGGCCGGGCCTGGCATTTCGAGATCGAGTCCGGCATTGATCGTCTCAGCCGCCGAATGCGAACCGAACCAGTCGGACATGACGATGCCGTCGAAGCCCCATTCCTCGCGCAGAACCTTGGTAAGCAGCCAATGATGCTCGCTGGTATAAGTGCCGTTGAGGCGATTGTAGGATGACATGACGGCCATAACGCCGGCGCGGCGGACCGCCTGTTCGAAGGGCGGAAGGTAGATTTCGCGCAGCGTCCGCTCGTCGATGTCTGACGAGATCGTCTGCCGCTCGATTTCGGATTCATTGCCGACGAAGTGCTTGATCGTCGCAGCGATCCCCTCGGCCTGTACGCCTTCGATATAGGCGACCGCAAGTTCGCCAGTCAGCATCGGATCTTCAGAATAACATTCGAAATTGCGCCCGTTAAGACCGGAGCGATGGATGTTCACCGTCGGCGCCAGCAGCACGGCAGCACCCTTGCTCTTGGCCTGGCGCGCAAGGGCTGTGCCCATCTGCCTGATCAGAGCGGGGCTCCAGCTGGCGCCGAGCGCGATGGCGACAGGAAAGCAGGCCGCCTTGACGCCGGCGACCAGCGAGCCCGCTCCGCGGGCGCCGTTCGGGCCGTCCGTCACCTTGATCTTCGGCACGCCGAGACGCTCGACGGGCACGGTCGTCCAGAAGTCGGCGCCAGATAGCAGGGACACCTGCTCTTCGAGCGTCATCTTTTCGAGAATGGAATCGATCATGCAAATCTCCCGTTCAAAGAAATGCGAGCCGCCGGGCAAGCTACCACTGAGGCTTACGAAAGCTCTTAAACCTACCGATTACTCGGTATTTTTAAGATGTCAACCTGACGAGCCTATTGTATGAAAAGACATAGGCAGACCGACTGGAAGATTGCGGATCGGCGCCTTGCCGTAAAAAGCGGACGGGAGAAATGATGGCAGAACCGACGACCGAACAAGAAGACAAACGGCAGCGCCGGTCCCGCAAGGGCGAAGAACGCCGCGTGCAGATCCTGGCGGCGACGATGCGGCGTTTTGCCGAAGACGGTTACCAGAATGCCGCGATCGGCGACATTGCCCGCGATGTCGGCCTCTCGCTGCCCGGCCTGCTGCACCATTTCCCGACCAAGGTCGATCTTTTGCTTGCGATCCTCGCCAAGCGCGATCTCGATAGCGCTGACTTCATCAGCCACTATCGTTCGGATCTGCGCGGTCTGCTCAAGGGAATGGTCGAAATCTTCCGGCACAACGCCGGAATGATCGAAGTCGTTAGAGCTTTCGCAATCCTGAACGCCGAGAGCCTGATGAAGGACCACCCCGCCAAGACGTGGTTTCTCGATCGCACCGTCCAGATGCAGAACGATATCGCCGCGACCTTCGAGCGGGCAATCGCCGATGGCTCGATCGACGGTGGGATCGACGCCCCGGCGATGGCGGCCGAGCTGATCGCCATAATGGATGGCCTGCAGATGCTTTGGCTCCGCGATCCCAATCGTTTCGACATGGTCGGCGGGCTGGAAGCCTATGTCAGCCGTTTACTGACCAGCCTTGGCTTGCAGGGCTGAGCTTTGGCTTGCGGACGCCTCATCGTGCTGATGGAGGTCGGATATGTCCAGCCGATCACCCGCGCCGCTCGGTCGAAAATTTCGGCAAGGAGGCCAGCCGTGACACGATCGCGGTGCTCCGCGGTGCGGGTTTCTTGCGTCCGGCCCACGCAGTCCGGCACCAGGTCGCCCTACACCTTTGTGACCACCAAACATTTCCTCTTCGCCTTGGGGATGGAGACATTGCGCGATATGCTGAACCTCGAGGCGATGGAGGATGCAGGGTCGTTAAGCAGAAAAATGCTGCTGGTGAGCGATGCTCCAACAGGGCTGGTGAATGGCGAACATGCGGATGACGAGCTGGTGGACAATGCCGGCGGCGACGAATTTGGGCTCGGGGAGCAAGACGACACATGAAGAGGCCGGTTTTCGACGAAAACGCGGTGCGTGCGCTGGCGACGGTAGAATCCTTCGCCCGTGGCCGGGAGTATCTGCGGCGCGATGCTGTGTTGGGGCTGGAGCGCCGCGGTGGGCGGATCATTGCCGAGGTCGAAGGTAGCGAGTTCACGTCCACGCCCTATGCCGTCACCATCGAGCTTCACGACGCCGGTGTAGCTGCCACCCGTTGTACCTGCCCGTATGACTGGGGTGGTGCCTGCAAACATATCGTTGCCGTGCTGCTCAAATGCATGGAGGCGCCCGGTGCGGTCGTCGAACGTCCGTCCCTTGCCGACATGCTTGGCGACCTTGATCGTCAGGCTTTGATGGCACTGTTGGTCAAGCGGGCCGGACAAGATCCCGGACTGGAACCCTGGCTGGAGGCCGAACTGGCGACCAGCGTGCCGGAGATGATGGGTCAGCCTCCAGCCGCGATCAATCCAGAGTTCGTCAGGCGGCAGGCCGAGCGGCTGCTGTCGGGCCGGTATCCAAGCAGGCGAGCCTGGGACGACGACGGGCCTGCCCTCGATGAGGAGGCATTCTCGGCGCTGATCGACAAAGCAAAACCTTTCCTGGATATCGGTGAAGGACGCAATGCTCTGAAGATCCTGGAGCCGGTGATGGAAGCGCTTGTGCCAGCGTGGAGCGAACAGGCCGACTTCGATGAGACGCTGCACGAGTTTTTTCCTTCACTCGGACAACTTATCGCCGAAGCAGTCCTGATGAGCGACCTTCTTCCAGAAGAGCGCGACGATCTGATGGTGCGGCTCGATGTCTGGCAAGGCATGCTCGACGACTACGGCCTGGATGACTATCTGCAGGTTGCAGTCGATGCGCTTGAGCAGGGGTGGGACGAGATCGGCCTTGACGATGCTCTGGCTGGAAGAAGTCGATCCTGGCCGCCATCGGGAAGAAGCGACCGGACGAGCGAGCGTTTGACACAAGCGCGGCTGCGCGTTCTCAATGTTGACGGTCGGACGGAAGCATACCTCAACCTCGCCAGCGCTGCGGGCTGCCATGGCGACTATACGGCCATGTTGGTCCGCCTTGGACGCCTCGATGAGGCCGTGGACCACGCGCGTAAAAGGTTCCGCTCTGGCGAAGAGACGCTCCAGCTTGCGCGTCTCCTCAAGGACGCAGGGCATATCGATGCAGCGCTGGACCTTGCTGAGTGGGGATTGGGCCAGAGGCTGGGAGAAGACCGTTTCTCGGGAGCGGCGAACCTAGCACGCTGGTTACGCGATAACGCCGGTTTGCTCGGACGAAAAGAGCTGGCGGTGATAGCTGCACGTTACGCGTTTAACTTGAGCCTGTCGCTTGAGGATTTTGAGGTGGCCGCGATCTTGGCGGGACCGGATTGGATCGAATTGCGCGTCAGCCTGTTGGCAAGCCTTGCGGCCGCGCCGTATGCTTGGGATCGAACGAAGATCTACCTCCATGAAGGCATGACCACTGAAGCGGTACGATCCGTCGATCTCAAGACAATGCTGGTCGATCCGAAGGATACGGATCTTATGCGGCTCGCGGACGTCGCGCGTGCCAGCCATCCCGACTGGGTGATCAACATTGCCGAACGCATGGCTAACAGCATCATGGAGGCTGGGCATTCGGGACGATATGAGTTGGCGGCCCAGTGGCTTGAAAAAGCTGCGCTCGCCTATGACGCTGCAGGCCGGTTGGAGGACTGGGTTGCAAGGATCGAACTACTGATCGAAAAACATCGGCGCAAACACAAGCTTAGACCGCTGCTTGCAGCGCTGCGGCCGGGCGCTCGCACGCCTTGACGTCAATCACACCAAGGCGACTCTCACCGTGATTGTCGCCGTCCAGGCTCACGACAGCGTGATCCGCGCCATGGTCCTATGGCGGAAATGACCCCGCTAATCCGTCGACGATAATCCAGTTTTGGGCTGCTCTTCATAGACGCGTGCCTTAGCTCGCCTCGAGGTTTTAAGGAGCGCAGCTCTTGCGCAAAGGCGATGATCTATGTTGGCGCACTGATGCTATGTTTAGCCTTGGCAACCACGGCTTTGGTCTAAGGCTCTGTTGATAAATAAAGGAATCGCAGCTTTGGATTTTTGCGGCGCCGGGATTCCCTTTTGGTTTGAAGCCTATAGAATCGCGGTGTGATTGACGAGGCCGCCATCCAACTGCGCTATGCTGCGCTTGA
>NZ_JACHBI010000021.1:0-83278 GCF_014200235.1 Martinezella paranaensis | reverse complement strand
CCCCGCAACCAATCCAGCTTCCTTCCACACAACAAAGCCGCCAAAGATCACACACAAAGCCCCACACGGGGCTTTCTGCGTTTTTAGGATGCCGTTACGCTAGCAATCGCAGTCTCATCAGATCTCCAACATTGGCCGGATGTCCAAGATGCTTGCGGTCAACCATGGGCCTGAGGTCGCACTGGCTCCTGTCCAAACCTCGTGCCGGCGTGAAAATATTGTGCCTTCTCTCAATCGAAATGCTTTTCGGGTGGGCTACGTCCGGTATTTCCGCTCATATGCATCATTGTCAGCGAAGCAGCGGATTCGCCGCGATCGGACGAACAGAGGCGGCTACGACAGTCTCGTCGGTTAGATCCCAATGAAAGGATATCGACATGGCCAGGACAGCGCGGGGTGCGCAGAAGGATTATGTCTACAAGATCGTGAACTCACCTGTCGGCGAGTTGAAACTCGTTGCCAGTCATGAGGGCTTGGCGGCAATTCTCTGGGACAATGACCGGCCAAATCGCGTTCGGCTGAATATCGTTGCGGAGGATGTCAATCATCCTGTTCTCATAGAAACGGAACGGCAGTTGCGGGAATATTTTGCCGGCGAACGACAGGTTTTTGAGCTGCCGCTCGACTTCTCCGGCACGGAATTTCAAAAGAAGGTGTGGCAGGCACTGCTCACCATTCCCTTCGGCGAGACACGCTCCTATGCCGAAATTGCCGTGCAGATCGGTGCTCCCAAGGCCATACGCGCGGTCGGCGCCGCCAATGGCCGGAATCCGGTCTCCATCGTTACGCCGTGCCATCGCGTCGTCGGATCGGCCGGTGACTTGAGAGGATTTGCCGGTGGCCTCGAGCGGAAGACCTATCTTCTGGAATTTGAGGGCTCCGAAACCAAAACCTTCAATTTCGCGGCGTAATGGTTGCCCGCATCCGCTGCGACAAAGATTCATCCGGTAGCAATAAAAACAGCCCGCTTGTCGAACCAAGCGGGCTGTTTCGTTTTCGGCCTCAGTCATGTGAGAGTGGCCGGCCCGTATTCCTGAGCCGGCCATCGGCGTGCATCAGCCTTCAAGCCACTTCACCTGTTCCGGCGTCAGCTTGATGTCGAGTGCCGAGAGGCTGTCTTCCAGCTCGGCGATCGTGCGCGGGCCGATCAGCGGAATGACCGGGAAAGGCTGGGCGACGACATAGGCGAGCGCGATGTGGATCGGGTTGCGGCCGAGCTTCTGCGCCAGTTCGATCGCCCGGTCGCGGCGGCCGAAGTTGCGCTCGGAATACCAGACGCGAACCAACTCCTCGTCGCTGCGCTTGTCGCGGCCGGCGCGGTCAGTAAAGAAGCCGCGGCCCTGGCTGGACCACGCAAAGTTCGGGATCTGCTTGGCATTCAGCCAAGCCTTCCATTCCTCGTCGGAGGCAGCAATGCAGCCGGCCCAGATCGGATCGAGCATCTCCGCCAGCGAGAAATTGTTGGAGAGAGCTGCTGGCGCCGCCTTGCCGTTCTTTTCGGCATAGGCGATCGCTTCGTCGAAACGGGCGCGGGTCCAGTTCGAGCCGCCGAAGATGCCGCGAATGCGGCCGGCTTTGACCTCGGCATCCATGGCATCGACGAATTCACCGACCGGAACGGCCGTGTTGTCGCGATGCATGAAATAGATATCGACATAATCGGTCTTCAGCCGGTTCAGCGATTGGTCGAGCTGCTTGGCGATCATGTCCGGATAGCAAAGCGGCGAATGCACGCCCTTGCCGATCAGCACGACCTCCTCGCGCGGAACCTTGCGGCTGGTGTGCCAGTCGCCGAATATGCTCTCCGTCTTGCCGGCGCCATAGACGTAAGCCGTGTCGAAGGCATTGCCGCCGGCTTCATAGAAGGCGTCGAGCGTCAGCGATGCTGCCGCGAAATTCGGGAAGAATTCGAAGCCGAGCGTGACAAGAGAGGCCGGCTTGGCAATGCCGGGAATGGTGCGCTTCGGAATGCTGTTGCCCATGGTGACGGGTGCTCCGACGATATTCGTCGTCCGCCGCGTCGCCTTCTCGACCTCATATTCGAGGCCGACAGTGGCGCGCCACTGATCGAGAGCGCGCAGGTTTCCGATCGAATCGGCCCAATTGATGCCCGGATAGGCGAATTCCGCCTGGCCGGCGCGAATGGCATCGCCCGCGGCGTCGACCTCGAAGGAGTAGAGCCAACGGTCTTCCTTGACCTCGATAACCTGCGTTTCCGCGCCCTTGATGAGCTCGATCTTGCCGACGCCGCCCTTGTGGCCGGAGGCGAACCAGAAATCCTTGACTTCCAGACGCCCGTCCGAGCCGATGATGCGCAGCGTATTGTCCTGATTTGCCATGATCGAGCAGGATACTTCGGCGATGATATTGTTCGGGAATTTCAGCACTGCTGAGGCCCATTCGTCGACGCCGGTCTGGCCGAGATGGGCGACACCGGAGACTTTTTCCGGGTCGAGGAACGGCTTGCCTTCAACGGCACCGGCAATCAGCCGCGCCATGGATACCGGATAGCCGCCGACATCCAGGATGCCGCCGCCAGCCGTGTCGTTGGCGAACAATCGGTGTTCCGGCTTGACCGTGCCCATGTTGAAGCCGAATGAGGAGCGGATGATGCGGATCTCGCCGATCACGCTGCTTTTCACCAGTTCGATCAGCTTCGCCGTCTGTGGATGCACGCGGTACATGAAGGCTTCACCGGCGAAGACGCCAGCCTTCTTGGCTTCGTAGTAGATCGCCTCGGCATCATAGGCGGACAGCGCGATCGGCTTTTCGACGAGGACATGCTTGCCGGCACGGATCGCCTTGATGGCCCATTCGGCATGGCCGGTATGGGGCGTGGCGATATAGATGGCGTCGATTTCCTTGTCGGCCAGCAGCGCCTCATAGCCGTTCACGATGCGCGCGCCGGGGAAGTTATCGCCAAGACCCGGCTTGTCGGGATTGCGGCTGGCGATGGCCACCAGCTTGCCGCTGCGGGAGTGAGCGACGCCTTCGGCAAAAGTCTGTGCGATCCTGCCGGGGCCGATGATGCCCCAGCGGATGGATGTCTCGGTAGTCATGAACTGGTCCTTTCCTAAATCTGCATGCTGTCTTGGGAGTGACGGGACTTGGGAGCGATGGAACGGGGAGCGGTGGAAAAGAGCGCCTATCGCAATCGGTTGCCGGCGCCGTCGAACAGGAATGTCTTGGCTGCGGAGAGTGCTACGTTCAGCGTGTCGCGATTGTTGGTGTTGCGGGATTCCTCCCGCTCGATGACGATCTGCTCTCCGCCGGCGATGTTGGCGTAGATGTAGCTGGTATTGCCGAGATGCTCGGCGACGTCGACATCGACGGTTACATCGATATCGCCACGACCAGCCTCGAGAAAATGTTCCGGCCGCACGCCGAGCGTCACCGCCTGGCCGGTTTCGACCTGAGCCGTAGCGATCGGCAATGACAGACGGACGTCGCGCTGATTCTTCAGGGCCACCGTCACGCCGCCGTCTTGCTTGGCAACGATCTCGGCCGGCAGGAAATTCATCTTTGGCGATCCGACAAAGCCGGCGACGAACTGGTTGGCGGGATCGTCGTAAAGGTCGAGCGGCGCGCCGATCTGCTCGATATTGCCGCTGCGCAGCACGACGATCTTGTCGGCCAGCGTCATCGCCTCGGTCTGATCGTGCGTCACATAGATCATCGTCGTGCCGAGCTTCTTGTGGAGGCGCGAGATTTCGACGCGCATCTGTACGCGCAGCTCGGCATCGAGGTTGGACAGCGGCTCGTCGAACAGGAAGATCTGCGGTTCGCGCACGATGGCGCGGCCGATAGCGACGCGCTGGCGCTGGCCGCCGGAAAGCTGCTTCGGCCGGCGCTGCATCAGTTCAGTGATCTGCAGGATCTCGGCCGCCTGCTTGACGCGGCGGTCGGTATCGGCCTTCGGGTTGCCGTTCATGCGCAGGCCGAAATTGAGGTTCTGCTCGACCGTCAGATGCGGATAGAGCGCGTAGGACTGGAAGACCATGGCAATGCCGCGATCAGCCGGCTCCATATCGTTGACGACGCGGCCGCCGATCTTGAGTTCGCCGCCGGTGATGTCTTCGAGACCGGCGATCATGCGCAGCAGCGTGGACTTGCCACATCCGGACGGCCCGACGAAGACGACGAACTCGCCGTCCTTCACGTCGAGATTGGCGCCGTGGATGATTTCAAGGGTACCGTAGCGTTTGACGACATTGGTAAGGGACAGTTCAGCCATACGGGTCTCCCGGAATTATTTGATTGCGCCGGCGGCGATGCCGGCGATGAAGTGGCGCTGCAGGAGAACGAAGACGATGAGAATCGGCGCCGTCAGCATGACGGCACCCGCCATGATGCCGCCCCAGGATACCCTGGTAAGGCCGATCAACGTTCCGAGCGCCACCGGCGCGGTCATCATCCCCGGTCGGGAATTGATGAGCAGCGGCCAGAGGTAGTTGTTCCAGGAGGCCAGGAACAGGATGATGGCGAGCGCCGCCATGGTCGGTCTTGCCAGCGGCAAAGCGATGCGGAGGAAGATCTGCCATTCCTTGACGCCCTCGACTCGTGCGGCGTCAAAGAGCTCGCCCGGCATCATCGAGAAGGCCTGGCGCATGAACAGCACACCGAGCGAATTGAAGAGCGGTGGCACGATCAATGCGACCCATGTGTTGCCCAACCCGAAATCGCGCGCCACCATGATGAATTGCGGAATGACGACGACGGAGTAGGGCAGCGTGATCGTGCCGAGGATGATGGCGATAACGCCCGAACGGCCGGCGAACTGGTAGCGCGCCAGAGCCCATCCGGCCATCGAGGTCAGGAGCACCGACAGGAAGGTATAAATGACTGCGACGCCGATGGAGATCGTCATTGCACCGAGGAAGTTAGTGTCGGCCTGCAGATTCCGGACATTGTCGAAAAAGCTCGTCGATGGGACCATGACGATATCGGGGCTGAAGATGCCGTAGTCGGGCATGGTCGAGAAGATGAACATCATCCAGAGCGGAAACAGCCAGATAAGGGCAAGCGGTGCGAGCAGGCCGTGCAGCGCGATCGAGCGGATCAGATTGGATTTGGACTTCGATTTCATTTCGGTTCGCGCCCCACCCAGAGATTGAGAAGAGAGATGACCACGGCGAGCGCCGCCATCGTGTAGGCGATTGCGGAGGCATAGCCGAAGTTGGTCGACTGGAAGGCCTGGCGATAGAGCAACAGGCCGAGCGTCTCCGTCCCGCCGCCGGGACCACCCCTGTTGGTGATCAGATATGGTTCGGTGAAAAGCTGCATGGTGCCGATGACGGACAGGACCACGCAGAACAGAATGATCGGCTTCAACAGCGGCAGGGTGATATGGATGAACTGCTGGAAGCGGTTGACGCGGTCAAGCGTCGCGGCCTCGTAAACATCCTCGGGGATCGATTGCAGCCCGGAAAGGATGATGATGGCGTTGTAGCCCGCCCAGCGCCAGGTGACGGCGATGATGATGAGCACCATTGCGGCATGCGATTCGGCGAACCACGACACCGGTGCGAGGCCGATCATGCCGATTAGCTTGTTGATGATGCCGAAATCGACGTTGAACATCAGGCGGAAGACAGCGGCATAGGCCACCTCTCCAACGACGACCGGTGCGAAGAAAGCAAAGCGAAAAATGCCGCGCGCTCTCAGCAGCGGTGAATTCAATAGTACCGCCATGACCGTGGCGAGCGTGATCATCACGGGTACCTGGACGATCAGGATGATCAGCGTGTTTTGAAGCGCGTTGTAGAAGGCCGGGTCGCCGAACAGGCGCCCCCAATTGAGCGACAGGTTAAAGACCCACGGATTAACCCGGGTGTTCTGGAACGAGATCAGGAACGAATAGATGATCGGCCAGACCCAGAAGGCGGCGAACACCAGAAGATAGGGTGCAAGGAACGCATAGGCGCTCCGGTTTCGCAACCGCATGAAAGCCTTCTCCTTTATGCGCAGTGAAATGACGCGTGACGTCGCATCCCCGCCGCCCTCAGGGCGGCGGGGATGCCGAGCGCGGCTTGGGATGCGCGCCCGGCAGTGTCACTCACTTCGCGAGCGGCAGACCTGTCGCCGAGGCGATCTGCTGTGCCGCATCGTCGAGCGCGGCCTTGCCGTTCGGGTAACCACCAGCGAGGTATTTCGTCTGCACGGCCTTTATGACCTCATCGGCGTCGCTGAAATACTGGGTGCCGGGGCTCGGGCGGATCTTCGGCAGGGTGGCGAGGATATCGGCCCATACCTTCTGACCGCCCCAATAAGGCTGCGGCTGGTTGACGAAGGGATCTTGAACCGCCGTCAGCAGCGACGGTACCAGCCCGAAGGACTTCAGCATGGTAACCTGGCCCTCATTGGTGCCAAGCGTATATTCAAGGTATTTCCAGGCTGCCTCCTTGTTCTTGGAGCCGCTGGCGATCGCGAGCGAAGAGCCGCCGAGATTGGCCGCATGCGGGCCATCGGCCGTCATGCTCGGCATCGGATAGACGCCCCATTTGCCGGCGAGATCCGGCGAGGTGGAGCGAATGGTGCCTTCATACCAGCCGCCATAGAGCTGCGATGCCACCTTGCTGGCGGTGTTCGACTGAATTTTCTCGTTCCAGTTCGCCGCGCTCAGCAGGCCCGCGTCCTTGAACTCCTTCACCTTGTCCAGGGCCTTCACGCAGGCTGGCTGGTTTACGGTGATGCTCTGGCTGTCATACGAGAAATAGCCGCAGCCCTGTTCGTTGGCGAGCATGCGGAACCATTCAGTGTCGCCGTTTAGATCGGCCTGCGCCATGATCACGCCCGGATTGGCGGCGGAGATCTTCTTGCCGGCGGCAATGAAATCGTCCCAGGTCTTGATCGTTGCCGGATCGACGCCCGCCTTTTCATAGAGATCGCGGCGGTAGAACATGGCGACCGGGCCGGAATCCCAGGGCATTGCATAGGCGGCATCGCCGACCTCAAGCTCGGCACGCTTGAAGTCCGGGAACTGCTTCTTGAGCGCATCCGTGTAGCCGAGCTTCGTCAGATCGGTCAGGCAGTCCGGAAAGCGGTTCCAGAAGATCGATGCCTTGTGATTTTCGATCGACATGATGTCGGGCAGACCGTCACCGCCGGCGGCGCAAGCGGCCAGCATCTTATCGAAGACCTGCGGGTTGCCGATGTCCTGAACCTCGACCTTGATGTCGGGATATTTTTTATTGAATCCTTCGACCGTGGATTTCAGCGCCGACGCGGCGATGTTCCAGCTCCAGACTGTGATGGTGGTTTGTTCCGCATAAGCAGAACCGGAAGCCAGCAAGGCAGCAAGTGCCGCCGCTCCCGCGAGTTTTAAACGCATTGAAAATCCTCCCTTTTCAATTGCCGTCCTCTAGCGAACACGCTTAAACTAGCTACCGGTGCGCTTCTGTCTCCTAAAAAAGGAACATCGACTTGGCGGAAAGTAAGGTGGGTCATCGAGCAGTTTATCAGCCGGGCGCGAGCAGCATCGAAGGGCTGCCGACGACCCTGCAGATGTTTCATACCCATCCGCCCCTGATGGTGATGCCGCATTGGCATGCGCAGGTCGAGGTGAACTACCTTATACGCGGCACGGTTCACTACCGTATGAACGACCATGAAATTCAGCTTCGTGCCGGCGATATCTGCGTGTTCTGGGGAGGGCAGCCGCATCAGATGGATGATTCGTCGGAAGATTCGATCTATGCCGGCGCGCATCTGCCGCTGGTGCATTTCTTCCGCATGCGCCTGCCGCTCGATATTTCCGGCCGTCTGATACGAGGCGAGACCCTGGTCACCTCCGCGACGGATGCCGCCGACAACGAGAATTTCGCCCGCTGGTATCGTTATGTCCGCTCCGGGGATCCGGCCAAGGCCGAACATGCGGTTGCCGAACTCCTGCTGCGCCTGGAGCGCATTGCTTTCGAGCCCTATCGCATGCTGCCGGAAAAGCGGGAGCATCAGTCGAGCGAACAGGTCCACCCGCAATCGTCGCGCAGCCTGGCGCGCATGTGCGATTTCATTGCCAGCAATTTCCTGCACGACATCGATACGGTTGATATCGCCAAGGCAGCGGATCTGCATCCGAAATATGCGATGAACCTCTTCAAGAAATGCACCGGCATGACGCTCAGCAAATATGTCAACCTGCTGCGCTTGTCGCGCGCCCAGGCCATGCTGATGCGCGACGGCGCCAACGTGCTGCAGGTGGCGATGGACAGCGGCTTCGGCTCGATCAGCGCCTTCAACAAATCCTTCCGCCATATTGCCGGCATGTCGCCTTCGGATTTCCGCCGGGATATGCGCATGGTGACGGCAATGAGCGTCGAGGGCGCCCAGCCCGCGCTGCGCCGGTCCGCCTCGCAATTCTAGCGGCCGGCCTCTTGCCGTCGCCGGCGATAGGGCCCACGTCACTGGGCATATTCTTTGGAGGACGATTTTCATGCGGCAATTTTCGGCATGCATCGAATGGCTGTTTGCCCGCGAAGGTGACAATTTTACCGACCGTATCCGGCTGGCGCATCAGGCCGGACTAAGCGCGGTCGAGTTCTGGCGCTGGACGAACAAGGACCTGGATGCAATCGCATCCGCGGTCGCCGAGACCGGGATCGCCGTTTCGGGCATCGTCGCCGAGCCGATGATCGCGCTGACAAATCCGGCGAACAAGGAGGCTTGGCTGGAGGGCTTGCAGGTGTCCGTCAATGTGGCGCAGCGCCTGGGCGCTTCGGTTTTGGTTGCGCAGGCGGGTGACGATTTGCCGGAGTTTTCACGCGCCGAACAGCGGGAAGTCATGATCTCCGCCTTGAGCGCCGGCGCCGATATCTTGAGCGGCTCAGGCGTTCGGCTCGGTCTGGAGCCTTTGAACACGAAGATCGACCATGTCGGCTACTATTTGTCCTCGACGGTGGAAGGCCTGGATATCGTCGTCGAGGTGGGCCGGCCGGAAATTGGTATCGTCTACGATATCTACCATTCGGCTGTCATGGGCGAGCGGACGGAAGATGTGGTCGGCAAACGCGCCGATCGCATCGTGCATGTCCACGTCGCGGATCACCCTGGCCGTAACGATCCCGGCACCGGCGAGATCGATTTGCTCGGCCGTCTGAATTGGCTGTTTGCCCATGGCTATAGCGGCAGGGTCGGTCTCGAATACCGGCCGAAAACGGAGGATGCCGAGGCCGTTCGTGCGGTTGTGAGGTCGCTGTCGGCCTGACGGTCAGACGGGTTCGAGCATGCCGAAAACGGCGACTAGCGCAATGACTGCGATACCGAGGACGATCTCGGCAATACTGCCGCGACGGATGGCGCTCAAAGCCCGGGCCCGATCGCGTTGCATCCGCGGCACGAGGATGTAGCGATTGACGATCGCCAACAGGCTCATGCCGGCGACCAGCACGATCTTTATGGCAAGCAGCGCTTGATACGGAGATGACCAGTTCGTCGGCAGGCGCTGAAGGACCAGCATCGTATTGACGAGGCCGGAGGCGATGACCAGCGCCACGGCGCCATGCCCGACGGTGGAGAAGCGCCGAAGCGCCAACAGTGCTTCCGCCCGGTCTTCGGGCGCGTTCAAAAGCCGGAGGATCGGGACCAGCGGCACCAGGGCGCCCAGCCAGCCGCCGCCGGCCAGGACGTGAAGAATGTCATTGGCGCGATGGGCGAGCTTGAGCCAGCCTTCATGCATCGAGGCGTGACCGGTGAGCATGAGGGCGGCAAGGCCGAGACCGGAGCCGAGCGCCACGCCCGGGCGACGCCAACGCTCCGGCGGCAGGAAAGCAAGAACGAGGATGAGGGCAGCGGCGGCTTGGGCGAGCCACGCCTGCCCGACCGTCGTTTCGAACAGCACGTCGCGGATCGTGCCGGCATTGAAGGCATCACTCCAGCCATTGCCGATGATGGCGCTTGCAAGCGGCAGCGAGGCAAGCGTCGTCAGCCCGGCAATCAGCGCCGCAAGGAAGGGGGCGGTGCCGAACATGCGCCATACCTTCTCCGCCAGCACTTTCGGCACCAGAAAGCAGAGAAAGGCCGAGGCGCCCCACAGAAGCATCAGGGATGCGCCGTGAAGGAACCGGCACGCCTCAAGCGCTATGTTGGGATCGATCAAGGTTTTACTGTGAAGGTGTAGCTGCCATTGGTCTTATGGCCGTCAGCGGAAAGAGCATGCCATTCGACGGTATAGGTGCCGGCGCCAAGCGTTCCGGAGACGGGAACCATCAGCACGGTGTCGTTCTGCATCAGCATGGGATCGCCGAGCTTGACGACTGCCTTGTCGGGGCCGGTTACCTTGATGCCGGAGAACTTCAGGTTCAAGCCTTCGCTGAAAGTGAGGTCCAGTTCGCTGGGCGAGGCCTTGATGGTACTCTTGTCGGCCGGGGTTGCCGAATTCAGATGTGCGTGCGCAAAAGCCTGACCGGAAAGGCCGAGTGCGAGAATGGCGGCGAGGCTGAACCTGGTAATGGTCTTGGTCATGAAAAGTCGTCCTCCTGGGTTACCGAGCGCGATAGAATTGTGGACATCCTATGTCAAATTTTACAATGCGAAATGGCTATGTTCGGGACGCTTTGCCGCAAGGTAATCCTTTGTTGATGACTTCCGCCGACATAGACACCTGGCAGACGCGTTTATCCCTGTATTCGGCAAAGAATTGTCGCTTTTCGGTTATTTTTGCTTAGAGCACTTCCAGGAAAAGTGCGCAGCGGTTTTCCGTCCGGAATGCGTCAAAACAAAGGGATAGAGCGGGAAAGCGATTCCGTGAAACGCTGAACCGCTCTACGAGGGGTTAGAGCGCTCGGGATGGTGACATTTCGATGAGGGAAGTTTCATGGCGGCAAATACCATACGCGAGAAAGTCACTCGCGGCTTCAGCCCGCGCCGGCGTCGTGAGCACCTCGATAGCTTGGACGTGCCGACCTATGTGATCGGCGACGTGCATGGCCGCTACGACCTCCTGAGCGTGCTCGAACGCAAGATTTTCGCCGATGCCGCCGCACTGCCCGGCCGCAAGCTGATCATCATGCTTGGCGATTTCATCGATCGTGGCCCGGCCTCGGCACAGGTCGTCAGCCGGCTGATGGCGCCGCTGCCGAATGGTTTCGACCGGATCTGCCTCACCGGCAATCATGAGCTCGCCATGCTCGCCTATGCCGATGGTGAAATATCCCTGGACGAGTGGGTCGCGCTCGGCGGTGAGGCGACGCTGAAATCCTATGGCGTGGATATCCAGGCTCTACGGCAGCAATATCCCCGGCAGAAAAAACTCGACACCTTCATCCGCACCTGGCTACCCGACGATCATCTCAACTTTCTCCGCCGGCTGCCGATTCTGCTGGATACGCCGCAGGTCCTGTTCGTCCATGCCGGTATCGATCCGGAACGACCGATCGAAGCGCAGGACGATGACGACCTTGTTTACATCCGCTCGCGCTTTTACGACAGCGCGCAACCGCTGCCGAAGCTGATCATTCATGGCCATACGCCGGTCAGACAAGCCGAAGCGCATGGGCTTCGGCTCAATATCGACACCGGCGCCTTCCGTTCCGGAAAGTTGACAGCGGCGCGTCTGTGGCAAGGCCATATCCACATCACCTCGACTTGAGGCCGGACGAGGCCTCGCATTTTAAGCCCCGCGCAGTATCGTTATCTCCTTGTCTGTTCTATAGAACAGGACGAAAAACGAATTCAGACGATAGAGCCGGGAGAGCTTCATGGCCGCGACCATCCGTTATCACGAAGGCGATATTTCTGCTGCCGATGCCGCCCGCTACACCGGCTCCATAGCGATCGATACCGAAACGCTCGGCCTCATTCCACGCCGCGACCGGCTCTGCGTCGTGCAGCTTTCGCCGGGTGACGGCACTGCCGATGTGATCCGCATCGCCGCCGGCCAGAAAGAGGCGCCGAACCTCGTCGCCATGCTGGCCGATCCCTCGCGCGAGAAGATTTTTCACTACGGCCGCTTCGATATCGCCGTGCTGTTCCACACGTTCGGTGTCACCACGACGCCGGTTTTCTGCACCAAGATCGCTTCGCGCCTCTGCCGCACCTATACGGACCGTCATGGCCTCAAGGACAATCTCAAGGAGATGCTCGAGGTCGACATTTCCAAGGCGCAGCAGTCTTCCGACTGGGCGGCCGAGACGCTCTCGCCGGCACAGCTCGAATATGCCGCCTCCGATGTGCTTTACCTGCACGCGCTGCGCGGCAAGCTGAGGGAGCGCCTTGTGCGCGATGGCCGCATCGAGCATGCCGATGCCTGCTTCACCTTCCTGCCGACCCGGGCAAAGCTGGACCTCCTCGGCTGGGAAGAGACCGATATTTTCGCGCATAGCTGATCGCCCGTGTCAAAAGCGAATTGAAAAGAAAAACCGGTGCCGCGGAGGTGGCATCGGCTCGGTAGTTAGTAATCTGTTAAGAGACGGCCTGCTATTCTACCCCTGATTTCATGCATTCGACCGACGTTTTTCTGCGTCGACCGGTCGGTCAACCGGCTTGCGAATTGCTGATGGCCGCATGAGCGGACTCCGACTGAACCTGCCTTCTGCTTCCGTCTTTTCAGACAAAGGAGCATCCCATGTTGTCTTCCGTGAGTGCCGTGTCTGCTTTGGGTATAACCCTTGAAAAGCCGGCGGTTGCCACCGCCGAAACGTCCGGTGCCCAGACGACCGCGACGCCGCTTGCCGTGCTGCCGAATACGGTGAACGCCAGTGTCGAAGGCAAGTTGAACATGCTGCTGGTGGCGGCGCGCGAACGGATGTTCGACAGTTTGCTCTCCGTCATCGATGACGCCAGCACGGCGTTGAACATTTCGCGCGAGCCAGATGAGAGCAACGCCGCTTTGGCACAGCGGCTGGCCGATACGATCCTCAGCCTGCCGCCGCAACAGCTTGCGGTCGCCCAGCAACTCTTGGACGCGCAGGCGGAAACGCCGATCCCGTTGCCTCTCATTGCCGAGGTGCTGACCAATCCGGATGGGCCGGAAGCCGTGCAAATCGCCATCAGCCTGGATGCGGCGCTGACACCGGAGCCCGACGCGGTCATCAAGGCCGTTGTCAATTCCTATGGCCAGAATGCCGGCGAAACGGAGACGATCGAGTCGCAGGCCCAAGTCCCGGCCCAAGTCCCGGCACAAGCGATCCTGAAGACTACAGACGTCGTTCCGGCGGCTACCCCGGCAGTCCTGCCGGCTTCGCCGGAGAGCGTTGCGGCGCCAGCACCCGCGGCCGCTGTCCTCGCTGCAATTGCCGCGCAGGTGGCCGAGGAAACGCCGGTGGCGATTGCACCGGCTCAGGCAGTTCTCGTTGCTGCGGCGATTTTGGAACCGGAGCTCTTGCCAAGCCTCGAAACCGCCTCGACCCCGCAAGCCATCCCAAATCAGCAATCCGCCCCGCTTCCGCTGGCTGCAAGTGCGCTTCTCATTGATGCCGGCAACGGCGAGACCGTCCATCCGCAAAACGTCATCCCCGTAGCGGGCAACATGTCGTCAGCGACATCGGCCGAGGAGAAGCTCCCCACGGAAATCGCTCTGATCAGATCGCCGATCACGCCACCGCCTGTGCCGCGGGACATCCAGCAGATCCGGGCCGATATCAAGGAAGGACTGCAGGTCGTCATCGGCCGTGCCTTGGAAGTCACCGGCCCCGAGCTTCTGCAGATTATCCACGACGATGAGTCCGCGGCAGAAAAGATTATCGCGCAGGCGCTTGCCGCCAATGCCGACGACCAAAAGGACGTGCCGCTGCCGCCGCAGACGACCGCCAATGAGGACACCCGGAATCTGGCCGCCACCATGGCAAGCCAGAACGCGACTTCTACGGATGAGGTACCGAGCGCGCCGGCTGCGCTTCAGAGCAAATCCCTGGGCGATATGCCGGGTGCACCCGCTATGAATATGCCCGATGCTGCGTCGCAGATGGGAACGTCGGTCCCGCTGCCGCAAGGCATTCCGTTTGCCATCGCACAATATTTGCCAGTGGATGTCTCGATTGAAGAGAAGGAACTGGAAAGAGTCGATCGTGTCGACCCCGCCGATGACGAGGAGCACGAACAGGGGCAGGGCGGAGAAACGGCGCAGGACGAGAGTGAAGACGATTCTCAGCCTGAGGAAACGCATCAGCCGACGGCTTCAACATCCGAAGAGGCCGATGCAGAAGCCACTCTCTCGGAAACCAGCGTCATCGCGCCAGAACCGCTCGCACTGCCTGCACCCGCGCCGCAGGACTCCCTGCACGATCACGCCTTCGATTTCTATCAGCGCATGGTGGAATGGGAATAACCGGGCCGCGTCAGAGCGCCGTGTGTTCGTCTGAACGCACAAAGATAGTTCTAGTCTTTGAATCCTGTGTAGACTCAAACAAAAACCCGCCGGATCGCTCCGGCGGGTTTTTTATCTCTAAGGCTTCAGCCGAAGATTATTCGGCGTTGCGGTTCTTCAGAGCCGCACCCAGGATGTCGCCGAGCGAAGCACCCGAGTCGGACGAACCGAACTGAGCAACTGCTTCCTTCTCTTCTGCGATTTCCAGAGCCTTGATGGACAACATGATCTTGCGGTCCTTCTTGGAGAAGTTGGTGACGCGGGCGTCGACGGTCTGACCGACCGAGAAACGCTCCGGACGCTGCTCGTCGCGGTCACGCGACAGGTCGGCGCGGCGGATGAAGGAGGTGATGTCGTCGTGGTTGACGAGCTTCACTTCGATGCCGCCATCGTTGATGGCGATGACTTCAGCCGAAACGACGGCATTCTTGCGCAGTTCGCCGGAAGCAGCGGCTTCGCCGACTGCATCCTTGCCGAGCTGCTTGATGCCGAGCGAGATGCGTTCCTTGTCGACATCGACGTCGAGAACGACGGCCTTGACGACATCACCCTTGTTGTACTCTTCGATGACCTGCTCGCCCGGACGGTTCCAGTCGAGGTCGGAGAGGTGAACCATGCCGTCCACATCGCCGTCGAGGCCGATGAACAGGCCGAATTCGGTCTTGTTCTTGACTTCGCCTTCGACTTCAGTGCCAGCCGGATGGTTGCGGGCGAATGCTGCCCACGGATTTTCCAGCGTCTGCTTCAGGCCGAGAGAGATACGACGCTTGGTCGGATCGACTTCGAGAACGACGACTTCGACTTCCTGGCTCGTGGACAGGATCTTGCCGGGGTGAACGTTCTTCTTGGTCCAGGACATTTCCGAAATGTGGATGAGGCCTTCGATGCCCGGCTCCAGCTCGACGAACGCACCGTAGTCGGTGATGTTCGTAACGGTACCGGAGATCTTCTTGCCTTCCGGATACTTGGCCTGGATGCCATCCCACGGATCGCTCTCGAGCTGCTTCATGCCGAGCGAGATGCGGTGGGTTTCCTGGTTGATGCGGATGATCTGTACCTTGACCTGCTGGCCGATGGACAGGATTTCCGACGGATGGTTCACACGGCGCCATGCCATGTCGGTGACGTGCAGCAGGCCGTCGATGCCGCCGAGGTCAACGAACGCACCGTAATCGGTGATGTTCTTGACGACGCCGTCAACAACCTGGCCTTCTTCGAGGTTCTGAACGATTTCAGAACGCTGCTCGGCACGGGACTCTTCCAGAACCGTACGACGCGAAACGACGATGTTGCCGCGGCGCTTGTCCATCTTGAGGATTTCGAAGGGCTGCGGGTTGTGCATCAGCGGGGTAACGTCGCGGATCGGACGGATGTCGACCTGCGAACGCGGCAGGAAGGCGATAGCGCCATCCAGATCGACGGTGAAGCCACCCTTGACCTGATTGAAGATGACGCCTTCGACGCGCTCGCCAGCTTCGAACTTGGCTTCGAGCTTGATCCAGCTTTCTTCGCGGCGAGCCTTTTCGCGCGACAGAACAGCTTCGCCAAGCGCGTTTTCGATGCGCTCGACATAGACTTCGACTTCATCGCCAACCTTGAGCGTGCCGTCCTTGGCGCGTGCACCGAATTCCTTCAGCGCGATGCGGCCTTCGACCTTGAGGCCGACGTCCACAACGGCGACATCCTTTTCGATGCCGGTGATGATGCCCTTGGTGACATAGCCTTCAGCCAGATCGTTCTTGGCAAAGGATTCTTCGAGAAGGGCTGCGAAATCTTCGCGAGAGGGGGAAGTTACAGACATAAAATCTCCTGGCGTGTCTCAATCAGGATTGAGGACACTGATGCGCCGGTGGTTCGTGTTGAACAGGCCTGCATCCGTCCGCCTCCCCTTGGGGAAGGCTATCCGGCGCTTGGACGGAATGTCAGGCTTCTAAATCAGCGACTTCGTGCGCAAAGCACGCGAAGTCGCTCGCATTTTCAGGCATTTCGGCTCAGACCGGCATCGATAAACGATTTTGCCGTCTGAAACGCCGCTTCTATACTCATTTCTGAGGTATCAAGCAAGTACGCGTCTTCCGCTGGTCGCAAAGGGCTGTCGGAGCGGCCCATGTCCCGCTCGTCGCGCCGTTTCACGTCCTCGAAAATTGCTGCATAATCGGCGCTGCCGCCGGCATTGACGATTTCGTCGTAGCGTCGTTTCGCCCTGACTTCCGCCGATGCCGTGACATAGATTTTTACCGGAGCATCGGGGCAGACGACAGTGCCGATGTCGCGCCCATCCAGAACCGTGCCCGGCTCCCTCAGCGAAAAGGCCCGCTGCGCGTCGACCAGCGCCCGGCGTACCGCCGGCATGACGGCGATCTTCGATGCCGCCTCGCCGATCTCGTGCTTCGACAGGACCGCGCGGTCGAGCCCGGAAAGATCGACTTTTCGCGCTATCGTCTCGGCAACCGTTTCGTCGTCGAGCGGCAGGCCGGCGTCAAGGAGGGCTTTGGCGGTCGCCCGATAGGTCAGGCCGGTATCGAGATGGTGAAAACCATATTCCTCGGCGATCCGGCGCGACAAGGTTCCCTTGCCTGCCGCAGCGGGTCCGTCGATGGCGATGATCATTCTCTTTATATCCCTGCCTTCAGTCTTGCTTTTGTCTGTCGTATCGCCGCACCAGCTCGGCCATTTCGGCGGCTGAACCGCTGTCGATTCCGTCGAGGCCTTGGGCGACGCCCTGCCGATCGGCGGCGGGACGGTTCTGGCTGACCTTCCACTTGCCGTCAATCGTCTCGATGTCGATCTCGATGCCGATAATACCCTTCAACTGCGCAGCGATGAAATCCGGCGGCGCATCGTCGACCGTCCAGGGCTGCGGACGGCCGCTCTCGTTCTCGCCGGTCAGCATGCCAATCTGCGCCCGCAGCCAGGCGGGATCGTCGATGACGCGCGCATTGCCGCGAACCTGCACGACCGCATAGTTCCAGGTCGGCACGACCTTGCCGGTCTCCTGCTTGGTCGCATACCAAGATGGCGTGATGTAGCTTTCGGCGCCCTGAAAGACGACGAGGACCGGCGCTCCCGCCTGGATTTCCCGCCATTGGCCGTTCGCCCTGGCGATATGCGCCTGCAACGTGCCCTTGGGTGAAAGGCCGGTCTTGAGATGGAACGGCACAAGATTGGCGATCAGCCCGCCATTGCCGGCGGTGATCAGCAATCCCAGCGGATGCGCGCGGATCAGCGCGTGCTGCGTGCCGAGATCGTCTTCGCGATGATGAGGCGGCTGGTACATGGTCCGGAACCGTCTGTCGTTGTCGGGCGCGTCATAGGACCGGCGGCCCCGAATGGCCACCGACTGCTCCCGACTTGGGTTGCGTCACGCCTGCGGGCGCTTTCACCCGCAGGCCGGCCAAGATTTTATCAGCCCTCGACCTCGATCGTCGCACCCAATCTTGTCATGAGGTCAAAAAACTCCGGAAAGCTGGTGGCGATCATGGTGGAGTCGTCGATGCTGACCGGATGTTCCGAGGCAAGCCCCATCACCAGGAAGCTCATGGCAATGCGGTGGTCGAGATGGGTCTTGACCTGGCTGCCGCGAGCGTTGCCGAGACCTTTCCCGTTCGGCCGACCATGCACCGTCAGCGAATCCTTGCCTTCGGCGCAATCGACGCCGTTGAGCGTCAACCCTTCCGCAACCGCCGAAAGCCGGTCGGATTCCTTGACCCGCAGTTCCTCCAACCCAAGCATGACCGTCGCGCCCTCGGCGAAGGCGGCGGCGACGGCGAGGACCGGATATTCGTCGATCATCGACGGCGCCCGCTCGGCCGGCACTGTGACGCCTTTGAGCGCCGAGGAGCGGACGCGGAGATCAGCGACATCCTCGCCGCCGGCAAGACGCCTGTCGAGAACCTCAATATCGCCACCCATCTCCTGCAGCGTCAGGATCAGGCCGGTGCGGGTGGGGTTCATCAGCACGTTGCGGATGGTGATATCAGAGCCGGGAACGATCAGCGCCGCGACCAGCGGAAAGGCCGTCGAGGAGGGGTCGCCGGGAACGTCGATAATCTGGCCGGAAAGCCTGCCCTGGCCCTGAAGGCGGATGGTGCGCACGCCGTCCCGATCGATCTCGACCGAAAGATCGGCGCCAAAGCCGGCCAGCATCTTTTCGGTATGGTCGCGGGTCATGACCGGCTCGATGACGGTGGTGATTCCAGGCGCATTGAGGCCGGCGAGCAGCACGGCGGATTTGACCTGCGCCGAAGCCATCGGCACGCGATGGGTGATCGGACTGGCCGTCTCCGGCCCATGCAGCGTCACCGGTAGGCGGTCGCCTTCGCTGGATTTGACCTGCACGCCCATCTGCCGCAGCGGATCGAGGATGCGGCCCATCGGCCGCTTGGAAAGCGAGGCGTCGCCGATGAATGTGGATTCGAAATCATAGACGCCGACGAGGCCCATGGTCAGGCGGCTGCCGGTGCCGGCATTGCCGAAATCGAGCGGTGCTTCCGGGGCCAGCAGCGCGCCGTTGCCGACGCCCTTGATGATCCATTCGGCCCCGATCTTCTCGATCCTGGCGCCCATGGCCTGCATGGCCTTGCCGGTATTGAGCACATCCTCGCCTTCGAGCAGGCCGGTAATGTGGGTTTCGCCGGCAGCCAGGCCGCCGAACATGAGGGCGCGATGCGAAATGGATTTGTCGCCGGGAACGCGGATGGTGCCGGAAAGATTGGTCGAGTGGCGCGCCGTCGCGGGCCGCGGATGAATGTCGTGCGGCATGGGCAATTCCTTTGCGATGCCGTTATTTACGCCGCATTATCGCTGGCTTAGCTCCTGTTGCGCCAACTGACCTGCGGTTCACGCTGGCTCGTTACCATAGACCCGCTGCCCGGTCATCCTGGAATGCCGGGAAAACCAGTCCCGGCGTATATAAAGTTTGGCTTTGACAGAGAGAGCCGCAACGATTAAGGGGACCGGCTGATAATTTCCCTTAAAACGCCGGCTTCCCCGGCATTGCCGAATCTTTATTCGGCCATTCATGAGGCTTTGACAGTGGCGAAAGCGGAACTTGGAACAAAACGTACCGATCCAGATACCGGCAAGAAGTTCTATGACCTGAACCGGGACCCGATCGTCTCGCCCTACACCGGCAAGTCCTGGCCCTTGTCCTTCTTCGAGGAAACCTCCGCTTCCAAGGAAGTTCCGGAAGAAGACGAAGTGGCTGAAGTCGATACCGAAAACACGGAAGTCGAACTCGTATCGCTCGAAGATGCCGATGAGGCTGCTACCGGCGACGATATTCCGGACATGGGCGATGACGATGTCGAAATCGGCGACGATGACGACGACACCTTCCTCGAAGCCGACGAAGACGAAGATGACGACGACATGAGCGACATCATCGGCGTCACCGGCGACGACGACGACGTTTGATTTGCGAACAATCGGCCCGGTGAACAAGAAAAGTTTTCCGGGCCGAAAATTTCGGCTTGCTATCTGCAAAAACCAGAAGTAATAAGCCGCCACCCCGACGGGCGAAGCGCTCGGAAGGGACCCAGGGCCGGTCAAACGGCACCACCTTGATGGGGCTATAGCTCAGCTGGGAGAGCGCTTGCATGGCATGCAAGAGGTCAGCGGTTCGATCCCGCTTAGCTCCACCACGCTTCGCCCTTACGGGCTTCGCGTGGCGCAGCCGCAGGAAACCGTTAGGCCGAAGCAGTGCCCGGCAAAGCCCGCAGGGCGACGACGGGCTTAAATCTCAATTACAAGCTTTGCGTAAGACAGCCACGGGAAACCGTTAAGCCAGTATGCTCGACATGATTCGCGGAGCGTGACGGCAAGCCTGATGTGGTATGTTTACATTCTCCAGAGCGTCGATTTTCCCGAACAGCAATATACTGGATCTACGTCGGATCTTAAGCGGCGACTTGCGGATCACAATGCCGGCAAATCAAGTCATACAGCAAAATTCGCGCCCTGGATTTTGCTCTGGTATTCCGCTTTTCCAGACAAATACAGAGCACTGGAATTTGAAACATATTTGAAATCTCATTCTGGCAGGGCGTTTGCGAAGAAGAGACTTATTTGATCGGATTCGTTTGCCGATGAGGCGGAAGTCGGTCTCGCCTTTAACGAAACTACCCTTGCCAGTACCTGTATCGATTGGCGCTCAGATCGCTGCCAAAAACTAGGCGGATTCTGATGCGTCACGTCATCTCGATGTCTACTATCCGACGCCTCATATTCAAGTATCCTCATTATTCACAGGGGCGTGTTATTGACTGTCGAGGCATAATCGAGTAGGGGTGCGTGCCTTTTTTAAGGCATTGAAAATATACAATTTTTTGGAATCACATTGAATATTTTTCGAATTTGCGTCGCGAACGAAGGTGAGAAACACTTGTCAAGTGGCGTGATTCGACATACAAAATCAACATCCTGTTGATGACAGGAGCCTAAAAGGCCCCCACCGCAATGGGGGCCCCAATCCAGGCACAAGTCTAGGGGAAGTCTGGGTTAAACCGTAGTCGCGCGGCAACGCGGCCAGCGGCGGCAGTGCGAACAAACATGTTCCCACTGGCCCAGACGGAACCGCCAGTAGTCAGCAACTGACACTGGGCGGAATGCGGGACATGATATTCTCATATCCCTCTCCTTTCTCTTTAAGAGCAAGGAGGACCCGCTCTCACCAGTCCTTCGGCGCTTCATGCGACGAAGCTAAACCTCCCTGGTTGCTACCAAGAATGCCGCCTGAATGCTGCGGACAAGTGATGCCAATCTAATACTAGCATCGTGGCTTAGAGGCAAGGTGAGCCTGCGTGGGATGCCTCTAATTCCCCAGTAATTCCTCATAGAGGGGCATTTGACTATAGATTCACTATTTACCGAGTCTAGTAGAAAGGCTCTCAGCGGGGCTGTATGTCAATTTTATTGCCGTGCCGCACTTGTTCTGGCGGCGGCACTCAGCTAGCGATTCGACTTCTCGTGGCATCGAGGGAGCAATTTAACGGTTTCAACATAAGAACAGTTCTTCGTATCCCGATTAGACCCTAAGGCTGATTGATCCGCGGTTTCCCTGACAGCACTTACCCTGCATCCCGCACCCCTTCTCCCCGCCCACCCAACCAAAATCGCCACATTGCAGCGCACAAAAATCTGCTAGGAAAAAACGAATCGTTTTCTGCTGTTGCTCTTGAGAGCTCCAGCTCGACACGCCCGAGGATGCATCTTGTTCGTTTTTTCGAAACTGGTCTGGATTTTTGGTCAGCCGCTGTCGCTGGCTTTTTTCTTCGGTGTATTGGGCCTGATCGGCAGCCTTGTTCGCAGGCGCTTTCTTGCGATCGTCTCGTCGCTGCTGTCGGTCCTGATCCTGTTCGTCGCGCTTTATACGACCGCCGGCGCCTATATCGTGCAGGGGCTGGAGGAGCGGTTTCCGCATCCGGCGGCTGATCCTGCCGATCTCAAATGTATGATCGTTCTCGGCGGTGCCACGCAGAATGAGGTGACGACGGCGCGGGGTGGGTATGAGCTCGATTCGGCTGGCGATCGTCTCATCGAGACGTTGCGGCTGGCGCAGAAGTTTCCGCAGGCACGTATCGTCGTCTCCGGCGGCGATGGTTCGATCAGTGGCAATTACGAGGGGGATGCGGTCATTTCTGAGCGCTTCTTTGTTGCGCTCGGCCTCTCGAAGGATCGGCTTGTCGAGGACACGACCTCGCGCACCACCTTTGAGAATGCGGTCAACACCAAGCAGCTCCTGGCGCAGAACGGTCTTTCCGGTTGCCTGTTGATCACATCAGGCTTCCACATGCCGCGCTCCATGGGCATTTTCCGCAAGCAAGGCATCGATGTTGTCCCCTGGCCGGTCGATTACCGCAGCACGGGCAAGGAAACGCTGGGCTTCGATTTCACCCAGCCGTCGCTGAATGCGCAGTTGCTGGCGACGGGCGTCCGCGAATGGATCGGTCTCGTCGGCTATTACGCCGCCGGCCGTACCTCGGCGCTGTATCCCGGCCCCTAACTACGTGGCCCAGCCCGTAACTACATGGCTGGCCCTTTCGGCCATAACACCTATTTTTTCGCGACGGTGACGAATTTCACGCCGCGGACGCGGACGGTGATTTCACAAGGGTCACCCTCGGTGCGGTCGCAGAAGTGCGGGTGCATTTTCATGACCAGCACCATGTTGCCGAAGCGCTGGATGAAATCGTAGCCATAGATCCGTGCGGTGGCGACGAGAATATAGCCGCCCTCGGCGACATGGATGTAGAAGTTGTACGGGCAGCCCTCGTCGGTGCAGTCGGGGCCCTTTTCTCCCTTGCAGGTAAGCTCGCCCTCGTTGACGACGATGTCGGTCAGCGTGTCGTTGTTGATGTCCCGTTCGGTGGCGAAACCGTCGCCGAAGCTCGCCTGGCCCTCGCAACGCTTGGTGAAGTGTTCCTTCTCGAAGGCCACCGGATCTTGCACCAGCGATTGCTGCGCTTGCGCCACGACGGGCATGATCACGAGCGCGATGAGATTCAGGATCACGATCAGCAGGGATTTCACCGGCATTTCCTCTTGAAGGCGCAGGATCGGCCGCAGGGTTGTGGCGACCGCTGCGCCATCTTTGCACCTGCCTGCTTGCGCGGCCCTTGCCGCCGTGATTCACTTCGTCGAAAATCGCGCCGGCACTCTCCTGGAGCCTCGAATGTCGCTTCTTTCGTTTCTCGACTATGCCGGCGTCGCCCTCTTTGCCGCGACCGGCGCGCTGTCGGCCTCGCGCAAGCAGCTCGATCTGATTGGTTTCCTGTTTCTCGCGGCGGTCACCGGGATCGGCGGCGGTACGCTCAGGGATATCATCCTCGGCCGCGTGCCGGTCTTCTGGGTGCTGAACCCCACCTATATCATCATCTGCGCCATAGCCGGCGTGCTCGTCTTCTTCACCGCGCATCTGTTCGAATCGCGCTACCGGCTGCTGATCTGGCTGGATGCGATCGGTCTGTCGGCCTATTGCGTCATGGGCGCGGCCAAGGGCATGGCGGCGACGGGCTCTCCAACGGTTGCCATCGTCACCGGCGCGCTGACGGCAACCTTTGGCGGCATCCTGCGCGATCTCCTAGCAAACGAGCCCTCGGTGCTGCTGCGGCCGGAAATCTATGTGACCGCCGCGCTCGTCGGCGCTGGCGTCTTCACCGCTGCCAACGCCACCACCATGCCGCTCTATGCCTCAGCGGCACTTGGCGTCACCGCAGCCTTTATCGTACGCGGCGGCGCACTCTGGTTCGGCTGGACCTTCCCGACTTACCATCATAAGCCCGGCCGGCATCCCGACGATGTGATGTGAAATGGGAGGCAGTAGGAATTAGCCAGTAGGCAGTAGCAAACGGCTGGATGACAGCTCTACTGCCGACTGCCTATCACTGCTTGCGGCGCAGGCGAATGACCACGTCGACATGGGCGATTTCCATGCCCCTCGGCGGTTCCGGCAGATTGCCGATCGTCAGATTGCTGATCGGAATATCCAGCACTTCGTTCTGGCCTTCGATGAAGAAGTGGTGGTGGTCGGACACGTTGGTGTCGAAATAGGTCTTGGTGCTTTCGACGGCGAGCACGCGGATCAGGCCGGCCTCGGTGAACTGATGCAACGTGTTGTAGACGGTGGCGAGCGAAACCGGCACGCCGGCGGTGACCGCCTCTTCGTGCAGTTCCTCGACGGTTAAGTGGCGGTCGCCCTTGGCGAAGAGAAGGTCGCCTAGTGCGACACGTTGTCGGGTCGGTCTCAGGCCTGCGCTGCGCAGCCTGGTTTCGATCGCGATTTCGGCCTCTTCCGCCATTCAGGGAACTCCGGATTCCTGATCTCTATAAATCTTTACTAAGCCATATAACTTTTGCCTGGATTGCTTTCAATAGTTTCGATGGGGTGGGAAGGCGGCCAAAAGCCGTAAAAAGAAGGTTCTTGGCGCATTTGCCTCTGGTAGCAACCCTGGCCTTCCTGTATGCGACCACCACATAACAGTGAAGTGTGTCCGATAGGGCGATGGAATGCGAGCGTCATGCTTGCGCTTCATTTTCTGTCGATCTTACACTAAAGCTTCACATCAATCGGCATTTGCGCGGGGGAAACGGAACTTTATGACGACGAGACAATCCAGCTTCAACTATGAGGAAATCCTGTCCTGCGGCCGCGGCGAACTGTTCGGCCCGGGCAATGCGCAGCTTCCCTTGCCGCCGATGCTGATGGTCCATCGCATTACAGATATTTCCGAAACCGGTGGCGCCTTCGACAAGGGCTACATTCGCGCCGAATACGACGTGCGTCCCGACGACTGGTACTTCCCCTGCCATTTTGCCGGCAATCCGATCATGCCGGGCTGCCTCGGCCTTGATGGCATGTGGCAGTTGACCGGCTTCTTCCTCGGCTGGCTCGGCGAGCCCGGCCGTGGCATGGCGCTGTCCACGGGCGAAGTGAAGTTCAAGGGCATGGTTCGTCCGGATACCAAGCTTCTCGAATACGGCATCGACTTCAAGCGCGTCATGCGCGGCCGCCTCGTCCTCGGCACCGCCGACGGCTGGCTGAAGGCCGATGGCGAGGTCATCTATCAGGCGACAGACCTGCGCGTAGGCCTGTCCAAGGACAAGACTGCCTGAGCTGCGGCACCGCCGCCCCACAAAGACAGAGCTTTTAGAAAAGGTCATCGACATGAGACGGGTAGTAGTTACGGGTCTGGGTATTGTCTCTTCGATTGGAAACGATGCGCAGGAAGTCACCGCCTCGCTGCGCGAAGCCAAGTCGGGCATTTCTTTCTCCTCCGATTTCGCCGAACACGGTTTCAAGTGCCAGGTCTGGGGCTCGCCGAAGATCGACACGACGGATCTGGTCGACCGCCGCGCCATGCGCTTCCTGTCGCAGGGCGGCGCGTGGAACCACGTCGCCATGAAGCAGGCGATTGCCGATAGCGGCCTCGAAGAGAGCGACATCAGCAATGAGCGCACCGGCATCATCATGGGCTCGGGTGGTCCGTCGACCCGTACGCTGATCGAAGCCGCCGATATCACCCGCAAGAACAACAGCCCGAAGCGCATCGGCCCCTTCGCCGTGCCGAAGTCGATGTCGTCGACGGCATCGGCGACGCTTGCCACCTGGTTCAAGATTCACGGCGTCAACTATTCTATTTCCTCGGCCTGCTCGACCTCGGCGCACTGCATCGGCAATGCCGCCGAGATGATCCAGTGGGGCAAGCAGGACGTCATGTTCGCCGGCGGCCACGAAGATCTCGACTGGACGATGTCGAACCTCTTCGACGCCATGGGCGCCATGTCCTCCGACTTCAACGAAAATCACCCGGAAACCGCTTCGCGCGCCTATGACGCCAAGCGCGATGGCTTCGTCATCGCCGGCGGCGCCGGCGTGCTGGTGCTGGAAGAGCTGGAACATGCCAAGGCGCGCGGCGCCAAGATCTACGCCGAAATCGTCGGCTACGGCGCCACTTCGGACGGCTACGACATGGTCGCGCCGTCGGGCGAGGGCGCTATGCGCTGCATGCGTCAGGCACTCGCGACCGTGAAGGGCGATATCGACTACATCAACACCCACGGCACCTCGACGCCTGTCGGCGACAGCAAGGAAATCGGCGCCATTCGCGAGGTATTCGGAGCCAAGATCCCGCCGATCCAGTCGACCAAGTCGCTGACGGGCCATTCGCTCGGCGCAGCCGGCGTGCAGGAATCGATCTACTCGATCCTGATGATGCAGGAGCGCTTCATCGGCGAAAGCGCTCATATCACCGAACTCGACCCGGAATTCGAAGGTGTGCCGATCGTGCGCAAGCGCATCGACAATGCCAAGATCGACACGGCTCTTTCCAATTCCTTCGGCTTCGGCGGCACCAACGCGACGCTCGTATTCCAGCGCTATAACGGATAAGGCAATGACGGGAATCATGCAGGGTAAGCGCGGCCTCATCATGGGCGTCGCAAACAATCATTCGATTGCCTGGGGTATTTCAAAGGCGCTTGCTGCCGAAGGCGCGGAACTGGCTTTCACATTCCAGGGCGAGGCGCTCGGCAAGCGCGTCAAGCCGCTTGCTGCCGAAGTTGGCTCCGATTTCCTTCTGCCTTGCGATGTCGAAGATATCGCTTCAGTCGATTCCGTCTTCGACCAGATCAAGGAACGCTGGGGCAGGCTGGACTTCATCGTCCATGCCATCGGCTTTTCCGATAAGGCCGAGCTAAAGGGTCTCTACGCCAACACCACGCGCGATAATTTCACTCGCACCATGGTGATCTCCTGCTTCTCCTTCACCGAGATCGCCAAGCGCGCCGCCGAGCTGATGGTCGAAGGCGGCAGCATGCTGACGCTGACCTATAACGGCTCGACGCGCGTCATCCCGAACTACAACGTCATGGGCGTCGCCAAGGCGGCCCTGGAAGCCTCCGTGCGTTATCTCGCCGCCGATTACGGCCCGCGCGGCATCCGCGTCAACGCCATCTCCGCCGGCCCGATCCGAACGCTCGCCGGCGCCGGCATTTCCGACGCCCGCGCCATTCTCTCGTGGAACCAGCGCAACGCGCCGCTGCGCAAGTCGGTCACCATAGACAATGTCGGCTCGTCGTCGCTCTATCTCTTGTCCGATCTATCGGCTGGCGTCACCGGTGAAATTCATTTTGTCGATGCCGGCTACAACATCACCTCGATGCCGACGCTGGAAACGCTGTCGAGCGCGGACGCCGAGTAAATTTCCGACATCCGGATACCGAGGCCGTCGCCTCGACTGTGCAAATCTGCAATATATTGGGGCCGCTGCGAGCGGCCCTAGTTTTTTGGAGGCCCGCGTGTCGCATCAGATTTGTATCTTCTGCCGCACGTCGGAACTGACCATCCTCACCGAAAATTCGGCTAACTTCGCGATCAGAGACAAATTCCCGGTTAGGCCGCTGCACACACTGATCATTCCCAAGCGCCATGTGACCGATATTTTTGCGACCGATGCGCAAGAGCGTGAAGCCATCCACGAACTTGCCATGCAGTGCCGAGAGGCAATCGGCACAGAGGACGCATCCGTCAGCGGATTCAATTTCGGCTCGAATATTGGCCGTGCAGCCGGTCAGAAAATCTTTCACGCACATGTCCACCTGATCCCGCGCCGTCTGGGTGAGGTGGAGCTGCCGGCAGCGCGACTGGACTGAGCGGCTGTGCTGCCGCAAACATTGTGAATGCTGATGACACCCTCGGTTTCGACAGGTTCGCCTTTCACCGGATTTTCGCGCGGTTGGATGCGAAGAACATCGGATCCATCGGCGTCGTCGAACGGCTTGGTCTGCGGCGCGAGGCGCATCTGATCGAAAACGATCGCTTCAACGGCATCTGGGGCGACGAATATGTCTATGCCGTGCTGAGCCGCGAATGGGCCTCCAAGGCGCCGAATCGGGCGCGTTAATCTTCATTCGATAAGATTTTACGAAAATTTTAGGTTAATTCTATCTTGCCGGGGATGGCCCGTTACGACCGGCCGGAATTCCGATACAAGGCAGGCATTCAACAGTATTTCCTGCATGTCCATCGGCATTCATTGACCATTTACGGGAACCCCAGCCGTGAACACCATAACTGTTGCCAATCCCAAGCCGTTCGATCCATTGGATGAGACGGCGTCGCTCGACGCTGCTGCCACCACAAGGGCATTAGGCCCGGATGTATTGCGCGCGCTCGCCATCCTGCTCGTCATGCTCGTGCATCTTCCGGCGGAGGCGACTCCATTGCCGCTGGCCGGAATCAGGCCCTATGGCTGGATCGGTGTCGACATATTCTTTGTGCTGAGCGGCTATCTCATCGGAACCCAACTGATGGCGGAAGCCGCGCGCAGCAACGCCGTCGACTTCAAGGCCTTTTACCTGCGCCGGGCATTCCGCATATTGCCGGCCTTTCTGCTGGTGCTTGCCTTCTATACGTTCATTCCCTCCCTGCGTGACGCGCCGACGATGCAATCGGCCTGGCGGTTCCTGACCTTCACGGCCAATTTCGGGCTCGATCCGCGCTTCGGCGCCACATTCACCGAAGCTTGGTCGCTAAGCGTCGAGGAACATTTCTATCTCGTCCTGCCGGTTCTCGTCGTCTTGCTGAAGCGGCGCGCTACAGTGGTCTTCATCGCCTTTCTGGTTGCGACAATCGTCATGGCCGGCATGGGCCTGAGATTTGCCCTCTGGCAGAACCAAGTCAGCCCTGCTGCGGAAATGCACGCCTACAGGGCAGCGCTCGCAGTCTATCTGAGGGACGTTTATTATCCGACTTACAATCGACTGGACGGGTTGACCTTCGGCGTCGTTCTCGCCGCGATCCGGCTGTTCAAGCCATTGTTATGGGAAAGATACATGCCGCCATATCTCGCGCTCGGCATCGGCGGCATGTTCGTGACAGCGGCGCTCGTGGTCTTCTCGGTCCGCGGGCCTTTTGCGGAAACCAATTTGCCGCTTGTGTTTCAGCCTCTTCCAGGGGCGGTGGTCGGCTTTCCGCTTTTCTCGGCGGGCGTGGCGTTCATTCTCGGTGCGCTGCTGGACCTGCAGCCCAGGATCGGGCGCTGGCATCTTCCAGCGATATCAGGTATCGCGACGCTCTCCTACAGCCTCTATCTGACCCACAAGGGCGTCTACCATCTCGACCAGATGGTGTTCGGTAAGGACAATCTTCAGGGGCTTTCCGGCTTCGTCATCTATCTCGCCACCTGCTTCATCGTGGCGGCAACGCTGTGGTTTCTCGTCGAAAGAAACTTCCTGATCCTGCGGGATCACCTGATGCCTCGCTCGAACCGAACCAGCTAAATCCCACGCATTAAAAAGGCGGCCAATCGGCCGCCTTCAGCGCTTATTTCTTTGCCCACAGCGCCCTGAAGCGCGCGTTGCGGCAGGTCTCGCCATGCTCGCGGAAATTTTCCGCCAGCACCGGTTCATAGGGGAGGCCGCGATTGGCGACCAGCATCAGGCGGCCGCCGCCGCGCAGTGCCGAGGATGCCGCCTTGATCATTGCCTGGCCGAGCGAAGGCTCGGCGGCATGGCCCTCGTGAAATGGCGGGTTCATGATCACCAGATCGTATTTGTCCTTGACCGGCTCGCTTGCCAGATCGTGCCAGAAGAAGCGCTGGGCGACCTTCGGGCAATTTTCAAGGAGATTGGCGCGGGCGGCCTCCAATGCGTTGTAGTGGGCCTCGTAGAGGTCAAGGCGCGCGATCCGCGGCGATTTGGTCGCCAGTTCCACGGAAAGATAGCCCCAGCCGGCGCCGAAATCGGCGGCGTCGCCGGAAAAATCGGTCGGCAGGCGCGATGCCAGCAGTTCCGAGCCAGCGTCGATGCGATCATGCGAGAACATGCCGGCAGCAGTGGTGAACCGGCCGTCGATGCGCGTAGCAGGCTTCGCCAGTTGCGCTGCCGGAGCGCTTGTGTCGGCCGGACGCGTAAACCAGAAGGCCACGCCGTGGTATTTCGGCATGTGCTCGACATCCAGGCCAAAACCTTCGATGCGCTTGCGTAGCGGCTGAATGCCGTCTTCCTTGCCGCCGGCGACGACGATCAGCCCGCCCGCCTTCACGCGCTTCAGCGCCTCGGCAATATGGGCTTCGTTTTCGCCCTTGTGCTTGGTGCTGAGCACCAGCGCGCCGTCATAATCCCTATCTTCGATTTCCGGCGTCACATTGACACGCTGCGCCTGCAGTTGGCGATAGAAGGGACGGAAACCCTGGACGGCGGAAAGCTCGGCGGCAAAATCGCCTGGCAGCGCAAAGCCCGCCTCGGCGCCAAGAAACAGGATCTGCTTGCCCTCGCCAGGCGCGGCAACAGTGCCGGAAGCAAAAGGATGGAACAGGGTCTTCAGGGCATCGCGGCTCATGGGCGTGATCTCGTCATGGAAATGGGTTTCGTCTGTCGGATATGCGCGGCATTTTCTACTTCGCGCCTGCCTCTCACCCTAGCCCTTTCCCGGGTTGGAACGGGGAGAGGGTTAGGGTGAGGGGCCGGGCACTTAGTTTCTACAAAAATGGTCGGCACCGATAATATAAAAAGGGCGCGGAAAAGATCCCGCGCCCCGAAACGTGCGTGAAGGCGCAGCTTATTCGGCCGCGTCGTCCTTCTTCTTTTCGGCAGCGATTTCCTGGCCGGTTGCCTGATCGACAACCTTCATGGACAGGCGAACCTTGCCGCGCTCGTCGAAGCCGAGGAGCTTGACCCAGACCTTGTCGCCTTCCTTGACGACGTCGGTCGTCTTGGCAACGCGCTCGGAGGCGAGCTGCGAGATGTGGACGAGGCCGTCGCGGGCGCCGAAGAAGTTGACGAAAGCGCCGAAATCAGCGGTCTTAACGACCGTGCCTTCGTAGATCTGACCGACTTCCGGCTCGGCAACGATCGAGTGGATCCACTTGCGGGCCGCTTCGATTTCCTTGCCGGAGGACGAGGCGATCTTGACGGTGCCGTCGTCTTCGATGTTGATCTTGGCGCCGGTCTTTTCGACGATTTCGCGGATGACCTTGCCGCCGGAGCCGATGACTTCTCGGATCTTGTCGACCGGGATGTTCATGACTTCGATGCGCGGTGCGAATTCGCCGAGCTGGCCGCGGCTTTCGGTGATTGCCTTGGACATTTCGCCGAGGATGTGGGCACGACCGCCCTGTGCCTGGCCGAGCGCAACCTTCATGATCTCTTCGGTGATGCCGGCGATCTTGATGTCCATCTGCAGCGAGGTGATGCCGTCGGCGGTGCCGGCGACCTTGAAGTCCATGTCGCCGAGGTGGTCTTCGTCACCGAGAATGTCGGAGAGAACGGCGAAGCGATCGCCTTCCAGGATCAGACCCATGGCGATGCCGGCAACCGGCTTGGCCAGCGGAACGCCGGCGTCCATCAGAGCGAGCGAGGTGCCGCAAACCGTTGCCATTGAGGACGAGCCATTCGACTCGGTGATCTCGGAAACGACGCGCAGCGTGTAGGGGAACTGTTCCGCCGTCGGCAGCATCGGGCGGATAGCGCGCCATGCGAGCTTGCCGTGACCGATTTCGCGACGACCCGGGGAACCCATGCGGCCGGTTTCGCCAACGGAGTAGGGAGGGAAGTTGTAATGGAGCAGGAAGCGCTCCTTGTACATGCCCGTCAGGCTGTCGACATACTGTTCGTCTTCGCCGGTGCCGAGCGTGGCGACGACGATTGCCTGCGTTTCACCGCGGGTAAACAGCGCCGAACCATGCGTGCGCGGCAGAAGGCCGACTTCCGAAACGATCGGGCGAACGGTCGACAGGTCGCGGCCGTCGATGCGGCTCGAGGTGTCGAGGATGTTCCAGCGAACGATCTTCGCCTGCAGGTGCTTGAAGATGGCGCCGACTTCTTCGGCCGTGTACTTGGCTTCGCCTTCCTCGGGAAGGAAGTGGGCCTTGACCTTCGCCTTGACGGCGTCGACGGCAGCGTAGCGATCGGCCTTTTGGGTGATCTTGTACGCGGTACGCAGTTCGGCTTCAGCGAGGCCGAGCATCTCGGTTTCGAGTGCGGAATAATCTTCCGGCGAGAAATCGCGCGGTTCCTTGGCGGCAACTTCGGCGAGCTTGATGATCGCGTCGATTACCGGCTGGAAGCCGCGATGACCGAACATGACAGCGCCGAGCATGACGTCTTCCGGCAGTTCCTTGGCTTCGGACTCGACCATCAGAACGGCTTCTTGCGTGCCGGCGACGACGAGGTCGAGGCTCGATTCCTCCATCTCGTCGAGATGCGGGTTGAGCACGTATTCGCCGTTGATGTAGCCGACGCGGGCGCCACCGATCGGGCCCATGAACGGAACGCCGGAGAGCGTCAGCGCTGCCGAGGTGGCGACCATCGACAGGATATCCGGATTGTTTTCGAGGTCATGCTGGATGACGGTGACGACAACCTGCGTGTCGTTCTTGTAGCCTTCCGGGAAAAGCGGGCGGATCGGACGGTCGATCAGGCGGGAAACGAGGGTTTCGTTTTCGCTCGGGCGTCCTTCGCGCTTGAAATAGCCGCCGGGGATCTTGCCGGCTGCATAGGTCTTTTCCTGGTAGTTGACGGTGAGCGGGAAGAAATCCTGGCCCGGCTTCGGCGACTTGGCGGAAACGACGGTGGCGAGAACAACGGTTTCGCCGTAGGTCGCGATGACGGCGCCATCGGCCTGGCGGGCGATCTTGCCGGTCTCGAGCTTCAGCGGGCGGCCGGCCCACTCGATTTCGACGGTATGGATATCGAACATATCTTGTCCTTGCGTAGTGCGGGAAAAGGCGCCGTCGTCCGTATCGGCAAGGCGCATCTTCAACCGCACGAAATGTGACGCATCACGGGCAAGACAACGAGAGGCTTTCAAAGGTCGGCCGAAGCATGAAGCTTCGGCTGAAAGCATCCGGCAATCCTGCCCCATGACAGGTCAACGGTTGGTGTTGGCAGAACCGGCCCATCCGGCCTGCCGGCTGTCTCACATCGCGCAAACGGAAAACGCGACGGAAACAAGTCTGATGGGTTTCAAACCCTTCATAAGCATCCGGCGGACGTTCACGCGAACGCCCGCCGGAAAATTACTAGCGACGGATACCGAGGCTGGAGATCAGCTTGGTATAACGGCCTTCGTCCTTCTTCTTGAGGTAGTCAAGAAGCGAGCGCCGGCTGGAAACCATCGTCAGGAGGCCACGGCGGGAGTGATTGTCCTTCTTGTGGTCCTTGAAGTGGTCGGTGAGGTTGTTGATGCGCTCGGTCAGGATCGCAACCTGGACTTCCGGAGAACCGGTGTCGCCTTCGGCAGTAGCGTATTCCTTGATCAGCGCAGCCTTGCGCTCAGCAGTAATCGACATCGGATGGTCCTTTCTATGAGAGGAAATAATGTCGCCAAACGCCGGGATGTCGTCCAGCATTGGCCGCGAATGCAATCGGGCAGGCCCGATGCTGGCGCTGCCTATAAACCAAATGAGCGCCAATGGAAAGAGGGTTCTCCCCTGGGCGGTTTTCAGCGCCCCGCCATCGCATCGCGGATCATCGCATCGTAACCCTCGGGATCTTGCAGCATGGCGAAATGGCTAGCGTCCTTCAGGATAACGAGCTTTGCGCCGGGAATGTCCTTCGCCATCATCTGTGTGTGGTCGAGCTTGATCGCCTCGTCATGGTCGCCGATGGCAAGCGTGACAGGCACCGTTATCTTTCCAAGGTCGGCTGCCGTCCATGCCGGTTGCGTCTCCCACATCTGCGAGATCTGATCGACGAAAGCCTTGTATTCATTCGGTGTTGGCGACAGCTTCCTGTAATAGTCGCCGGCGACATTGATGTAGTCGTTGAAGGTTTTGTTGTTCAGGACGTCAGGTTTCAGGCCGTCGGTCGTCACATTTGCCGCCTGGGCGATCACACGCGTCAGTTTGTCGGGGTATTTCATCGCCATGTCGATGCCGATGATGCCGCCATCCGACCATCCGACCAGCGTCACCTTGCCAATCTTCAAATAGTCCAGCAGCGCGGCGTAGTCCGAGGTCATCAGATCGTAGCCGAAGGGCTGCTGGCTGCGCGTTGAGCGGCCATGCCCGCGGCTGTCGGCAACGACGACCAGATGATCTCTCGCGAAATCGGCAACCTGACGGCCCCAGACGTCGGCATTTCCGAGTCCGCCATGGATGAAGAGGATCGGGTCGCCTGCACCATATTCGGCATAATACATCTTGATGTCGTTGACATCGGCCATGCCGCTCGTCTTCGGCTGCGGCATCGGCGGAAAAGCCGGCAGCCCGGCCCAGCGCTCGCCGGAATGCGCGCTCACTACTGTGAGGAACAACGAAAGGACTGCCAGTATTCCGATGGTAATTCTGCGCATGTTCTCTCCCTTGAGGGCCGTCATGGCCCGTCGGGAGCATATCGCATCGCCATTACCCGCAATAGCTGTATTTTCCGGCTGGCCGAAACTCAGCCGAAGACGCGCTTCGGCCGAAATTCGCCCTGGCCGATTTCGCCGATGGCGATCAGCTTGCCGCGCGCCGTGGCATAGGCCTCGCTCTCGGCGACCGGCGCATCGCGCCCACGCACGAGAATGGGATTGCCCATCTTCAGGCGATGCGCCTGGTCGTCGTTGATGACGAGATGCGGCAGTGCTGACAGTGCTTCCGCCGTATCGATCAACAGAGCGTCGAGGGCGGCGAGCCGTTCGTCCGCATCCTCGATAGCCTCAAGTGCGACGAGATCGGCGAGCGGCACCATCGCCTCCTCGGCGAAGGGTGCCACGAAGCTGCGGCGCAGGCCGGAAATATGGCCGTAGCAACCGAGATCGCGGCCGAAATCGCGGGCAAGCGCCCGGACATAGGTGCCCTTGCCGCACTCCACTTCGAAATGCGCCGTATTGGCATCGGGGCAGGCGAGCAGCGTCAGGCGGAAAATTTCCACCTCGCGCGACGGAATTTCAACCGTTTCGCCATCGCGGGCCAGATCATAGGCGCGCTCGCCAGCGATCTTGATCGCGGAAAACTGCGGCGGGATCTGCTGGATGACGCCCGTATATTTCGGCAGCAGCGCGCGAATATCCTCTTCGCTCGGACGTTTGTCCGAAGTCTCGGTTGCTTCGCCTTCGAGGTCGTCCGTGGTGCGTTCTTCGCCCCAGGTGACGGTGAATTCATAGATCTTCCGGCCGTCCATGACATAGGGAACGGTCTTGGTGGCGTCGCCAAGGGCGATCGGCAGCATGCCGGAGGCAAGCGGATCGAGCGTGCCGGCATGGCCCGCCTTTTGCGCCTTGAACAGCCATTTGATCTTGGAAACGGCCTCTGTCGAGCCGAAGTCTACCGGCTTGTCGAGGATCAGCCAGCCCGAGATCGGACGGCCTTTGGGCTTGCGTGGTTTGGACATTCTCTGTCTCTGTTATCGATCTTCGTCGGTGTCGGTATTGCCGTCTTCGAGGTCGCGTTGGACCTCCGGCGAGCGCAGCAGCGCGTCGATCTTCTGGTAGTTGTCGAAGCTGGTATCGTCGCGGAAACGGACTTCAGGCATGTATTTCATCTGCCGAAGCTGCGGCCCGAGACGGCCACGGATGAATTTCGCATGGCGATTGAGCGTTTCGATGACGATCTGATGATCGGCGACGCCGAGCGGTGTCACATAGGCGGTGGCGATCTTCAGATCCGGCGACATGCGCACTTCGGAAATGGAGATCACGGTGCGCTCGATCAGGTCGTCGCGCACTTCGCCGCGCTGCAGAACCTGAGTGATCGCGGCGCGCACCTGCTCGCCGACGCGAAGCATGCGCTGCGAGGGCGCGGAAGAAGTTGGTCTTGTTGCCATTTGTCTTGGTCCCAAAAGGTTCGGGCGCCGGACTGGATGTTCCGGCGCCCGTCCCAATATTTCAATCTATCCTGCCTTACAGCGTACGGGTGATGTGCTCGACGCGGAAGCACTCGATCGTGTCGCCGGCGCGAATGTCTTCGTAGTTCTCGAAGGCCATACCGCATTCCTGGCCGACATTGACTTCGGAGACTTCGTCCTTGAAGCGCTTGAGCGTCTTGAGCTTGCCTTCGTGGATGACGACGTTGTCGCGTACCAGACGAACACCGACGCCGCGCTCGACCTTGCCTTCGGTGACGCGGCAACCCGCGACCTTGCCGACCTTCGTGATGTTGAACACCTCGAGGATTTCGGCGTTGCCGAGGAAGGTCTCGCGACGTTCCGGAGACAGCAGGCCCGACATCGCCGCCTTCACGTCATCGACGAGATCGTAGATGATGTTGTAGTAGCGGATTTCGATGCCTTCGCGCTCGGCGAACTGACGTGCCTGAGCGTTGGCGCGGACGTTGAAGCCGATGATGGCCGCATTGGAGGCTTCGGCCAGCGACACGTCGGACTCGGTGATGCCGCCTGCGCCCGAATGGACGATGCGGGCACGAACTTCGTCGGTGCCGAGCTTGTCGAGCGCGCCGGCAATGGCTTCGATCGAGCCCTGCACGTCGCCCTTGATCACCAGCGGGAATTCCTTCACGCCGACGCTCTGTAGCTGGGTCATCATCTGTTCAAGCGAACCGCGCTGGCCGGACTGACGGGCAGCGGCCTTGTCGCGGGCCAGACGCTGACGATATTCGGAAATCTCGCGAGCGCGGCTTTCGCTTTCGACGACAGCGAACTTGTCGCCCGCCGCCGGCGTGCCCGACAGACCGAGAACCTCGACCGGCGTCGCCGGCGTCGCTTCCTTCACATGCTCGCCCTTGTCGTTGATCAGTGCGCGCACACGGCCCCACTGGTCGCCGGCAACGACGATCTGACCCGGACGCAACGTGCCCTTCTGAACGAGGACGGTGGCAACGGAGCCACGGCCACGATCGAGCTGGGCTTCGATGACGGTGCCTTCTGCCGTGCGGTTCGGATTGGCCTTGAGATCAAGGATTTCCGACTGCAACAGGATGGCTTCGAGCAGCTTGTCGAGGTTGGTGCGGTTCTTCGCGGAAACTTCCACGTCGAGCACTTCACCGCCCATGGATTCGACGAAGACCTCGTACTGCAGCAGTTCCGTGCGGACCTTCTGCGGATTGGCTTCATGCTTGTCGATCTTGTTGATCGCAACGATGATCGGAACACCGGCCGCCTTGGCGTGGTTGATCGATTCGATCGTCTGCGGCATCACGCTGTCGTCAGCCGCAACCACCAGGATGGCGATGTCGGTCGCTTGAGCGCCGCGGGCACGCATTGCCGTGAAGGCGGCGTGACCGGGAGTGTCGATGAAGGTGATCTTCTGACCGTTCTGCTCGACCTGATAGGCGCCGATATGCTGGGTGATGCCACCGGCTTCGCCGGCCACCACGTTGGCGTGGCGGATGGCGTCGAGCAACGAGGTCTTGCCGTGGTCGACGTGACCCATGATGGTGACGACGGGCGGACGGGAAATCATTTCGCCGTCTTCGTCGACAACGTTGAAGATGCCTTGTTCGATATCCGATTCCGAAACGCGCTTGACGGTATGGCCGAATTCGCCGGCGATGAGCTCGGCCAGATCGGCGTCGATGACGTCGCCCGGCTTCATCATCTGGCCTTCCTTCATCAGGAACTTGATGACGTCGACGGCGCGTTCGGACATGCGCTGGGACAGTTCCTGAATGGTGATGGTTTCGGGCAGCACGACTTCGCGCGAAATCTTCTCGCGCGTTTCCTGCATCTGGCTGCGGCGGAACTTTTCCTGACGGCGGCGCATGGCCGAAAGCGAACGGCCGCGGGCGCTGCCGTCTTCGTCGACGTCGGCCGTCGTCACTGTCAGCTTGCCGCGGCGGCGTTCCTCGTCCGTCTTCGGACGCGTGGTGACCGGCTTTGCCGGTTCGGGGCGGACGACCTTGCCGCGAGCAGGGCCACCACGCGGCGGGCCGCGATCGTCGTCTTCTTGGTTGAGCCGGCGGCGGTTGGCGGGCGCTTCCGCGGCGGGAGCGCCGGGGCGTGCAGCCTGGGGAGCCGCATCCGGGCGACGGGCAACGACGGGCGCTGCGGCCGGCTGAACCGTGGGCTTCGGTGCTTCCACCTTGGCTTCGACCGGTGCGGGCGCCTCGACCTTGGCTTCTGCGGCGCGGGCAGCCTCTTCGGCGGCGCGGTGGGCAGCTTCGGCCTGTTCAGCGATGCGGCGTGCTTCTTCTTCCTGCTGGCGGCGAGCCTCTTCCTCGGCGCGGCGGACCGCATCGGCGGCATCGCGTGCCTGGGCTTCGGCAAGTGCGCGGCGTCGCGCATCCATTTCGCCGGCCGACAGATGGTTGAGAACCACCGGTCGCGACGAGCGGTCTTGCTGCAGACGCTGCTGGTTGTTCTGGTTGGATTGCTGCGGCCGCTGCTGCTGGCCACCCGGCTGATGAATGCGCGGAGCCGGCTGCGGCGGGCGCGGCGGCTGCGGTGTCGGTTCCGCGACGCGCGTTACGGATGCCGTCGCGGCAGCCGTCGTTGTCGTCGGGGTGATCATCGGCTTTTCGTCTTCGGGGCGTAGCGGGCGGCGCTTACGAGTTTCGACCACGACCGCCTTGGTGCGACCGCGGCCTATGTCCTGGCGCACAGTGCCCTGGTTCACGCCTGAGGGCTTCAGGGTGAGGGTCTTCTTACCCGAAACACTCAGCGTCTTGTCGTCTTTACTATCGGTCATTCCGTTCCCGTTCCTTCGGACAGGGTACGGAATCGTCCGTCAGACCCTGTCGTTCAATGCATGTACCTTAATGAGGCGTCCGGTATCGACCGGTGACCGCGTCATTGTTTTCGCCGGCCAGCGCCGCCCGTTGCCCGGGACTGACCGCCGTTGCGGTACCGTTCGAGCAGGTTTGCGCGCTTCACTACACCCTCTCCTGCCTGCCCTGCAAGCGCTGCGGCATGGATAAAAGCGTTCTGGCCCATCAGTTCTTCCATTTCCGCCTCCGTGAAGACACGGAATGACGGTATTTCCTTTTCAGTCTCCATACCAAGATGCCAGGCCTTGCGTGCCTGGTCGATCTTGCGAACGCCGTCGGCGGCAGCATCCATCGCATGGAACACGGCAAGTGCCGAGCCGTTGCGAACGGCGCCATCGACCTTCGACGAGCCGCTGACGAACTGGCCCGCCTTGCGCGCCATGTTCATCATCCCGGCGAGTTGCGCTGCAAGAAGGCGGTCGACGGTGGCGCCGAGATCGCTCGGTGCCGTCACCTCCGCCTTCAGGGCGCGAGAAAACAGTTTCTTCGCCACTGCCTTGTCCACCAGCGTCCGGTCGAGTTTGACCCAGCAGCCGCGTCCCGGCAGTTGCCGCTTCAGATCGGGAACCACGGTCCCGTCCGGAGCGGCTACGAAGCGGATCAGCTCATCCGGTGATCCGCTTTCGCGTGTTACGATGCACATACGGCCGTTCAGGTCGCCACCGCTGAGATCGTCGTCTTCAGGCGATGCGTCCGGTCCCCCGGTGCTCATCATGCTTCCTGCTCGGCCTCATCCTCCGTTGCCTCTTCCGCCTCGGAGGCGAGATCGGCTTCGGTGATCCAGCCGGCCAGCAGGCGGGCCTGCACGACCATCTGCTCGGCCTCGACGCGCGACACTTCGAGCTTCGAGAACAGGCCTTCGAACTTCTTCGTTTCGCCGTTCTTGCGTTCGGTCCAGCCGACGAGATCGTCGGCGGCGCAGCCCGCAAAGTCCTCGATCGTCTTGATGCCGTCCTCGCCGAGGGCGACCATCATCTGTGCGGTCATGCCGTTGATCTGGCGCAGCTCGTCGGAAACGCCGAGCGTCTTGCGCTTCTCGTCCATTTCGGCTTCCAGGCGCTCCAGATATTCGCGGGCGCGATCCTGGATTTCCTGGGCGGTCTCTTCGTCGAAACCGTCGATAGACGAAATTTCGTCAAGATCGACATAGGCCAGTTCTTCGACGGCGGCAAAGCCTTCGGAGGCCAGAACCTGGCCGACCATTTCGTCGACGTCGAGCGCATCCATGAACAGGTTGGTACGCTCGTTGAATTCCTTCTGACGGCGTTCCGATTCCTCGGCCTCCGTCATGATGTCGATGTCCCAGCCGGTCAACTGCGAGGCGAGACGGACGTTCTGGCCGCGGCGGCCGATGGCCAGCGAGAGCTGCTCGTCCGGAACCACGACTTCGATGCGCTCTGCATCCTCATCGAGAACGACCTTGGCGACTTCCGCCGGCTGCAGCGCGTTGACGACGAAGTTCGCCGGTTCGTTGGACCACGGAATGATGTCGATCTTTTCGCCCTGCAGCTCGCCGACGACGGCCTGAACGCGCGAACCGCGCATACCGACGCAGGCGCCGACCGGATCGATCGACGAGTCGTTCGAAATGACGGCGATCTTGGCGCGCGAGCCCGGATCGCGGGCAACCGACTTCACCTGGATGATGCCATCGTAGATTTCCGGCACTTCCATGGTGAAGAGCTTGACCATGAACTGCGGATGCGTGCGCGACAGGAAGATCTGCGGGCCGCGCTGTTCGCGGCGCACGTCGTAGACGTAAGCGCGAACGCGGTCGCCGTAGCGGAAGTTTTCACGCGGGATCATCTCGTCGCGGCGGATGATGCCTTCGCCGCGGCCGAGGTCGACGATGACATTGCCGTATTCGACGCGCTTGACCGTGCCGTTGACGATTTCGCCGACGCGATCCTTGAACTCGTCGAACTGGCGGTCACGCTCGGCTTCGCGCACCTTCTGCACGATGACCTGCTTGGCCGACTGGGCGGCAATACGGCCGAAATCCATCGGCGGCAGCGGATCGGCAATGAAATCGCCGAGGGCGGCGTCGGGGTTGCGGTCGCGAGCCAGTTCCAGCGGGATCTGCGTGGAATAGTCCTCGGCCTTTTCGACGACTTCGAGCAGGCGCTGCAGACGGATTTCGCCGGTCTTCGGATTGATGTCGGCGCGGATGTTCGACTCCGTGCCGTAACGCGAGCGCGCGGCCTTCTGGATCGCGTCCGCCATAGCGGCAAGCACGATCTCGCGGTCGATGACCTTTTCGCGCGCCACTGCATCTGCGATCTGCAGAAGTTCTAGCCGGTTCGCACTGACTGCCATTGTCTTTAGTCTCCGTCTTCCTGCCGTGGGGGTTCCCGTCCCGTACGGCGGTTCGTTGATCGGTTATTCTTCTTCGTCCGCTTCGTTCTGGTTCGCAGCCTCGGCTTTCGCCAGCTTGTCGGCGCGCAGTGCATCGCGGATGAGGTCGTCCGTCAGGATCAGCTTGGCATCGGCCAGCGTGCTGAACGGAATGGTCACCTTCGGCTCTTCGCCGTAGGCAACCTGGTCGCGCTCGATCGTAAAACCATCGGCGCTGACATCGGCGATCTTGCCACGGAACCGCTTGCGGTTATCCACCAGGATCGAGGTCTCGCACTTGATGAGATGACCGATCCAGCGGCTGAAATCCGACTTGCGCACCATCGGGCGATCAATGCCGGGCGAAGACACTTCCAGATGATACGCTTTATCGATCGGATCTTCCACATCCAGCACCGGCGAAATCGCCGTCGAGACCTCTTCGCAATCCTCGACGGTCATTGTGCCGTCGTTGCGCTCGGTCATGATCTGCAATGTCAGGCCGTTCTGATTGAGAAGGCGCGCGCGCACCAGACGGAAGCCCATGCCCACAAGCACAGGCTCGATGATGGCGGCAATCCGCTGGTCGAGGCCGGTTTCGACGATCAGCCGCGGTTCATTGGCATTGTCTGCGTTTGTCTCTTCCGACAAGCGTTCACTCCTGCATTGTGCATGCATTTGGAGATCGAGCTAATAAAAAAGAGCGGGTCCTTGCGGCCCACTCTTCATCACACGATCAAGAATTTGATGCCGATATAAGCCCGTTCCCGTCAAATTGCAAGGTCTTCGCACGCAAAGCCGGCTTTGCGGATTATTTCCGGAATTCTGTAGCAGGTGCCGTTAAGTTTTCCGGGCGTCATGGACGGCAACTTTGCGCCGATAGCGGTCATCGCTATTTTTTTGCCGACGACGGGCGCGAAGACGATGCTCACTTGAAATTACATTAGCGCTAATGTAATTTGCTTATCATGAATAACAAAGACAGGCCCGGTTTGGGCGAACTCCTCCGTTATGTCAGCGAACTTGTCGACCAAGGCGCGGCCGAGCGGTATCGGGCACTCGATATCGACTATCGCCCCCGCTACACACCCGTGTTGCGCGCCCTCAGCGCCGGAGCCGTTACCGTGACCGACATTACGAGCGCCAGCAGCCTCACCCAAGGGGCGATTAGCCAAACCGTTAGCCTGATGCTGAAGGACGGATTGGTCGTTCGGCATGCATTGGATGACGGGCGGAAGAGCGGCCTCAAGCTGACCAAGCGCGGCTCCGAACTTCTGAAGAGGCTGGAACCTCATTGGGAAACGACGTTCCGTGCCATCCGCGAGCTTGAGGCGGAGATCGGGTTTCCGGTCCTGAAAGTTCTGGGAAACCTCGCGACTGCCTTGGAAAGACAGGGCTTTGCGGATCGATTGGCGGACGCCGAAAAGTGCGGGAGAGATTCATGACTGGGAACGCCGAGATCACAACCGCCAAAAACTGGTTCGACAAGGGGGGCAGCGCCTACGCGTTGTTCAGACCCGAATATCCCGCGGGACTTTCGACGTTCCTGGCGCAGACCGTCGGCGGGCGGGGTTGCGCTGTCGATGTCGGATGCGGAAACGGGCAACTGACGCGACAGCTCGCGGACCAATTCAAGAGGGTGATCGGCATCGATCCCAGCGAAGACCAGATCGCCAACGCGCACCGGCACGCCAACGTGGCGTATCTCTGCGCACCTGCGGAACAACTTCCGCTGCCTAACGGAAGCGCGAGTTTGATAACCGCGGCACAGGCGGCCCATTGGTTCGACCGCCCGCGATTCTACGAGGAGGCACGGCGTGTAGCAGATGACGGCGCGGTCATCGCGTTGATCAGCTACGACGTCATGCGGCTCGCGCCTTCTGACCTTCAGGATCGGTTCAATAGCTTCTACCACGATGAAATCGGCCCCTACTGGCCGCCGGAGCGCAGGCTTGTGGACTCTGGATATTCCGACATCGAGTTTCCGTTCGAGGAGATATCGTATCCCGAAATGACCATAGATCGTGTCTGGGAACTCGGAGAATTGCTGGGTTATCTGTCGACTTGGTCCGCCGTCCGGCGCGTAAATGAGGCTGGGCGGGGCGACATCCTAGAAAACTTCTTCCGCGATATCTCGGCGATCTGGGGCAGCCCCACAAGCAAGCTGCCGATTTCCTGGCCGATCAACATGCGATTGGGGAAACTATGAGCCAGTCCAACACATTACCTCTGCTCTCTGTCGGACTGCGTCATACGGAACGCCTTTCCGTTGCTCCAATTCACACTGTGCCTGAGATCGACGAATCTTGGCCTGGCTTCCGTGACATGCCGCCAGTGCTGGCGACGGCAATGATGATCGCCTTCATCGAGCAAACATGCGTGCAGGCCCTGCGGCCTTTCCTCAGCTCGGGGCAACGCACAGTTGGCACTCATGTCGATGTCAGTCACGTCGCCGCAACACCTGTCGGGATGACCGTCACGGCCGAAATAGAGTTGATCGAGATCGAGGGAAGGTCGCTCCTGTTCAAGGTAACCTGCCGCGACGATGCCGGTGTCATCGGAGAGGGAACGCACCGACGCGCCATCATTGAGATGGATCGCTTCATGAAGAGACTTGGCGAGAAGTCTGCAGCGGCAACAACGCATCCTTGAAGGTGCTCACGCCAAGACGCTAGTCTGCTTCGGGCCGAAAGCCGCCAAATTCCGCTTATTTCAGCACGCCGAGCATCGAGCTGTCGGGATAGCAGGTGGGCTTGCGGCCGCTCTTTTCCTGCCATTGGCCGATCGATCGGCGGGTCTTGTAGCCCGGCAATCCGTCGGTGCCGCCGACATCGTATCCCTTGTGCTCCAAGGTCACCTGCATGCCGGCGACGTCGGAGCGCAGCATCTTGCCGACATCGCCCCATTGGCCCTGGAAGGCGCCGGAGCCATAGGCGATGCGGTCGGCGAGATTGCCGATGTAGAGGCCGTAGAGATCGGAATTATTGTATTCCTTGATGACGTAGAAATTCGGCGTGACGATGAATTCCGGCCCGTCGCGGCCGGCCGGCACGAGCATCATGCCATTCGCGCGTAGCTCATCGGACGGAAAAGTCTTGCCGGAAATCCTGGCGATACCGAGCGAGGTCCAATGCGAAATCGGCTTGGCGAGATCCGGCCCCTCCTGCGCGCAGGAAACATTTTCCGGGATCGTCACTTCGTAGCCCCAACCGCGGCCGCGCTGCCAGCCCTTCTGAACTAAATAGTTGGCTATGGAAGCGAGCGTATCCGGCACCGACGTCCAGATATTGCGATGGCCGTCGCCGTCGAAATCAACAGCATATTTCAGATAGCTGGTCGGCATGAACTGCGGCTGGCCGAGCGCGCCGGCCCAGGAGCCCATGAACTGATCGGGCGTGACGTCGCCATGCTCAAGAATGCTGAGCGCTGCGATGAGTTCGGTGCGGAACATCTCCTTGCGCGTCGACATGAAGGCCTTGGTCGCCAGCACCTGGATCGCCGAATTCGGCAGTTTCGCCGCTCCGAAGCCGGTCTCGCGACCCCAGATCGCCAGCACGATCGGCCCAGGCACGCCGTAGACCTTCTCGATCCTTTTCAGCGTCGGACCATATTGTGAAGCGAAGCTACGCCCGGTCGCCGCCAGCTTCTGCAGCCGCGCCTCGTTGAAATAGGGGGCGGGCGAGGAGAATTCCGCCTGCGTCTGCGGCTGTTCCTTCGGCTTTGGAAAACCCGGCGGCACGAGATCCGGCAGATCCCAATTCAGCGTTATGCCGGAAAAAGCGGCCTTGAAGGTCTTTTCAGAAATGCCGTCCTTCTGCGCTTCCGGCCAGAGGTTCTGTTGCACCCAGCTTTGGAACTGCGCTTCGACATCGGCTTTTGAGGCGGCGAGGGCGGGGAGAGGGAGGAGGATGCAAAGGAGCGAAAGGAAGCAAAGAATCTGCCGCACCACTGATACCCCCCTCTGTCCCTTTCGGGACATCTCCCCCACAAGGGGGGAGATCGTTGGGAGTTTGCCGCGCCTTTCGCGAACCCGATATGCTTTAGTCTCTTCGGAGACAATCGCGATTTGAGGTAGAGCGGTGCCACAGGCTATCGATCTCCCCCCTTGTGGGGGAGATGCCTGAAAGGGCAGAGGGGGGTTGCGAGGAGCACTGGCGACGAGCGCCTTGAGCGCGAGCGAAAGGCAATGTCCTTGCGCCAATCCGTTTTCCTCCTTCAAATCGCCGTTCGCGCCCGCAGCGCCGCCGTCAGGGTGCCTTCGTCGAGATAGTCGAGTTCGCCACCGACTGGTACGCCATGGGCGAGGCGAGTGATTTTTACCTCCAGGCCGGCGAGTTGGTCGGTTATATAGTGTGCTGTGGTTTGCCCTTCGACCGTCGCATTGACGGCGATGATGATCTCGCGGACACCGCCCTCGCCGACCCGTTCGATCAGGCCGCGGATGTTGAGATCATCAGGGCCGATGCCGTCGAGCGGCGACAGCACGCCGCCAAGTACGTGATAGGCGGCGTTCATCGCGCCGGCGCGTTCCAGCGCCCAGAGGTCGGCGACATCCTCGACAACGATGATGACGGACTGATCGCGCCGGTCGTCGGTGCAGACGGTGCAGGGATCGACGGTATCGACATTGCCGCAGTGCGAGCAGATCTTCACCTTGTCGTAGGCGTCGCCCATGGCATGGGAAAGAGGGCCAAGCAACTGATCCTTCTTCTTGATCAGGTGCAATGCCGCGCGTCGCGCCGAGCGTGGGCCGAGGCCCGGCACTTTTGCCAGGAGCTGGATGAGTTTTTCGATTTCGGGGCCGGTGACTCGCTTTGCCATGGGAGGCTTTTAGCTCATATGCTGACGGAACGGAATCGCGGAAGGGATGATCGCCCTATGAAAATTCTGGCCGTCTGCATCGGCGCCGCCGAAAAACTTCCCGGCAAGAGCTACAGGACCGGCATCTATAAGCATGCGGTCGGCGGTGCGGTCATGATCGACGCCGAGGGTATCATCGGCGACGCTATCTGCAATGGCGAACATCACGGCGGACCCGATCAGGCCGTCTATGTCGAGGGTTCGCTGACGCTGGATTGGTGGTCGAACGAATTGGGGCGCCGGCTGGAATACGGTACGTTCGGCGAAAATATCGTCATCGAGGGGCTCGATAACCGCGAGGTCGCGGTGGGTGACAGATTCATAGCAGACGATCTAGTTCTGGAGGTGACCTCCGCCCGCATCCCCTGTGCGACCTTCGCGGCGAAGATGGGCGATCCGAAATTCGCCAAGCGCTATATGCAAGCCGGCCGTCCCGGCATCTATTGCCGCGTCATCAAAAACGGCACGGCTGCCGCCGGAATGCCGGTGACCTATAGTCCCTATGCCGGCGCCAAGGTCACCATGCCGGAATTGATGGCGACCTTCGGCAGACGTTTGTCCCCGGAGGATCGGGTGCGTTATCTCTCCGCGCCTATTCATTACAAGCTCAGAGCGCTTCTCGATGACAATCCCTAAGCAAGCCCGGTGTAAAACCGTTCGAATAGCGCCTGCCCTTCCGGCCAATCGCCGATACCGGAATTCGCATTGATGTGGCCGAGCGCGCCGGCATCGATCAATTCGCTGCCCCAGACAGCAGCACTTTCCGTCGCATAGTCGAACGAGCCGAAGGGATCGTTGGTGCTTGCGATGAGAAGCGAGGGAAACGGCAATCGTTGGCGCGGCGGATTGGCGAAGCTCGGGGCCTCCGTCAGATAGACGTCGCCCGTGGGATCTGGCGCGGAGACGAGGAAAGCACCGAGGATTTTTGCCGATGCGGAGGCCGCCCAGTGCGCGACCAACTGGCAGGCGAGGCTGTGGACGACAAGGATAGGCAGCGTCCTGGAACGGCTGATCTCCCGGTCGAGCGCGGCGAGCCAATCCGTCAATTCCGGCCTGTCCCAACTCGCCGGCTGAAAGCGGCGCATCTCGGGATTCTGCCGCTCCCACAGGGTTTGCCAGTGACCTTCCCCCGAACCGCCAAGGCCGGGCAGGACGATGATATCCCTCATGTCTTTCCTCTCGCACTGTGTTGACGGAGGGAAATTGACACGCTGCATCGCCGGTTGACATCACAAACCATCGGATAAAACTTGCGCCAGCCGATGAATTCAAGGTGCGAGATGGAAAGCTTCGAGAAGGACCTGGACCCGACCGATCTGTCGATGATCGAGATTTTGCAAGGTGATGGGCGGATTTCCGTATCGGAACTCGGCCGCCGGGTCGGGCTTTCGCAGCCCGCCGCGTCCGAACGTCTCAAGCGCCTTGAGGAGCGCGGCATCATTGCCGGCTACCGCGCCGTCGTCGATCCCGCTGCCGTCGGCCTCGGCATGATGGCGATCGTCCGGCTGCGGACGACCCATGAGCATATACGCCCCTGCCTGAAACAATTTTCGGAGATGCCGCAGATTATCGAGGTCCTGCGGCTGACCGGCGAGGATTGTTTCCTACTCAAGGTGCTGGTGCCGACACCATCAGACCTTGAAACCATCGTCGATTCCATCGCTCGCTACGGCGCGGTGACCACGTCGCTGGTGCTGCGGAACGAGCCGGCGAAACCGATCGGCCGCGAGCTCATCCGCAAGACGATGGTGCGTTGAACGGAGCGCTTCTCAGAAAGGCAGCTTGAAACCGGGCGGGATCGGCAGGCCGGCGGTCAGTTCGCGGGTCTTTTCGGCGGCCAGTGCTTCGGCCTTTTCCTGGGCGTCCTTATTGGCAGCGACGATCAGGTCCTCGAGGATTTCGACATCGTCTTCCTTGAAGAGCGACGGATCGATCTTGAGGGACAGCATCTGGCTCTTGCCGTTCACAGTGACGGTAACGAGGCCGCCGCCGGCTTTGCCTTCGGCCCGGATGTCGGCGATTTCCGCCTGCATCTTTTCCATCTTGGCCTGCATTTCCTTCACTTTGCCCATCATGCCCATGATGTCGCGCATCGTTGCTGGTCCTTTTTTCTCGTCTTTGTCTTGTTATTTTGGGTTACAATCCAGGTCGAAAACCGCTTTCCGTTTTATAGTACGGCTCTTCGATTTGATATCATACCCTTAGAATTCGATATCATCGCCCGGCAGGATATCGCCGTCGACGGATTCGGCAGTCGCCGGAGCGGCCACTTGTTCCTCTTCTTCCGGATCGGGCGCCCGCACGCGAACGTCGATGATCTTTGCGCCCGGAAATTGCGATAGGATTGCGGCGACATCAGGGTCCTGGCGGGCATCGGCGACCCGCTGCTGCTGCGCGTTCGCCTCGGCCTCCACAAGCGTCGGCTCGCCTTCCTCGCGGCTGAGGCTGACGATCCAATGGATGCCGGTCCATTCCTTCAGCTTGACGGCAAGCTCGTTCAGCAGCGTTGTCGGCGCACCCGGCGCCAAGCTGACGTCGAGCCGGCCTGGCTCCAGCCGCACCGGGCGAACGAAGCTGCGCACCAGCGCCTTCACTTTCGGATCGCGCTTCTGGCCGGCAAGTTCCGCGATATCGGCCATCGAATTGACGGGGACGAGCGGCTTCGGCGCTTCGGCGGGTTTCGGCTCGATTCGGCCGATAACAGGGCTCGCTTGCGGCTGCGTATTCGGAACCGAGCGCAGCATGGCGACCGGTGCTGCCGGCGACGGGGCGGGCCGCGATGGTGCGGTTTCGACCGCACGCGCCATGACATTGCCCTGATAGGAGACCGGTGTTCCCATGCCGTTGCCAGCCGACGAAATGGGCGAAGGACGCGTTCCGCCGCTATTGCCATCCGAAAATTCGGCAAGTCGCCGCGCTGCGTCTTCCGGCGCCGGCAGATGGGCGGCATGGGCCAGGCGGATCAGCACCATTTCAGCGGCGCCGGCCGTGCGGGCAGCAGTTTCAGTCTCCGGAATGCCCTTCAGCAGCATCTGCCAGAAACGCGACAGCGTCGTAACCGCGACACCTTGCGCGAATTCGACTGCCTTCGTGCGCTCGACCTCGCTCAGCGACGGATCGTCGGCAGCATCGGGCACATATTTCAGGCGGGTGACGAGATGGGTGAAATCGGCAAGGTCGGTCAGCACGACGACAGGATTGGCGCCGGCTTCATACTGGCTGTTGAATTCCGCCAGTGCGGCGGCGACATCGCCCTTGATGATATGGTGGAAGAGATCGACGATGCGCGCACGATCGGCAAGCCCCAGCATCGAGCGGACGGCATCCGCCGCAACCACACCGCTGCCATGGGCGATGGCCTGATCGAGCAGTGACAACCCATCGCGGGCCGAGCCTTCGGCGGCCCGGGCGATCATGGCGAGCGCTTCCGGCTCAGCCTCGATGCCTTCCTTGGCGGCGATGGTGGTGAACAAGCCGACGAGATCGGAAGCGCTGATGCGGCGCAGGTCGAAGCGCTGGCAGCGCGAGAGCACCGTGATCGGCACCTTGCGGATTTCGGTGGTGGCGAAGATGAATTTCACATGCTCGGGCGGCTCTTCCAGCGTCTTCAGCAACCCGTTGAAGGCGGCCGTCGACAGCATGTGCACTTCGTCGATGATATAGACCTTGTAGCGCGCCGAAACCGGGCGATAGCGCACCTGCTCGATGATCTCTCTGATGTCGTCGATGCCGGTATGCGAGGCAGCGTCCATCTCGATGACATCGACATGCCGGCCTTCCATGATCGCCTGGCAATGCAGGCCGGGCTCACGCAGGTCGATGGTCGGACGGTCGATTTCGGCGGTCTTGTAGTTGAGGGCGCGCGCAAGGATGCGGGCCGTCGTTGTCTTGCCGACACCGCGCACGCCGGTCAGCATATAGGCCTGGGCAATACGGCCGGTCTCGAACGCATTGGTCAGCGTCCGAACCATCGGCTCTTGCCCGACCATCAGGTCGGTAAAATCCTTGGGCCGGTATTTGCGGGCCAACACCCGGTAACCGGTGCCGGTCGAAGCGGCATCTTTTGCTTGTCGCTCGGTGTCGCTCATTGCCCTGCTTATTGCCCGCTGAAAGCCGGGCCTTGCTTTCGGAAAGGGTGGGAGGCTGGCACGATGACCCGTGCCGGGCTCGTTAGGGCTGCTTCCTTCCGGACCTGACCCGGTTGGCGAGTGGCTCGTCCACCACCAACCTCCCGGATGCACATATCGGCAATATCGGCATCAAAAGCAAGCCAAGCTCAAAAAAAACTGCTAAACATTTGATAAAACATCGGAGGAAGACCCATTGCAGGATTTTGCGCTCGACGATCGTCTGGCGAATGACAGCGTTTCCGTCGCTGTTACCGGCCTTTGCGACGTGCGGCTGATGAAGGATCGCCGCTGGCCATGGCTTGTGTTAATCCCCCGGCGGCCCGGCATATCGGAAATATTCGAGCTGACGCCGCTCGATCAGGTTCTGCTAACCTTCGAGACCAACAAGGTCGGTGCTGCCTTGAAGACGGTAACGGGAGCGACAAAAATCAACATCGGGGCCCTTGGAAATATCGTCCGTCAGCTTCATGTTCATGTCATTGCGCGGTTCGAAGGGGATGCGAACTGGCCCGGCCCGATCTGGGGCTATGGCAAGGCGGAACCCTATGCGGACGCAGACATGAACAGCTTCATAGCCAAGTTGCGGGACACGCTTTCACAATGAACCATTCCATATTCTCTACGGATGCCCCCCACCCGGAAGCCAGCAGCCTTACCGCCTTTGCGGAAAATCAGCTTAATCGGGATGCCGAGCACCGCGACGAGGAATCGATCAAGCACGCGCTCGCCAAGGAAGGCACGCATATCCTGGCATTTGCCCAGGATCGGCTTGTTTTGAAGCATGATGGGCAGGTGCTCGATCCGCTGTTTGCCCGCTACGAGCTGCAGGAGCTTGATCCGGACTGGGAAGCGGCGGTGTTGCTTGGCTACCGCAGGACCGGCGAGCCGCGGCTGGCCGTTCCGGTGCGCATCAATGCCGACGAACTCGCCAGCCATTACAAGCCCGCCGACATGCGCGCGCTCTGGCGCGATCACCTGCTCGAAGGCGAAATCCTTGGCGAAGCGGCGCAAGGCATGAGCCTTATCCGCTGGAACGGCGACAACCGCTTCTGCGGCCGGTGCGGCTCGGTCATGGAGCTCCGCATCGGCGGCTATAAGCGCGTCTGCACGGCCTGCGAACACATGATCTTCCCGCGCACCGATCCGGTCGTCATCATGCTGACGATCGACGAGGAGAAAAATCTCTGCTTGCTCGGCCGCAGCCATCATTTCGCGCCCGGCATGTATTCCTGTCTGGCCGGTTTCGTCGAACCGGGCGAAACCATCGAAAATGCCGTGCGCCGCGAGACGCACGAGGAGTCCGGCATCCACATCGGCCGCGTTCGCTACCATGCCTCGCAGCCCTGGCCGATGCCACATTCCCTGATGATCGGCTGCTATGCCGAGGCAAAGTCGAGGGAGATCCATATCGATGCGAACGAGCTTGACGATTGCCGCTGGTTCACGCCGGAAGAGACGCTCGCCATGCTCGATCGTGTCTCGGCCTCCGGCAACACCTCTCCACCCAAGGGCGCCATCGCCCATCGCCTGATGCGCGACTGGGTGGAGTGGAAGCGATAGGCGCTTGTCATGGCGCGCTCGGAACGGCTGCTAACCCTGCTGCAGACGCTCAGGCGCTACCGACGGCCTGTCAGCGGCGCGACGCTTGCCGAGGAGACCGGCGTCAGCCTGCGCACGCTCTATCGTGATATCGCCAGCCTCCAGACGCAAGGCGCCATGATCGAAGGCGAACCGGGCATCGGCTATGTCCTGAAGCCAGGCTTCATGCTGCCGCCGATGATGTTTTCGCAGGATGAGATTGAAGCGCTGGTGCTGGGATCGAGATGGGTCGCCCGCGCAACCGATTCGCGATTGGCAGCAGCCGGAGCTGACGCTCTTGCCAAGATCGCCGCCGTGCTGCCGGCCGAAATGCGCGAGGCGGTCGACCAGGCGGCAGTGGTCGTGGCGACGCGGCGTATCACCGAGGACAAGGCCGATCTTTCCCTCATGCGCAAGGCGATCCGCACGGAGCGCATGGTGCAATTGACCTATGGCGACGTGAACGGCGCCATTTCGACCCGCCGTATCTGGCCCTTCGCGCTCGGTTATTTCGACAATGCGCGCATCATCATGGCCTGGTGCGAGCTGCGCCAGGATTTTCGCCATTTCCGCGCCGACCGCATCGTCGATTTCGCGGTGCTGGAAGCGCGCTATCCACGACGTCGTATTACCCTTGCCAGGGAATGGCATGCCCGGGAGGGCATGGTTCACGATTGATTTTCACCGATAACACTACTGCCAGAAACTGTCAGTAGGCAGGACTATGATGGGCACCATCCCAAGCAGGAAGGAGGACCGATCATGGCAAGCAACGCTTTCATCGTCACGAAACAAACGCATCGCGGCATCATCGAGGCGCGCAAAGGCAAAGATCTTTCTATGCCGGCATGGCCGGTCCGCCTTCTGCGGGTTGCGCTTGGCTATTTCGCCCATGGCCGAGATCGACTCGATATCGAGGGCGTGCCGGATTCAATGAAGCGCGATCTGGGCTTTCTGGACGGTCATGCCCCGTACCGTGAGGAAAACCGGATGCGTTAAAGACGCATCTTCATCCGACCATCCGCTGACAAAGCCATCCCCGGCAGGCTCTGCCCTGTCTGCCGGACCGCATCCTTCATGCCCTTATATCCCCTAAACCAAGAGGAATATCCAAATGACCAGCCCGAATCTCATCATTTTCTACGTCAAGGATCCGGCCGAAAGCGTGCCTTTCTATCGCGACCTGCTCGGCCGCGAGCCGGCCGTTGCCGCGCCGAATTTCGCTGCCTTCCCGCTCGACAATGGCTTCACCCTCGGCCTCTGGCGCCGCAGCAATGTCGAACCGCAACCGTCAGCTATCGGCAACCGCGGCGAACTCGCCTTCATGGTCGAGGGCGATGGTGCGGTCGCGGAGCATTATAAGGACTGGAAATCCCGTGGCCTGCCAATCGCGCAGGAATTGACGACAATGGATTTCGGCCCAACCTTCGTCGTGCTCGATCCGGATGGCCATCGTCTCAGGGTTTGTGAGCCGGATAAGTAAGGCCCCAATTGCGGCTCTGCCCCTCACCCTCACCCTCTCCCCGCAAGCGGGGCGAGGGGACGACCTCGGGCTGTCGCTGAGCTCGATGATGGAAGGGAGGCTGCAGGTGTCTCTATCCCCTTCTCCCCGCAAGCGGGGAGAAGGTGGCCGCCCTTCGACAAGCTCAGGAGGCCGGATGAGGGGCTAATACGGCGACTAGGATCGTTCCAACTGAAGCAGCGGTTGTTGCCTAGTGTATCCCTGTAAAACGCCTAAGCATGCAGCTCGAGTTGACTTGCGGCATTTGGAGAAGAGACTGATCGATAAATTCAGAGTCATGCGAGGAACAATTGCTGCATCATATTTCATTCGGCGTCTCGGATATCGAGAAGGCCGCCGCGTTCTACGACGCCGCCTTCGCGCCGCTCGGCTATGTCAGGGTTTGGGAAGACTTGAACCCCGGCGATCCCGACCAGGCGATCGGATATGGGCCGCCCGGCGATGGCGATAAGTTCGCCATCAAATTGCGGGGCAAGGAGGCTTGCGCTCCTGGCTCGGGCTTTCACCTCGCCTTTGGCGCGCCAAGCCGTGATGCCGTCGTCTCATTTCACAAAGCGGCGCTCGCTCATGGCGGCAAGGACAACGGGCCGCCTGGTCTTCGGCTTCATTACGGGCCGAACTATTTCGCAGCCTTTGTTATCGATCCGGATGGACACCGTATCGAGGTCGTCACCAAGGCTGCGGATTAGCTAACGATGGAAATGTAGCGATCCAGCCACCCGCCCTAGTGGTTCGAGGCTCCAGCCCTTATGGGCTTCCGCACCTCACCATGAGGGCTAACCCTTTGCGCCAACAACGATACTTGCTCCACCTCATCCTGAGGAGCGTAGCCCGTCGGGCGGAGCCTCGAAGGATCGAGGTGGCCTCCGAAACGATCCGGGCTTACAGATCACCCCGCATCGGATGGCCCTTGTAGACGCCGAGGATGCGGACCTTTTCGGAGAAGAACCGCAATTCCTCCAGCGCGCGGCGCACATGCGCGTCGGAGGGATGGCCCTCGATGTCGGCGTAGAACTGCGTCGCTACAAAACGGCCGCCGAGCTGATAGCTTTCGAGCTTGGTCATATTGATGCCGTTGGTCGCAAAGCCACCCAGGGCCTTGTAGAGCGCAGCCGGAATGTTGCGGACGTTGAAGACAAACGTAGTGACGATCTTTTCCTCGGCCGAGCTGCGCTGAGCCCAATTCTCGTCTCGCGACAGGATGACGAAGCGCGTGACGTTGCTTTCGGTGTCCTCGACATTTTCCGCAACGATTTCCAGCCCATAGAGATCGGCCGCCAGTCGCGGCGCCAGCGCCGCCATGGTGCGGTCGCCGGTTTCCTGCACGAGCTTGGCAGCACCCGCCGTGTCGCCGGCGATGATTGGTTTCCAGCCGTTGGCGCGCACCACCTTGCGGCATTGGCCAAGCGCATGGATGTGGCTGTGCACCGTGCGGATCTCTTCCTTCTTCACACCCGGCAGAACCATGAGCTGGAAGTGGATCGGCATGAAATATTCGCCGACGATATGCAGCCGCGATTCCGGCAGCAGATGATGGATATCGGCAACGCGGCCGGCGATCGTGTTCTCGATCGGGATCATGCCGAGATCGGCATCGCCATTATCGACGGCGGTGAAGGCGTCCTCGAAGGTCTGGCAAGGCAGCGGTTCCATCGTCGGGAACATGTCACGGCAGGCCATGTCGGAATTGGCGCCGTAGTCGCCCTGGAAAGAGATCTTGTTGGTCTTGCTGATCATTGGACTGCCTTTAGGGAAATTCCGTCAGAGAGAGGCGCCGGAAAGGATGCGGCGGGCCTTTTCGAGGTCGGCGGGAGTATCGACACCGAGCGGTATCGTGTCAACGATCTCGACATCGATGCGCATGCCGGCCTCCAGCGCCCGCAATTGCTCCAGTGATTCGCGCTTTTCCAGCGTCGAAGGGCCGAGGCTGACGAATTTCTCCAGCGCGGCGCGGCGATAGGTGTAGAGGCCGATGTGATGATAAAGCGGCCCGTTGCCATAAGGGGCCGTGGCGCGGGTGAAATAGAGCGCGCGCAGGCGGCTGTCCGAAATGGGCGAGCCGACAACCTTGACGACGCTCGGCAGCGTCTTTTCTTCTTCGTCCTTGATCTCGACGGTCAGTGTGGCGATATCGACGGCCGGATCTTCCAGCGGGCGCAGCGAAGCGCGGATGGTCTCGGGATCGATGGTCGGCAGATCGCCCTGAACGTTGACGACGATCTCCGCGCGGCCCTCGGGATCCACGGCCTGCAGGGCTTCATAGATTCGGTCCGAGCCGGATTGATGATCCGTGCGCGTCATGACGACTTCGAAACCCGCATTCGCAACGGCGGCAAAGGTGTCCTCATGGTCAACAGCGACGACGATGCGACCGATCGCCGCCTCGCGTGCGCGTTTGGCAACCTGTACGATCATGGGCAGGCCGCAAATATCGGCGAGCGGTTTACCGGGCAGGCGTGTGGAGGCCATCCGGGCCGGAATGAGTACCAGCGTCTTGTCCAAGTTGGGATCTGTCATTGTTGGGCCTTCTATTCCCGCCGGAAAAGTGTCAAAAAGTCTCACGGTGGAGACCGTTTACAGAGTTGCAAGAAACAGTCAAAAGACATAGGTTTCGCGCGAATTCAAGATGGGCCGGCAGCCGCTGCCGGAGGCGAGGGGAGCATAGCAGATGAATTCATCCTACGTGAACATGGGTGTCGGGGCACTTCTGGCCACACTTTTTGTGCTGAAGTCCGTGTCGCTCGCGTCGGGATTTATTTTCCATTCAGAGACACCGGAAAAGCCGGGCTTCGCAATTATCGCCGCTGAAGAATCGTCTGCAGGAGCAGGCGGCAAGGCAGCCGCCGCAAAGCAGGAAACGCCGATCGCGCAATTGCTGCAAAAGGCCGACGCCAAGGCTGGCGAATCGATCTTCAAGAAGTGTCAGGCCTGTCATGACGGCACCAAGGGCGGGCCGAACAAGGTCGGTCCTGACCTCTGGGGCGTCGTCGATCGTCCGATCGCCTCGCATGAAGGTTTCGCATATTCTGCCGGCATGAAGGATTTTTCTAAGGGCAGCAGCGAAAAGTGGACCTATGATCATCTCTACCACTTCCTCGAAGCGCCGAAGAAATTCGTCTCCGGAACGGCGATGGGCTTTGCCGGCCTGCCGAAGGAAGAAGATCGTGCCAATGTCATCGCCTATCTGCGCACGCTGGCCGACACGCCCGAGCCGCTGCCCGATGCGAACGCGCCGGCAGCGACGAACTAAGTTGCTTCAAGCGAATCTATGCAAAAGCCCGGTCGTCTCGGCCGGGCTTTTGCATGTCGGTCTGCCGTTCAAACGGCGGCGGGCTTACGCAAAGCAGCCAAGCACCTTTTGAGATCGCGCGCAGCCGGCCTTGTCACTAGCCGAGCATATAGGCCCAAAGCGACACCGAAACTACGCCGAGGGCCGTTGTCAGCGTGATTGTCGAAGCAGCAAGGCTGTGGCCGACGCCGAAGCGATTGGCAATGAGCCAGGCGTTCACACCTGTTGGAACCGAAGACGTGAGCACCAGCGCCTTTCGCCATTCCGGGCTCAGGCCGAGAAGGTAGCCGGCCGCAAGCACGCAGGCTGGCAACAACAAAAGCTTGAAGGCCGAAGTGACGCTGGCAACGCCGAGATTACCGGAAAGCCCGTAGTGCCGCAGGGCCATGCCGAGTGAAATCAACGCGGCCGGGCCTGCTGTATTGGCGATGCTGTCGACGACGGTGCCGAGCGTTGCCGGCAAGGGAATGCCGATAAGGTGCACGACGAGCCCGGCGACAAGTCCGATGACCAGCGGATTGCGGGCGAGATTTCTGCCGACCTGATTCAGGAGTTCGCCCGTGCTTCGCCCCGTGCCGCCACTCGCCTTGCGCTCCGCCTGTTCCATCAGCATCGTGCCGGCGATCATCATGACCGGGAGATGCACGGCAATCAGGATCGACAGCGCCACGATGCCGTCGGGACCGACCACGCGGCTCACCAGCGGCAGGCCGATGAAAACATTGTTGGCGAAAGCGGACGACACTCCGGCGAGCACCCCGATCCGCGCATCCCGCCCGAACAGCCGCGTCGCCGCCAGATGACCGGCCGTCCAGGCGACCGCGACTCCGGCGAAATAGGCGATCCACAATCGAAACGGCGAAGCTCCATGAAACTGCGCGCCTGCAATGGTCTGGAAAAGCAGCAGCGGCACGGCAATCTTGAAGACGAATTCGCTCATCGCCTCGCCGACGCTGGCCGTCAATATTCCGGCACGCACGATCAGCCAGCCGACGAGGATCAGCAGGAAAATCGGCAGGACATCGGAGAAGATTTCGGACATGCCGGGCGAGGAAGCTGTGACGGGATCTTGCGGATTGATCCCAAAGTTGTAGCAGCTTGCCGCATCGTGAGAAGCCGAAAAGCGGTCGGAAACAAAAAAAGCGGGTTGCGCCCGCTTTTCCGCATCTGGTCCCGCCGGAGTCCTCCCGGTGCACAAGCCGCCAGTTCATCCGTGGTCGGCACGCGTACCGGTGAGGCGGAAGGTATCATACCTTCCAAGAGCTGGCCGCGAATGCCTTGTCCGCATCCCATGCCAGTTCACTTGATAAGCGTTTACAGATGGAAAGTGACAAGCAAATGACTGGTTGAGATTTAGTTACCGCGCGAGCAACCGATTTTCCTTCCAAACTTCGGAAAAACCGCTAATACCGGATACCGGCTATCACCAATACCGGGGACCCCCTTTTTGATGACTCGTTTCGATGTACTGACCGTTGGCAACGCTATCGTCGACATTATCTCCCGCTGCAACGATCAATTCCTGATCGACAACAAGATCACCAAGGCCGCGATGAATCTCATCGATGCCGATCGTGCCGAACTGCTCTATTCGCGCATGGGTCCGGCGCTCGAAGCCTCCGGCGGCAGTGCCGGCAATACGGCGGCAGGTGTTGCGAATTTTGGCGGCAGGGCAGCCTATTTCGGCAAGGTTGCGGAAGATCAGTTGGGCGAAATCTTCGCCCACGACATCCGCGCCCAGGGCGTGCACTACGAAACCAAGCCGAAGGGCACGTTCCCGCCGACCGCCCGTTCCATGATCTTCGTCACCGAGGATGGCGAGCGTTCGATGAACACCTATCTCGGCGCCTGTGTCGAGCTTGGCCCGGAAGATGTCGAGGAAGATGTCGTCGCCGCCGCCAAAGTCACCTATTTCGAAGGCTATCTCTGGGATCCGCCGCGCGCAAAGGAAGCGATTCGCGAGTGCGCCCGCATCGCCCATGCCAATGGCCGCGAAATGTCGATGACCCTGTCCGACAGCTTCTGCGTCGGCCGTTATCGCGAGGAATTCCTCGATCTCATGCGCTCGGGCACCGTCGATATCGTTTTCGCCAATCGCGATGAAGCCCTTTCGCTGTACGAGACGGACGATTTCGAGAAAGCGTTGAAGCTGATTGCGGGCGATTGCAAGATCGCAGCCGTCACCATAGGCAAGGATGGCGCCGTGATCGTACGCGGCGACGAACGCTATGTCGTCGATGCCCATCCGATCGAAGAGCGCGTCGATACGACCGGCGCCGGCGATCTTTTCGCCGCTGGCTTCCTCTTCGGCTATACGCAGAATCGCAGCCTCGAAGATTGCGGCAAGCTCGGCAACCTCGCGGCAGCCATCGTCATCGAGCAGATCGGCCCACGGCCGATGCGGTCGCTGTCGGAAGCGGCCAAGGAGACGGGGCTTCTCTAAATAGCCGCACTCATTGCTGGTGCTGACTTCGAAAGCCGCTTGCAGCAGATCATTGCGGGCGGCTTTTTTGGTTTGGCATTAAAGGCGGCCAAGGAACTCTATGGTTCCGGCCTCATGGAGAATGAGTATTCCAAGGCCCATGAGGACGAACGGCACTATCAGATGTCCATAACGTCTGATCGGGGCGCCGATCGTCGGGTGATTGACGAGGAAGTGCGCGGCGGCCAGCCACAAGGCCGTCATCAGCGCAAAAACAATGGCGATGATGGCGATCTCATCGATCGTGCGCGTGGCGAAGAGCGGAGTGTAGATGCTGATATTATCGCCGCCATTCGCAATCGTCACCGCCGCGACGGCAATGATATTGCCATGCCCGATTGACGCCTTCTCATGGTCTTCCGGATCATCCTCTTCTTCACGGCCTTGCCGCAACGCCCATAGCTTCTTCAAACCGAGGAAGATCGGCACCAAGCCGAGAAGGCCGATATAGGCGGCGGGAACAACGAGAGAGATCAGGGAGGCAACGGCGCTTACGCCACAAAGAGTGGCAATGCCCAGATATTGGCCGAGGACAATTTGCCGGGCGCGGAATTTACGGTCGGCAAAAAATCCGAGCAGGATAAAAATATCGTCCACATTCGTCGATGCAAACAGGACGATGGCAATGCCGAGATTCCCGAACAAATAGTCCACGAGCACCGTTCCCTGCCCTGGATACCGATGCATCACCGCATCGAAAAAATCACGCGGTCGCGGCTGCCATGGAGCCTTGCGGGGCTTTCTTTTACTTGAAGGCTTCACCGGGGTAGGCGCCCCAGATTTCGGATTGCGCCACCCAGCCTTCGGTGCCGTCGGCGGTCGCCAGGCACCAGTCGCCAGTGCATTCGCGGATATTCATCATCACGCCCGGCTGGAGCTTGGCAATGACGGTGCTCGACGGCTGCGCGTCGCGGCGCATGTTGACGAAGACCGCCTTGCCCTTGCCCTTCATCCACGGCGCGGCGATGGCCGAGCGCTGGCCGGAGAGCAAGGACTGGTTGACCCAGCCTTCGGTGCCGTCGGCGTCACGCACGCGGCGCCAATTGTCATATTCCTGAATGATCTCGACCGGCAATCCCTGCTTGAGATAGAGCCACGACACGGCGTAGTCCCCGCTGGGGCCGACGCGCAGGTTGACGCGCTTCGACTTCAAGGTGACGAACCTCGGCAGCGGTAATCCGCTCGGTCCCTTGGCGGCCTGGGCCGCGGCAAGATCGGCGGTGGCGCCGGCCATCATCAGGCCGATCGCAAAAGCAGCGCAGGACTTCAGGATTTTGCCACGCATTGGATTTCCGTTCGCTCATCATGACCAAGACGCCGTCAGGCGACTTTTTTGTTCCGGTCATCGGCAAATCCCTGCGCCTCGCGCGCGAGTTTTGTTTGTCTTCGCCTGCGGGTCTGGTAGAAATGCCCGGAACGGGAAAATTATCCTGCTTCTTGGTTAAGAACATCTGAACAAGGCATCGCCGGTCGCCATGACGACGAAGAAAAAACCGAAGGTCTATATCACGCGCAAACTGCCGGATGCGGTGGAGACGCGGATGCGCGAACTCTTCGATGCCGAGCTCAACATTGACGATACGCCGCGTACCCAGGCTGAGCTTGTCGAGGCCGTCCGGTCCGCCGATGTGCTGGTGCCGACCGTCACCGACCGCATCGATGCTGCGCTGATCGAGGAAGCCGGGCCACAGATGAAGCTGATCGCCAGCTTTTCCAATGGTACCGACCATATCGACATCGAAGCCGCCGCTCGTCGGGGCATCACGGTCACCAACACGCCGAACGTTCTGACCGAAGACACGGCCGACATGACCATGGCATTGATCCTCGCCGTGCCGCGACGTCTCGCCGAAGGTGCGCGCGTGCTGACGGACAAGCCCGGCGAATGGGCCGGCTGGTCGCCCACCTGGATGCTCGGCCGCCGGATTCACGGCAAGCGTATCGGCATCGTCGGCATGGGCCGTATCGGCACCGCCGTCGCCCGCCGTGCCAAGGCTTTCGGCCTGTCGATCCACTATCACAACCGCAAGCGTGTCAGCATAACGACCGAAGACGAGCTGGAGGCGACCTATTGGGACAGCCTCGATCAGATGCTTGCCCGCGTCGATATCGTTTCCGTCAACTGCCCATCTACGCCCGCGACCTTCCATCTGATTTCGGCGCGCCGGCTCGCGCTGCTGCAGCCGACCAGCTATATCGTCAACACGGCGCGCGGCGATGTCATCGACGAAACGGCGCTGATCAAGATCCTGCGCGAAGGCAAGATCGCCGGCGCCGGTCTCGACGTCTTCGAGAACGAACCGGCCGTCAATCCGAAGCTGGTAAAGCTCGCCAACGAGGGCAAGGTGGTGCTGCTGCCGCATATGAGTTCGGCCACGCTCGAAAGCCGCATCGACATGGGCGACAAGGTCATCATCAACATCCGCGCCTTCATCGACGGCCATCGCCCACCGAACCGCGTTTTGCCATTTCGCTGAGCTAAATCAGGATCTTCCGCATCTCGATCGACGTGGTGCGATCGAAGCCGGCATGGCGGGCCTCGGCGGTTTTCTGGAATCCCCAGTTGGCAAAGGTAGTGTGATTGCCGGTCAGTTCGACTCGCGTTTCCAGCCGCAGCGCACCGAGTCCACGCTCCCGCGCAGTCCTCTCCGCGAGCCTCAGCAAGCGCCTGCCGATCCCCTTGCCCTGCGCGGCCGGTAGGACCGCGAGCTTGCCGATATAGAGGCTATCCGGTTCCGGACGGCAGAATGTGCAGCCGGCTAATCGATTGTCTTCGAAGGCCACATAGGCGATTTCGTTCTTTGCCTTTTCCCTGAGCGATTGCGAGGTCAGCGACAGCGCTGACGAGGGCGGATCGATCCGCCCGTTCATATAGGCGAAGGAGGCGAGAATGAGCGCAAGCAACTCGTCCCAGCGGTCGAAGCTGTCGTCGAGACGCTGAAGAATGATATCGGTCATTATTCCGCCGCGGCCCTGGAGCGCTTGCGGCGATAACGGACAGTCTCGAAGCGGGCGGCAAGCCCGTCATAGAGCAGCAGCCGGCCGATGAGCGGTTCGCCGATGCCGGTGATGAGCTTGATCGCCTCCATTGCCATCAGCGTGCCGATGACGCCGGTCAAGGCGCCGATGACGCCAGCCTCGGCGCAGGCGGGGATAAGGCCCTCCGGCGGCGGTGCCGGGAAGAGATCGCGATAGCGCGGATTGGGCAGGCCGTCGGCGTCATTCTCATAGGGTTTCAGCGTCGTCACGGACCCGTCGAAGCGTCCGACTGCGCCGGTCACGAGCGGCAGGCGCGCCGCCTCGGTCGCATCGGCAGCGGCATAGCGCGTGTCGAAATTGTCGGAGCCATCGATGACAAGGTCGAAACCGGCAAGATGTCGCGTCGCGGTATCGGGGCTGAACCGTTCCTCGAAACGGATAGTATGCACATGCGGATTGAGGCGGGCGATCGCATCCGCCGCGCTCTGCGTCTTCAACTCGCCGATCGTCCCCGTATCGTGAATCACCTGCCGCTGCAGGTTGGAAAGCGAAACACGATCGTCATCGGCAATACCGAGCGTGCCGACACCGGCGGCGGCGAGATATTGCAGCACCGGCGTACCAAGGCCGCCGGCGCCGATGACCAGCACGCGTGCCGCCTTCAATCTTTGCTGACCGGCGCCGCCGACCTCGGGCAAGAGGATATGGCGGTGATAGCGGGCGATTTCGTCTGAGCTCAAAGGATCCATGCGAGCGAGCCTATCACAATTGCGGCGGAGGAGGCGCTAGGATTTCGTAATGCCGCCATGCGCGACGGTAAAGAATTGCGCGCGCTCGCCAAGCGCGGAAAACATCGCCTTGTCGGTGCCAGTCATGAAGGCCTGGCCGCCGAGCCCGTCGATCAGGTCGAAGAGGGCGGCGCGCCGGCCTTCGTCCAGATGCGCAGCGATTTCATCGAGCAGCAGGATCGGTGCATGGCCAGTCAGGTTGCCGACGAGGCGGGCATGGGCGAGGACAAGGCCGACGAGTAGCGCTTTCTGTTCGCCCGTCGAGCAACGCTCCGCCTCCATACCTTTCTCACGATGACGTACCAGAAGATCGGCGCGGTGCGGGCCGTCAAGCGTGCGCCCGGCGGCCGCGTCGCGATAACGTCCCTCGCGCAGCATTTCGGCATAACTGTCCTCGAGATCGACGGCGGGGCGATCGAATTGCCCATCAAGAAAGCCGGAGAGTTCAAGCGCGGCTGATGGAAAGGGCGTTGCTTCACGCGATTCGGCGATCAGCCGCGAGAGAAGGCCGAGCATTTCCTGCCGGGCAAGCGCCATGGCGATGCCGAGGCTCGCCATTTGCTCCTCGATGCCGGCAAGCCAGGACGGATCGAATCGGCCTTCGCCAAGCAGTTTGTTGCGGCTGCGCATGGCGCGCTCGAAATCGCTGGCGCGGCGGCCATGTGCCGGATCGAGCGACAGCACCAGCCGGTCGAGGAAACGGCGCCGTTCGGAGGAGCCGCCAGTGAACAGCCCGTCCATGGACGGCGTCAGCCAGAGCACGCGCAAATGGTCGGTCAACTCATCCGCGGTCTTGGCCGGTGTGCCGTTGATCCGGAGCTTGCGTGCCGTCGTCTCGTCGGTCGCGTCGACACCGGTGCCGATCTCGACTTCGCCGTCCATGCCATCAAGCTCGGCGAAGATCGAAAAGCCGCCCGATGCGTCGACGCGGGTGACATCCGCATAAGCCGCGCGCCGCAGCCCGCGCCCGGGTGAAAGGAAGGAGATTGCCTCCATCAGATTGGTCTTGCCGGCGCCGTTATCGCCGGTCAGCACCACATGCCGCTCGTCAAGCGCAAGCGACGCCGCCGCATAATTGCGGAAGTCGGTCAGCTTCAGGCGCGAGATGAAAACCTTGTGCGGCATCGGGCATCCGGATTCGTTCTGGCCAGAGAGCTATGCCGAACGATGCATAAGCGCAAGAGCCGCCCGCCATCGCCATTCCCGCCCTCCGAAAGAGCGCGCCTATCGATCGCACGCATAGGTCGGCCGATTTTATCGCGGCGCATCGGGATTTCGCGACAACGCGGCCAGCAAATCGGCCAATTGGTCGGCTCGGGCATCATCCAGCTTGTCACCCACATGGCGTTGGAGCGCCGAGGCATAGACGGTCCACATGCGGGCCTGTATGGCACGACCGGCATCTGTAACAATGACCCAGCGGCCCCGACCATCGTCAATAAATACTTCGCGCTGAACAAGGTTGGCCCTCTCCATTCTGTCGAGAAGGCGGGAAAGGTTGTGTTGCGCCAGGAGTGTACGCTGCTCGATCTCATAAGGGCGCAACTTGCCATCTTCGGCTCGCGACAGCTCGAGCAGAACGTCATACCAGCCGAGCGGCGGCAAGTCGGCTGTCTTCAAGTCCCGTTCGATTGCTGCAAAAACAAGTTGTTGCGCACGCATGAGGCGTACCCATGCCCGCGTGATCGCGGTTGATGGCCGTGGGGCTGTGGTATCTGAACAATCGGACATAGATGCAATTACATCTACATTGACCGATAAGGCAAGCTCTTATATAGATGCAATTACATCTATCTCGAGCGGAGACCTTTTCATGACCCAGCATCGCCTGACAGACCCCGGCGTCGTGCTGCTGTCCATTGCGCAATTCCTGTTCGGCGACGGGCCTTGCGCGCTCCGATCCTCACTTCCAATTCGCTGATTCACAGAAGGAGCTATACGATGTCCGACGCCAAGCTGACCCTCATCAGCCATCACCTTTGCCCCTACGTCCAACGCGCCGCCATCGCGCTTGCCGAAAAAGGCGTGCCGTTCGAGCGTCGCTATGTCGATCTGGCGGCAAAACCCGACTGGTTTCTTGCAATTTCCCCTCTTGGCAAGGTGCCCCTGCTGATCATACGTCAGGATGATGGTACTGACGCGGTCCTCTTCGAGAGTGCCGTCATCTGCGAATACCTGGAGGAGACCCAACCTGGCGGTCCGCTACATCCCGCCGATCCGCTCACGCGTGCCCGGCATCGCGGGTGGATCGAATTTGGTTCCTCCATCCTCTCGGACCTATGGGGATTCGAGACTGCCAAGGATGCCCAAACCTATGAGGTCAAGCGTACGGCGCTGGTCGACAAATTCGCGCGTGTGGAAGCACAATTGGGTGAGGGGCCGTTCTTCGCCGGCACTGCATTCAGCCTCGTCGATGCTGTGTTTGCGCCGATTTTCCGCTATTTCGATGTGTTCGATATCATCGCTGCGACTGGCATATTCGCTGAGCTGCCGCGCGTCAGGTTCTGGCGTGCGTCTCTTGCTGCCCGGCAAAGCGTCAAGGACGCCGTAATGGACAACTACGGAGATCGCCTCAAGATGTTCCTTCAGAACCACGATGCGTGGCTGCTGAAACTCGCAAACTGAAAGATCGAGCGCGTCATCATCTGACGCGCAGCCCGCCTGGATTCCACAATATGTGAGTTAGTGGCCGGCCGAATCATCGGCCGGTTTCACGTGAAGCAATGTGATTCGCCGCTTAGTCGCTGAACGTGTCGAAGAAATCCTTCATGCGGGCAAAAAAGCCCGTTGATTCGGGATTGTTGTCCTTCGAGGAGATCTGCTCGAATTCCTGCAGCAGCTCGCGCTGGCGCTTGGTGAGCTTTTGCGGCGTTTCGATCTGGATCTGAATGTAGAGATCGCCGACCTGGCTGGAGCGCAGCACCGGCATGCCCTTGGCCTTCAGGCGGAATTGCTTGCCGACCTGCGTGCCTTCGGGAACGGTGACGCGCGATTTCGTGCCGTCGAGTGTTGCGACGTCGAAAGTGCCCCCAAGGGCAGCCGTCGTCATCGAGATCGGCACAGCACAATAGAGATCGGCCCCATCGCGCTGGAAGAATTCATGCGGCTTGACGGAGAGGAAGATATAGAGATCGCCCGAAGGCCCGCCACGCAGGCCGGCTTCGCCTTCGCCCTGCAGGCGGATGCGCGTGCCATCCTCGATGCCGGCCGGGATGTTGACCGAAAGCGAACGCTCTTCGGTCACGCGGCCCTGACCGTGGCATTTGGTGCAGGGATCGGGAATGATCTGGCCGCGGCCATGGCAGGTCGGACAGGTGCGCTCGACCGAGAAGAAACCCTGTGCGGCCCGTACGCGGCCGGCACCCTGGCAAGTACCGCAGGTCTTCGGCTGCGTGCCCGGCTTGGCGCCGGAACCGGAGCAGACGTCGCATGTGATGGAGGTCGGCACGCGAATCTGCGCCGTCTTGCCGGTGAAGGCCTCTTCGAGCGAGATTTCCATGTTGTAGCGAAGATCGGCGCCGCGTTCGCGACCGCCGGAAGAACGCCCGCGCGAGCGTCCGCCACCCATCATCTCGCCGAAAATATCTTCGAAAATATCGGAGAAGCCACCGCCGCCGAAGCCGCCGCCACCAAAACCGCCGCCGCCGCCCATGCCGCCATGTTCGAAGGCAGCATGGCCATAGCGATCATAGGCCGCGCGCTTCTGCGGATCCTTGAGCGTCTCGTAGGCTTCGTTGATTTCCTTGAACTTTCGCTCGGCGTCCTTATCCTCCGGGTTCTTGTCCGGATGAAATTTCATCGCCAGCTTGCGAAAAGCGCTTTTCAGCTCTTTCTCGTCTGCCGTTCTGGCGACACCCAACGTGTCGTAAAAGTCCGCTTTTGCCATTAAGGAATAGACCCCGGAAATGGATTTCCGGCTGCCCTAAGGCAGCCGGATCTGAGTTTCCGCAAAACCAGTTAAGGTTTGCGATTATGCCGACCGCTTGCGGTCGTCCTCGTCCTTGATTTCCTCGTAGTCGGCGTCGACGACATCGTCCTTGCCACCTGCCGAGGCATCAGCGGTAGAGCCTTCCGCCTGCTGGGACTCATAGATCGCTTGGCCGAGTTTCATGGAAACTTCCATGAGGGTCTGGGTCTTGGCCTTGATGTCTTCGGCATCGGGCTCGGAAGCTTCGGTTGCCGCCTTCAGTGCTGCAATCGCATCGGAGATCGCGTTGCGGTCCGCTTCGGTTACCTTGTCGCCATAATCCTTCAGCGACTTCTCGCTGGAGTGGATCAGGCTTTCGGCCTGGTTCTTGGCTTCCACGCCTTCGCGGCGCTTCTTGTCTTCGGCAGCGTGCGCTTCGGCATCCTTGACCATCTTTTCGATGTCGGCGTCAGAGAGGCCGCCCGAAGCCTGGATGCGGATCTGCTGTTCCTTGCCCGTGCCCTTGTCCTTGGCCGAAACCTGGACGATGCCGTTGGCGTCGATATCGAAGGTGACTTCGATCTGCGGAACACCACGCGGAGCCGGCGGCAGGCCAACGAGGTCGAATTGGCCGAGCAACTTGTTGTCGGCAGCCATTTCGCGCTCGCCCTGCGAAACGCGGATGGTCACGGCCGACTGGTTGTCGTCGGCGGTCGAGAAGGTCTGCGACTTCTTCGTCGGGATCGTCGTGTTACGCTCGATCAGACGGGTGAAGACGCCGCCCAGCGTTTCGATGCCGAGAGACAGCGGGGTCACGTCGAGCAGCAGAACGTCCTTGACGTCGCCCTGCAGAACGCCGGCCTGGATGGCGGCGCCGAGTGCGACGACTTCATCCGGGTTGACGCCCTTGTGCGGCTCCTTGCCGAACAGTTGCTTGACGATTTCCTGCACCTTCGGCATGCGGCTCATGCCGCCGACGAGAACGACTTCGTCGATTTCAGCGGCGGTAACGCCGGCATCCTTGAGCGCTGCCTTGCAGGGAGCGATCGTGCGCTGCACGAGATCGTCGACCAGGCTTTCCAGCTTGGCGCGGGTCAGCTTCAGCGTCAGGTGCTTCGGACCGGTGGCGTCTGCCGTGATGAAGGGCAGGTTGATTTCGGTCTGCTGCGAAGAGGATAGTTCGATCTTGGCCTTTTCAGCAGCTTCCTTCAGGCGCTGCAGAGCGAGCTTGTCGCCCTTGAGGTCGATGCCGTTGTCCTTCTTGAATTCGGCAACGAGATATTCGACGAGACGCATGTCGAAGTCTTCACCGCCGAGGAAGGTATCGCCGTTGGTCGACTTCACTTCGAAGACGCCGTCGCCGATTTCCAGGATCGAGATATCGAAGGTGCCGCCGCCAAGGTCGTAGACAGCGATCGTCTTGCCGTCCTTCTTGTCGAGGCCGTAAGCGAGTGCAGCAGCCGTCGGCTCGTTGATGATGCGCAGAACTTCAAGACCGGCGATCCTGCCGGCATCCTTGGTTGCCTGGCGCTGCGCGTCGTTGAAGTAAGCGGGAACGGTGATGACGGCCTTTTCGACCTTTTCGCCGAGATAGGATTCGGCGGTTTCCTTCATCTTCTGAAGGATCATTGCGGAAACTTGTGCGGGCGAATAGCCCTTACCCTGCGCTTCGACCCAGGCATCGCCATTGTCGCCGCGAACGATGTTGAAAGGAACGAGATGCTTGTCCTTCTCGACGGTCGGATCTTCGTAGCGGCGGCCGATCAGGCGCTTGACAGCGAAGAGGGTATTGGTGGGGTTGGTGACCGCCTGGCGCTTCGCCGGCTGGCCGACGAGGCGTTCACTGTCGTCCGTGAAGGCTACCATTGAGGGGGTGGTGCGGGCGCCTTCGGCATTCTCGATCACTTTCGCGTCCTTACCGTCCATGACGGCGACGCAGGAATTCGTGGTTCCAAGGTCGATACCAATTACTTTTGCCATGTCATTCTCTCCTTGAAGCAAGCTATCGGAACCCCTGTCAGGCATTCCATTGACAGCCCCTTACGGGATGGTCTTGAGGATTGCGCAGCCATGACTGCGGTGATGCCGCGTATATAAGTAGCGGTTTTACTGACTGCAAGGCAGGAAATCACCCGGAATCCAGCAAAACGAATGGTTTGTCGTCCAAATTCCACAGTGTCCCATCGAGGCGGGGAGCCTGCGGAATTTGCGCGACCATCTATCAGATCAGCCTTGACCCGGCCATGCAAGCGGCAATGCTGAGAATCGCTTCTTATTGCCCCAGGATGATGTCGAGAAGCGAGGAGCGGTGCCGCCGGACCGTCGCCGTCGTCGGGCCGGGATCGCCGATATCGGCAGGCGGGATATCGTCGTCGTACCGGTCCGAGCTGTAAGGATTGTTGTCGGCAAGGCCCACGGGCGGCAGATCCTCGGGATCGTCGTTCATCGCGGCCTGGTTGACGGGTTGCTGCTGCTGGATCGGTTGCTGCGCCGGGCGCTGCCGGATCATGGGCTGGCTCTGCTGCTGCGCGCCCTGGCCGTCATCGCTGCCGGAGATGATGGCGCCGATCGTCGTCTGCTGGTCGGTGTTCGGCTGGGCTTCCGCCACCGGCAGGCCGTTGTCGATGATCTGGCCGCCGCCGAAGATCGGGGTCGGCGTCAGGCCCTTATGGGCGGCGACCATGAATTCTTTCCAGGCCTTGGCCGGCAGTCCGCCGCCCGTTACCTTCTTCATCGATTTGCCGTCGTCATTGCCGAACCAGACGCCTGTCGTCAGATGGCTGGTGAAGCCGACGAACAGCGCATCGCGGAAGGATTGCGTCGTGCCGCTCTTGCCCGCCGCCTGCCAGCCGGGAATGCGGGCGGCCTTGCCGGTTCCGAAGTTGATGACGCCGGCCATCATCGCATTCATGTTGGTGACGACATCAGGATTCAGGACCTGCGGTGGATTGTCGAAATTTGCCTGATAGAGCACCTTGCCGGAGGCGGTCGTCACCTTGGCGATAACGTGTGGTGTCGCCTTGTAGCCGCCGTTCATGAAGGAGGCATAGGCCGAGGTCAGCTCCAGCAGCGAGACTTCCGACGTGCCGAGTGCGATCGAGGCATTGGCCTGCAGGTCGGATTCGATGCCCAGCCGATGCGCGACCTTGACCACCTGCTCCGGTCCTACTTCGGTCGCAAGCTGGGCGGCCACCGTGTTCAGCGAATGGGCTACGGCCGTGGCGAGCGTTACCGGCCCGCTATATTTCTGCTCGTAATTCTCCGGCGCCCAATTGCCGATTTTCACCGGCACGTCGTTGCGGATGGAGTTCGGCGTCAGGCCCATCTCCAGTGCCGCGGTATAGACGAAAGGCTTGAAGGCTGAGCCCGGCTGGCGCTTGGCGGTGACGGCGCGGTTGAACTGGCTCTGCGCATAGTCCCGGCCACCCACCAATGCGCGGATCGCGCCCGTTGCGTCGACGGAGACGAGGGAGGCTTGCGAAGCGTTGAGTTTCTTACCGTCCTTGGCAAGCACATCGTTGAGCGCCTGTTCGGCCTTCTGCTCCAGCGACATGTCGATCGTGGTGTCGACGGTCAGATCCTCTTTGACGGCGCCGCCGATCAGGCCGGGAAGCTGGTCCATGACCATATCAGCGACATAGTTCTGCGCGCCGCTCCAATAGCTCGTCGCGTGCGTCGGCGGCTGCGACATCGCCGTCTTGATATCGGCTTCGCTGATGAAGCCCTGATCGCGCATCGCCTGCAGCACGAGCTGGGCGCGAGCCTCGGCTGCGGCGGGATCGCGGGCGGGCGACAGCTTCGACGGCGCCTTGACGAGGCCGGCGAGCATGGCTGCTTCGCCGAGATTGACGTCGCGGGCCGACTTGTTGAAGTAACGTTGTGCCGCCGCCTCAACGCCATAGGCATTCGCGCCGAAGTAGACGCGGTTCAGGTACATCGTAAGGATCTGGTCCTTGGTGTACTTGTGCTCCAGCCAGATGGCGAGCAGCACTTCCTGCACCTTGCGCTCCAGCGTGCGCTCCGGCGACAGGAAGAGGTTCTTGGCGAGCTGCTGTGTCAGCGTCGAGCCGCCCTGCACGGCATGGCCGGTCAGCACGTTCGTCACCACTGCACGGCCAAGGCCGATCGGATCGAAGCCGAAATGCGAATAGAAGCGGCGATCCTCGATGGCGACGATCGCCTTGGGAATATAGGGCGACATATCGCTCAGCGTCAGAGCTTCGCCGCCGGTCGCGCCGCGATTGGCGATGATGCTGCCGCCGAGATCGGCGATCTTGACGTTCGGCGGCCGGTCGGGAATGGCCCAGGTGCTGGCGTTCGGCATGCGCGATCCGTAATAGACCACGAGACCCGCGGCGCCGATGCCGGCCCAGATGCAGAGTACGATACCCCAATAGATCACCGAGCGGACGAAGCCGAAAAAGCCACCGCCACGCTCGCGACGCGGCTGCTTACGCCGTTTTTTGGAGCGGCGCGGTCTGTCCGGCAGAGGGTCCTCGCCGCGACCGGAAGAACGCCCGCCGCCGGCAATCCGCTCGCCCGCGCTGAAACCATCATCGCTGCGTTCGTTGCCGCTTGAAAACGAGGGTTCTATCCTCTGGCCTGATCTGCTTTTGCCTGCCATTGCGGACCGGTCGTACCCCCGATGGTTCCATATGCCGATGTCTGATGTTGGGCTGTCACGCGCCCGCTCGTCCCCCGCGCTCGCATCGCCTGGGCATTAAAGCCCGGGTGAACTGTAAATGCGGCGATTTAAGGAGGGATTAAAAACATCTTTAACCGATCGCAGCGGCAGCATTCGTCCATCCACAACGGGTTTGTTCAAGGAACTTTTGTTTTTCTCGTGCATTCTCTCTTCATAAAATAAGAGGGCGAGCAAATGAGTTCACATATCAACTTCGAGAAAGTCGGCGAAAATAAGCTGCGGGAAGTCTGGAGTGTCGAGGATTTCGTGCGGCGCCATCGGATTTGCAAGGAAGAGGAACTGCGGCTGAAGAAGCTGTTCGGCGACTTCGCCACCAAGCAGGAGCTGCTGTCGAACGCGCAGAGGCCCCCACTGTTTCGCTAGAGGCTGTTTCGTTAGAGCGGGTGGACAGGCCGAACCGACGTTCATCGTGGACCGCTGCGACCGGTTGGTCCATTGCGGGGGAGGCCTTATCGTGTGGAAACGCTTTGAATTATGGCTGATCGATCAGCTTGACCGGATTTTTGGATTGGAGCGGCTCGCTCGCCGGGCCGGCTTCTCGGCCGATGATGCGAAGCGGATTGCACGCGAGAAGTGAAAGCATCTGACAGGCAGCATGAAGAAATCATCAAACGGCTCACCCGATCTATGGTGCTACCGGCCGAGGCTCATCCCTTAATTCCAGATTGTAGAAATACGCATATCGCCCCGTTTGCGAGAAAACGACCTTTGGTCTCGCTGGAACTTTATGCCTATTAAAAACTTTATCCTTACGTGAAACTCCCTGAGTCGCCGGCTACTCCATGTGGCCGGCGAATTTACCTCTTTTGAATCGTTTTGATTCTATGAAATGTGCTTGAATGTTCCATATTTTCGAATGCTCTGATTGAGGTTATAGTGGAGTTATGTGACCGTCTTGGAGGGCGGTCCCAGGCACTTGGTAGCGCGTGAGGAGGAGTATTCATGCGACACATCAAATGGAGCAACCCGATCGAGATCGGTTTCGCCCATGGCAGCTTCCAGATAGTGACCGGCCCTTCCGAGGCCCTGAATTGCATGGCCAACCTCTGGCCAGATCGGCGTGGTCCGCTTTATGTGGCTGCGAGAAGCGTCTGCCGAGCTGCGATCGACGGACGGAAATCCGCCGAAGAGGCGCGTGAAATGTTCATTTCCGCGACGCGCGAGGCGCATTTGAAAACCCATTGAGGCAGCGCGGCGCATCGACGCCGCCTGATTACTCAATCTTCCGAGCCGGCGAAGGCCGGCCGCTGTCGCGCAACTCCGAATGCGCGTTCTTCCTGACATCATTGATCCCGGTTTCGCCGCCATACCGATGGTTCGGCGATTTCCAGGCATAAGTGCGCAACGCGAAAGGCCAGCGACGCGGGGTCGCTGGCCTAATCATATTGCTGTCACGTCAGCGATTACCGGTTGGAGCCTCTTGGCGTCATGCGGCAATCAGGTTGCGTAACCGGGCAGGGGTCGACATGGTCGGGGCTGTATGGCCCTGGCGAACCGGCATTCGGCCGTGGATTGTTCTGCCCCTGTTGTGGTTGTGGCTGCGGTCGCGGCTGTTGCTGCTGCGGTTGTTGCTGCGGTGGCGGCCGGCGTTGCTGATCGCCCTGGCGGTTGTCGTCGCGCCGACGGTCCTGACCGCCGCCCCAGTCCTGGTTATTGTCCTGTTGTCCGCCCCAGTCGCGATTGCGGTCTCGCTGGCGGCGCCAGTCCTCATTATCCTGCTGGTCGCCCCAATCGCGGTTTCGGTACGGACGGCGATCCCAGTTGCTGTCTGAGCCGTCATCCCAACCGGGGTTACGATAAGGACGCTGGTCCCAATTCGCATCCGGACGGCGGTAGCCCCAGCCCGGCCCGCGCCGCCAGCGATCGCGGTCGCGGTAAAAGTCGCGGCCACGGTAATAGCGATCCCAATAGTCGTCGAAGTTGAAGGTGATGGTCGGAATGCCGAGCGGCCGGTAATATTGCGGTCCGACATAGATCCGGCGCGATTGATAGGTTGCCTGAATGTACTGACCGGCGACCCAGCCACGGCCGCCGAAGAAGGAGACGTCGCACCACGGTGTTTCGTTGAGGCAGCCGTTGATCTCCAGCGGTGTGCCGACGGGGATTCTGGTCACTGCCGGATACTGCGTGCTCGGGCCGGACCGCATATTGACGTTGGCGGTGGCAAAACCCTCTGCGGCTTCCGCGATCGCCGGTGTCGCAACGAATGCGGTCAGCGCAATTGCGGCAAGAAGCTTATGTCTCATCAATGCTCTCCTTCGCGCGTCGCCGGCAGGATGGGATCGGGCGGCGACTGCGCTGATTGCTGTTGTCCGCTTGCCCGACATCTCCGGCAAGGGACATGTGGTGCGGTTACAGGACCCGGCATGCCGTTTCCAGTTTCGATAAGATGAAAGTTAGCGCAATCACGGGATTTGGTTAGGTCCGGCGCTATTCTTCCAATCTTTTCAGCAGTTTTAGGAGAGTTTGCATGAATGCAGGTTGAACGAATACGGGTAAAACTCTCAAAATTTGTATTAATTTTTATAAAGGCCTACTTATTATCTTGAGGGTTACCATGGCTTTAGTGAGCGAATTGCCGCGTTCTCCAGTAATATGGCGAAGAGAATAATTTTCACCGGCCTTGAAATCGCCACCTTGTCACCCGATATGGTGTGCAGTCAGGCAGCCGGAGAATGGCGGGCGCGCTTCAAAGCGAGCCGTTTTCATTCCATGGAGATTGCGGAAGTGACGTTGACCTTGTGTTAACCTTTCGCGATCAATCTGGCTGCAGTTCCACCTTCCCTTTGACCACGGATGTACTGGCACTGATGTGAGGGTGGATGACGAAAGGCCGGTTCGCTCCGGCCTTTTTGTTTATTGGCTGTCTGGTGGCGTGCTTTGCGGAAGCGGAGCGCGCCATTTTTAATTTGATCCCATTTTTCCGACCAAAGAAAAACCGCCGCGGTTGCCCGCGGCGGTTCTTATGAAAAGCGCCCGACGAAGCCGGGCGGTCTGTTTAGTTGACGGTCTTCTTGGCAGCGACCTTGACGACCTTGGCAGGTGCTGCGGCAACGATTGCCTTTTTGGCCGGAACATAACCGGCGCCGATATTGACGTTCAGAGAGATGTAATCGATGGCACTCTGTGAGACAGCCTGGGCAAGGCTGTTCTGCGCATCCGAAACGTTGCGCTGTGCGTCGAGAACGTCGAGCAGCGAAGAGGCGCCGTCCTTATAGCTTGCCGTCGAGAGTTCGAGGGCTTCCTGATAGGACTTCACCTGCGCCCGCAGTGCGGAAACCGTCTGCGCATCGCGGCTAACGGCCGACAGGGCGTTTTCGACCTGTTCGACACCAGACAGCACCGTTTGCTTCCAGACGATATACTGTTCGCGGCTGCTAGATTCGGCGCTCTTGACGTTGGCGCGCAAGGTGCCGCCATCGAAGATCGGCAGCGACAGGCTTGGGCCGAACGACCAGGTCGTCAGGCTGCCGCTGATGGACTTCGTGTGAATGTAGGACGGCGAAATCGAACCACCGAGCGTGATCGTCGGGAAGAGCTGGGCTTCCGCTACGCCGATCTGTGCGGTTGCAGCAGCAAGGTTACGCTCGGCGACACGGATGTCGGGCCGGTTGCGGATGAGATCCGCCGGGACACCCGAATCGACACGGCCGCGGAATACCGGCTGGTTACCGCCGCTCTGCAACTGGGCGATAATGGTCTGCGACGGTACGTTGAGCAGCGTTGCGATATGATGCACCGCCTGCCGGTAGCTAATTTCGAGGCTCGGAATTGTCGAAAGCGTCTGGTTGACGAGACCTTCAGCCTGGACGACGTCGAGGCGGGAAGCAGCACCGGCATCAAGCTGGAACTTGGTCAATGCGAGCGTCTCGCGGCGAGACCTCAGGTTATCCTGCGCGATAGAAATGCGGGCCTGATAGAGGCGGACATTGACGTAGCTGTTTGCCAGATCCTGCAGATAGGTCAGGCGAGCGACGTCGACGTTGGAATAGGCCGCATCCAGCGATGCATTGGCGCTTTCCTTGGCGCGGCGGTATTGGCCCCAGAGGTCGAGCAGCCACGAAGCCGTGAGATCGCCGCTGGTGGTGTTTCGCGTTTCGGTTTGCGTGCGCAATCCGCCCTTCTCGCCGCTGGTCGTATTACCGCCTTGCACGAGGAGGCTCGGCAGCCCGCCGGCGGCGGCGGAAACAACATTGGCCTGGGCCTGATTGATGCGTTCCAGCGACTGCTGGATGTTGAGGTTTTCTGCAAGTCCCTGCTCAACCAAGGTGTTCAGCTTCCTATCGCCGAAGGCTGTCCACCATTGCGAACTCGAGACGTCGCTATTGATCTTCGTACCGCCCTCCGAGAACTTGCCCGCGAGGGGCATTTCCGGTGGCTTATGATCGGGGCCGCTGACGCAACCTGCCAGAAGAAGCAGCAGGGCGGGGGCGGCAGTACGAATGGATACCATCACATTATCCCACAATTCATTTTACATGGTCACTATCTTACGGAGTCAACGTGACCCCATGTGTGTCGGCGCTTCTGTCTACGCAATACCAATCAAACGAGCCGAAGCATTCGGCGTCAATCTATCAACAAGTTTGCAATAGCACAGTGCCTTTTGCGATTTTTCGCGGCGGAACACGTGTGGGAACATGACAAATAGGGGGGTTCCGGTAAAAAAATTATGAAGTGTTGCAAAAAACATACCCTACCCATTGCTACTTAAAGCAGTGAATGGTTAAGGATTCGAGATCCGACGCAACTCTGGGGCGGTCATTCCGTGCAGGTGCACGGCTAAATGACCATTCGGACGGTTCGTTATGGGAAGTAATGGGAGAGGCTTGCGCGAACCCGGTCGCGCGGTGTTGCACCGCGGTCGTCGGGAACGAAGGGCGTAGCCGTAATCGCTTCGTAAGCGCGGATGTACACCTTCGAGGTCTGTTCGATCAGATCGAGCGGAATTTCGGGTATCTCGTCCTTATAAGGATCGCACCGCTCGCTCACCCAGGCGCGGACGAAATCCTTGTCGAAACTTGCAGGGCGCGCGCCCTTTTCGAAGCTCTCTTGGTAACTGTCGGCCAACCAGTAGCGGCTGCTGTCCGGCGTATGGATTTCGTCGGCGAGAAGGATGTTGCCGTTTTCGTCGGTGCCGAACTCATATTTGGTGTCGACGAGGATCAGCCCCCGCTTGAGGGCAAGCTCCTGGCCGCGGGCGAACAAGGCCAGCGCGTAATCAGACAATGTCTGCCATTGCTCCCTCGTCAAAAGCCCTCGCTCGACGATCTGCGCCGGCGTCAGCGGTTCGTCATGGCCGCCGTCGAATTCCTTGCTGGTCGGCGTGATGATCGGCTCCGGCAGGATCTGATTGTCGCGCATGCCGTCCGGCAGGGTGATGCCGTACATCTCGCGCTGACCCTTCTTATAGAGCGTCAGGATAGAGGTGCCGGTGGTGCCGGCGAGATAGCCGCGCACGACAACCTCCACCGGCAGGATGTTTAGCCGCTTGCCGACGACCACATTGGGATCGGGATAGGCGATGACGTGGTTCGGGCAGATGTCCTTCGTCGCCTCGAACCAGTAGCGCGCCGTCTGCGTCAGTACCTGTCCTTTATATGGGATGCAGGTGAGGATGCGGTCGAAGGCGCTCAGCCGATCGGTGCTGATGATGATGCGGCTCCCGTCCGGCAGGTCATAATTCTCGCGCACCTTGCCGCGGTAATAATTGGGCAGTTCCGGAAAATGGGCTTCGGAGAGAATTCGCAACTTGGTCACCAGCAGGCTCGTGCATCCGCCCTGCGGATGCTTCATGGTTGGACCCTTAACGCATAATACCAGAAATCGGAATCGATTTTCGGACGGGATTATCGTCATCGGTTAAGCGCGGCTGCGCTCAAATCCAGAACCAACCGATCAAGGCCAGTGCCAGGCCATAGCTGACAATGGTCAACAGCCAGCCGGCGCGCAGGAAGTCGGTGAAACGATAGCTGCCGATGCTCATGGTCAGCGTATTGTTATGATGACCGAACGGCGTGATGAAATCGAGCGAGGCACCGGCCGCAACCGCAATTAGATAGGCATTGGCGGAATGCCCCGCCTTGGCCGCCAGTTCGAAGGCGATCGGCGTCAGCACGATGGCGACGGTGGCGTTGTTGACGAAAGGCGTGATCACCATCGCCAGAAACAGGATGAGCGCGACGCCGAAACCCGGCCGTTCGATCGGCACGATGGCGCCGAGCCCGCCCGCCAGCATCTCCGCCGTCCCCGATGTCGCCACTGCCGTACCGAGCGGGATCATCGCCGCCAGCATAATGATGATCGGCCAGTTGAGATCGGCGATCGCAGCGCGCAGATTGATGAAGTTCAACAGGGCCATCGCCAGGATGACGCCTGCAAAGGCGATCTCCGGGCGAAGCAGGCCGGTAGCAGCGGCAAGCACGCCGCAGGCAAAAAGCAGAAGCGGCCAGAAGGAGCGCAACGGCGGCGTGTGGTCGTAGCTTGCGGCCAGCGGCAGGCATTCGCATTCTTCCAGCGCCTCAGCGATAGCATGCTTCGGCCCTTCCAGCTTGAGGATATCGCCGATCGAAAGCGTAAGATCGTCGAAACGGCCTTCGATGCGCGGCGAGCGCATGGAAAGCCCGGTGATCGCGACCCCCCGCGACCGGAAAACGTCCAGCGATTGGACGCGCGAGCCGATCAAAGTGCTTTGCGGCATGACCACCGCTTCGCTGCGAATGAAATCGGACCCGTAGGGATCGGGATGGGATTCGAGCATCAGTACGCCCTTGGCCGAAAGCCTGTCGAACAGCACGTCCGGCCCTTCGGCAAGCAGAATGTCGCCGGCCTCGATCACGGTGCTTTCGGCAGGAGAGGCAAAGCGGCTGCCGCGGATCAGCGCATACGGCTGGATACCGAAAGCCCGACGGCAGTCCACCAGGCGCTGCCCGACCAAGGGGGAGCCATGCGGTATCCGGCGTTCCGCGATCATCTGCCGGTCCACGGTCCGGCCGGGGACTGCATCTTCCTCACTCGATCTGGGAAACAACCGCGGAACGGTCGCGGCAATCACAATCACGCCGACCACGGCAACCGGCAGGCCGACATAGGCGAAGTCGAAAAAATGGAAGCCGCGTCCCGTCGCCCTGAGCAGCGCGTCGCTGACCAGAAGGTTAGCCGGCGTGCCGATCAGCGACACCAATCCGCCGAGTAGTGCTGAAAACGAAATGGGGATCAGCAATTGTCGCCGTGGAATGGCGGTGACGTCGGCGATGCGCAGCGCCACCGGCAGCGCGATGGCATAGGCGCCGATATTGTTCATGAAGATCGAGATGAAAGCCGTCAGTCCGGAGAGAGCTCCGATGATCACAAAGGACGGCGGATCTGCGGCAAGCAAGCGGTCCGCCAGCGCGCCGAAAAGCTGCGCCCGTGCCAGCACCTGCACGATCAGCAGGATTTCGATCACGGTGATCACGACCGGGCTCGCGAGGCCGGAAAACACCCCCTCTGACGAATAGAGGCCCAGCGCGTATCCCGCAAGCAGCCCGGCGATCGAGATGACCTCGATCCGGAAACGGTCAAGACAAAACAGCGCCAGCATCAGGCCCAGAAGGATCAGCAGGGATGCTTGTTCGAACGTCATGGGCGGGCCCCGGAGATTCGCTAAGACCCAGAATGAACCAGCCGGCCGGTTCTGTACAGCCCCGGCGAGACCGCCGTCAGGCAGGCCTGCGCCAACCGCCGTTTCCGCTCCTTTCGAGGATCGGCGTCGAAAAAACGCCGACGATCCGCCCGTTCCACGGCATGCCGGTGGCATCGACCCGCTCCCGCCAGCGCTCGGATTGCAGCATGGCCACCCCGATCACGACAGGCTCGATGCCGCATGCCGCCAAAAGCTCCAGGCCGGAGACGATGGAGGCGCCGCTCGAGATCACGTCGTCGATCAGCCCAACCCGCTTTCCTTGCAGAAGCGGCAGCATGCGCGGATCGATATAAAGCCGCTTCTCCTGGTTCGGCGTGGTGATGGAGGACAGCGAAACCGACAGATCCTCGCGATACCAGAATTTGCGCGAGGTGCCGAGCGGAACATAACGCTGATGGCCGAGAGCACGGGCAACCGCGCTTGCTAGCGTCAGCCCGAGCGTTGGCAGCCCGGCGACAACATCGACATCATGTATCGCGATGCGTGCGGCTAGCGCTTCGGCCAGCGCCTCCTGCACGGAAAAACTGGCCTGATTGATGATCAGCGAGGCCAGCGCGTGGTCGCCATCGGCCAGCACACGGATCGGCAGACGCATTTGCCGCCTGTCGGGCAGCTCCGCCACATAGAAATCGCGGAACTCGCCGCTTGCATCAAAGCTTTGCGGCGGATGGATTTCCTGCCAGAAATCATGAGGCTGCATTGCGTCCCGCCTTCAGCCCATTTCGCCCCTTCTTTTCCAAGCCCGCACGGCGGCGAAGCCCGAGAATTTCCGCCTCCGTCAGCGCCCGGACCGCGCCTTTCGGAAGATCGCCGAGCGCGATATCGCCAAAAGCGACGCGCACCAGTCGCAGGCATTCGATGTCGAGCACCTCCAGCATCCGCCGGATCTGCCGGTTGCGCCCCTCCTTGAGCTCGACCTCGATCCAGGCATTGCGGTCACCGCTGCGCAGCAGGCGGGCGGAGATGGCGGTCAGAAGCTCCCCATCGTCAATGATTCCACGTTCCATGCGGCTCAGGAGTTCTTGGTCCATGATGCGGTTGACCTGGACATGATAGATCTTGCTCACATGGGTGACGGGATCGAGCAACACCTGCGCCAACACGGTGTCATTGGTGAAGAGAAGCAGCCCTTCGCTTGCCTTGTCCAGCCGTCCGACCGGTGCCAAATGTCGGGCGTCGATATCCTTCAGACAGTCATAGACCGTCGGCCGGCCCTCGGGATCGTCGCGTGTCGTCACCAGCCCGCGCGGCTTGTTCAGCATGAAATAAAGCTGCTTTTCTGCTGCGATCTCGACGCCGCCGACGGCAATCCGCGCCCGGTCGAGATCGATCCAGGCGGCCGGATCGGTGATCTTGCGGCCGTCGACTGTAACGCGGCCGGCAGCGATCAATGCTTCGGCCTGGGTGCGCGAGCAATAGCCGAGCTTCGACAGCGCCCGCGGCAGCGTTACGCGCTTGCCTTCAGCCTCCGGCCGGCCTTTCGCCCCCTTGCCTGATCTCTGCGGTGCATGCCTTTGGCTCACCCCGTTGCCTCGTCCTTGTTGTGTCGATGGTTAGGCGTATCGGCCCGATAAAGCACGAGGCCAATCCTTCGCACGGGGAACGTCGCGACGCAAATCGCAGCAAAGGGAAACACACAGGAGAGACAGGGCTCGCGCCTTGTCAACGCGAGCCCTGCCGGCGGGCCGGAGCGGCGATGGGTCGGGTGCGGCGGCGCCGGGGTAGCTGTCGCCGCCCGCTCCGGAGGGGGCCGTCGCGGCGAAACCTGCATGGCCTCTGTTGCCGGAATTTTTCAGAACGGCGGAAATTTGTTACAGTTTGTATCACCGGCCGTTTCCTTGTTGTCAAAACCGCCCTTCGCCTCGCATGGATGCGTCATGGTTTGTGCATCGCTTCTTCTGGTCGAGGACGACCGCGAAATTCGGGCGCTTCTGGAGGAGTTCCTGAGCCGCGAAGGGTTTGCTGTCGAGGCGGTCGAAAGCGCCGCCGCCATGGATCGCGCACTCGCGAGAGGTTTTCCCGATCTCATCATTCTCGACCTGATGCTGCCGGGCGAAGATGGGTTGTCGGCCTGCCGCCGCATACGGGCGCGCAGCCAGGTGCCGATCCTGATGCTGACTGCGAAGTCCGATGATATCGACCGCATTCTCGGCCTTGAAATGGGCGCCGACGATTATCTCGGCAAACCCTTCAATCCGCGCGAGCTCTTGGCGCGCATCCGCGCCATCCTGCGCCGCTCCGGTCCCGAACGACCCGAGGAGGGCAGCGGCCCGCGCCGGCGCAAGAGTTTTGCGGGCCTCATCGTCGATCTCGACGGCAGGGCGATCGAGATCGAAGGCGAGGGTCCGGTGCGCCTGACGACCGCGGAGTTCGATCTGCTCGTCTGCTTCCTGGAACGGCCGCGCCGGGTGCTGTCGCGCGACCAACTGCTCGACTGGACGCGCGGCCGTGGCGCCGATCCCTTCGATCGCACCATCGACGTGACTGTCTCGCGCCTGCGCACCAAGCTTGCGCATTATTTGCCCGATGGCGCGCAGGTCATCACCACTGTCCGCAATGCCGGCTACCTGCTGACCGTCGATGTGAGGGATGTCTGAACCATGCTGAAACTCGGCCTCGTTTCCCGCATCATCATGATCGTTGCCGTGGCGCTGTTCATCATCCAGCTCGCCGCCTTCGTCGCCGCCAGTTTGAAACCGGACTTGCCGCTCAACCACCAGCTATCGCCGGCGATGCAGGTCAAGTCGGCGATGCGCCTCCTCGATGCCATTCAGCCCGAGGCGCAGGAGCAGGCCGCGCGGGCGCTGAACGCCACTGGTCTCGATCTGCGCCTGGTCGATGCCGCAGCGCCCGCGCAAAATGATGCAGCCGATCTCACTCTCGGCCGCACACTGGCCCGTGAGTTTGCCAACATGGCGTTTGGCGATCGTTATTTCAGCTTACGCTCTCTCCCGGAACGACCGCAGGGTTGGTTTTCAGTCGGTGCTCCCGACCGAACGATAGAAGTGTCGATCGGCGTTGCCGGCGGCAAGGTTGCCGTCTTCAGCCTGGCCGATACGCCGACGGTGCGGCTGCGCGGCGTGCCGGTGGGCTTCATGGCCGGACTTCTCGGCGTGCTGGTGGCGGTGATCGCCGTCTGCGCCGTGGCGCGCGAGACGCGGCCGCTGACCAGGCTGTCACGCACCGTCAATTCCATCGGAAAGGGCCTGCAGCCGATCGATATTCCGGAGCGGGGCGCCTGCGAGCTGCGCATGCTGATCCGCGCCATCAACGGCATGCAATTGCGCATCGCTGCCTTGATCAACAACCGCACCCTGATCCTCGGGGCGATCTCTCATGATCTCAGAACCTATCTCACCCGCTTTCGTCTGCGTATGGAGATGATGCCGGACACGCCGCATCGCGAGCGGGCGATCGCCGATATCGAGGCCATGCAGCGCCTTGTGGAAGAGGCGCTGGGCCTTGCCCGTAGCACCGTCGTTTCCGGAGGAAGGGATATCGCCGATCTTAATGTGGCCGTTTGCGCGCTTGTCGCCGAGCGCCAGGATGGACCGGACCTCGTCTCGTTTTCGCCGCTGGGGAGAGAATTGGCGGTGACGGTGCCGCAGACCGCGCTGGCCCGGGTGCTGGACAATCTGATTGACAATGCGCTGCGCTATGGCGGCAGGGCCGATATTTGCATCGAGCGCCGCGACGATCACGCTGCCATCATTATCGGCGACCGCGGCCCAGGCATTCCGATGGAGCGGCGCAAGGATGTGCTCGAACCCTTCGTTCGTCTGGAGGAATCGCGCAATCGCGATCTCGGCGGGAGTGGTTTGGGGCTGACGATCGTCCGACAGATCCTGGATGCGCACAATGGCGGGCTTTGCCTGGAGGATCGTGATGGCGGCGGGCTCAATGCCATCGTGCTTTTGCCGCTTGCAACAAGCGGTCGGGTGGCTGCCTGAATTAAGGTACAGCAAAGAGTTCGCGCGTGAGTGCGCGATCCGTGCCATCTGTCGCGTTACCGCTCAATGACGGGTGAGGAAGCGCTTCAGTTCCTCCCGGCTAACGACGATGCCTGCGGCGGCCTTTTTCGGGTCCGGATGGGTATAGGTGAAGCTCGGCAGGTCAGGCAGATCCAGTGCCTGGCGCATATTCATGATGCCGAGCGCCCTCCGTCCGGTGGCGCTGTCGACGCTGACTTCGACGATGCTCTCTGGTCTTGTTGTTTCCATGGTGTCCTCCCACCTTCTTATATAGCAGAAATCTCATGTAAAATATTGGTTTTTATGAGACCTGGCCTAGATAATAAGGCTTAAGCCCCGTCCCAGGCCGCAAGGATTGATTAACCATGAATTGGCTTCCGGACGGCGAAATGCGATTATCTATGCCGGGTCCGAACGGCAGATCTCTGCCAAAAACCGAAAATTTTGACCGGTTGGACAATATTTTTCGCCGGTTTCACCGGTGATCGAAGCCTTCCTCTCCATCTCCCTACAAATCCCCCAACAAAATCAGTCACTTACAAAAATGTCAGAATTTTTACAGAGAGGGTGTTGACTATGTTCGGGTGGGGGGTCTATAAGCCCGATC
>NZ_JACHBI010000020.1:0-84132 GCF_014200235.1 Martinezella paranaensis | reverse complement strand
CAGAATTCCCCTGCCATGATCCAATCTCCTTCAAACAGCTAGATTGAATCAGAAAGACAATATATAATCAACTATATGATTGGGTTTTCAGCCTAGAGCGGCTGCCTTTCTTGTCTCAATCCGTCAGGGCAACCGCGATTTCAGCGGCAAGGCGGGCATTGTTTTCGACCAGCGCGATATTGGTCTTCAGGCTGCGGCCGTCCGTGATGTCGAAGATGGTGCTGAGCAGATAGGGGGTGACTGCCTTGCCGGCGATCTCGTCGCGCTCGGCGCTATCCAAGGCGCGTTCGATGTAGATTTCCATCTCCTCGCGCGGGATTTCATCGGCTTCCGGCACGGGATTGGCGATCAGCATGCCGCCGTTGATGCCGAGCTGTTCACGCGTTGTCTGGAAGTTGGCGATCGCGGCCGGGCTGTTCAGCGTCAGCGGGCTCGGCAGGCCGGAAGAACGCGACCAGAAGGCGGGGAACTCGGCGCTGTCGTAGGTGACGACGGGTACGCCGCGAGTTTCGAGCACTTCCAGCGTTTTCGGAATATCGAGGATCGCCTTGGCGCCGGCGCAAACCACGATGACATCGGTGCGCGCTAGCTCTTCCAGGTCGGCCGAGATATCGAAGCTTTCCTCGGCGCCGCGATGCACGCCGCCTATGCCGCCGGTCGCGAAAACCTTGATGCCGGCGCGCGCCGCGGCGATCATCGTCGCGGCGACCGTGGTGGCGCCCGTGCGGCGCTCGGCAATCGCGAAGGCGAGGTCGGCACGCGACACCTTCATCGCGCCGCTGGTTTGGGCAAGCGCTTCCAACTCTTCAGGCTCCAGGCCGATATGCAGCACGCCGTGAATGACGGCGATCGTTGCCGGCACGGCGCCTTCCTGCCGGATGATGGCCTCGACGCTGCGCGCCATATCGATATTGCCGGGATAGGGCATGCCATGGGTGATGATGGTCGATTCCAATGCCACCAACGGCGCTCCGCGCAATTTTGCCGCAGCAACCTCCTTCGAATAGGAGATCGGCAGCAGGGGAGAAATAGGCTTGCTCATGGTTGTATCCGATTGGCTGAGATGGGAGATGCGAAATTCATGGGTTTAACGACAAGATAGCGGCTTCGGGAACAAGAGCCAGCATTGCGTTCAGAAGCTCGGGCGAAAGATCCTCCGCCGTGGCAAAAGGTGATTGCACGGTGATCGCGGCTGCCGCTGCCCCGTGGCGCGCGGCCTCGCTAAGATCGTGACCGGCGAGCAGGGCGGCGAGAACGCCGGCGGCAAGCGAATCGCCGGCGCCGGTGACATCGGCGACCTCATCGACGACGGGCGGCTGCAGGCTGATGGCGTCGTCACCGGAGAAGGCAATCAACTCGCGTTTGCCACGCGTGATGACGCCGCCCTTGAGGCCGAGCGCTCGCAGCCCGGCGACCCAACGACGCGGATCGTCCGGACGGCTCTCCGTCAGCGCCGCGGCTTCGGCCTCGTTCAGAAAAAGATGGCCGATACCGGCAAGGCAAGGCTTCAGGCGCATCACCTTGGCTGGGGAAATCGCGATGGCGGCTAGCGGTTTGCTGTTGGCGGCAGCGCGCATCGTGATGGCAGCCAACGTTTCTTCCGGCAGATTGGCGTCGCAAAGGATGAGATCGGCGGCTTCGAAGGCGTCACGGATGGCGCGGACCGCAAGCCGGCGCGGAACGAAGAGCTTGTAGAGTTCCATGTCGGCAAGCGCGATCACCAGATTGCCGTCGCGCTCCAAGATCGCCGTATAGCTCGGCGTCTTGCGGTCGAGAAAAACGAAGGGCTTGTCGTCGACGCCGGCATTGAGCGCCGCCTCCGCCACCATCTCGCCGGCCGCATCGCCGCCACGCGGCGAGATCAGCCGTACATCGAAGCCGAGGCGGGCCAGATTGCGTGCCGCGTTGAAGCCACCGCCGCCCGGTTCCTCGAACCAGGCGCCCGGGTTGCTGGCCCCCGGCGCCGTCTCGCCGAAGATGCGGCCGCGCCGGTCGATATGGGCACCACCCAGAACAAGAATCTTCTTTGCCATCCCGATCTCCTCAGCGGTTCCAAAGGCGAATCGAGCCGGGGAATTTTTCGCGCAGAATGCCGGACAAGGGCACGTAAGTGCTTGCTATGAAAGAAGAAAACAAATGTAGAACGGAATTCATTTTACCTTTTTCTTTCAATTGCTTGTTGTGCTCTTGTAGCATGAGAACAAATAGAGTACACAATTCTCATCAGCGGCGACATTGCTTGAGCGGCTTCAATAACCTAAAGGTGGATCGGATGTCTCAGAATTCTTTGCGGCTTGTAGAGGACAAATCGGTGGATAAAAGCAAGGCACTTGAAGCGGCACTCTCTCAAATTGAGCGGTCGTTCGGCAAGGGCTCGATCATGAAGCTCGGCTCGAACGAGAATGTGGTCGAAATCGAAACAGTTTCCACCGGCTCTCTGAGCCTCGATATCGCGCTCGGCATCGGCGGCTTGCCGAAGGGGCGTATCATAGAGATCTACGGACCGGAAAGCTCGGGTAAGACGACGCTGGCGCTGCAGACCATTGCAGAAGCCCAGAAGAAGGGCGGCATCTGCGCCTTCGTCGACGCCGAACACGCGCTCGATCCGGTCTATGCCCGCAAGCTCGGTGTCGACCTGCAGAACCTTCTGATTTCGCAGCCGGACACCGGCGAACAGGCGCTTGAAATCACCGATACGCTGGTGCGCTCCGGCGCCATCGACGTTCTCGTCGTCGACTCCGTTGCCGCGCTGACGCCGCGCGCCGAAATCGAAGGCGAAATGGGCGACAGCCTGCCGGGCCTTCAGGCTCGTTTGATGAGCCAGGCGTTGCGCAAGCTCACGGCTTCGATCTCGAAGTCCAACACCATGGTGATCTTCATCAACCAGATCCGCATGAAGATCGGTGTCATGTTCGGCTCGCCGGAAACGACGACTGGCGGTAATGCGCTGAAGTTCTATGCCTCCGTCCGTCTCGACATTCGCCGTATCGGCTCCGTCAAGGAGCGCGAAGAGGTGGTCGGCAACCAGACCCGCGTCAAGGTCGTCAAGAACAAGATGGCGCCTCCCTTCAAGCAGGTTGAATTCGACATCATGTATGGCGAGGGCGTTTCCAAAACCGGTGAGCTGATCGATCTCGGCGTCAAGGCTGGCATCGTCGAGAAGTCCGGTGCCTGGTTCTCCTATAACAGCCAGCGTCTCGGTCAGGGTCGAGAAAACGCAAAGCTCTTCCTGCGCGACAATCCGGATCTCTCCCGTGAGATCGAGCTGTCGCTGCGCCAGAATGCCGGTCTCATCGCCGATCGCTTCCTGCAGAATGGCGGACCTGATGCTGATGACAGCGACGCCGCGGACGCGTAATTTCCGCGAGCGATTTCAGGACTGATCAAGACTAAAATTCAAAACCGGCCGTATTGTCCAAGGGATGTGCGGCCGGTTTTGCTTGTGCGGCTGGACAGGGCCGGGAGCGGACGATAAAAGCCACTGGATTTATTAAATTTTGCCAGCGCGTGATCCCGAAAAAGTGCGAAGCGGTTTTTGAACAGGATCATACTAGGTGAAGGAACATGAGCGAGACGAAATCTCGCTCGAGGCAAGGACTGAAGGGCCCAATATGAGCGGTGTGAACGAAATCCGGTCGACCTTTCTCGACTATTTTAAGAAGAACGGCCACGAGATCGTACCGTCGAGCCCGCTTGTTCCGCGCAATGATCCGACGCTGATGTTCACCAATGCCGGCATGGTGCAGTTCAAGAACGTCTTCACCGGCCTGGAGCAGCGCCCCTACAAGACGGCATCGACGGCACAGAAATGCGTCCGCGCCGGCGGCAAGCATAACGACCTCGACAATGTCGGTTATACCGCCCGTCACCACACCTTCTTCGAAATGCTCGGCAATTTTTCGTTTGGCGACTATTTCAAGGAGCGCGCCATCGAGCTTGCCTGGAACCTGATCACCAAGGAATTCGGCCTCGATGCCAAGCGGCTGCTGGTGACGGTCTATCACACCGACGACGTTGCCTACGATCTTTGGAAGAAGATCGCCGGTCTCTCGGACGACAAGATCATTCGCATCGCCACCAGTGACAATTTCTGGGCCATGGGCGATACCGGCCCCTGCGGACCGTGCTCGGAAATCTTCTACGATCATGGTGATCATATCTGGGGCGGCCCTCCTGGCTCGCCGGAAGAGGATGGCGACCGCTTCATCGAGATCTGGAATCTCGTCTTCATGCAGTTCGAGCAGATCACCAAGGAGCAGCGGGTCGACCTGCCGCGCCCGTCGATCGACACCGGCATGGGCCTCGAGCGCGTTGCGGCTGTGCTGCAGGGCAAACATGATAATTACGATATCGACCTGTTCCGCGCGCTGATTGAAGCTTCGGAAGAGGCGACCGGCGTCAAGGCCGAGGGTGAGCGCCGTGCAAGCCACCGCGTCATCGCCGATCACCTGCGCTCGTCTGCCTTCCTGATCGCCGACGGCGTGCTACCGTCGAACGAAGGCCGCGGCTATGTCCTTCGCCGTATCATGCGCCGCGCCATGCGCCATGCGCAGTTGCTCGGCGCCAAGGATCCGCTGGTCTGGAAGCTGCTGCCGACGCTGGTTCAGCAGATGGGCCGCGCCTATCCTGAGCTCGTGCGCGCCGAAGCACTGATCTCCGAGACGCTGAAGCTGGAAGAAACCCGTTTCCGCAAGACGCTGGAACGCGGCCTGTCACTGCTTGCCGATGCGACTTCCACGCTGCACAAGGGCGACAGCCTCGACGGCGAGACCGCTTTCAAGCTCTACGACACCTACGGGTTCCCGCTCGATCTGACACAGGACGCATTGCGCGCCCGCGGCATCGGCGTCGATATATCGAGCTTCACCGATGCAATGGAACGGCAGAAGGCTGAGGCACGCTCGCATTGGGCAGGTTCCGGCGACAAGGCGACCGAAACCATCTGGTTCGAGCTCAAGGAGAAGTTCGGCGCGACCGAATTCCTCGGCTACGACACCGAAGCGGCTGAAGGCGTGATCCAGGCGATCGTCAAGGATGGTGTTGCCGTCGACAGCGCCTCGGCCGGCGACAAGGTGCAGATCATCGTCAACCAGACGCCTTTCTATGGCGAATCCGGCGGTCAGATGGGCGACACCGGCGTGGTCTCCAGCGACCACGGCAAGCTTTCGGTCAGCGATACCCAGAAGAAGGGCGAGGGCCTTTTCGTTCACAGCTCGGAAGTGTCGGAAGGCAAGATCAAGGTCGGCGACGCTGTTGTCCTGACGGTCGATCACAACAGGCGCTCGCGCCTGCGCGCCAACCACTCGGCGACCCACCTGTTGCATGAAGCGTTGCGCGAGGTGCTTGGCACCCATGTGGCGCAGAAAGGCTCTCTGGTCGCGCCTGAGCGCCTGCGCTTCGATGTTTCGCATCCGAAGCCGATGTCGGCCGAAGAGCTGAAAATCGTCGAGGATATGGCGAATGAAATCGTGCTGCAGAATTCGCCGGTTACAACCCGCCTGATGAGCGTCGACGACGCCATCGCCGAAGGCGCAATGGCGCTGTTTGGCGAAAAGTACGGCGATGAAGTGCGCGTGGTCTCCATGGGGCAGGGCGTGCGCGGCGCTAAATCCGGCAAGCCCTATTCCGTTGAACTGTGCGGCGGCACACATGTCTCAGGCACCGGCCAGATCGGTCTTATCCGCGTCCTCGGCGAAAGTGCCGTCGGCGCCGGCGTTCGCCGCATCGAAGCGGTGACGGGTGAGTCTGCGCGCGATTATCTTGCCGAGCAGGATGAGCGCGTGAAGACACTTGCCTCGACATTGAAGGTGCAGCCTGCCGATGTCGTGTCGCGCGTCGAGGCGCTGATGGATGAGCGTCGAAAGCTGGAGCGCGAACTGGCTGACGCCAAGCGCAAGCTCGCCATGGGCGGCGGTCAGAACGGCGCGGCGGATGCCGTGCGGGAAATCGGCGGCGTCAAGTTCCTTGGCAAGGCCATTTCCGGCGTCGATCCGAAGGATCTCAAGGGGCTTGCCGATGAGGGCAAGACCAGCCTCGGCTCCGGCGTCGTGACTCTAATTGGCGTCTCCGAAGACGGCAAGGCCAGCGCTGTCGTCGCGGTGACTGAAGACTTAACCGGTCGCTTCAGCGCCGTCGATCTCGTGCGCATCGCCTCGGCCGCTCTCGGCGGCAAGGGTGGGGGCGGACGTCCCGACATGGCCCAGGCCGGCGGTCCGGACGGCGCCAAGGCCGATGATGCAGTTGAGGCGGTTGCTGCAGCGCTCGCCGGCTAATAGCCAGTTTTCATATGCATATTTACAACCGGCGGGGGCTGATAGCTCCCGCCGTTTTCGTTTGTGCACGGAAGTCAGCAGGATTTGTCAAATCGAGATATGGTTCCTTGAGGCCGATCGATTTGCAAGAGGTTTGACATGAACGGCGAAACGGCATGGGCGCTTTATGAAACCCGTCTGAGGCGGGTTTCGGCCTATATCCATGAGCATCTGGATGAGGAGCTCGATATGGAAAAGCTTGCCGAGATCGCCTGCATGTCCAGCTATCATTGGCACAGGATCTATCGGGCGATCTATGGCGAGACGGCGGCTGCCACCGTCAAGCGGCTGCGGCTGCATCGTGCCGCCGGCGATCTCGTCAACACCTGTCTATCCGTCAACGACATTGCAAAGCGGTCGGGCTATCCCAACCTCCAATCGTTCAACCGCATCTTCAAATCCGTCTACGGCATGCCGCCGGCGCGATATCGGAATGAGGGAAGCCACACGATCTTCGAACCCAGTACCCAAGGAAGGATCACGGTTATGTTCGATGTTACGCTTCGCGCCATTTCTCCGATGTCACTGATCGGTGTCGCCCATCGCGGCTCCTATATGCAGATCGGTCAGGCTTTCGAAACACTCTTCGGCACCATCTATGCCCGCGGCCTTGGCAAGCCGGATATGCGCATGATCGGTGTCTATCTGGACGATCCCGATGTTGTGGATGTAGACAAGCTGCGCTCCTATGCCTGCGTCAACGCGGTCGACGAGGTTGCCGCCGATGCGCCGCTGGAGCGGCGAACAATCGATGGCGGCGAATATGCTGTGCTACGGCACAAGGGGCCATATTCCGATATGTACAAGGCCTATCAATGGCTCTATGCGGAATGGCTGCCTGCTTCCGGCCGGCAACTGCGCGATGCCGTGATGTTCGAGGAATATCTCAACAATCCTCGCGACGTGCCGCCGACGGAATTGCTGACGGAAATTCACATGCCGCTGCAATAGCAGCATGATATCTCACTTGATATTTTAGCTATAACTGATTGTCTTATCAGGGGTTCGGTTGCTTTGGCATCGCGGCGTTGTCCAGTTCGTTGCCGCGGCGGTAGGCGTCGCGGTCGCTGACGCGGCCCCAATAATCGATGAAAGCCTGACGCTTCTCTATGGTGCCGAAATTCAGGCCCCAGCCGACATGCGAACCGACATAGACGTCGGCGGCCGTGAAACGGTCGCCGGCGATGAACGGCGAGACGCTGACGGCCTGTTCCAGAGTGTCGAAGACATGGGCCAGACTGCCGCAGCCGGCCATGCGCAGGCGTTCCGGAGGGATTTCGAATCCCAGCGCGCGGTTGGTCACCGCCATCTCCATTGGGCCGGCGGCAAAGAACATCCAGCGGAAATAGCGGCCGCGTTCGGCTGCCGTCGGCGCAAGACCGACCTGCGGAAAGGTCTCGGCCAGGTACGCGCAGATGGCGGCGCATTCGGTGACGATGATGTCGCCATGCTTGACGGCCGGCACCTTGCCCATGGGATTGACCGAGAGATAGCCTGGCGCCTTCATCGTCGTACCGAAGTCGAGATATTCGGTGCGGTAGGGCTGGCCGATCTCTTCCAGCATCCAGCGGGCGATGCGCCCGCGCGACATCGGGTTGGTGTAGAAAACGAGTTCCTCGGTCATATGCTCCTCCTCATCAATCTTGCGATATTTTTGCCACCAGCCAAGCTTGACGGCAAGATTTTCCGGCAAAAGAAAACCCGGCGCTGAGGCCGGGTTTCCTGGAAGCTTGATGGTGCCGAGGCTTAAGCGGCCATGGCCTTCTTGAGGTTTTCGTCGATCTTGTCGAGGAAAGCGGTGGTGGAAAGCCACGGCTGGTCGGGGCCGATCAGCAGCGCCAGGTCCTTGGTCATGTAGCCGGCTTCGACGGTATCGACGCAGACCTTTTCGAGCGTCGAAGCGAACTTGGCGAGTTCGGCATTGTCGTCGAGCTTGGCGCGATGCGCGAGACCGCGGGTCCAGGCGAAGATCGAGGCGATCGAGTTCGTCGAGGTTTCCTGGCCCTTCTGGTGCTGGCGGTAGTGACGGGTCACCGTGCCGTGTGCGGCTTCGGCTTCGACCGTCTTGCCGTCCGGCGTCAGGAGAACCGAGGTCATCAGGCCGAGCGAGCCGAAGCCCTGGGCAACCGTGTCGGACTGGACGTCGCCGTCGTAGTTCTTGCAGGCCCAGACGTAGCCGCCGGACCACTTCAAGGCGGAGGCAACCATGTCGTCGATCAGGCGATGCTCGTAGGTGATGCCGGCTTCGTCGAACTGAGCCTTGAACTCGTTCTGGTAGACTTCTTCGAAGATATCCTTGAAGCGGCCGTCATAGGCCTTGAGGATGGTGTTCTTGGTCGACAGGTAGACCGGCCATTTGCGCATCAGGCCGTACATCATCGAGGCGCGGGCGAATTCGCGGATCGATTCGTCGAGGTTGTACATGGCCATGGCAACGCCGGCGCCCGGAGCGTTGAAGACTTCCTTCTCGATGACCGAGCCGTCTTCGCCGACGAACTTGATGGTCAGCTTGCCCTTGCCGGGGAATTTGAAGTCGGTGGCGCGATACTGGTCACCGAAAGCGTGACGGCCGACGACGATCGGCTGCGTCCAGCCCGGAACCAGGCGCGGAACGTTCTTGCAGATGATCGGCTCACGGAAGATGACGCCGCCGAGGATGTTGCGGATCGTGCCGTTCGGGCTCTTCCACATTTCCTTGAGGTTGAATTCCTTCACGCGGGCTTCATCCGGCGTGATCGTGGCGCACTTGATGCCGACGCCGTACTTCTTGATGGCGTTGGCGGCGTCGACGGTCACCTGGTCGTTGGTGGCGTCGCGGTTTTCGACCGAGAGGTCATAATAGTCGATATCGATATCGAGGTAGGGGAAGATCAGTTTTTCTTTGATAAGCTGCCAGATGATGCGAGTCATTTCGTCGCCATCGAGATCGGCAACTGGGTTTGCGACCTTGATCTTCTTCATGCTTCTGCCTCGTTTAAGCTGATGGGGACCGGATGTCCCAGTGAGTGATATGAAGTCCCGAGGGCTATAGCACCGCAAGTCCGGAACGCAAAGCCGATAGAGGCGCTGAAACGGCGTTTTTGCCGATCACGCCCACTTCATCGCGATGCATGCTTTTCAGGTCCGGGCCATTGCCAAAGTGCTGGATGCGACTAATGTCGCGCGAACGCTTCGCCGATCATCACGGATTTTTATCATGCAAAAAATTGCCGCTGCCGCGCTTCTCGCCGTCTTCCTTCCGCTCTCGCTAGGCGCCAATTCGGCCGCGGCAGCCGACGCGATGACGCCGGTCAAGACGGTGATGGATGCGACCGTGTCCAATTGGGCAGGTGGTGACAGCGACTGGCAGGATATTTTCGACGAGAGCAAGCTGAAGGATCTCTATAGCAAGGATTTCATTGCGAAATACCAGGCGGCGGCACAGTTCCCCGCTGCCGATGAAGACGGTATTTCGCCCTTCGATTATGATGTCATCGTCGGCGGACAGGATGCATGCCCATTGCAGGAGCTGAACATTGCCCCGCAACCGCCGAAAGGCGACACGACGGAGGTGATCGCCACCTTCAAGAAATCCGTCTGTATGGGCACCGAAGCTGACTACCAGAAAACGACCACCGTGCGCTTCGAAGTCATTAAGGAGGCTGGAAAGCCCGTCATCGATGACATCATCACGGTCGATGATGCCGGCCAAACCAATTCGCTGAAGTCGGTCATGCAGGACATCGTCAAGCAGCAGCAACAGCAGCCGACGGATCAGACGCCACAGCAGGACCAGCCGCAATGATCAGCTTATCGCCGGCGGGGCCTTATCTCGCCGGACGATAGCGGCATTGCCGACTACAGCCACGGCCCAATCGGTGCCGATAACCGACTTCTCCCTTGCCGATTGAGGCTCGCGCCGCTATTCCGGCCCTTGTTTGAGCGGTATGCTTACCGCCTGGGGATTTGAGTTCATGGCAGGTACCAATAGCGAGCGTCAACTTCTAGCCGAAGGGCCGGCCATTATTCTGGTCGAGCCGCAGATGGGCGAGAATATCGGCATGGTGGCCCGCGCCATGGCAAATTTCGGCCTGGCGGAATTGCGCCTCGTCAATCCGCGCGACGGCTGGCCGAATGAGAGGGCGCAGGCGACCGCCTCCAAGGCCGATCACATCATCGAGGCGACCAAAGTCTACGACACGCTGGAGCAGGCGATCGCCGATCTCAATTTCGTCTACGCCACGACCGCGCGTGAACGCGATGGCTATAAGCCCGTGCGCTCTCCGGTCGCCGCCGCCGAAACGCTGCGGGCGAGATTTTCAGCCGGCGAGGGCACCGGCATTCTCTTCGGCCGCGAGCGCTGGGGGCTGACCAACGAAGAAGTGGCGCTTGCCGACGAGATCGTGACCTTTCCCGTCAACCCCGCTTTCGCCTCGCTGAACATCGCACAAGCGGTGCTGCTGATGTCCTATGAGTGGATGAAATCCGGCATGGAGGATCTGGGAGCCGTGCCCTTCCAGGCGGTGGGACAGCGGCCTTCCACCAAGGAGCAGCTCTTCGGCCTGTTCGATCAACTCGAAGAAGCATTGGATGCGCGCAACTATTTCCATCCTGCCGGGAAAAAGCCGAAAATGGTCGACAATCTGCGCGCAGTCCTCTCGCGCCGGGCGTTTACGGAACAGGAAATCAGCGTCCTGCGCGGTGTGATCTCGTCCCTCGACCGCTTCTCGCGCAAATCTCCGCGCGGCAGCGGCTCGCACCCCCGATCCTCTGCTGCGCCCAAGGAAACCACAAGCGATGACAGCAACGGCGAATGAGCTGAAACCCATTCTAATCTTCGATTCGGGCATCGGCGGGCTGACCGTGCTGCGGGAAGCCCGTGTGCTGATGCCGGAGCGTGGTTTCATCTATGTCGCCGACGATGCCGGCTTTCCCTACGGCGGCTGGGAAGAACAGGCCTTGCGGGAGCGCATCGTCAGCCTCTTCGCCAAGCTACTCACGGACCACGATCCCGAAATCTGCATTATCGCCTGCAACACGGCCTTCACGCTCGCGGGCGCCGATCTGCGCGCCGCCTTTCCGCAGATGACCTTTGTGGGCACCGTGCCGGCGATTAAACCGGCTGCAGAGCGCACGCGCTCGGGGCTGGTTTCGGTATTGGCGACGCCGGGCACTGTCAAACGGGCCTACACGCGCGATCTCATCCAGTCCTTTGCGACCCAATGCCATGTCCGTCTGGTCGGTTCCGAGAATCTGGCGCGCATGGCCGAAGCCTATATTCGTGGCGATGCCGTCTCGGATGATGCCGTTCGCTCCGAAATCGACCAGTGTTTCGTCGAGAAGGAAGGGCGGAAGACCGATATCGTCGTGCTCGCCTGTACGCACTATCCCTTCATGGCCAATATCTTCCGCCGGCTGGCGCCCTGGCCGGTCGATTGGCTCGATCCTGCCGAAGCGATCGCACGCCGTGCCCGCAGCCTGGTGCAGCAGGTGGCCGATGCCGTGCATCCAGACAATTTCGATTTTGCCGTCTTCACCTCCGGTGCGCCGGATTTCCCCACCCGCCGGCTGATGCAGGGTTTTGGGCTCAAGGCTTGATGATGACTGACAAGGTTTCGTTGCGTAAACTCGATCTCGCGGACATGCCGGCGGCTGCGGCCGTCCACCGCGCTTCCTTCAACGAGCGGCTGCCGACGCTTGCCGGACTTCACACGCCGGAAGAGGATGTCGGCTTCTGGAGGGCGGTGGTCTTCAAGGATTGCCAAATCTGGGGTGCGGAAGAGGGTGGCCGCCTCGTCGGCGTCATCGCCTTTCTCGAGGATTGGATCGACCAGCTTTATGTTCTGCCCGAGGCGCAGGGACGTGGCATCGGCAGCCGCCTGCTCGATATCGCAAAATCGACCTATCCAGTTCTATCGCTCTGGACATTCAAGAGAAATGAGCCTTCACGCCGCTTTTACGAGAAACACGGCTTCTTCGCAGTTGACGAGTCTGACGGGGCAGGCAATGAGGAAAAGGAGCCGGATGTGCTTTACAAGTGGGAAGCACGCTTGCACCGGATGTAATTCACGATCGGACTGAGCGGCGGACTATTGGGAGGTCGATATTTGATGTCTTTTGAGAATGATTGCAGTGTCGTTGTCGAGGCAAGCCATGCGTCTGCGTGATTGCCACAACTTCCATGATTTTCGCCTTCTCGCGAAAAAGCGTCTTCCCGGCCCGATCTTCAACTATATCGACGGCGCAGCCGACGACGAAGTGACGCTGCGGCGAAATACGTCGAGCTTCGAAAGCTGCGATCTCGTTCCCAACGTCCTGCGCGGCGTCAGCGAGATCGACATGTCTGTCACCGTCATGGGACAAAAGCTCGCTACCCCCTTCTATTGCTCGCCGACGGCGTTGCAGCGGCTGTTCCATCATGAGGGCGAGAATGCGGTTGCAGCCGCAGCCTCTTCGCTCGGCACAATGTTCGGCGTTTCGTCGCTCGGCACCGTCAGCCTCGAAGAAATCCGCAAGAAGTATCCGGGGCCCCAGGTTTACCAGTTCTATTTCCACAGGGATCGCGGGCTGAACCGCGCGATGATGGAGCGCGCGAAGGATGCCGGCGTCAACGTAATGATGCTGACGGTCGACAGCATTACCGGCGGCAATCGCGAGCGTGATCTTCGCACCGGATTCTCCATTCCGTTCAAGCTCAATCTGGCTGGTGTCACCCAGTTCGCCATCAAGCCTGCCTGGGCGCTGAACTATCTCACGCACGAGAAATTCCGCCTGCCACAGCTCGAGGAGCATGTGGACATGAGCGGCGGCGCCATGTCGATCGGCAAGTATTTCACCGAGATGCTTGATCCGTCGATGAACTGGAACGATGTCGCCGAAATGGTGAAGCACTGGAACGGGCAGTTCTGCCTGAAGGGCATCATGTCGGTGGAGGACGCCAAGCGTGCGGTCGATATCGGATGCACGGGCATCGTGCTTTCGAACCATGGCGGCCGGCAATTGGACGGCTCGCGCTCCGCCTTCGACCAACTAGCGGAGATCGCCGATGCCGTCGGTGACCGCATCGATGTGATGATGGATGGCGGCATCCAACGCGGCACGCATGTCCTGAAGGCCCTGTCGCTCGGCGCAAAGGCTGTCGGTATCGGCCGCTTCTATCTCTATCCGCTGGCCGCTGCCGGTCAGGCGGGTGTGGAGCGCGCGCTACGGCATTTGCGCACCGAGATCGAGCGCGACATGAAGCTGATGGGATGCACCTCGGTCAGCGAGCTGTCGCGGGCCAATATTCGGTTCCGCTGATATCAGCAATCGCCTGTGGGTTTTTTCAATCCACGGGCGCGAAGCCTGGAAATCTTTGATAGACGGAGGTGCCCCGTTTCTGAAAGATGGGCGCCTTCACATCTGAGTCTTGTCAAAGGGGTAGTGCATTGCAGGTCGGCATCGACATGGGAACGGCGTCCGGCGGGACCAGCGCCCAACTCGATATCGAGGAACTGCTGGCAACGCGTCTCCTCGTGCAGGGCAATTCCGGTTCCGGAAAATCGCATCTGTTGCGGCGTCTGCTGGAGCAATCGGCGCAATGGGTGCAGCAGGTCATCATCGATCCCGAGGGGGATTTCGTCACGCTGGCTGACAAGTTCGGCCATCTGGTGGTGGATGGCGAGCGCACCGAGGCTGAACTTGCCGGGATCGCCAACCGCATCCGCCAGCATCGCGTCTCCTGCGTTCTGACGCTGGAAGGGCTCGACATCGAGCAACAGATGCGTGCCGCCGCCGCCTTCTTGAACGGCATGTTCGATGCCGATCGCGAATATTGGTATCCAGTGCTCGTCGTCGTCGACGAGGCGCAGATGTTTGCCCCCTCGGTCGGCGGCGACGTCTCGGAAGATGCGCGCAAGATGTCGCTGGGCGCCATGACCAACCTGATGTGCCGCGGCCGCAAGCGCGGACTGGCCGGCGTCATCGCCACACAACGCCTCGCCAAGCTTGCCAAGAACGTTGCGGCCGAGGCCTCGAATTTCCTGATGGGCCGCACCTTTCTGGATATCGACATGGCCCGTGCGGCCGACCTGCTCGGCATGGACCGACGACAGGCGGAAATGTTCCGCGACCTGAAGCGGGGCAATTTCGTAGCGCTCGGTCCGGCGCTGTCGCGTCGGCCGCTGCCAATCACCATCGGCACGGTCGAAACCTCGGCGCGCTCCTCTAGCCCCAAGCTGATGCCGTTGCCGGACGCGCCGCAGGATGTGGAGGATTTGATCTTCACGCCGGATCCGGAGGAATTCTCACGGCCGGCCATTCGCCGCGCCACGCCGGCACCGCGTCCGACGACGGATATTCTGGCGGAGCTCTCGCGCTCAGCGCCTGCTGCCAGTGCTGCGCCGGCTGAACCGAAGGTGAGCCAGCCGGAATTGTCGGCTGAGGACCGCGAGGCGAGGGTGAGTGCCGTACTCTCCGAAATCCTCGATGATCCAGCCTCGGCCTTCCGCACCGATTCAGTGCTCTATCAGGAATTCCTTGTCCGGCTGCGTATGCGTCGCGTGCCGGGTGTGCCGATATCGCTGCCGGAGTTTCGCCGCCGCGTTGCCATCGTACGCTCTGGTGCCGATGAGGCGACGATGGCGACTGACGCCTGGGCGACAGCTCTGTCGCTCTCCTCCGGTGTCACCGACGATCTCCAGGGCGTCTTCCTGCTGCTTGCCAAGGCGGCCGTTTGTGGCGAGCCATGCCCCTCCGACGCCCGCATAGCCCGTGCCTACGGCACCCACTCGGCCCGTCGCGCCCGGCGCCTGCTCAGCTATTTCGAAGAACAGGGCAGCGTCGTCGTCCACACGGATTTTTCCGGCAAGCGCATCGTCGCATTCCCGGACATCGGCTGCCAGACTACGCCGGGTGACGCCAATGCGCCCGACGTCCATGGCGGGGAGCAGGCGGCGGCGGAATAACTGTCGTATTCTCCGCAAAGCGCGTTTGGCGCTGTTGACATTTTCATGACGACCCCTTAGAGACCGCGCCAACGCCGGGCAGAAATGTCCGGTGTTTCATTTGACATGTCCCGTGGTTTCGTCCGTTCGCTAACGTGAGAAACCTGTCAGAGCTCGCAAAAGGGGTTCAGAGGAGGGCGTGTTTCCTTCGCGGTTCGGCAACGGGCCGCTACAACACTTTGAAAGGAAATGCGATGAGCAAGCGCGAATCGTCCAAATACAAAATTGACCGCCGTATGGGCGAAAACATCTGGGGCCGTCCGAAGTCTCCGGTCAACCGCCGCGAATACGGCCCGGGCCAGCACGGCCAGCGCCGCAAGGGCAAGCTCTCCGACTTCGGCGTGCAGCTCCGCGCAAAGCAGAAGCTGAAGGGCTACTACGGCGACCTGCGTGAAAAGCAGTTCCGTGCCATCTTCGATGAAGCTAACCGCCGCAAGGGCGACACTTCGGAAAACCTGATCGGCCTGCTCGAATCGCGCCTCGACGCGATCGTCTACCGCGCCAAGTTCGTTCCGACCGTTTTCGCTGCCCGTCAGTTCGTCAACCATGGCCACGTCACGGTGAACGGCGTTCGCGTCAACATCGGTTCTTACCGCTGCAAGGCCGGCGACGTTATCGAAGTTCGCGAAAAGTCGAAGCAGCTCGTGACCGTTCTGGAAGCTGTTAGCCTCGCTGAGCGTGACGTTCCGGACTACGTCGAAGCCGACCACAATAAGATGGTTGCGACCTTCGCTCGCGTTCCGGCCCTCGGCGATGTACCGTATCCGGTCGTCATGGAACCGCATCTGGTCGTCGAATTCTATTCGCGTTAATAGGCGGATATCTTCTTACGAATGCAAAAGCCGCTCTTTTCGAGCGGCTTTTTTGTCTTTGGAGCGGCCGATGAGCGATTTGCAGGCAATTCTCGACAGCATCCATGCGGAGCTTTTGCCGCGCCTCGGCGAAGGCAAGGTCGCCGACTATATTCCGGAGCTCGCCAAGGTCGATCCGAACCAGTTCGGAATGGCGATCGCGACGGTGGACGGCAATGTCCGCAGCATCGGCGACGCCGATATTCCCTTTTCCATTCAGAGCATTTCCAAGGTCTTCATGCTGACCTTGGCGCTTGGCAAGGTGGGTGAAAGCCTATGGAAGCGCGTCGGGCGCGAACCTTCCGGTACGGCCTTCAATTCTATCGTCCAGCTTGAGCGGGAGGAGGGAATTCCGCGCAATCCCTTCATCAATGCCGGTGCGATCGCCGTCAGCGATATCGTGCTCTCCGGCCATGCGCCACGGGAGGCGATCGGTGAGTTGTTGCGCTTCGTGCGCTACGTCGCCGACGACGAGTCGATCACCATTGACGATAAGGTGGCGCGCTCGGAGACGCAGACCGGTTACCGTAACGTCGCGCTCGCCAATTTCATGCGCGCCTATGGCAATCTCGATCATCCTGTGGAGCACGTACTCGGCGTCTATTTCCATCAATGCGCTCTGTCGATGAGTTGCGAGCAACTGGCCAAGGCGGGCCTTTATCTCGCGGCTCGCGGCACCAATCCGATCACCGGCCATTCCGTCGTATCGCCGAAGAGGGCGCGACGCATCAATGCGCTGATGCTGACATGCGGCCATTATGACGGCTCCGGCGATTTCGCCTATCATGTCGGCTTGCCCGGCAAGAGCGGCGTCGGTGGCGGCATTCTCGCGGTGGCGCCGGGTATCGGTTCGATCGCGGTCTGGTCGCCGGGGCTGAACAAGGTCGGCAATTCGCAGCTTGGTGCGGTGGCGCTGGAAATGCTCGCCGCACGTACCGGATGGTCGGTCTTCGGTGATTGATATGGTGTCTTCCCGCCTTGCTTTCTGGTATCAGCGTGGCGAAGCCCGAGGTATGACAAGATGAATATCGCAACGACGGTAGCGGACGAGCTCGATATCGAAGCCGAGGATGGCCATGGTGCCGTCCATCCGCTGTTTGCCGACGCGCCGCGGTCGGTCTCCTTCAATAAGCTGCGCAAGCGCCTGCTGCGTCAGGTGCGTCAGGCGCTCGAAGATTTCCAGATGCTGAAGGGCCAGAAGCGTTGGCTCGTCGGTCTGTCCGGCGGTAAGGATTCCTATGGGTTGCTGTCTATCCTGCTCGATCTCAAATGGCGCGGCCTGCTGCCGGTCGAGTTGATCGCCTGCAATCTCGATCAGGGGCAGCCGAATTTCCCGAAGCATATACTGCCGGAGTATCTGACGAAGATCGGTGTCGAACACCGGATCGAATATCGCGACACCTATTCGATCGTGAAGGAAAAGGTGCCGGAGGGCGCCACCTATTGCTCACTCTGTTCGCGCCTGCGCCGCGGCAATCTTTATCGCATCGCCCGTGAAGAGGGCTGTGACGCCCTGGTGCTCGGTCATCATCGTGAGGATATCCTCGAAACCTTCTTCATGAATTTCTTCCACGGCGGTCGGCTGGCCTCGATGCCGGCGAAGCTCTTGAACGACGAGGGCGACCTGATGGTGCTGCGTCCGCTCGCCTATGCCGCCGAAGACGATCTCGCCAAGTTTGCCGCCGCCATGCAGTTTCCGATCATCCCCTGCGATCTCTGCGGTTCGCAGGACGGTCTGCAGCGCAATGCGATGAAGGACATGCTGGCCGATATCGAACGTAGCATGCCCGGCCGCAAGGATACGATGCTGCGGGCGCTGGCGCATGTGAACCCGTCGCATCTGCTGGACCCCAAGCTGTTTGATTTTGCTGCGCTGATGACTGCGAAGCCGGAATAGATAAGGCGATGGTTCTCGGCGCTTTTTCCGTCTAACCTACAATCGGATCGTCGAAATTCGAAAGCAGTCCGTCATGACGCCGTCCCAAGACGCGGAGCAACTTCTCGCCAAAAAGCATGAGCTTGATCAACTCAAGCGAAACATGGTCGTGGGCGGGTTGGACGGTCTGGAACATGCGCAGCGGATCGACATTACGTACACATCGAACGCGATCGAAGGAAACACCCTGACTGCGGGCGAGACGGCTCTGGTCATTGAAAAGGGCATCACCGTCGGCGGAAAGCCGCTCAAGGACCATCTGGAGGCCATCGACCACGCGCGGGCATTGGATTGGGTGGTCGAGATTTCCGCCGACGGCAGCGGACCGATCACGGAGGCGGACATACGCAATCTCCACCATTTGGTGGTCGCCCAATCAAAGCCCGAGATCGCCGGCCGCTATGCGGATCGTGCCCGTTACGTCAACACGGATGCTGGTGCGCATCATTTTCCGTCACCGACCGAAGTTGTGGCATTGATGGGTGATTTCTGCCGCTGGCTCGGACATGCGGAGAATTCGCCGGAAACAGCGTTCAGAGCACATCGGCAATTGGTCCGCATCCATCCTTTTAACGACGGCAACGGGCGTACCGCCCGGCTGCTGATGAATTTGGTGCTGCTTAGAGCCGGATTTCCGCCTATAGCCATCCGACCCGAAGATCGCCCTGCCTACATTGCCGCTCTGGAAGAGGAGCAACGTGGCGGTGGACACGAAGCCTTTGATAACATGATGTATCGGCGGCTGGGTCAGACCTTGGATCTTTATATAGACGCAGCACGGCAGGCGCGGGCTTAGGCAGTCGCTAAAAGCTGAGCTTTTGCCACATCGGCGTCATCGAATCGGGCATAAGAGGGGCTCCCTCTTCAGACAAAGGCCACCGATGACGCTCTCCGATTTAGACTTCGAATATCTGATGGCAACAGTAGCAGAGGCTGCGGCGCAGGAAATCCTGCCGCGCTTCCGCAATCTGGGCGTTGGTGGTATTTCCGAAAAAACCTCGGCCATCGATGTGGTGACGCAAGCTGATCTGTTGGCGGAAAAACATATCACAGCGGCGCTGAAAGCGCGCTTTCCCGACGCACTCATCGTGGGGGAGGAAGCCTACGAGGCCGACAAGTCGGTCGTGCCGGCGTTGGCGGATGCGGAACTCGCCTTTGTCATCGATCCCGTAGACGGAACCTTCAATTTTGCATCCGGTTCGCCTCTTTTCGGAACGATCCTCGCCGTTGTCGCCAAGGGCGAGACGATTGCCGGTATCATCCATGATTCCGTGCTTGGGGATACGGTCACCGCCATACGTGGTGCCGGCGCCTATTTGCGGCGACGGGGAGGGCAGGTGAGCCGGCTCGCGGTTGCTCCGGTCGTACCGTTGAGCCAGATGGCGGGCTTGATATCCTGGCTCTATTTGGACGAGCCGGATCGTTCGCGCATCAGCACCAATATGGCGAAGATACGCATGCCTTTTTCGCTGAATTGTTCGGCCTATGAATATTGGTTGATTGCGTCGGGCAGGATCCACTTCATTGGTCACGCGAGGCTGATGCCCTGGGATCATCTCGCTGGCGTGCTCATTCATCAGGAGGCTGGCGGCTTTGCCGCAAAATTCGACGGCACGCCTTATCTTCCCGCTGAAACGACGGGCGGCATTATTTTGGCACCTGATGAGGAAAGCTGGCGGATGATCCGCCGCGAGATCATTGGCTGATTGGAAAGGATTGCATCATGACATCGCCCGTTGACATTACGACCCTGGCCGAGCTTTTGCGCCGTGCAGCGCAGGCGGAAATTCTGCCACGTTTTCGCAGACTCGGCAGTGACGATGTCCGCGCCAAGAGCGAGGCGACCGATCTCGTGACCGAAGCGGATGAGCAGGCCGAGCGGATGATCAAGGCGGAGGCCAAACAGCTTTGGCCGGGCGCGCTTTTCATCGGCGAAGAGTCGGTTGCCGCAGACCCCGCGCTGATCGATAAGATATCCGGGGCGGAGCTGGCCATCATCGTCGATCCCGTCGACGGCACCTTCAATTTCGCCTCCGGCATCCCCGCATTCGGCGTCATGGCTTCGGTGATCTCCAAGGGTGAGACAGTGGCCGGCATCATCTTCGACCCAATGGGTGACGATTGGGTGCTGGCGGAAAAGGGCAGCGGGGCCTGGCTCCGACGGCCGGATGGCGAGGCGCAGCGCCTCTCCGTGGCAACGCCGGTTGCACTGGAAGACATGGTCGGCATGGCCTCCACCGGTTACCTGCCGAAGGGCAAGCGTGCGGAGATCATGGGCAATCTCGCCAAGGTTCGCTTTCTCACCAACTACCGCTGCGCGGCCCATGAATACCGCACCTTTGCCGGCGGGCACGTCCATTATCTCATGTATAACAAGCTGATGCCTTGGGATCATTTGGCTGGCACCCTGATCTCGGAGGAGGCGGGCGCATACCCCAGGCGCCTCGATGGCTCGCCCTATCTGCCGCATCATGTCGAGGGCGGCCTGTTGATTGCACCGGACAGGGCATCATGGGACGTGTTGAGGCGAGAGGTTTTCACCGTTTGAGATAGCGGTGTTCCCACTTGGAAAGTCGTCAGCGGAACATTATGTTCACTCACGCTATGCAACCGCCGTTTGGCGGGATCTCCGGCTGGGACAAGCTAGATGACCGAAACGAGCCGCAAGCTGACCACCATCTTCTCCGCCGACGTTCAAGACTATACGCGCTTGATGCGGAACGACGAGGAAGGCACGCTCGCGACGCTGAAACGCTATCGCGACGCCATGGCGCGACTGATCGAAGCGCACGGCGGCCGGGTGATCAACACCTGGGGTGACGGGGTATTTGCCGAATTCCCCAGCGTTGTCGAGGCCTTGCGCGCGGCAATCGACGTACAAAACGAACTTGCCGGCTATAATGCCAGCAGCGACTCCGATACGCAGATGCTCTTCCGCATCGGTCTCAACCTTGGCGACGTCATCGCCGAAGGCAACGACATCTATGGCGATGGTGTCAACATCGCCGCCCGCCTTCAGGCATGTGCAGTCGCCGGCGGCATTGTCATTTCGAATACGGTCTACGACCAGGTCCGTAACAAGGTGGCAGTAGGCTTCGATTTTCTCGGCCAACTGGAGGTCAAGAACATCGACGGCGGCGTACCGAGCTATGCGGTGCGGATTGGCGCATCTCAAACGGATTCATCACCGACACATCCTCGCAGCGTCCGAGAACAAGCTCCCAGTACGCCCACGACCATCGTGGAAGCCGCTGTGCGAGGTGAGCGCAGTTACGGCGTGCTTGCGGTGATCGCTGCGGGTCTGGTGGCGCTCAATATTCTCACATGGCACGGCGAGTTTTGGGCGGCGTGGCCAGTGCTTGGCATAACGATGGCCGCCGGGCTTCGCTGGGCGCGGACGAATACGCAGTTTGATCGCCGCCTTGCCACTTTCGCGGTGGTCGGCGCCGGCCTCGTCGGTGTCAACTTTCTATCATGGCACGGCACACCCTGGGTGATCTGGCCGCTATTGGGTCTAGCGGTTCTTGCCGGCATTCGCTGGGTTAAGCGCCAACGCGGCGACATCTGACGCCGCGTTGAGAGACTGTTGCTCAAACATGCCCCATGCCAGGCTCAAGCTGCGGGCTGTCGCCCGGATGAGTAAAGAGCTTGCCCTTTTCCGCCCATAGCGTGGCAACAATCGTCAAGGCCCCGAAAATCGTGAGGCCGGCAATCAGCGGCTGGACGGTTCCATCGAACATCTGACCGACGATGCCGCCGAGCAATACGCCGCCGGTGGTGGAAACGGAGCTGGTAATTGCTGCAGCCGTGCCCGCCAGATGACCCATCGGCTCCAGACTGATGGCCATGAAATTGGTGGTGATGACCGCAAACATCATCAACATCACCGAGATCAGAATATAGGTGAACAGGAAGCTCGGCAGCCCCGCCGTGCCAGCGACATAACCGAAGGCGCCGAGAACGGTGAAGATGATCATCGCGACATGGGAGATGCGCCGCATACCGTAGCTGCGAACGAAATAGCCGTTGGCAAACTGAGCAACCGCAGTGCCTCCCGCCGTTGCTGCAAAAGCGATCGGAAACCAATCGCCGAGACCATAGACTTCGCCGAAGACCTGCTGAACCGAGACCACATAGGCGCAGATGACGCCGGTAAAGAGCGTCAAACCGAGCATGTAGCCGCAGGTGACGCGGTTGGTCAGGACTGTTTTGAAGCCGGACATCACCGAACTGATGGAGAGCGGCAGGCGCTCATTGTCAGGCAAGGTTTCCTTCATGCGAAAGAACGCGATAAGGAAGAGAGCGGCGCTTGCGATACCCAGCGCAATGAAGATCCATTGCCAGTTCGAATGGGCAACGATCAACTGACCGACGGAAGGGGCGACCATCGGCATGATCATGAAAACGATGGTGACATAGGACATGACTCGCGCCATTTCGCGGCCGCCGAAGCAATCGCGGACGATCGCCAAGGTGGTGATCCGAACGGCGGCAGCCCCGACGCCCTGGATGAAGCGCAACACGAGCAACGTCGTAAGGCTGCCGCTCCAAGCGGCAGCAAACAGCGTTACGGTATAGAAGATGAGGCCGCCGAGGAGGATATTCCGCCGGCCATAGGCATCGGACAGGCTGCCGAAAAATAGCTGGCAGATACCGAAGCCGAGGAAATAGACACCGATGACCAATTGCGTGTCATTGGGATTGGCGACCGCCAGCGACTGGCCGATATTCGGCAGGGCCGGCAACATGCTGTCTATGCCCATCGAGATGCTCGCCGTCATCAGCGCAATGATGATGATGAATTCGACGATGCCGAGGCCGATGCGGGCGGAGCCGGATTGCTCCGCGGGCTTTGTTTGGGTCGGGTTCATGTCAAAATGCCTGTCAGTGAAGGGCGAGGGACTGGTCGGAGGGCGGGGGCGCATTCTGCGGCCTAAAGAGGCGCCCCTTCTCGGCGATGAGCACGAAGCCGATGCCGACTAGCGAGACCGTGAAATAGCCGATGATCATCGGCGTTGCCGTCCCGTCGTAGAGCTGACCGATCGCCGCGCCGATCGAGGCGCCGCCGACCGTGCTCATGAAACCAAGCACCGAAGAAGCGGTGCCGGCGACATGGCCTAATGGCTCCATGGCGAGCGAGTTGAAGTTCGAGCCGATCCATCCGAACTGGAACATGGCCAGCGCGAAGAGGATCATGAACAGCGGGAAGGGCATCGGCGCCGGGCCATAGATCTGCACCATTAGCCAAAGGAAGGTGATGGTTGCGAAGCCGATGAGAGCGGCATGCGACAGCCGCCGCATGCCGAAGCGCCCGACGAGTTGCGAATTTATGAAGGAGGACAGCGCCATGAACAGCGCGACGCCGCCGAAGGCAAGGGGTGTGTAGACGCCAAGCCCGTAAATGTCGTTATAGACCTGCTGCGCCGAATTGATGAAGCCGAACAGCGCCCCGAACAAGAAGGTGTTGGCGATCGTGTAGCACAGGGCGACGCGGTTCGTCAGAACCATGCCGAAGCCGGAAATGACCGATTTTACGGTAAGCGGGCGGACATTCTCCGGCTTGAGCGTTTCCGGCAGTCGGAAATACATCCAGATGCCGACAAGCGTCGCCATAGTGCCTATGAAGACGAAGATCATGTGCCAGGTGCTCATCAGCATGATGACCTGCCCGCTTCCCGGCGCGATGACCGGTACGATCATGAAGACCATCATGATCAGCGACATGACCTCGGCCATCTGACGGCCGCCGAAAACGTCACGGACGATCGAGATGGTGATGACGCGCGTTGCAGCCGAGCCCAGGCCCTGGATGAAGCGCAAGGCAAGCAGGCCTGCAAAGGACGGGATCAGCGCAATGCCGAAGGCGGAGATGATGTAGACGGCAAGGCCGATCAGCAGCGGCACGCGGCGGCCGAAGCGGTCAGATAGCGGGCCGTAGAAAAGCTGCGCAGAGCCGAAACCGATCAGATAGGCGGTTACGACATACTGCCGGTGGTTTTCGTTTTCCACGCCGAGACTGGAGCCGATTTGCTGCAGGGCGGGGATCATGATGTCGATGGCCAGCGAATTGACCGCCATCAGGAAGGCCGCGAGCACAATGAACTCGCGTTTACCCATGGGCAATTGCCCCTGGGCCGTAGCCTGGGATGTAGTCGTCACGGTTTTATTCCCATAAACATATCAAGGCGCCGCCCGGCGGCAGCGCCTTATCAACTGAATTGGACTATGGAAACCGGACGAAAGTGCCCGGTGACCGGTCAGGCGGCGCCGCGCACGCTGATGCCGTTTTCCTGAAGATGCTGCTGCAGCTCGCCCGCCTGGAACATTTCGCGCACGATGTCACAACCGCCGATGAATTCGCCCTTCACGTAGAGCTGCGGGATGGTGGGCCAATTGGAATAGTCCTTGATGCCCTGGCGAATTTCCGAATCGGCCAGAACATTGATGCCCTTATAGTCGACACCGATATAGTCGAGGATCTGGACCACCTGGCCCGAGAAACCACACTGCGGGAACTGCGGAGTACCCTTCATGAAGAGAACGACGTCGTTGCTCTTCACTTCGTTGTCGATGAATTCGTTAATGCCGCTCATGTCTCGTCCTTTCACATGCGGGTTCAAGGTCCGCAGCTTCAAATCTTATCCTTAAATAGCAAGGTGAAGGTTCGATTTCCAGCCGCAATCATGCACCCGCGATGTTTTTCATCGCATGAATGGGCTTTCGCGCAACAATGGTTCCGAATAATGGCGCAACTCGGGAATTAGCGACTTTTTTTGAACAGTGCGTTTTGAAATCGCACCTTCAACGTGGAAGCTGAACAACACACATAGCAAGAAACAAGGGACGCTTAGTATCGTGCCGCGGGCCTATTTTTGCCGGGGGTGGGAAATGTTGATTCATGCCGACGAAGGCGGCGTGACGGATACCAGTCCCTTTTTTTGACATGCATTTTTGAGGGAGTGGGCACCATGAGCCATCATCACTATTCCGACGGCCAGGTCGGCGAAGAGCGCGAATTTTATGGCGCCAGTGAAACGAGTGAAGGCGAACGGGAGTATTACGAGCATGTTCGTCCCCCCAGAGCATCGATGCTGAACAGCGCCATCTCCGTCAGCATCATCGTCTTGGTTCTCAGCTTCGCTTTCGGTTATCACGGGTCCACAACGCCAACGCAGCAGGCCCAGGCTGCGACTATTCAGAAGGTCATGACTGCTCCGTCGAGCGATTCCTGCTCCGACCTCTCGCCCTATGCCGGAAGAGATTGCTGATATCGGAGATTCCTTAACCATATCGTGGGAACCTCCCGCACAGCTTTCACGATAGACTGCCATGAAAAAGCCGACAGGTCATGGTGTTGACAGCATCCTATGTAACCCGCCGGGAATTAAGAACAAAATGAATAGTATAAAGAAGAGGGTGGTCCTTCACTTCCCCGGTTTTGAACCATTGGATGCAGCGGCGCATAGGGCGCGTTACGAGCGCTCCGCCAAACAAAGTGCCGCTGCATGGGATTTTTCGGTAGCTGTCGACACACTTCGAAATTTCGGAAGGGCGCCGTATTTCGACGTCAATACCAAGGGCGCGGACTGGCAAACCGAGAGCCGCATTCATATCCTCGATCATAACGATCTAGTCGCCAGGCTGAATGGCAGGCCTTTTTCCGTGCGGATGGGGCAGGGTTATCTGGCCGCGGCCAAGGTCGCGTTGTCAGGCGGTTTAACAGGGTATTTTCGGCATGCCTGGCGCTTCGGCCTGTTCTTCATCTTTCCGTTTTTGCTGATGCTGGTCGGGCTGCTTACCAGCCTGTCCATCGCTCTCGCACCCTTTGCGTTCGGCCTTCCCTCCTGGAGCCATATCGGCAGCATCCCCTTGGCGGTGGCCTTCTTCCTCTATGTCTTCCTGCCGCAGGCCGAGAAGCTGCATACGCTGCACCTCTTTGCCGACTGGGAAATGGCCGTCGCTATGGCGGGATTGAACGGTATTGGCGCCGAGCAGTGGATTGAAGCCTGCGCCATCAGCGCCCGTCAGGCACTTGACGAACCGGCCGACGAATATGTGATTTCATCGCACAGCATGGGCTCCAGCGTTGCAGCCCATGTGATCGGACTACTGCTCGAACGGGAACCTGAGCTGTTTCAAGGCAAGCGCGTTGTGTTCACGACGCTCGGCAGCGCTATCCTGCAATGTGCATTGCTGCGGCCCGCCGCAGTGCTGCGCTCGCGTGTTGGTCTGCTGGCCCGCTGCCAGGATATCTTTTGGCTCGACGTCCATTGCCTGACCGATGCAATCCATTTCTACAAGGCGAAGGTTGCCACTGTTTGCGGACATGCGGGAGGGCTGCAGCCCACGATCATATTCGTTCGCTTCAAGAAGATGCTGACGTCGCAGCACTACGCCAAGATCAGGCGGGATTTCCTGCGCGTGCACAGGCAATATGTGCTCGGACCGGATGTCCGAGCTCCCTTCGATTTCACGCTTTTGACGGCCAGCCCGCTGCCGGCTTCGAGCTTTGCAACATTCACCCAGGCCAATATGCCAGATCGGACTTTCGGAGCTGGCAATGACAACGAAAACGCCCGGCTTTCCTCAGTCGGGCGCTGAGGTCTGTAGCGCCAGGGCGTGCAGCACGCCGCCCATATTTCCCTTAAGCGCGTCATAGACCATCTGGTGTTGCTGCACGCGGCTCTTGCCGCGGAAGGCTTCGGCCACGACTTCGGCCGCATAGTGGTCGCCATCCCCGGCCAGGTCGCGAATCGTCACCTTGGCGCCGGGAATGCCGGCCTTGATCATGTCTTCAATATCGCCGGGATTCATTGGCATTAGTGATTTACCTCACTTCATTCGGCAGCGGCGAGTGCACTGCCATCCATGAAGGCAGGAAACCACGATTCATGCGCCTCGCGCAACTGCTCAACGGAAACGGATAGCAGTCCCTCGACGGCAAGCTTATCGCCCTCAACCGTGCCAAGGCGACGGAACGGCACGCCAGCGCTTTCCGCATTGATGCAGACGAAATCGGCGACGTCGGCAGGCACGGCCACGACATAGCGCGCCTGGTCCTCGCCGAAGAGGATGGCATGGGGCAGGCCCTTGGATTCAGCGAGATCGATGTGCAATCCCTTGTCCGACGCCATTGCCATTTCGGCGAGCGCCACCGCAAGGCCGCCCGAGGAAATGTCGTGGCAGGCGTTGATCTGACCGTTGCGGATAGCCGAACGGACGAAATCGCCGTTACGACGCTCTGCAAAGAGATCGACTTCCGGGGCGGGGCCGTCCGTTGAGCCGAGGATATCGCGCAGGTAGACCGAGGAGCCGAGATGGCTGCCGTCTACGCCGAACATGATGATCCGGTCGCCTTCCGAAGCCGAGCCGATACGCGTCATCGCCTTCCAATCCGGCAGAAGCCCGACACCGGCGATCGTCGGCGTCGGGAGGATCGCAACGCCGTTGGTCTCGTTATAAAGCGAGACATTGCCCGAGACGATCGGGAAGTCCAGCGCCCGGCAGGCTTCGCCGATGCCTTTGATGGCGCCGACGAACTGGCCCATGATCTCCGGCTTTTCCGGATTGCCGAAGTTCAGGTTGTCGGTCGCGGCCAGCGGCTCGGCGCCCGTCGCCGTGATGTTGCGCCAGCACTCGGCGACGGCCTGCTTGCCACCTTCGAACGGATCGGCTTCGACATAGCGCGGCGTCACGTCCGAGGAAAAGGCGAGTGCCTTGGTGGGATGGCCTTCGACGCGAACGACGCCGGCGTCACCGCCCGGAATCTGCAGGGAATTGCCCTGGATCAGCGTGTCGTATTGTTCGTAAACCCAGCGGCGGCTGGATTGATTGGGCGAACCGACGAGCGTCAACAGCGCCTGGCCGTAATCCTCAGGGGCGGCGACGAGATTGGCAGGCAGGTCGGCACGCTTGTCGGATTCGCGCCATGGGCGATCATATTCCGGTGCCTGGTCGCCAAGATCCTTGATCGGCAAATTGGCGACTTCCTCGCCCTGATGGATAACGCGGAAACGCAGATCGTCCGTCGTCTTGCCGACGATGGCGAAATCCAGGCCCCATTTGACGAAGATCGCCTTGGCGACGGCTTCCTTTTCCGGCTGCAACACCATGAGCATGCGCTCCTGGCTTTCCGACAGCATCATCTCATAGGCCGTCATGTGCTCTTCGCGCACCGGCACCTTGTCGAGATCGAGCTCGATGCCGAGGTCGCCCTTGGCGCCCATTTCGACAGCCGAGCAGGTGAGGCCGGCCGCACCCATATCCTGGATGGCGATTACAGCGCCCGTCTGCATCAGCTCCAGGCAGGCCTCCAGCAGGCACTTTTCGGTGAAGGGGTCGCCAACCTGAACGGTCGGGCGCTTCTCTTCGATCGATTCATCGAATTCGGCCGATGCCATCGTCGCGCCACCGACGCCGTCGCGGCCGGTCTTGGCGCCGAGATAGACGACCGGCAGGCCGACGCCTTTGGCTTCAGACAAGAATATGGCATTGGACTTCGCAAGGCCAGCAGCAAAGGCGTTGACCAGAATGTTGCCGTTGTAGCGCGCGTCGAATTCGACTTCGCCGCCAACGGTCGGCACGCCGAAGGAGTTGCCGTAGCCGCCGACGCCAGCGACAACGCCGGAGACGAGGTGACGGGTTTTCGGATGATCCGGCTCACCGAAGCGCAGAGCGTTCATCGCCGCAATCGGGCGCGCGCCCATGGTGAAGACGTCGCGCAGAATGCCGCCGACGCCGGTCGCAGCACCCTGATAGGGCTCGATATAGGAGGGATGGTTGTGGCTCTCCATCTTGAAGACGACGCAGTCGCCGTCATCGATGTCGACTACGCCGGCATTTTCGCCAGGGCCTTGAATGACGCGCGGACCCGTGGTCGGCAAGGTGCGAAGCCATTTCTTCGAGGATTTATACGAGCAGTGCTCGTTCCACATGGCCGAGAAGATGCCGAGTTCGGTAAAGGAAGGCTCGCGGCCGATCAGATCCAGAATGCGCTGATATTCATCCGGCTTCAGGCCGTGGGCGGCAATCAGTTCGGGGGTGATCTGGATCGAATTGGAAATGGTCATGGGCGCTCGATGGTCCTTGCCTGTAAAGGGTTTGAAGGCCGGTCAGGGGATCGAGGTCTCTTTAGCGCATGTGAACCCGTCGTGCGACAGGAAAATGCCCGCCATTCACAATGGGTGAAGAGCGGGCATCGCTATTTTCAATTGCTGCCTGGCGATCAGAACTTGTAGCCCACCAGCAGCCCGGCTCGCGTCATGCCGGCATTCGGCCCATCGCAGAGATTGGCATGCGAAGAATGCGCCACTTGCGCCATGAGGCTCCAATGATTGTCGAAATTGTAGCCGACCCCTGCATATTCGTGGAAAAGCAGACGACAGCCGAGCATCGGGCCGTCTTTGGTCCAATCGTCGAGATTGCCGGTGTGCACGGTGCCGCCGAAACCGGCTTCCGTGAAGATGCCGTTACTGTGGGTAAGTGTCCAAGAAAGGCCGGTAAAGACTTGCGTCGCTGCGGTATCCGTGGTGCCGATCGAGGTGCCCAGGTGAATGCGCGGGCGCAGAAGTTGATCTTTCCAACCGTCTGTCGGATCATAGCCGAAGGGATTGAACAGCACTTCGACTTCCGGAAAGACGCCGGCTTCGTGGTCATGTCCAGTCTGGATGGAGCCGCTGGCGCCGAAGCGAAGCTCATCGAATATTTTGGTGCCCGTCGCTGCTTTTGTGTCCGCAATGTCCGCGGCGGCAGCAGATTCAGCGATAAGAACCGAACCAAACATTACCAAAGAGGTGATCGCACACGTCCAAAAACGGCTACCAGAAATAGCGTCAAAAGCCATGCACCCAACCCCCAGATGGCAAGCGATTCGCAGTCGTTAACCAAGTGGTAACATCCTTAAGGTCGGGGTAAAGTAGGCCAAAATATATGACAGTGCATTTCGCAAAAACTGCAGCGAAACTGCAACAGTGACGTCATAAATGGCCGAGATGGCCGGTAGCCATCATATGTGGCTGTCGTAGCTCGCGGACCCGTTTTCCAGCAGATGACGTAACGTCATGAACCCGCTTGCGACCTCGTCGCGGCGTTGTGGTGACGAAAAGGCGACGCGAACGCGGTGATAGGTCTTGTCCGTGCGGGCGGCCTTGAACTCGTCCTCGTCGTCGACGAGGACGCCCTCGGCAAGGGCGGCATTCTTGAACGTACCCGAAAGCCAGGGTTCCGGCAGCTTCAGCCACAGGAACGGCACATGCGGATGCGAGGTGAATTCGAAGCCCGACAGTGTTTCCCGCGCCAATTGCTCACGAACGCGAATTTCCTCGACCGCCTGCCGCCGCAATGCCATCGCGTGGCCGCTCAGCACCAGCCGGGCACAGGTTTCAGCCAGGATGAAGGGCAGGCCGCCGGTCGTCATCTTATGGGTGACCTTGATGCGTTGGGCGAAATGCTGCGGGCAGGCGACCCAGCCGCCGCGCACGCCGGCGGTCACCGATTTTGACAGGCCACTGACGAGGAACGTGCGCTCCGGCGCAATGTCCGCCATCAGCGGGTTAGGATCTTCAGTCATGCCCCCATAGAGATCGTCTTCAATCAGCCAGACGCTATGGCGGCGCGCTATGGCGGCGATTGCCCGGCGCCGCGCCTCCGGCATGGTCACCAGCGTCGGATTGTGCGCCGTCGGCATCAGGAAGGCCAGGCGCGGATGCTGCTGCTGACAAAGCCGTTCGAAATCGTCGGGGATAATGCCGTGCTCATCGGAGTCCACCAGGATGGAGCGGCGGCCGAGAAGACGGGTAGCGCGGCTGACTTGCGTATAGGTCAGGTTCTCGAAAACGATCTTGTCGCCCGGCGAGGTGACCGCAGAGATGACGGCGATGGCGGCGGCGTGAGCGCCGAGTGTCGGCACGACCGTTTCGATCGCCGGCTGCCAGCCATTGCGGGCAAGCCAGACCTGGCCGGCGCGAAACCAGTTCGCCGGGAAGTTTCGTGAATAAGAGGAAATCTCCGCCCGATGATCGCGGCTGATATCGGCAAAGAGCTGGCCGATGATCTCGCCTTGGCCGATATCGGGGGCTGCCGTCGTATCGAAACGGATCTTGTCGCCGGGGATCTCGAGACCGCGGGTGCCGGCAAGCGCCTGCGTAATCGGGTCGATGGGTTCGATCTGCTTGCCGTTGGCGCGCTCCAGCACATAGGTGCCACGCCCGACTTCACCGGCCACAAGGCCGCGCTCATGTACGAGCGCATAGGCGCGACTGACCGTGCCGATCGTCACCCCGATATCGTAGGCGAGATTGCGTTGTGGCGGCAGCTTCGTGCCCGGCGGCAGCACGCCGTGGGTGATCGCATTCTCGATGCTATCGGCGACGCGAATGTAAACCGGGGCGGTTCCGCTGGATATGTCAGGCAGCCAATTTGTCATAATGACAATTTCCTAGATTGCTTCGCGAATAGAGTCAATATTATGAGTCAATTCGTGTCGTTTGGCTCGATACATTTCGATTGTCACGATCAAGCGAGCAGGAAATGGATACAATAGAGACAATTCACCTCGGTAAGACTACCATAGTTGGCGGCGGGGAGACTCCGCGCACCTTCATGCCGATCTCGCGCTTGGCGCGTCGCCTTTTTGAAAGTTTTGCAGCTTGGCTGCAGAAACGGGAAACGCGCGGGACTTTGCGCTATCTAACGGACGACGAATTGCGCGACATCGGCCTGACCCGCCGGGAAGCGATGACCGAGGTGAGCAAATCGTTTTTCTGGGACTGAACGGCGCGGCGACGAGCGACGAGGTCAAGCCGCACGACGGCTAGGCGCCATCCAACACGGAAAGCACGATGTTCGCACGCTTCTCGATAGACACCTTCGGCAAGATGTGAACTTCATAGCCGAGCGAAGGATAGATCGAGCTCAGCCTATCGTATTCCGCGATGGCTGCTGAGAGATCATGCCTTCGCTCGCGGTCCGCGACATATATTTCCGGCCATGGCGGCGTCAGGAAGACATGTCTGTTGTAGCGATGGGATTGTCCCAGTACGGCCAGGTCGGCTTCGCCAGTCAGATGGTGAAGAGCGGCAGCAGCATCGATCAAACCTCTGTCGAAGAATACCAGGCCGGGAGCCGAGGCTGCGGAGGAACGATCTGATATCGACATCCCCACGGCCCGGCGGGCAAATGCGGGTGCATCAAGCCAAGGCAGGGCCGAACCGCCGCGTTCCAATTCCTCGATGACGATCCGACGTCCCGGTTCTTCTACGACTTGGTGGCCGCGGCGCCTAAGCTCCTCAAGCAGCGTCGACTTGCCTCCGCCCGAACATCCGGAAATGATGACAAATCGATCCAAGACAGCGATCCCCGAACTTGCGGGCCAGCCACGTTTGCCCAGGATATCGGGCGATTTGGGCTAGGCTTTAGCAGCCCTTCGTGCCTGCGGCCCAGCGGTTGACGTCACCCGTGATGCGGCCGCCGGAGGCGCCTGACATCATCGGGCCGAAGGCCTGCAACTGCGCCGGGCTGCCTTCCGCCTGAACGACGAGAGACGGCCGGCCGGTCGGATGTTTCTTATCAACCACGAGAATGCGCGGGCGACCCGTATAGGAGTTAAGCTCGGGAGCAAGCTGATAACCTGCGAAGGCCGGATCAGCCGATTTGAACCAGCAGGCATTGGCGTTGACCATGACGCGCTCCATCGTCGACAGAGCGCTGTGATCGGTTGCGCTGATGCTCGGCGGACGCGGACCGCACGAGGTCACCAGCAGCCCAAGCGTCGCGATGGCAGCGGCGGAGTAAAATCCTGTCAGGAGGCGAGGGCGCATCAATCTCTTTCCAATAAAGCAGTTAGGGCCAATGAATTAAGGCTGTTCTGCCGGAGGCGGCCAAATGGCGTTCCGGCGCCCTGCTGTTTTATGCAAAGACGCCGATTTTATGGTTTCGATGCTGCTTATCAGGCAGCGATCACGTCGAGAGCGGAAGCGAAGAGACCGCGGCCGTCGGCGCCGCCATGGGCCGCTTCGATCAGGTTCTCCGGATGAGGCATCATGCCAAGCACATTGCCCTTGGCGTTGATGATACCGGCGATATCGTTGATAGAGCCGTTCGGATTGGTGCCTTCGGCGTAGCGGAACACCACCTGACCATTGCCCTCGATCGTCGCCAGCGTTTCCGCGTCGGCAAAAAAATTGCCGTCATGATGGGCGACCGGGCAGCGGATCACCTGCCCCTTGGCATAGGCGCGGCTGAAATCCGTTTCGGCATTGACGACCTCGAGCTTGATCTCGCGGCAGACGAATTTCAGCGACGCATTGCGCATCAGAGCGCCGGGCAACATGCCGGCTTCCAAAAGGATCTGGAAACCGTTGCAGACGCCCAGAACCTTGACGCCCTTGTCGGCCTTCTCCTTGATCGCCTGCATAACCGGCATGCGGGCTGCGATCGCGCCGCAGCGCAGATAATCGCCATAGGAAAAGCCGCCGGGAATGACGATCAGGTCGACGTCCGGGACCTCGGTCTCTGTCTGCCAGACCGTGATAGGCGCATTGCCGGAAATCTTGGTCAGCGCCGCGATCATGTCACGATCGCGATTGAGGCCGGGGAGTTGGACGACTGCTGATTTCATGATGCTGTTCCCGAGAGAGGCGAGTGGCGATCGCTGGAATATGCTCCGTCAAGCCATACTCCTTTGCCTGTTGCAAAGAAAGAATGGCTCACGAAGGAGGGCGATCAGTCGATCGAAATGCTGAAGTTCTCGATCACGGTATTGGCGAGGAGCTTTTCGCACATGGCTTTCAGCTCGACTTCGGCCTTGGCCTTGTCGGTGCCGTCAAGCTCCAGGTCGAAAACCTTGCCTTGACGAACCTGATGAACGCCGTCGAAGCCGAGGGCGCCGAGGGCGCCTTCGATTGCCTTGCCCTGCGGATCGAGAACGCCGTTTTTCAGCGTGACGGTTACACGAGCCTTGATCACGATAGTCCTTCCTGCGCTTACTTGACGAGAACCGGGCCCGTGCCGCGCACGGGTTCGTTTTCATTGATGATGCCGAGCCGGCGGGCGACTTCGGAATAGGCTTCCAGCAGACCGCCCATATCGCGGCGGAAACGATCCTTGTCCATCTTCTCGTGGGTTTCGATATCCCAGAGACGGCAGGAGTCCGGCGAAATTTCGTCGGCAAGGATGATGCGCATCATGTCGCCTTCGAACAGGCGGCCGCACTCGATCTTGAAATCGACGAGCTGGATGCCGACGCCAAGGAAGAGGCCGGTCATGAAGTCGTTGACGCGGATGGCAAGCGCCATGATGTCGTCGAGCTCGGCCGGATTGGCCCAGCCGAAAGCAGTGATATGCTCCTCCGAGACCATCGGGTCTTCGAGCGCGTCGGACTTGTAGTAGAACTCGATGATCGAGCGCGGCAGCACGACGCCTTCTTCGATACCGAGGCGCTTGGCGAGCGAGCCGGCGGCAACATTGCGCACGACGATCTCGAGCGGGATCATCTCCACTTCCTTGATCAACTGCTCGCGCATGTTGAGGCGGCGGATGAAGTGCGTGGGAATGCCGATTTTGTTCAGATGGCTGAAAATATATTCGCAAATACGATTGTTCAGAACGCCTTTGCCATCGATGACTTCGTGTTTCTTTTTGTTGAAGGCGGTAGCATCATCCTTGAAAAACTGGATCAGCGTGCCCGGCTCAGGCCCTTCGTAAAGGATCTTGGCCTTGCCCTCGTAAATACGGCGGCGACGGTTCATCGGTAATGTTCTCTGTCGTTAGCGCTCTGAAATAGCGCAAGTGGATCGATCTGTGGGCGTCCCCATAACGGATAAGAAGCGAATTCACAATCCGCCAGCGCCTCCTTCCTCGGAATTCCGGCTTTGGTTCTATACCAATGCGAGAATCGCGATCCTGTTCTCACATGTTCTACAGGCTTTTATTTGACGATGGAATGAAGCCGCTCCTGTACTTCACAGGCTAGTGAGCATGGCTTGGGCCACTATACCACGGCTTGGCGGCAATCACGGCTTGAGCTGGCCGAGAAACTTGGCAAAGACCATCGTGCCTTCCGGCCAGGGACCATGACCGGAATCGGCGTTGATATGGCCGGCCTCGCCAGCGTCGATCAACAGCGAGCCCCAGCTACCTGCAATATCGTCGGCATGCTCATAGCTGCCGAAGGGATCGTTGCGGCTGGCGATGGTGATCGACGGAAAAGGCAGGGGATTGCGCGGATAAGGACCGAACGTCATCAGATGCTTCGGCCTGATCTTCGGATTGGCGACGTCGGGCGGTGCAACGAAGAAGGCGCCGGCCACCTTGTTGCGGAAATGCGGGATCGCGTGGATCACCGAGGGCACGCCAAGCGAATGCGCCACCAATACGACCGGCCGGGTCGAGGCGTTTACTTCTTCGGCGATACGGGCAACCCAATCATCGCGCACGGGCTTCGACCATTCGGCCTGCTCCACCCGTCGCGCCGTGGAGAGCTTCTGCTCCCAGCGCGTCTGCCAGTGGTCCGGACCGGAGTTGGTGTATCCGGGTATGATGAGGATATCTGCGTCGGAGGCTTTCATGATGGCGCCGATGTGGAAAAGGAAGGCCGAGGTGTCAAGGGAAAAGGCGACAATTGCGGCAAAATTTGCTAGGATCCCGCCTGCCGGTAGCGAATGATGATGTCGGCGCCTCTAGTTGCCCGACGTTTTCGTGCCGCCAGCTAAACTCATATAGGCTGATGAGGAGGAGGAATACTATGACGGCATTTCATGTCATGGCTGGCGCAAACCACACCTTTACGCGTCCGGCCATCCGCAAGATCGGCATTGCCGATCTCATCGATGCCCTGAAACTGGGGCTGGACGACTTCAGCGAAAAACCATCGCATTACGTATTCCTGTGTCTCATGTATCCGATCGCGGGCATAGCTCTGGCGATCTGGAGTTCCGGCGAGAATCTGCTGCCGTTACTGTTTCCGCTGATGTCCGGCTTCGCGCTGCTGGGACCACTGGCGGCGATCGGGCTTTATGAGATCAGCCGGCGGCGGGAGCAGGGGCTGGATACGTCCTGGCGGCATGCTTTCGATGTCCGTTTCTCTCCGGCATTGCCGTCCATCATTGTGGTCGGCCTGCTGCTGTTTGGCTTCTTCATCGTGTGGCTGGTCGTGGCACAAACCATCTATACCGCCTATTTCGGCGATAGCGTGCCTGCAACGCTCTCGTCCTTCGTGTCGAACGTGGTGACGACGCAGCAGGGCATGAGCATGATGTTCTGGGGCAACCTCGTCGGATTCGTCTTTGCGCTCGTTGTGCTGGCGACAACCGTCGTTACCTTCCCGCTGCTGCTCGACCGTGATGTCGGTGCCGTAGCGGCGGTCGATGCCAGCATTCGTGCGACGCTCATCAACCCGGTGCCGGTGGCAATCTGGGGACTGATCGTGGCCGGGCTTCTTGTCGTCGGTACGATCCCGATCTTTGCGGGGCTTGCAGTGGTCATGCCCATTCTCGGACATGCCACCTGGCATCTCTATCGCAAACTCGTGATGCCGGTCGGCCCAAGCTGAATTCAGCCGCGTTGCGGTTCCAGTCAGATCAAATGGAACCGCCCGTGACCTTGCAACGTTGATCCGCATCAACTCGCACGCCTCTTTCGGGTTCAACGAATTCGGGAGAGGCGTGCAAACGAGGCTTGGATATTTGCATGTCCGTTTGGACATGCGACCCGGCGGAAGATGCGGATCATATGGCAAGGCTCAAGCATATTTTCTCCCGTTTTGCCGCCATTGTTTCGGAGTGGACTGGAAAACCGGTCGTCTTCATATTGGCTCTGATGTCGGTAGTTGTCTGGGGTATCACCGGACCGATCTTCGATTTTTCCGAAAATTGGCAACTGGTCATCAATACTGGCACGACCATCATTACCTTTCTGATGGTTTTCCTGCTGCAGAATTCGCAGACGCGCGACACCCGCGCCATTCAAGCCAAGCTCAACGAACTCATCCTGACCAGCGCTGCCGAGAACCGTTTCATCGGCATAGAAAATCTCGACGAAGAAGATTTGAAACATCTCGATCGTCTGGTGGCGAAGGCAGCCAAGCGCGATGGAGAGAGGCCGGGCGGCGCCAGCAAAGAGGATGAGGCTGACGGGAATCCCAGCATGAAACAGAAAAGGCGGCGCGTCGTCGGCGCCGCCTCGTCAGATCTCGATCAACAATAGATCAGCCAAACACGCGCTTGAAGATCGTGTCGACGTGCTTGGTGTGATAGCCCAAGTCGAATTTTTCGCGGATGTCTTCTTCCGAGAGCGCTGCGCGGACCTCCTTGTCGGCGAGCAATTCTTCGAGGAAGTCCTTGCCCTGTTCCCAAACCTTCATGGCGTTGCGCTGGACGAGGCGATAGGAATCCTCGCGGGAAACACCTGCCTGTGTCAGCGCCAGCAGCACACGCTGAGAATGAACAAGTCCGCGGAACTTGTTCAGATTCTTCATCATATTGTCCGGGTAGACGAGCAGCTTGTCGACGACGCTGGTCATGCGGGCCAGGGCGAAATCGAGCGTCACTGTCGCATCGGGGCCGATCATGCGCTCGACGGAAGAGTGGGAAATATCGCGCTCATGCCACAGTGCCACATTCTCCATCGCCGGCATGGCATAGGAGCGAACCATGCGGGCAAGGCCGGTCAGGTTTTCGGTCAGCACCGGATTACGCTTGTGCGGCATGGCCGACGAGCCCTTCTGGCCGGGAGAGAAATATTCCTCGGCCTCCAGCACTTCGGTACGCTGCAAATGACGGATCTCGGTGGCGAGACGCTCTATCGAGGAGGCGACGACGCCGAGCGTTGCGAAGAACATGGCGTGACGGTCGCGCGGGATGACCTGGGTCGACACCGGCTCCGGCTTCAGGCCCAGAGCCGCCGCGACATGTTCCTCGACGCGCGGATCGATATTGGCAAAAGTGCCGACGGCGCCGGAGATGGCGCAGGTGGCGACTTCCTCGCGAGCTGCGATCAGGCGCTGCTTGCAACGCTCGAACTCGGCATAGGCAAGCGCCAGCTTGACGCCGAAGGTGGTCGGCTCGGCATGAATGCCATGCGAGCGGCCGATAGTGACGGTATCCTTGTGCTCGAAGGCACGGCGCTTCAGGGCTTCCAGAAGCTTGTCGATATCGGCGAGCAGCAGGTCGCTGGCGCGGACGAGTTGAACGTTGAAGCAGGTGTCGAGAACGTCCGAAGAGGTCATGCCCTGATGCACAAAGCGGGCATCGGGACCGACGATTTCGGCGAGATGCGTAAGGAAAGCGATGACGTCGTGCTTGGTGACGGCTTCGATCTCGTCGATGCGGGCGACGTCGAAGGTCGCCTTGCCACCTTTTTCCCAGATGGTTTCGGCTGCGGATTTCGGAATGACGCCGAGTTCGGCCAGCGCGTCGCAAGCATGGGCTTCGATCTCGAACCAGATGCGGAACTTGGTTTCGGGCGACCAGATGGCGACCATTTCCGGTCGGGAGTAGCGCGGGATCATAGGCTCAAGCTTTCTTGGGTAAGGGGAAACGTATCCTCGGCGCCCCCATAACAAAGACGGGAGGTAATCTCAATGTTTTCTGGCTCAATGTTTCTGGATCAATCTTTACTTCAACTCAACGCATATGTCTGGCGAGATAAAGGCTCGCCACCACCAGGAAGATGAAGCCGAGCGGCAGAAACAGGCCCAGGCCGAGGATGGCGAACTGATAGACGGCGCTGGCGCTGGTGAAAACAAACTGAAACGCCCAGATGAGCGTGCCGAAAGGCGCATGCCAGCGTGCATAGAACCAGCGATAGTCCATGGCGAAAAGAAAGGCGGTCATGGCGACGGTGCCAAGCGACAGTGCCAGAAAGAAAGCAGCAAAGCGCGTTTCGAGCGGCCGGCGGTGCGCAAGCAGCCGCGCGAGCGGCAGCGTAAACGGCCAAGCGAGCGTGCCGCCAAAGAAATAGACCGCCATGAGCGCGGGCAGATGGCTCGTCAGTAGACCGTTGCGCAAATAGAGCACCGATAGCGCTGAACTCGCCATTGCCATGCCCCAGCAGGGCGCCCCGAGCAGAAGCTGTCGATAGGACGGAAAGGCTACCCTCAGCCGTCCGGTGGTCACGACAGCGCTGGCCGGATTAATTTGATCCAACGCGGCCTCGTTCTGCCGCAGTGCGCAGGTCGGAGACCGTCTGCCGATAGGCCTCGGCGGATCCGCCCTTGAAGATCGCCGAGCCGGCGACGAGGACATTGGCCCCGGCGGCGGTGACGATCGGAGCCGTGTCGACGGTGACGCCGCCGTCGACCTCGAGTTCGATCGGGCGGTCCCCGATCAGCGACCGGGCATTCCGAATCTTGTCGGCCATGGCAGGAATGAACTTTTGGCCGCCGAAGCCGGGATTGACCGACATGATCAGGATCAGGTCGATGTCATCCAGCACGTTTTCCAGAACGGACAAAGGTGTTGCCGGATTGAGGGTGACGCCGACCTTCTTGCCGAGATGACGAACGGTCTGCAGCGAACGATGCAGATGCACGCCGGCTTCGGCGTGAACCGTAATGCGATCGCAGCCGGCCTTGGCGAAGGCTTCGAGATAGGGATCGGCGGGCGAGATCATCAAATGGCAGTCGAAGGTGGCGCTGGTATAGGAACGCAGCGACTTGATGACATCGGGGCCGAAGGAGATATTCGGCACAAAATGTCCGTCCATGACGTCGAGATGGATCCAGTCCGCCCCGGCTTCGGTCACATCTTTGACTTCCTGTCCGAGCTTGGCGAAATCGGCCGCGAGGATGGAGGGCGCAATGCGGATCGGCAATGTCATGGGATGGCTGAACTCCGTCTGGTTTTATCGCGCTTGGCTTATCACCGGTTCGGCAGGCAAACAACCTAGTCCGCCAGCCTTGCACGGACCATATCAGTTCGACGGCGATGTCACCGGCACGAAGGCGCTGCCGCGCCATTCCAGCAGCCGATAAGGATTCTCCATCAATTCGTGATGCTGACCGAAGGTGACGGGGCCGATCGGCGTCTGAAATGTCGTACCGATCAGCTTGTCGGCAATCGGCTTGTTTTCCGCCTTGGCACTTTCCGCAGCCTGGTTGGCAATCAGCACGGCCGCGGCGGCCGGCAGAATATAACCATCCGGTTCGATACCTTTGGAGCGCATCGCCTGCGCGGTCGCTTGGGCAGCGGGTAGGCTGGCGAAATCGGGGAGGGCGATGGCCTGTACGCCGTCTGCCAGAGGCACCGGCTGGTTGGCGGCGCGCATCGCGTCACCGCCCATCAGCGTCAAGGGAATGTTCTCGTTGTGCGCATCGCGGGCAATGACCGCGACGTCGCTGCGATCGCCGCCGATGAAAGCACGGGTGACGCCAGCCTTCTTCAGCCGGCGGACAAGGGCGATCTGCTGGTCCTGCCCGGGGCGAAAGGTGTCGGTGAAGACCGGCTTCAAGCCTTTCTCCTCCAGCGCATTACGCACCGCTTCCACCAGTTCGCGGCCGTGGATCGTGCCGTCTTCGATAAGCGCTATCGGCTCGGCCGCCCAGTTCTTCAGGATGACGTCGGCCGCCAGGGCAGCCTCGGCGCTGTCAACCGGAGCGAGACGAAAAAGCTGCCAACCGTTCTTCAACGCGTCTTCCATCACGATATGGGAGCGGACGGAAACGGTAATGACGGGAATGCCGGCTTCCTTCAGTCGTGGCAGCGCGCCTGCCAGCGTCTCGCTGCAGAGAAAGCCGATTGCGACCTGGGCCTTGGCGGTGATCAATGACTCGGCCGCCGCCCTGCCGCCATCCTCCGTGCAGGGTTCGTTGACGACTGTGGCGGAATCCTGCTGTGCCTGCAGTTGAAAATTGGCGCCTGTGGTGATCTGGGCGCCGAGGGATGCAAAGTTCCCGTCCTGCGGCGCGACAATGCCGATATTGATACCTGCGGCATAGCCGCTGCTTGCCGCCAGAAGCAGCGAAATCAGAAGCGGTGTGCGACGCAGAACGTTCATCGACATGGTATCCTGGACAATTCTCCTGCCCTTTTATCCGCCTGAAGGTCGCCGTCAAAGAAAAAGCAGCGAAATCTCGTTGATTTCAATAATCCTATTGTAGAAAAGCTAACGTGTGCCCGCCATATTGAATGAAAACGAGAAATGACGAAAACGAGGGAAGCAATCGTGCTAGACAAGCAGCGTATGGATCCGGTGCTCTATCGCGACGCCATGAGCCGCTATGCGGGGCATGTGCAGCTAGTGACCACGGCGCTTGGCAATGAACGGCGCGGGGTGACGATCACGGCCGCCTGCTCGGTTTCGGACAATCCCGCCACGATCCTGATCTGCCTGAACAACAACAATGCGAAGAACGAGATCTTCTTCAAAAGCGGCATCTTCGCCCTGAACGCGCTGGGCGCCCACCACCAGGCGCTCGCCGACGCCTTTTCCGGCAAGACGAACCTGACCACCGACGAGCGTTTCGCGACGGGCAAGTTCGATACGCTGGTGACCGGCGCCCCGGTGCTCGCCGACGCGCTGGCGGCTTTCGATTGCCGCGTCATCGAAATCAAGCGGGCTTCGACGCATAACATCATCTTCGGCGAAGTCGTGGCCGTGCATTTCGATGAAACAAAGCCGGCGCTGCTCTATATGAACCGGGACTATCACACGTTATAACCTCCTGAGAGCACAACCCCTTGGATCTGAATCGATCCAAGGGAGGGACTATGTGCCGGTTTGAAGTGTTACTGCGTCATCAGAGCGTCCGATGGGACGCGCAGCGTAGTAATGGGAGAGAGTATGCCTGATCATCATCACGCACCTTCGCTGCCGGGTTCAATCGACGACACAATAGCCTTGCTCGGCGCGCACGACTATCTCGCGGGGCGTGCGCTGGGCACGGTGTTGTTTCTGGCACTGAAAATGAAACGGCCGCTGTTTCTCGAAGGCGAGGCCGGTGTCGGCAAGACCGAGATCGCCAAGGTGCTGTCGAAGGCGCTCGACCGGCCGCTGATCCGCCTGCAATGTTATGAAGGCCTCGACATTTCCTCCGCCGTCTATGAATGGAACTATCCGGCACAGATGCTGGAAATCCGCCTTGCCGAGGCGTCCGGACTCACCGATCGCGACCGGATCGAGGCCGATATCTTTTCAGAGCGCTATCTCATCCGCCGGCCCGTGCTGCAAGCACTGTCGAGCATGGGAGGACGTGCGCCGGTATTCCTGATCGACGAGCTGGACCGCACCGATGAAGCGTTCGAAGCTTTCCTGCTTGAAGTGCTCTCCGATTTCCAGGTGACCGTTCCCGAACTCGGGACCATCCGCGCCGCCGAACCGCCCATCGTCATCATCACTACCAACCGCACCCGAGAGGTGCACGACGCTCTGAAGCGACGCTGCCTCTACCATTGGGTCGACTACCCCGAAGCAGAGCAGGAGCTCGATATCATCCGCCGCAAGGTGCCCGGCTGCAACGACGCGCTGTCGCGCCAGATCGTCGCCTATGTGCAGAAGCTGCGCACACTCGACCTCTTCAAAAACCCCGGCGTCGCCGAAACCATCGATTGGGCGACGGCGCTGGCCGAGCTCGACCGGCTGGCGCTCGATCCCGAGACGATTTCCGATACGCTCGGCACCCTGCTGAAATACCAGGACGACATCGCCCGCATCCAGGGCGGCGAGGGCAAGCGGGTGCTGGACGAGGTCAAATCCGAACTGCTGGCGACAGGATGAGCGACCATGGGGCCGGCAATGCAAGACGGTATCGCAGCGCCGCCGTCACCGCCCGGTGACGGGCGTCTGGCCGATAATATCGTCTTCTTCGCTCGTGCCTTACGCAAGGCCGGCCTGAAGATCGGGCCGGCGACCATCGCCGACGCCATCGAAGCCGTCGAAACCATAGGCATCGGCTCGCGCGACGAGTTTCATGCGGCATTGTCTTCCGTCTTCGTCAAACGGCATGAGGACCTTGCGCTTTTCGACGAGGCATTCCGGCTGTTCTGGCGCTCGCGCGATCTCGTGCAAAAGATGATTGCGATGATGTCGCCGGTCGCGCCCGATAATCGCGAGACGGAAAAGCCGAAGCCTGCCGAACTCCGCGCCAGCGACGCCCTGCTTGGTGACCGCGAAGACCGCCGGCCACAGCGCGAGATGCCGGATATCGAGATCGATGCCCGCTTCACGACATCGGGTAACGAACTCCTGCGCCGCATGGATTTCGCCCAGATGTCGGCTGCGGAAATTGCCGCTGCGAAGAAAGAACTGGCGAAGTTGGAATTGCCACTCGACAGCGTCCGTACCCGCCGTTTCGTGCCGTCGCACTCCTCGTCCAAGGTCGATCCGCGCGCGACCATGCGGAGCGCGCTTCGCACCGGCGGCACGCTGATCCTGCCGCGCTATCGCGAGCCGAAGGAAATGCAACCGCCCTTGGTGGTGCTCGCCGACATTTCCGGCTCCATGAGCCAATATACCCGCATCTTCCTGCATTTCCTGCATGTACTCACCGAGAAGCGGCGGCGGGTGCATACCTTTCTATTTGGCACGCGGCTCACCAACGTTACCCGCCAGATGCGTCACAAGGACCCGGATGAGGCGCTCGACGAATGCGCTGCCGCCGTCCGCGACTGGTCGGGCGGCACACGGATCGGCGAGACGCTGAAGGAATTCAATCGGCTCTGGGCGCGGCGGGTGCTGGGGCAGGGCGCGATCGTGCTACTCATCACCGATGGATTGGAGCGGGAGGGTGTGGAGCTTCTGCAAAGCGAAATGGACAGGCTACACCGCTCCTGCAGGCGGCTGATCTGGCTCAATCCGCTCTTGCGCTTCGAAGGCTTCGAACCCCGTGCCCGCGGCGTTCGCGCCATGCTGCCGCATGTTGACGAATTCCGTCCGGTTCACAATCTATTATCTCTGGCCGATCTCGTATCGGCCCTGAGCGTAGGTCGCGCCGGCGCCTATGATCCACGCCGTTTTCTCGCCAAGCTGTGAGGCACCCATGACACATGCACCCGAAAGCCTGGACCCGCTTGTCATTGCGGAGGAATGGGCTGCCGCTGGCCGCAACGTAGCAGTGGCGACTGTCGTCGATACCTGGGGTTCTGCGCCGCGCCCGACCGGCAGCCATCTTGTCATCGACAGCGAAGGCAATTTTCACGGTTCGGTCTCCGGTGGCTGCGTGGAGGGCGCCGTCATCACCGAGGCGCTGGACGTGATCGAAAGCGGCAAGGCCCGCATGTTGGAGTTCGGCGTTGCGGATGAAACCGCCTGGCGCGTCGGCCTGTCCTGTGGCGGCCGAATTCGCGTCTATGTCGAGAGGCTTGTCTGATGGACCGTCAGGTACTGACGAAATTGAACAGGCTGCGGCGGGCGCGGCAAGCGGTGATCCTGGCGACCGATCTCTCCGGCGGGCAGGATCGGCTGATCGTCGAGGGTGATGTCGTCGACGGTCCGTTTGCCGACGCCGTCGCGTCCGCCTTCCGCTCGGGAAAGTCCTCGGCGGTAGAGATCGGAGGACAAAGCCTCTTCCTCAATGTTCACCTGCCGCCGCCGCAAATCGTCGTCATCGGCGCCGTACATATCAGCCAGGTTTTGGTTGGTATGGCCGAGCTTGCAGGCTTTGACATCCGCATCATCGATCCCCGCACTGCTTTTGCGACGCCTGAGCGTTTCGATGGCGCCGATCTCATTGCCGACTGGCCGGTGGATGTTTTGAAGGAGCAGCCGCTCGATGCCTATACGGCGTTGGTTGCAGTCACCCACGATCCGAAGATCGATGATTTCCCAATTGCCGAGGCGCTAAAGGTCGGCTGTTTCTATGTCGGGGCGCTCGGCAGTCGTAAGACACATGCGAGTCGCGTGGAACGACTGAAGCGCGAGGGTTTGACGGAGGCCGACCTTGCCCGGATTCATGCTCCTATCGGCCTTCCCATCGGCGCATCGAGCCCAGTGGAAATCGCCGTCGCCATTCTGGCCGAGATCATCGCCGCGCTGCGCGGCCGTGACGTCTCGTCACCGAAGGGTGACAAGCGATGAAATTCGGTGATTTTGCCACAGCGGAAGCCGAAGGCGCCGTGCTTGCGCATTCCATCCGATTGTCCGATGGCAGCCTTGCCAAGGGGCATGTGCTTGACCGCGCCGATCTCGATCGCCTCGTTGCGGCCAATATCGCCCATGTCACCGCCGCCAAAGTCGAACCTGACGATCTTATGGAAAATGAGGCCGCGACGCGTTTGGCGCGGGCGATCGCTCCGGATCATCTGACGTTTTCCGAAGCGGCGACGGGGCGTGTCAATGTCCATAGCGCGGTCGATGGCCTGTTCGTTGCGAACCGCGCCGCCGTCGACCGGCTGAACAGTGTCGATCCGGCTATCACGCTTGCCTGTCTTGCCGATCATGTGCCGGTGCGTCGTGGCGATATGGTCGCGACCTTCAAGATCATTCCGCTGGCGGTTTCAGGTGAGAAGGTTGCCGCAGGCGTCGACATCCTGCAGCAGACGACCGTCTTCGAGGTGAAGCCATTCAGGCCGCATGCGGTGTCGCTGGTCGCAACCGAATTGCCGTCGCTGAAGACCTCCGTGATGGACAAGACGACGCGTATCCTTTCACAACGGCTACAGCTTGCCGGCAGCACCCTGGAGAGGGAAGAGCGAGTGGCCCATCGCGCGCCAGCGGTCGCGGAAGCGATCGGTAAGGCGCTGCAGGCGGCGGATCAATCGTCGAAGCTCGTCATCGTCTTCGGTGCATCCGCCGTCATCGACGCCGGTGACGTTATCCCCGAGGCGATCCGGCTTGCGGGTGGCCAAGTGATCCAGGTCGGAATGCCGGTCGATCCCGGCAATCTGCTGGTGCTCGGCAGCGTCGGCGATGTTTATGTCGTGGGCGCACCCGGCTGCGCCCGCAGCCCGAAGGAAAATGGTTTCGACTGGGTGCTCGATCGCATCCTTGCCGGCGAGAAGCCGACGCCGCAGGAGATCAGCGGCATGGGTGTCGGAGGGCTTCTCATGGAAATTCAGTCGCGGCCAAGACCGCGCGATATCGCCGTCAAACCGCAAGCACAGATCTCCGTCGCCATCGTGCTTCTTGCCGCCGGCAAGGCGCGCCGCATGGGCGAGGGCGGGCCGCACAAGCTGTTGGCGGAATTTGACGGCATACCTCTGGTGCGTCGCTCGGCCATAACGGCCCTGGCAAGCGGAGCCTCCGCCGTCGTTGCCGTCACCGGCCATCGCCGCGAGGACATCGAACAAGCGCTAGCCGGCCTAGCCGTAGAGCGTGTGCACAATCCGGACTATGCCTCTGGCATGGCAAGCTCGTTGGTTGCAGGCATCAGCACCCCAGCGGCGCAACGGGCTGACGGCGTGCTGGTTATGCTGGCCGACATGCCGGGTGTCACCAGTGGCGACCTGAAGACGCTGATTGCGGCCTTCCGCAAGGCGAACGGCCAGGCGATCGTTCGTGCCGTGTCGCGCGGTAAACGCGGCAATCCTGTCATCCTGCCGCGCGCCGTCTTCGACGCCGTGATGCGGCTCGAGGGCGATGTCGGTGCCCGGCATATCATCGAAACTGCTGGGCTTCCCATCATCGATGCCGACATCGGCGATGCAGCCCATCTTGATGTGGATACGCCCGAAGCCGTATTAGCCGCTGGCGGTATTTTGAAGGGGTAGGGTATGGACAATATTGAGATCGAAGAGATGTTCCAGGCGCTCGGCCCGGTGACGATCAAGCGCATGTTCGGCGGCAAGGGCGTCTATCACATGGGTCGTATCGTCGCTGTCGAAGTGAGCGACGAGATGCTGCTGAAGGCCGATGACGTCAGCGCCCGGGAATTCGAAGCGGCGGGTGCCCGGCGCTGGGCCTATGAGGGGAAGAAAGGCAAACCCGTCAACATGCCCTACTGGTCGATCCCGGACGATGCTTTCGACGATCCGGATATCATGGCCCGCTGGGTGAGGCTCGCTTACGAGGCCGCGGTGCGGGCGGATAAATAGACGTCAGCGGAAGTCTTCTTCGCTCAGATGGGCGATGGTTGCTTTGGCAAAGTCGGAAAGTTGAGTCGGCAGCTCGTCACGGCCGAACCAGCCGAAATCGGAGAGCTTGTCCGGCTCCATCAGGCGCGGTTCGCCTGAAAAATCCCTGCAGACATAGATCAGCGAGATCCAGTGCTGGCGGTCGGCCTCAATGATGACTTCCTCGGTGCAGAGATAATCTATCTTGCCGATGGAAAGACCGCTTTCTTCTTCCGCCTCACGAATAGCGGCATTCGCGGCCGGCTCCATGTGGTCGACCTTGCCGCCCACGATGCTCCAGAAGCCGGCTTCCGGCGCCTTGAGGCGCCTGTAAAGCAACAGTTTTCCGTCTCGCAAAATTGCGAGACCGGTTCCTAATCCTGGGAAATCGATGCCGGGTTTTCCCACGCGCTGCGGGCCTATCAGCCCTTGGCGTTGGCAACGATCAGCATGAAGGCCGGGATATCGTCGCCGAAGCCGACCGGGGTCGGACCGTCGTCCTGATCGCGGTAGCGATTGCGGCGCTCGCGGTTGTCGTCATTGGCAGCAGGGAAGGGACGGTGATTGTTACGAGAACCGTTGTGGGACTTGTTATTGTTCTCAGACTTGCGCTCGTTTCTCACGCTTTCTGCCTTTGCTGGTGCTGCTTCGATCACTTCGACGCCATTATCCTCGACGTCGATATCAGATTTATGACTCGAGGCACTCCGGCCTCCGCGGCTGCGATCACGGTCGCGGCCTCTGCCCTTGGAATCCCGGCGACGGGAAGAACGATCGTCATCCCGGCTTTCTTCGACCGGCGGCAAGGACGACAGGTCGCCATTCAGCCATTCGACCTCTTCGCCGATCAGCTTTTCGATCGCATCGGCATGCTTGGTATCGCGCTTCGTCACGATGGTGAAGGCGGAACCCGAGCGACCGGCACGGCCGGTGCGGCCGATGCGGTGGACATAATCTTCCGAATGGATCGGAACATCGAAATTGAAGACGTGGCCGACATCGGGAAGATCGAGACCGCGCGCCGCAACATCGGAAGCGACGAGAAGCTGGATATTGCCGTCACGGAAGTTCTGCAGCATGGTCGTGCGCGAGCGCTGATCCATATCGCCGTGCAATGCGCCGACCGAGAAGCCATGGCGTTCCAGCGAACGGAAGAGATCGGCAACGTCTTTTTTGCGGTTGCAGAAGATGATGGCGTTCTTCAAATCGGTCTGGGAGCGGATGAGGTCGCGCAACGTGGCGCGCTTCTCGTAATCCTTGCCATGCGAGGCAACGAAACGCTGCGTGACGGTCTTTGCCGTCGAAGCGGGCTTGGCGACTTCGACACGTTCCGGATTCTGCAGGAAGCGGTCGGCCAGCTTCTGGATTTCACCGGGCATGGTGGCCGAGAAGAACAGCGTCTGGCGCGTGAAGGGAATGAGCTTGGCGATGCGCTCGATATCGGGGATGAAGCCCATGTCGAGCATACGGTCGGCTTCGTCGATGACGAAGATTTCGACGGCGCTCATCAACAGCTTGCCGCGCTCGAAATGGTCGAGCAGGCGGCCGGGCGTGCAGATCAGCACATCGGCGCCACGCTCCAGCTTGCGGTCCTGATCTTCGAAAGAAACGCCGCCGATCAGCAGTGCGATGTTCAGGCGATGATTCTTGCCGTATTTCTCGAAATTCTCCGCGACCTGCGCGGCAAGTTCGCGCGTCGGCTCGAGGATCAGCGTGCGCGGCATGCGCGCACGGGCACGACCCTTTTCGAGAAGCGTCAGCATCGGCAGAACGAAGGAGGCAGTCTTGCCGGTACCCGTCTGGGCGATCCCGCAGATATCGCGACGCTGCAGCGCAAATGGAATTGCGCCGGCTTGGATCGGAGTCGGTGTGGTGTAGCCCGCGTCAGTTACCGCGGATAGGACTTTTTGGCTCAGGCCAAGGTCAGCAAATGTTGTCAAAGGGAAAACTATTTCCGTTCCGGTTCGGTCGAACACTCGTGAGTCGACATGCCCTAGCATGCCGCAATGCAGCGCGACATAGAACCAAACACCCGCGAAGTCAAGGAAAGCGGGTGCTTCTGAGAGCTTCAGAGCAATAGATAACGCAATTTTTAGATTAGCGCCACTTTTGTTGCTCGTTTGTCACAATTCTCGCGGTGAAATTGTGCCTAGTCCGTTGATATAACTTGCGAGCTTCATACCTGCATTGATGAAATACATCGGGTCGATCGGACGGCCGTTTTCGCGCACTTCGTAATGTAGATGCGTCCCCGTCGAACGTCCCGTGCTGCCGGCAAGACCGAGGGCGTCGCCGGTTTTGACCGTGTCTCCGATCTTGACCAGTATTTCTTCCATATGGCCGTAACGCGTCGAGATGCCATCGCCGTGGTCGATCTCGACCATGTTGCCATAACCGCCTGTCCATCCGGCGGAGATGACCTTGCCCGGCGCGGTGGCTTTGACCTTTTCCCCGGGGCTGAAATGGAAATCAGTGCCGGTGTGCAGCGCCAGCTTACCGAAGAAGGGATCCTTGCGATTGCCGAAGGGGCTTGTGATCAGTTTGCCCGGTGCAGGATTGCGGAAGGGCAGGCCTTCGGCTGCGCCGCGCACGGTCTCGAGGCGCGTCAACGCGCTATCGAGATCAGCCATGGACTGATCGAATTGATCGACGTTTTCCGGTGCGACATAAGGGCCGCCGACGCCCCCGTCATCATTTGCGGCGCCGTCATCCTTGCTTGCAGCGCTGGCCATCACGGTCGGAACCTTGACGCCAACATTCTGCATGATCGACTGGATCTGATCGGCAGTTTCCGAAGCGCCGGAGGTCAGATGCCTTACGCGGCTCAATTGATCCTGTTCGATATGTTTCAGCGACAATGTCACCTTGGAAAATACCCGGTCGGCACGATCAGCAACGGTTTCAGGGGCAGGAACATAGGCGAGGGTGGAATTGTCGGGGGTCGCATCGGCGGGCTTGCCGCTCGACAGAAGCCTCTCGATCGACTTGAGCCCTCCCGTCAGTTCCGCGTGATCGCCTTTGGCTGCCGCCGCATTTGCACTTGCGGGTGCATCCTTGTTCATCAGGCCGGAACTCTCGGCGCGGTCGAGCAGCGCGTCGAGCTTGCCATGGCGCGATGAAAGGGCCTGCTGCTGCTCCATCAGCTTGTCGACCTTTTCCTCGACGACCTGCTGGTCGAGGAGTTGACGGGACGTGACGCGATCGACCTGGGCGCGCAGAGCCGCAATGCGATCCTCATAGTCGTATTGCATGCGCGCCTGCCGGGCCATGGTGGCGCCGATCAGGTCGTCGCGCAGTACGAGATAGGACGTGGCGAGGAGATAGCCGATGGAAAAGACGCCGACGAGGCAGACGACGAGCGCCGCCATCCATGGGCGTACAGTCATGTGGCGCACGGTATCGCCGCTCGCCACGATTATCGTGTGCTGCCGTTTCTGCTTGCCGAAAACCCGGTTCTGAGGCTTGGCGGTCACCGAGAATCTCCCAATCGATGCGCATCGGCATCCACTGATGACTACACGGAATTATGGTTAACGATTGCTTTCTGCCCCACCCCTAGAAAACAAAAAAACTCTTATAGTTTAGTATGTTATGCATTACTTGTAGACGTGAGCGAGCGGTAGAAGGAAGGTGTCAGGCCGGCTTCGGCGCGGGCAATGTCATTGAACGGCGCCTTCAGCGAACCGCGAAAATTGGCGCGCACCAAATCCTGAAACGTGCGGGCCGGATCGCGCCTTTCGCGGGCGCAGAGGAAACGGAACCATTTAGCGCCGACGGCGACATGGCCCTTTTCATCATTGTAGATCACATCGAGGACAGCAGCGCTCTCCATGTCGCCCGTCTCGCGCATCTTTGCCTGCAGCGCCGGCGTCACGTCGAGGCCGCGCGCTTCGAGAATCAGGGGGACCACGGCGAGACGTGCGGTGAGGTCGTTGCGGGTTGCATGCGCGGCCTGCCACAGACCGTCATGGGCAGGTAGATCGCCATAGTCGGCGCCAAGATCACGGAGACGCGTCCGCACCATACGGAAATGCTTGGCCTCCTCGAATGCGACCTGCATCCAGCCGTCAAAAAAGGAATTGGGCACCGGTTCGGTCGCGAAGCGCGCGACGATATCGAGCGCCAGATCGACAGCGTTGAGCTCGATATGGGCGATGGCATGCAACAGCGCGATGCGGCCTTTGACCGTGTGCAGCGAGCGCTTTTCCATATGCCTCGGCGGCACCAGTTCCGGCTTTTCCGGCCGGCCGGGGCGATCGGCCAATGCCGGATCGAGCGGCGAGCGCAGCGAGAGGGTGCGTGCGAACCAGCGGGTCGCCGATTCCTGGGCAAGCGCCGTCTTACGATCGAGATCGGCCGAGCGGATAGCGGCAATCGCGCCGCCGCGCAGCGAAGTGATGGTCTCGATTTCCACCGGCATGACCACGGGCATCAGAGGTCTTTGACGGCGGCCAAGACCTCTTCGGCATGGCCAGCCACTTTGACCTTGCTCCAAATCCTCACGACCCTGCCGTCCGCACCGATAAGGAAGGTCGAGCGCACCACACCCATATAGGTCCTGCCATACATGCTCTTTTCCCGCCAAACACCGTAAGCTTCTGCGGCGGTCCTTTCTTCATCGGAGGCGAGGGGCACGGACAGGGCGTGCTTCTTCACGAATTTGTCATGGCTTTTGACCGAATCCGGCGACATGCCGAGTATGGCCGCGCCAGCTTTCTCGAAGTCTGCCGCAAGCGCGGTGAAGGAGATCGATTCGGTGGTGCAGGCGGTCGTGTCGTCCTTGGGATAAAAGAACAGCACCAATGGCTTACCGGCAAAATCAGCGAGGCGCACACGGCCACCGCCGTCGCGCGGAAGATCGAAATCTGGCGCTCTGTCGCCGATGCCTAATTCAACCAGAGAGATTTCGGTCACGGGAAAACCTTTCTTTTGCCGGGATTTTGGATGACACCAAATATCAGCCATATATACTGGATCGGTATGCCGTCCACATCGGACGCAGCGTCACCAACAAAATTACGAAAAACGAAAGGGACGCACGGGAGTGATCCGAGGCGAAAAGATTACATTCCGCAAAAAGGATCTCGTCTCGCTCGACCACTTGCCTTCCGCTCAGGTGGACGATCCTTTGATCGTGCATGTCCCCGAGCCGGTCCGCCGCAAGCGCTCGCATGTCTGGCATGTTTGCCGTATTACGCTCGTCTTCACTGCCTTCCTAGCCCTGATCATCGGCGCGATTATCTTCACTATCGAAAACGGCATTTTCGATGAGCCTCTGTCGCAGAAGGCTCAGCTCGCGCTCGATCGGGCGATCGGGCCACGCTACAAGGCTGAAGTCGGCTCGACCGTCGTCCGCTTCACGCCCAGCCTGCGGCTGGAACTTGAAGCCCGCAACGTCAATGTGGTCGACCAGGAGAGCGGCAAGCATCTGTCGACCATGGCGGCGGTCAGCATGTTGCTCGATCCGCTGGCGCTTGTCGAAGGCCGTGTCGAAGTGGCCAGTGTGGCGGCAGAGGGCATCGCGCTCGACGCCTCGCTGCTGCCGCAGGGCGATCCCGTCGACCTGACGGCGCTGCGCGTCGACGCGCTGCCGCAAGCGCTGAAATCAGCCTTCGACAACCTTGATTTCCTCGAGCGTTTCGTCGAGCGCGGCGGCACGAACTCGGTGCGTATTTCCGGTTTTGCCGTCAAGCTGGCGCGGCAGGAGGGCGGCGAGCCGATCTCGCTCGTGGTCGATAATCTCACCTTCGAGCGCAGCGGACCGACATCGCTGCACCTTTACGGACAGGTCGCAGTCAACGGCTCCGTCGCAACGCTGGATGTGCTAGCCGATCAACAGGAGGCTGGCCGCAGCTCTTCGCTGATCGCAAAGGTCGCCAATCTCGATCTGAAGCCGCTGACGATGGCCTATGATCAGAACGGCACGCCGCGCCAGGGCATCATGAGCTTCGCCGGAATGACGGTGACCGCCATCCGTGGCGGCGAAGGTGTCGATCCGAAGCTCAGCGCCTCGATCGATGTCCAGCCCGGCATGCTTTATATGGACCGCGACCCGCAGGATCTCACGCAGGCCAACGTCAACCTCGCCTATAACTTCGATCACCACACGCTTGAGATCGTGCCGTCGAAAGCGCAGTTCGTCGGCACCATGGTGCCATTTTCCGGCGCGCTGATCGACCTCGACCGCATCGACGCCAATGCCGGCAAGGGATTCGGCGTCGACTTCCTGATCCGCGGAGGCACAGCCGCGTCGGCTCTTTCGGGCGAGCAGCCCGTCAGCTTCGACGGTCAGGCGACGGGGCGATTCCTGTCGGCGACCAAGGAATTGCAACTCGAAAACCTGGGTATGTCGACGCCGCTTGGCGCGCTGTTCGGCTCCCTGCATATGAAACTCGGCGACAGCTCGCCGGAAATCAGTTTCGGCGGCCGCGCCGATAAGCTCGATACCGCGGCGATCAAACAGCTCTGGCCGTTCTGGATGGCCTCCAAACCCCGGGTCTGGGTGGAAAAAAACCTCTTCGGCGGCACGGTGACCAATGGAGTTATTTCGGTCTTCATTCCCGCCGGACGACTGGCGCAGGCGGCGAAGACAGGCAAGCTGCAACTCGGAAAGAATGAGTTGCACATCGCCTTTGATATCGACGACACCCGCCTCGACGTTCCGGGCGAGATTCCGCCAATCAGGGACACCAAGGCGCATTTCGATCTGACCGGCCCGACGATGAGCGTCGACATTGCGAGCGGCACCTCCTTTTTCCCTTCAGGCCGTTCGGTGACGCTGAGCGACAGCAATTTCTCGATCCCTTCCGCCTACGACAAGCCGCTGATGGCCGAACTCAAGCTGCAAATATCCGGCTCAGGCGATTCCATCGGCGAGTTGTTGACCTATAAGCCCCTGGAAGTGCTGCAGCGAACCGAATTCAAGCCGGAGAATTTCAACGGCAAGATCGTCGCCAAGGTCGATGCAACGATTGGCTTGATCAGCGACCAGAAGCCGCCGCCGCCAGTCTGGACGGCGAACTTGCAGCTCAATGATGTCGATCTGCTGAAGCCGATGAACAATCGTAAGATTTCCAATCTTACAGGTGAGATCGACGCCGATCCCCAATCCGTGCATCTGGATGCGCAGGCGCAGATTGACGGCATTCCTGCGCAAATCGACATGGTCGAGCCGACGGACGCTAAATCAACGGTCAAACGCAGCCGCGTAATCACCGCCACGCTCACCGATGCCCAGCGCAACAGCGTCATGCCGGGCCTCAACGATATTATCGACGGCCCGATCAAGATAGAAATGACGCGCATCGATGACGATCGCCAAGGCGTCAAGGTCGACCTCGCCAAGGCGGCCTTGACGGTGCCGTGGGTCGGCTGGTCGAAGGGCAGCGGCATCCCCGCCAGCGCCCAGTTCGAGGCTTCCGGGCCTGACAGTCAGACGGTGCTGAAAAACTTCACCCTCAAAGGTGATGGCTTCGGTGTCAGCGGCGATCTCGTCGTCAGCAAGGGCGGCCTGTCGTCGGCTAATTTCGATACCGTCAAGCTTTCCGCGCTCGATGATTTCGCACTGTCGGTCAAGCGCGGCAAAAGCGGCAATTACGACATATCCGTCGCCGGCAACTCGGCCGATCTCCGGCCGGTCCTGGCGCGGTTGAAGACATCGTCAAGCGACAAAGGCGACGACAAGGATGATTCGTCCGGCGCTACGATCCGCGCCAATCTCGACAAGGTCGTCGGTTTCAACGACGAGACGATCAGGAATCTCAAGGGCGTCTATTCCATCGCCGGCGGCCGCACCATCGCTGCGGATTTCTCCGGCCTGACGCGCAGCGGTGAGGCTGTCGTCAGCCAAATGAGCAAGGGCGGAGATGGCGGGACCATTCGCATCACCAGCGGTGATGCCGGCGCAGTGGCGCGTTTTGCCGATCTTTATAAGCATCTGCAAGGCGGCCTGCTCAATCTGTCGCTGCGCTCCACGGGGCCGGATGCCTGGGATGGCTCACTCGATATCCGCAACTTCGCCGTCATCGACGAAAAGAAGCTCTCGACCATCGTTTCCACGCCGAGCGGCAAAAATGGGCGGAGCCTGAATTCGGCCGTCAAACAAAATATCGATACGCGATCACAGAGTTTCGAGCGCGGCTTCGCGCGGCTGGTGCTGCGCAAGGGGACGCTTGCGGTGGAAAATGGCGTTGTCAGAGGCGTGCAAGTGGGCGCAACGTTCCAGGGCACGGTGAAGGACGCGAACGGCAATATGGACCTGACCGGCACCTTCATGCCCGCCTACGGCCTCAACCGGCTATTCGCCGAAGTGCCGATCGTTGGCTTCATCCTTGGCAACGGCAGCGACCGCGGACTGATCGGCATCACATTCAAGCTCACCGGCAGTTTTGAGAAACCGAACTTGCAGATCAACCCGCTGTCGATCATAGCGCCGGGCGTGTTCCGGCAGATCTTCGAGTTCTAAGTAAACGCACGGAGTAGGGCGGTTGCTATCGGCTACGCCGGTCCCATTTCAATTTCCACCACTGTCATCTCATATCGGCAGGCATTGGAGGACATGGGTCATTTTTCACCCGCCAACCGCTCGCGTATGCGTTCCGGCCCACCGATCATGCGTCGAGCGAAGGGGCGATCGGGATCTACAACGCGCCAAAAGGGAGCGGCGCCGCTTTGACTGATTTGTACGAGGTGTCTCTGAACGGTGATAGGGCAGCAGGCATCCGCCCCGTGTTCCTTGGCAAGCGCCCGTCTTATCTCCGCAATATCTGACAACTCGCCTCGTGGGGCCGCCCGAAGCGCCCCAGCGACCATTTCCTCGCTTGGAATCAGCATGCTCTGCGTGAGGCTTCTGCCTTTACGCCTCGTTTTGATCACCGGCAGCTCGTCCATAACTCACCTCCAGAATTGATCTCTGCATAGGACGTACGGAAATGCATCGGTCCGACATGATGGAGCACAAAATTGCTTCCGGCGCCGATATTTCGTCAATGCGGCTTGTTCGGCTATTGCCTAGATCGAGCGCTCAGTCGTTGAAAACGAAGAAGCCGGCGAAATGCGCCGGCTTCTTGCGTTTCAGTGTTGGGCAGCCTCTTAAGCCGCCGGACGGATCAGAATGTGCTTCTTCTTGCCGAGCGAAAGCTTGATGACGCCATCTGCGGTGATTTCGCCGCTGCCGATCACCTTGCGTTCGTCGCTGATCGCCTGATCGTTGATACGCACGGCGCCGCCCTGGACGTGACGGCGGGCTTCGCCGTTCGAGCCGGCGAGACCTGCGCGGACGATCAGCGAAAGCAGCCCGATGCCTGCGTCAAGTTCGGACGCGGGAACGTCGACGGATGGCAGGTTTTCGGAAAGGCCGCCTTCCTCAAAGGTCTTGCGTGCGGTTTCGGCCGCAAGTTCGGCTGCTTCGCGGCCATGCAGGATCGCCGTGACTTCCGTCGCGAGGATCTTCTTGACCTCATTGATCTCCGAGCCGGCGAGCGCGGAGAGGCGCGCGATCTCGTCCATCGGCAGCGTGGTGTAGAGCTTCAGGAAACGAGATACGTCCGCATCCTCGGTGTTGCGCCAGTATTGCCAGAAGTCGTAGGCCGAGAGCAGGTCGGCGTTCAGCCAGACCGCACCCGAGGCCGACTTGCCCATCTTGGCGCCGGAGGAGGTGGTGAGCAGCGGCGAAGTCAGTGCGTAGAGCTGCGGCGTACCCATGCGGTGGCCGAGATCGATGCCGTTGACGATATTGCCCCACTGATCCGAACCGCCCATCTGCAGGCGGCAATCGTAACGTTTGGCGAGCTCCACGAAATCGTAGGCCTGCAGGATCATGTAGTTGAATTCGAGGAAGGACAGCGACTGTTCGCGATCCAGGCGCATTTTGACGCTCTCGAAAGACAGCATGCGGTTGACGGAGAAGTGCCGGCCGACGTCACGCAGGAATTCGAGGTAGTTGAGCGAGCGCAGCCACTCCGCATTGTTGATCATCAATGCGTCTTTGGGGCCTTCGCCATATGTCAGGTAGTTGGAGAAGACGCGCTTGATCGAGGCGATGTTGCTTTCGATCGTATCGACCGTCATCAACTGACGCGATTCCTCCTTGAAAGAGGGGTCGCCCACCATGCCGGTGCCGCCGCCCATGAGCGAGACGGCGCGGTGACCGGTCGCCTGCAGCCAATGCAGCATCATGATCTGGATCAGCGAGCCCGCATGCAGGCTCGGCGCCGTCGGGTCGAAGCCGATATAGGCCGTCACGGTTTCCTTGGCGAACAGAGAGTCGAGGCCGGCTTCATCGGAAATCTGGTGGATGAAGCCGCGCTCTTGCAGGGTGCGCAGGAAATCGGATTTGAACTCAGCCATGATCTTGGTCTCTCGGGGCGCCGCAGGTGTACTAGGCGGCGAAGTCGCTGTTGTTGAATGTCGCCGGGCGCGTTTAGCATCGATTTGCCGACGCGTCATCATTTTGGTGGAACGGATAGAAAGTTTCGGCGGGGGTAGGTCTGTAAATGGGCGTGTCCGAACGTGAATAGATCGCAACATCGCCCCGAAGCCGCCGGGGACATGCCGCGCATTCGCCCAAATCCAATCCTAATGTTCTATGCTGACTGGGGTGTGCGTCGCGTGTTTCGTGGAAGAAACGAGTATGTCACCAATGCTTTCGATGATGGGATCGTCACTCAGAAAGACGATCCGGGCATTCTTTGCCATGATGTTGGTTTTGGCTGGTATCGCTGTTGCAAGCGCAGCCGCAGCCCAAGGTTCCCCCGAAAAGAGAATAGCGCTTGTGGTGGGCAATGCCGCCTACCAGGCAGGCGCCTTGCCGACGCCGGCGAATGATGCCGGCCTGATTGCGCAAACGCTGCAGGCCGCCGGCTTCGATGTGATCGGCGCGCGCGACCTCGACCAGAACGGGTTACGCGACGCGATGAGGGACTTTCTGACGAAAGCGAATGCGTCAGGTCCCGATACCATCGTTTTCGTCTATCTGGCGGGCTACGGAGTGCAGTATCAGGGCGATAATTATTTCGTGCCTGTGGACGCTCAAATAGCCAATGCCACGGATGTTCCACTCCAGGCCGTGCGGACGAGCGATTTCACCAAATCGCTGGCCGCTCTCAACAATCGCGGCAGCATCGTCGTGCTCGATGCGGCGAGGGCCAATCCATTCGTGCAGTCCAATCAGCCGCTCGCCGGTGGCCTGGCGCTTGTCGATCCCGACGCCAATCAGTTGATCGCCTTCAATGCGGCACCCGGTACGGTCGCGCCGCAGGAGGCAGGCCCCTATGGTTCCTATGCGCATGCGCTGGCGGAGATGATCCGCGTCGGCGGCCTGTCGCTCGGCGATGTGTTCGACCGGACACGACTGCGGGTTAGCGATTTGACCAAGGGCGCGCAGATCTCGTGGAATGCCTCCAAATTCAACAACGCCTTCACCTTCTTCGATCGCGGCCCCAATGCGCCAGCCGCTCAGGTTTCCAGCTACGATAATGCTGCGATCCGAACGAAGGCGATCCGCGATTTCGACGAACGGGATGCCTATTTCGCCGCGCTCGATCGCGACACGATGCGGGGCTATGAGGATTTCCTGGCCGCCTATCCGAACGACCCCATGGCGAGGCGGGTGCGCGCCATCATGGCCGCCCGTCGCGAAGCAATCACTTGGCGCGAGACCTGGGTTGCGGACACGCCAGAGGCCTATTGGTCCTACCTAAGACGCTATCCGCGAGGTCCTCATGTCTGGGATGCCCGGCGCCGCCTGGAACATTTCGAGGCAGCACTTGAACCGCCGTCGTCGTTCACCGTGATCGAATATGACGTGCCGCCACCGCCGCCGCCTGAAATCGTCTATGTCGACCGGCGCGTCCTTTATTTCGATGATGCCGACTTCGGTTACGCTCCGCCGCCGCCCGTCGTCTTCCTGGCGCCGCCGCCACCGGATTTCGTCGTGCTTGAGCCGCCGCGGTCTTCGGTCGATCTCTACGTATTGCCGGACCCGGTCTTTGTTCCGGTTCAAGAATGGGTCGAGCCGCCACGCGATGTCGCGCCGCCCCAAAACAACATCTACTTCAACAACATCCACAACACCGTCGTAAACAATACGACCGTGAACGAAAACGGGGCTGCACCTACCGCACCGGGGCTGACGACAGGACAGAAGCTCGGCGCCGCAGCCGTCATCGCCGGAGCGGGCGCGGCGGCGATGCACGTTGCCTTGCCGCCTTCGGTGCAAAAGAAGGCCGCGGTTCTGCAGAAGCAGACTCCGGCTCCAGCCGTCAAAGCGGCGCCCGCAACCGCTCCGGCGGTGGCACCTTCGGTTCAGCCACAGACTGGAAACGCTGCCGCTCACACACTTCCCGGTGCCAGTGGCCAGCCCCTACCGCCTGCCGGCAAGGTGCCGAACAATCAGGGAGCGCCTCAGGCAAAGCAGCCGCTACCACCTGCTGGCAACACGCCTGCTGTGAAGGGTCAAAATCAGGTTGCAAAGACACCGGCACCTCAGGCGGCTCCAAGCGTGAAGCAGAATTCTGTTGCCGCAGCCCCGAAACCCAATGCTCATGGCCAGCCGGTGAATCCAGCGACGCCGCCCGTTGTCGCCAAGGTTCCCCCGAAACCCAATGCGGTCGTTAATAGACAGCCGCAGGTCGGCAACCAGCCACATGTCGCTGCGGCGCCGCCACGACATGTCAATCCGCCCGCTGCCCAACCAAAGCCTGTGCCTCATGTAGCCGTGCAGCAGCAGGCACCCGCTCCGAAACCACAGGCTCAACCTCGGCCACAACCCCAGCCAAGGGTCGTCCAGCAGCAGGCACCGGCTCCGAAGCCGCAGGCTCAACCCAGGGCGCAGCCTCAGCCGCAGGCAAAGAAACCGCCACCCGCGCCGCAAAAACCTCCGGAAAAGAAGAAGTGCGGTGCTCCGGGCCTGCCTGCATGCCAGTGATTGAATAATATCTCGCGATGATCTGAAGGCCCGCTTCGGCGGGCCTTTTCCATCAGGATTGCCGCCTGATCGCGCTTGTTGAAATCCTGCCGTGCGTTTAGCACTTATGCGGCGTATCGCGGGCTTCAGATCCATCACGAAAGCAGGCAGGCAAATGAGTGACACCATCATACTCGAAACCCCGCGCCTGATTCTAACGATGTGGGACAAAAATGATGCCGAAATGATTCGGCAACTGCATTCGACCATCGAGACGACGCGTTATCTTTCCGGCGCCGCTCCCTGGACTTTGGAGAAGGCCGAGGATCGCCTGAAAAGCTGGTTTGGCGAGCAGGCCGGCGACGGCGTGACGAAATACAAGATGCTCCGACGCGACGACGGCCGTTTCATCGGCCGGGCCGGCTTCTCCCGGTTTCAGGAGGAGCGCGACCGCGGCGAATTCGAGCTCGGCTATTCCATCCGCCAGGACGCCTGGGGAAACGGCTATGCGACCGAAATTGCGGGCGCGCTTGCCGACTGGTTTTTCCAACGCGGTTTCGCCAGCCAGTTCATCGCCTTCACGCATCCGGAAAACACCGCGTCGCAGCGGGTTCTCCGCAAGATCGGCATGCAATACCGTTCGCCGATCATCATTGATGGCGTTTCAGGTCTTTGTTTTAAGATGTCGCGGTAACGCATACCTTCGCCCCAACGAGGAGAAGGCCGAGCGAAGCTCGGGTTGAGGGGGCGTCATTGGGAGGTGATATTGCTTTTCAGCAGCTCGCCGCCGCGATGCGACGAGCCCCCATTCGCCTTTCGAGCACCTTCTCCCCGAGGGGAGAAGGGAATAAAATTACCTGATCCTCTTGGCTGCCGGTTCCGGCACCAGTTCGCCGTTCAGACGACGGTCGAGGTAGTCTTCGCATTCGCCGAGCAGCGTATCGACTTGGCCGTTGAAGAAGTGGTTGGCGCCGGGGACGACCTTGTGGGTGATGAGGATGCCCTTTTGCGTCTTCAGCTTTTCGACGAGGCCGTTGACGTCTTTTTCCGGGGCGACCTTGTCGGAATCACCGTTGATGATCAGGCCGGAGGACGGGCAGGGCGCCAGGAACGAGAAGTCGTAGATGTTCGGCTGCGGCGCAATCGACATGAAGCCTTCGATTTCCGGGCGGCGCATCAGAAGCTGCATGCCGATCCAGGCGCCGAAGGAATAGCCGGCGACCCAGCAGCTCTTGGAATCCGGATGCAGGCTCTGCACCCAGTCGAGCGCCGATGCGGCATCCGACAATTCGCCGGCACCATGGTCGAATTCGCCCTGGCTGCGGCCGATGCCGCGGAAATTGAAGCGAAGCGTCGTGAAACCGCGCTTCTGGAACATATAGAAGAGCTGGTAGACGACCTGATTGTTCATCGTGCCGCCGAATTGCGGATGCGGGTGCAGGATAATCGCTATCGGGGCGCTCTTTTCCTTGGAGGGCTGATAGCGGCCTTCAAGGCGGCCTGCGGGGCCGTTGAAAATAACTTCGGGCATCGATACTCCGGCTCTTCTTTTTCTGCGTTCAAACCATGTGGGACGCAGCAAGTTGACTTGACTAATGCGCTCATCTTTTCTAGAACGCAGTTTAGAACAATTCGAAACTTGGCACGATCTTCCACGCGTTGTTTGTGCAACGGTTTGTGGAACGTGTCATAAGGCATGCCCGGCTGAAATTTCAAGGAAAATGAGCCGGGCACAACAAGGCTTCGTCAGGCAGGAAGAAGATTATGGCGGCAACGCGCCTTTATCTCGACTGGAATGCCACCGCACCGCTTCATCCGGCGGCGCGCGACGCTATGTTGCACGCCTTGGACCTCTATGGAAACCCCAATTCTGTTCATGGCGAAGGCCGTGCCACCCGGGCGGCGATCGAAGCCGCGCGCCGGCAGGTCGCAAGTCTGACGGGCGCCGAACCAGCGCATGTCGTCTTTACCAGCGGCGCGACTGAAGCCGCCAACATGGTGCTGACGCCGGAATTCCGCATGGGCCGCACGCCGCTTGCGATCGGCCATCTCTATATATCGGCAATCGAGCATCCCGCGCTGCGCGAAGGCGGTCGTTTCCCAAAGGAAAAGATCAGCGAAATTCCGGTGACTTCGGACGGTGTCGTCGATCTGCTTGCGCTGGAAGCGATGCTTTCTGCGCATGACAAGGCAAGCGGGCTGCCGATGGTGGCGATCATGCTTGCCAACAACGAAACCGGTATTCTGCAGCCCGTATACGAAGCGGCTCGCATCGTGCAGGCATTCGGCGGCATTTTCGTCGTCGACGCCGTGCAGGCGGCAGGCCGGATTCCGATCGATATCAACGAGATCGGCGCCGATTTCCTCATCGTCTCGTCGCATAAGATCGGCGGACCGAAGGGGGCCGGCGCGCTCGTCTCCCGCGGCGAAGTGCTGATGCCAAAGCCGCTGATTCATGGTGGCGGACAGGAAAAAGGGCATCGTTCCGGCACCGAGAACGCGCTGGCCGTCATCGGCTTCGGTGCGGCCGCTGTGGCTGCCATTGCTGAGTTCGATAGCCGCAACGCGGCCGTCGCGAAACTTCGCGATCGGCTGGAGGAGGGCATGCGGATTGCCGCGTCGGATGTCATTATACATGGCGAAGGCGGTCCCCGCGTGCCAAATACCAGTTTCTTCACCCTGCCGGGGTTGAAGTCCGAAACCGGACAGATCGCCTTCGATCTCGAAGGAGTGGCGATTTCGGCGGGCTCCGCCTGTTCCTCCGGCAAGGTGGGCGAAAGCCATGTGCTGATGGCGATGGGTTGCGACCCCAAGCTCGGGGCGCTGCGTATTTCGCTTGGATTTGCGACGACCGAAGAGGATGTCGAGCGCGCGATTGCTGCGTTTGGCAGAATTGCCGGGCGGCGTAAACCCGCCGGAGCTGCGGCCTAACGGCCACAATTTTGCGGAAACGCAAATTTCCGCTTGCCAAGCGGGCTGAAAAGTCCCTTTTGGCCGACTACATAGAGGGTAGACATTTCAGTCTGCCGCAACGTTGACAAGCTGCCGGACCTTGGATCCGGCGAGATTGGAGAACGACATGCCTGCAGTCCAGGAAACGGTTGATCAGGTCCGCCTGATCGACGTGGACCAGTATAAGTACGGTTTCGAGACCACCATCGAGGTGGAAAAGGCTCCCAAGGGTCTTTCCGAGGACATTATCCGCTTCATCTCTGCCAAGAAGCAGGAACCGGAATGGATGCTGGAATGGCGCCTTGAGGCTTATCGCCGCTGGCTGACGCTTGAAGAGCCGACATGGGCGCGCGTCGACTATCCGAAGATCGACTTCAACGACATTCACTATTATGCCGCGCCGAAGAAGTTCGCCGGTCCGAAATCGCTCGACGAAGTCGACCCGGAACTGCTGAAGACCTATGAAAAGCTCGGCATTCCGCTGCGCGAGCAGGAAATTCTTGCCGGCGTCGAGAAGCCGAAGATCGCCGTCGATGCGGTGTTCGATTCGGTTTCGGTGGTCACCACCTTCAAGGAAGAGCTGAAGAAGGCCGGCGTGATCTTCATGTCGATCTCGGAGGCGATCCGCGAGCATCCCGATCTCGTGCGCAAATATCTCGGCTCCGTCGTTCCGACGACCGACAATTTCTATGCGACGCTGAATTCGGCCGTGTTCACCGATGGCTCCTTCGTCTTTGTGCCGAAAGGCGTGCGGTGCCCGATGGAACTTTCCACCTATTTCCGCATCAACGAGAAGAACACCGGCCAGTTCGAGCGCACGCTGATCATCGCCGAAGAGGGAGCTTATGTCTCCTATCTCGAAGGCTGCACGGCGCCGCAGCGCGATGAAAACCAATTGCATGCGGCCGTAGTCGAGCTGATTGCGCTCGACGACGCCGAAATCAAGTATTCGACCGTTCAGAACTGGTATCCGGGCGACAAGCACGGCAAGGGTGGCATCTATAACTTCGTCACCAAGCGTGGCGATTGCCGCGGCGTCCGCTCGAAGATCTCCTGGACCCAGGTCGAGACCGGTTCGGCGATCACCTGGAAATATCCGTCCTGCATCCTGCGCGGCGACGACAGCCGCGGCGAGTTCTACTCGATCGCCGTCTCCAACGGCCATCAGCAGGTCGACAGCGGCACCAAGATGATCCATCTCGGCAAGAACACGTCGAGCCGCATCATCTCGAAGGGTATTGCCGCCGGCGTGTCGCAGAACACCTATCGCGGCCAGGTCTCGGCACATCGCCGCGCGACGAATGCCCGTAACTTCACCCAGTGCGACTCGCTGCTGATCGGCGACAAGTGCGGTGCGCATACGGTGCCCTATATCGAGGCGAAGAACTCGTCCGCGCATTTCGAGCACGAGGCCACGACGTCGAAGATCTCCGAAGATCAGTTGTTCTACTGCCTGCAGCGCGGCATTCCCGAGGAAGCAGCGATCGCGTTGATCGTCAATGGCTTCGTCAAGGAAGTCCTGCAGGAGCTGCCGATGGAATTCGCTGTCGAAGCGCAGAAGCTGATCGGCATCTCGCTCGAAGGCAGCGTCGGCTGACGTCCACGAAACAGAATTAGCTTTGGCGCGCCACGCGCGCCGCACCTTCATTCCTTCGATAGGATTCTACTATGCTTGAAATCAAGAACCTGCACGCCCGCATCGCCGAAGATGGCACCGAGATCATTCGCGGTCTGGACCTGACGGTGAAGGCCGGCGAAGTGGCTGCTATCATGGGGCCGAACGGCTCCGGCAAGTCGACGCTCTCCTATATCCTTTCCGGCCGCGACGACTACGAGGTGACGGAAGGCGATATCCTGTACAACGGCGAGAGCATTCTGGAACTCGACGCCGCCGAGCGCGCCGCCAAGGGTATCTTCCTTGCCTTCCAGTATCCGGTCGAAATCCCCGGCGTTGCCACCATGCAGTTCTTGAAGGTGGCGATGAACGAGCAGCGCAAGGCGCGCGGCGAAGCCGAACTGACGACGCCTGACTTCATGCGCCGCGTCAAGGACGCTGCCGGCAAACTGCAGATCAACACCGAGATGCTGAAGCGCCCGCTGAACGTCGGCTTCTCCGGCGGTGAGAAGAAGCGTGCCGAAATCCTGCAGATGGCGCTTCTGGAGCCGCAGCTCTGCGTGCTCGACGAAACCGACTCCGGTCTCGATATCGATGCGCTGAAGATCGTCGCCGATGGCGTCAACGCGCTGCGTTCGCCCGACCGCGCCGTGATCGTCATTACCCACTATCAGCGTCTGCTCGACTATATCGTTCCGGACACCGTGCACGTCCTCTACAAGGGCCAGGTGATCAAGTCCGGTGACAAGACGCTGGCGCACGAACTCGAAGCCAACGGCTATGCCGATATCATCGGGGCTGCGGCCTGATCGGGGCGGAAAGGATACGTCGATGAACATTCAGACGACGAGCCGTCTGACCGCCGCTGAGACGGCGCTGATCGAGGCTTATAACAACCAGTTGGGCGATCTGCCGGGCGATGGCGACGTGCTCGCCGTCCGCGACCGCCTGCTGGACGATCTCAAGACCGCAGGCTTGCCGACGCGCCGCTTCGAAGCCTGGCACTATACCGATTTCAAGAACCTGCTACGTTCGGTTCCGACAGACCTCGGCGCCGGCAGTGTCGAGACCCTGTCGCCGACCGTTCCCGGTTCGGCCGTTCTGCCGGTTCTACAGGGCAGCGCGAATGACAAGACTTCGGTCGATGGCCTGGTCGTTCGCCGCTATGCCGATAGCCTGGCGGATGGTACCGCCGCCGCAAGATTGACCGCGCTCGGCAGGGACGACGCCATCGGCCGCATCAACGGCAGCTTCGTGCGCGATGGCTATGTCATCGAGTTTCCCGATGGGACCGAGCTTGACGCGCCGCTGGAGATCCAGTTCGTGCATGCTGGCGGCCAGATCCACAGCCGGCTACCGGTCTCCTTCGGCGCAGATGTCAAGGCGACCGTGATCGAGCGCCATCAGGCTGTGCCCGGTGCTGCTGCGTTGGTCTCCTCGGTCAGCGACATCAAGATCGGCAAGGGTGCCGAAGTGACCTGGATCATCCTGCAGGAGCAGGGAACCGAGGATACGCATCTCGGCCAGATCCGCGTCGACCTCGGCGCGGATGCGAAGCTGAAGCTGTTTGTCATCAATGCCGGCGGCAAGCTGGTGCGCCAGGAGCTGCATGTGAAGGTCACGGGCGAGGGCTCCGACCTCGTGCTGCGCGGCGTCAACCTGCTCGGTGGCGACACGCATACCGATGTGACGCTGGTGCTCGGCCATGACGTACCGCATACGGGTTCGACGGAGATCGTTCGCAACGTGGTGTTCGACCGCGCCCGCGGCATCTTCCAGGGCATGATCCGTGTCGCTCCGGATGCACAGAAGACCGATGCCCGCATGGCCTGCAACACGCTGCTGATGTCCGACGATGCCGAATTCTCCGTCAAGCCGGAGCTGGAAATCTTCGCCGACGACGTGCAGTGCGGCCATGGCGCGACGGTTGCCGATATCGACGAGAACCATCTCTACTACATGATGGCCCGCGGCATTCCCCGGAACAAGGCTCGCGCCATGCTGGTCAATGCCTTCGTGGCCGAAATTATAGAAGAGCTGGAAGACGAAGCCCTGGTCGAGGCGCTGGAAGGCGTTATTTCGGCCTGGCTGGAAAATCACGCCTGATTGGAGCAATGCTCGTGGACAAGATCGTACCAGTCACCGCCTATGACGTCGAAGCGATTCGCCGGGATTTTCCGATCCTGTCGACTACCGTTCATGGCAAACCGCTGGTCTATCTCGACAACGGTGCATCAGCTCAGAAGCCGCAAAGCGTGATAGATGCGATATCGCACGCCTATTCCAGCGAATATGCCAACGTGCATCGTGGCCTGCACTTCCTCTCCAATGCGGCCACCGAAGCCTATGAGGCTGCACGCGAAAAAGTGCGCCGCTTCCTGAATGCGCCCTCGGTAGACGATATCGTCTTCACCAAGAACTCGACCGAGGCGATCAATACCGTCGCCTATGGCTGGGGCATGCCCAAACTCGGTGAGGGCGACGAGATTGTTGTGTCCATCATGGAGCATCATTCCAACATCGTGCCCTGGCATTTTATCCGCGAGCGGCAGGGCGCCAAGCTGGTCTGGGTGCCGGTGGATGACGATGGCGCTTTCCATGTCGAGGATTTCGAAAAGAGCCTGACGGAGCGCACCAAGCTCGTCGCGATCACCCATATGTCGAATGCGCTCGGCACGATCGTCCCGGTCAAGGAAGTCTGCCGAATCGCCCATGAACGCGGCATTCCGGTGCTGATCGACGGATCGCAAGGCGCCGTGCACCTGCCCGTCGACGTGCAGGACATCGATTGCGACTGGTACGTTATGACCGGTCACAAGCTCTACGGCCCTTCGGGGATCGGCGTGCTTTACGGCAAGAAGGACAGGTTGCGCGAGATGCGCCCCTTCCAGGGCGGCGGCGAGATGATCTTCGACGTCACCGAGGACAACGTGACCTACAACGATCCGCCGCATCGTTTCGAAGCCGGCACCCCGCCCATCGTCCAGGCGATCGGGCTCGGCTTCGCGCTCGACTATATGGAGAGCGTCGGCGGGGAGGCGATCGCGCGGCACGAGGCCGATCTCGCGGCTTATGCAGCGGAACGGCTGCGGGAGATCAATTCGCTGCGCGTTTTCGGCACGGCACCCGGTAAAGGCGGCATCTTCTCCTTCGAGCTCGCAGGTATCCATTCTCACGACGTTTCGATGGTGATCGATCGTCAGGGCGTTGCCGTGCGCGCAGGCACGCATTGCGCCCAACCGCTCTTGAAACGCTTCGGCGTGACCTCCACATGCCGTGCATCGTTCGGCATGTACAATACCCGTGCCGAGGTGGATGCCCTGGCCGATGCGCTGGAATATGCGCGTAAATTCTTTGCCTAAGGAGGCAAGCGATGTCACTCGATGAAAGCGAACAGAAGATCGACGTGCGCGAGGGCATCGTGCATTCCAGCATTCCCGAGGCCGAGCTGGCACGCCTCAGCGACGATGTCATCGCCGCGCTGAAGACGGTCTATGACCCTGAAATTCCGGCCGACATCTTCGAACTCGGCCTGGTCTACAAGATCGACATCGAAGACGATCGCGTGGTGAAGATCGTCATGACGCTGACTGCGCCGGGTTGCCCGGTCGCCGGCGAAATGCCGGGCTGGGTCGAAAACGCGGTCGGCGCCGTCGAAGGCGTTTCCGGCGTCCAGGTCGCCATGACCTTCGACCCGCCATGGACGCCGGATCGCATGTCGGAAGAGGCGCAGGTGGCAGTCGGCTGGTATTGAAGCTTTAAGCCGCTCGCTTTACATTATGACTCGAAGCACCGGATCTTGACCCCGGTTGCATTTAAGTGGGCATCGGCTGATCCGAAAACCGGATCCACTTTTCGGGCCGATGCCAGAGGAGAATAAGCCCATGGGCTTTGCAGTGATGAGCATGACGGATGACGCTGCGGCGCGCGTCAAGGCAATCGTCGAGAATTCCGGTCCTGATGCTAAGGGCGTTCGCGTCGGCATCAAGAAGGGCGGCTGCGCCGGGATGGAATATACCATCGACCTCGTAACCGAACCGAATGCCAAGGACGACCTGATCGAGCGCAACGGCGCCAAGGTCTGGGTGGAGCCGTCAGCGGTGCTTTATCTGCTTGGCACCGAAATGGGCTTTGAAACCACGACGCTGCGCTCCGGTTTCACCTTCACCAATCCCAACCAGACATCGGCCTGCGGCTGCGGCGAATCCGTCGAGTTGAAGCCCGCCGATCTCGCTGCTTTGGCGGCACAGCGTCAGGCGGCTCCGGCTGTCTGAGCATCCTTACGCCGCCTTGTATCAGGCGGCGTCCGATTTCCGGTCGATGACCGGCACCGGCGTCAATGTCAGGCCAAGCGCCTTCACGACCTTCAGAATCGTCGCAAATTCCGGATTTCCGTCGCCGCTGAGCGCGCGATAGAGCGCCGAGCGGTTCATGCCGACGTCCTTGGCAAGCTTGCTCATGTTGCGCGTTCGCGCCACGGCGCCAAGTGCCTTGGCTATAGAGGAGGGATCGTCGGTTTCGAAAGCGGCTGCAATATAGCCGTCTATAGCGTCCATGCTGATGGGGCTTTCCTCATCCATCCTATATGCCTTTCCGTATAAGCCAGTCGCGGATGAGAGCGGGCTCGCTTGCATGCAAGCCATGTCCCGTGGGCAGCACATAGGCGCTGACATCTGCGTGGCAGTTCTCAAATTGATTTTTGACGAGCACGGCGTCAGCGGCTTCCCGGCGCTGATCGTGTTCGCCTGCAATGATTAGGACCGGCAGGCCAGTCATTGGCGGAAAAGCCGCCTCTGGTGCCGGAGAAAGTGGGCGCAGCAAGATGGCTCCAGAGGCCAAGCTCGGTTGAGAGCGTAGAATCGACGTGGCCATGATCGCCCCATTGGAAAAACCAAGGAGGATCGGCGCTTGCTTCAGCATGAGCCCGGCGATGAACCGACAGAGCAACTCCGTCTGCAAGCCGAGATCGTCATAGTCGAGACTACGATCAGGATTGCGGCGAAAGAAGGCAAAACCGCCTTCCCATTCCACGGCGCCACGCAAGGACATATAGGGTCGCTGCGGCGCCATCTCATCGGCAAGAGGAATGAGGTCAGCCTCACTTCCGCTGCTGCCATGCAGCAGAAGAAGCGGCGGAAAGGAAGAACCTTCCCGTCCGGCAATGAGATGAAATTCTGGCAGTTCCGGCATGATATCCGACTTCCAGCGCCGTCTTTCGTCGCGCTAAAGCTCGTCGCGATCTTTCAGATTCGCTCCCGCGCTTTAGCTCCTTGTTTGTGCAGGTCGTTTTCGCAAAACCGCCGCACACTTTTGCGCGACATGCATTGTCAAAAACGCCGCGCGTCCGATCGGACACGCGGCGCTGTCATAGTGATTTTTCGCGATAGATTTATGTCGGCCATGAGCGAAGCGGCTGAGCCGCTTCGCTTTTTTGGAAACATTTACTCCGCGGCTTCAGCGTAGGCCTCTACTGGCGGGCAGGTGCAGATGAGGTTTCGATCGCCGTAGACATTATCGACACGATTGACGGGCGACCAGTATTTGTCGACCCGGAAGGCACCCGGCGGGAAGCAGGCCTGTTCGCGGGAATAGGGCCGGTTCCATTCGCCGACGAGGTCCTCGACCGTGTGCGGCGCGTTTTTCAGCGGGTTGTCGGTCTTATCCATCCGGCCTTCTTCGATGGCGCGGGCTTCCTCGCGGATCGCCAGCATCGCCTCGCAGAACCGGTCAAGCTCGGCCTTGGTCTCTGATTCGGTCGGCTCGATCATCAGCGTGCCGGCAACAGGCCAGCTCATGGTCGGGGCGTGGAAGCCGCAATCGATCAGGCGCTTGGCAACATCGTCGACCGTGACGCCGGCGCTGTCGACCAGCGGACGCGTGTCGATGATGCATTCATGCGCCACACGGCCAGTCTTCGACTTATAGAGCACGTCGTAAGCGCCATTCAGCCGCGCCGCGATGTAGTTGGCGTTGAGGATCGCAACCTTCGTCGCCTGTGTCAGCCCTTCGCCGCCCATCATCAGGCAATAGCTCCAGGAGATCGGCAGGATTGAAGCCGATCCGAAAGCCGCCGCAGACACCGCGCCACTGCGACCGTCCGTCTCCGGATGCCCGGGCAGGTGTGCCGCCAGATGCGCCTTGACGCCGATGGGACCCATGCCGGGACCGCCGCCGCCATGCGGAATGCAGAAGGTCTTGTGCAGGTTCAGGTGGCTGACATCGGAACCGATGTCGCCGGGACGGGAGAGGCCGACCATGGCGTTCATATTGGCGCCATCGAGGTAGACCTGACCGCCGTGCATATGCACAAGATCGCAAATCTCCTTCACCGTCTCTTCGAAGACGCCGTGCGTCGACGGATAGGTGATCATGCAGCAGGAGAGATTATCAGCGTATTGCTCAGCCTTGGCACGGAAATCCGCCATGTCGATATCGCCGTCATCGCTGACTTTGACGACGACCACCTTCATGCCGGCCATCTGTGCGGATGCCGGATTGGTGCCGTGCGCCGAGGTCGGGATCAGGCAGATGTCGCGGTGGCCCTGGCCATTGGCGATGTGGTAGTTGCGAATGGTGAGCAGGCCGGCATATTCGCCCTGCGCGCCGGAATTCGGCTGCATGGAGAAGGCGTCATAGCCCGTCACCGCGCAGAGCTTTTCCGTCAGGTCATCGATCATCTCGCGATAACCGAGCGCCTGGTCGGCCGGGACGAAAGGATGAATATCCGAGAATTCCGGCCAACTTATTGGCAACATCTCAGCCGTTGCATTAAGCTTCATCGTACAGGAGCCGAGCGGAATCATGGAGCGGTCGAGCGCCAGATCGCGGTCGGAGAGCCGGCGGATATAGCGGGTCATCTCGCTTTCGGCACGGTTCATGTGGAAGATCGGATGCGTCAGATATTCGCTGGCGCGCAGCATATTCTTTGGAAGACGATAGCCGGATTCGAAGTCGGCGAGACGGAAGTTGCCGCCGAACGCACGCCAGACCGCTTCGAGCGTTGCCGGACGCGAGCGCTCGTCGAGGCTCATGCCGATCTTAGTTTCGCCTACCTTGCGCAGATTGACGCCTTCGGCGACAGCCGCGCGCAGGATCAGGCCTTGCATGTGACCGACCTCGACGGTGATCGTGTCGAAGAAGGTCTCCGGTTCGATCTTGTAGCCGAGCTTTTCCAGCCCCTTTGCCATCAATACGGCCTTCTGATGCACCTGCTGGGCAATAGCCTTGATGCCCTGGGGACCGTGGAAGACGGCATACATGGACGCCATGACGGCGAGCAGCACCTGTGCGGTGCAGATGTTCGACGTCGCCTTTTCGCGGCGGATATGCTGTTCGCGCGTCTGCAGCGACAAGCGATAGGCACGGTTGCCGCGGGCATCGACGGAAACGCCGACCAGGCGGCCGGGCATGGAGCGCTTATAGGCGTCCTTGACGGCCATGTAAGCGGCATGCGGACCGCCATAGCCGACCGGCACGCCGAAGCGCTGCGATGAGCCAATGGCGATATCCGCACCCATTTCGCCGGGCGATTTCAGCAGCGTCAGCGCCAGCGGATCGGCGGCAACGACGGCGATGGCGCCGGTCTGATGCAGCCTTGAGATCAGGCCGGTGAAGTCATTGATGTGACCATGTGTACCCGGATATTGGAAAATGGCACCGAAGACATCGACGGGATCGAGATCGGTGAAGGGATTGCCGACGACGACGGTCCAGCCGAGCGGCTCGGCGCGGGTCTTGATCAATGCGATGGTCTGCGGATGGCAATCCGCGTCGACGAAGAAGGCCCTGGCTTTGGATTTCGCCACGCGCTCTGCCATCGCCATGCCTTCGGCGGCAGCGGTCGCTTCATCAAGCAGCGAGGCATTGGCAACATCAAGGCCTGTCAGATCGCAGATCATCGTCTGGTAATTCAGCAGTGCCTCGAGGCGGCCCTGGCTGATTTCCGGCTGGTAGGGCGTATAGGCCGTGTACCAGGCCGGATTTTCCAGAATGTTGCGCTGGATGACGGGTGGCGTGATCGTGCCGTAATAGCCCTGACCAATCAGCGAGACGAGCACCTTGTTCTTGTTGGCGGTCTCGCGCAGCTTGTCGAGCGCCTCGCGTTCGGTCATCGGCGCCTCCCAGGTGAGCGGCGCCTTCTGACGGATGGAGGGCGGCAGCGTCGCATCGATCAACCCGTCGAGGCTGCCATAGCCGATTACCTTCAGCATGTCGGCCATTTCGGATGGAGACGGGCCGATATGGCGGCGATTGGCGAAATCGTAGGGCTGGTAATCCGTGAATGTGAATTCCGTAGGCGTATTCATTACGCGATGAGCTCCTTGTAGCCGGATTCATCCAGTAAACCATCAACATCAGCGATATTCCTAAGCTTTAGCTTGAAGAACCAGCCGGCACCCATCGGGTCGGAATTGACGAGCGCCGGATCGGCGGTGATGGCTTCGTTGATCTCGGTGATCTCGCCGTCGAGCGGACAATAGACCTCGGAGGCCGCCTTGACGGATTCGACGGTCGCGGCATCGTCTCCCTTGGAGAAGCTGGCGCCGACCTCGGGCAATTCCACGAAAACGAGGTCGCCGAGCTGTTCGGCGGCATGCGCCGTAATCCCGACGGTCGCGACATCGCCTTCAATGTTGAGCCACTCATGTTCTTCGGTGAATTTCAGCATGGAGGATCCTCTCTGGAATATGACGTTTTCAGCGTTTGTAGGTGGGGGTGACGAAGGGCAGGGTAGAGACGGTGACCGGCAGGTATTTGCCGCGAACCTCGGCATAGATCTGCGTCCCCGGCGCGGCGAAACCGACGGGCACATAGCCCATGGCCACAGGTCCTTCGACGCTCGGACCGAAGCCGCCGGAGGTGACTTCGCCGATCTCGGTTTTGCCCTCGGCGTCGGCATAAAGCTTGGCGTGGCCGCGTACCGGCGCCTTGCCCTCCGGCTTCAGACCGACGCGGCGGCGCGATGCGCCGCTGTCAAGCTCTGCAAGGATGCGGCTGGCGCCGGGAAAACCGCCGGCGCGGGCACCGCCGGTTTTGCGGGTCTTCTGGACTGCCCATTCGAGCGCGGCTTCCACCGGCGTCGTCGTCTGGTCGATATCGTTACCATAAAGGCAGAGCCCGGCTTCGAGACGCAGGGAGTCACGGGCGCCGAGGCCGATCGGCTGGACATCGGGATGCTCCAGCAGCCGCTTGGCAATATCCTCGGCCTTGTCGACCGGTACGGAAATCTCAAAGCCGTCTTCGCCGCTATAGCCGGAACGGGAGACGAGACAGGAAACGTCATGCAGGCGGCAATGGCGGACATCCATGAACTTCATATGGGCGAGATCGGCCCAGAGTTCGGCGAGAACCGAAACGGCACGCGGTCCCTGCAGTGCGAGCAGCGCGCGATCAAGTAAAGTGATTTCGCAGCTATCGCCGATATGATCTTGAAGATGCTTGAGATCTTCATCCTTACAGGCGGCGTTGACGACCACGAAAAGATAGTCGTCCATGTGGGTGATCATCAGATCGTCAAGAATGCCACCGTTATCATCGGTGAAGAAACCGTAGCGTTGACGACCTTCGGGAAGCCCGAGAATATCGACCGGCACAAGGCTTTCCAGCGCCAGTGCGGCATCCTCATACTTGCCGGAACGGGCACGGATCGTAACTTGCCCCATATGAGAGACGTCGAACACGCCGGCCGATGAGCGCGTCCAGAGATGCTCTTTGAGCACGCCCGCAGGATATTGAACCGGCATGTCATAGCCGGCGAACGGCACCATACGAGCACCGAACGACAGATGCAGGGCGTGAAGGGGTGTTTTCTTGAGGGCAGCGGTCTCGTCCAAATGACGCCTCCGGGGTTTGCGCTTAGCGCAGAGCTCAAAATTTCGGCGCGGCTGCGCCTTACGATGAGCCCCCTCTGTCTGTTTGCCTGAGATTGTTATCCCTTCGGCGAGCGCTTGCGCGCTTCTCTCCAGAGTTCCGTCTGCCCCTTGTTGGTCCTTTGGCCTGAGAGTTTCCGGGGCGGTTGCTCCTTCGGCACCGGCTTGCACCGGATTCTCCCAACAGGGTTGAGTGCCATTATCTGGTAGACGCTAAAGATGGCAAGGGGCAAATGTCGCCCTGAAACAAATTTTTGTCGTGTCCTTTGTTTGAGCAAATGCAGATGTGCGCGACCGATCGATGCAGGGGACTTTGCAATCCCGCTTCGAGAGGCTATCCCATGAGTTGAATAGAGGAGCCGGGCAGGAGACAATGATGAACCGTAAAATCGCCGCCGCATTGCTGATTTCGGCGACCGCACTTTCCTTCTCCGCTGCGACCGCCATGGCCCAGCAGAGCAATGACATGAGCAAAATGCCCGGGATGCACATGGATGCGGGCAAGGCGCCGGCGGGTTCGGCGGCAGCCAAGCTCGGCGACCTCGACATCAGCGGCGGTTATGTTCGCGCCATGCTGCCCGGCCAGCCTGTCGGTGGCGGCTACATCACCATCCACAATGGCGGCAGCAGCGACGACAAATTGACGTCCGTGACCTCTTCTGCCGCCGGGAAGGTGGAACTGCACGAGATGAAGATGCAAGGCGAGGTGATGAAGATGCGGGAAATCAAGGAAGGCATCGCCATTCCCGCCGGCGCCACCGTGACGCTTTCGCCAAATAGCATGCACATGATGTTCAAGCAGGTGAAGACGCCATTCAAGCAGGGCGGCACGGTGCCGGTGATGCTGATGTTCGATAAGGCGGGTATGGTCGATATCGACCTGCCGGTGGTTGCGCCGAACGCAAAATGAGGTTTGCGGGGCGCCGGGATGCATCGCTGACACAAAATTCCCGCCCGTAGATAATTCCGGTTTCCACTTTTCGTCGAAATGCTCTAAAGCCACCTCAAAAGGCCGGGATGACCCGGCCCCTTGGGGCAAGGCTGCCCCAGTCCTTTGATTTGGCATGATCTTGTCCGAAACCGTTTCGCGCTTTGGAATCATGTCGCGGTTCTTGAAAGAAGACGAATGGCCGGGATTGAGCATATAAAGGTCGAGCCCGACGAGGCTGGCATGCGCCTCGACCGCTGGTTCAAGGTACATTTTCCAGGGCTCGGCTTTGGCCAGTTGCAGAAGCTGATGCGCTCCGGCCAGGTACGCGTCGACGGCGGCCGCGTGAAGACGGACGCGCGTGTGCAGCCGGGACAGATGGTGCGTGTGCCGCCGCTCGACGTCGATGCCAAGGCGTCGAAGAGCGGCCCCATTGCCGGCAAGGAGCTGAAGCATTCCGGCGATGCCGAGCTTTTGGCGCGTATGCTGCTGCATGAGGACGACAAGGTCTATGTGCTGAACAAGCCGGCCGGCCTTGCCGTGCAGGGCGGCTCAGGCGTCAGCCGCCATATCGACAAGATGCTGGAAGCCTGGACGAGCCAGAAGGGCGAGAAGCCGCGTCTGGTGCATCGCCTCGACCGCGACACCTCAGGCGTCCTCGTGGTCGCCCGCACCCGTGGTGCCGCGCAGAAGCTGACGGCCGCCTTCCGCGAGCGCGACACCAAGAAGACCTATTGGTCGCTGGTGAAGGGCGTGCCGCGCAAGCACGAGGACAAGATCTCGACCTGGCTGGTGAAGGAAGCCACCGCCGATGGCGACCGGATGCGCATCGCCAAGCATGGTGAGGAGGGCGCCGATCACGCGGTCTCCTTTTACCGTGTCGTCGAAACCGCCGCCCAGCGTCTCGCCTGGCTGGAAATGGAGCCCTATACCGGCCGCACGCACCAGCTCCGCGTCCATGCGCTGCATATCGGCCATCCGATCATCGGCGATCCCAAATATTTCGAGGACGATCCGAATTGGGATTTTCCAGGCGGCGTTCAGAAGCGGTTGCATCTGCATGCTCGTCATATCGATATCCCGCATCCGAATGGCGGGCGCCTGCGCGTCACCGCGCCGCTGCCGCCGCATATGGTACAGACCTGGAACCTCCTCGGCTTTGACGAGGCATCGGCAGGGGAGCCGGACGACGAATGAGGCTGGTGCTTTTCGATTGCGACGGGACGCTGGTCGACAGCGCCCGGCTGATCCACGAAGTCATGGCGCGCACTTTCGTCGATTTCGGCTACAAGCGTCCCGATGTCGCCTCCACCAAGTCGGTCATCGGCCTGACGTTGGATATCGCCATTGCACGCATGCAGGGCAAGCCGCATGTCGATGACGAGGCGATCGCGATGACGGCGCATTACAAGTCGATCTTTACCGGCGTGCGCGACGAAGGGGATATGCAGACCCCGCTTTTCGACGGCATCAGACCGCTGATCGAAACACTGGCCGCCCACGATGAATTGCTGATCGGTGCCGTGACCGGCAAGTCCCGCCGCGGCTTGACGCATATTCTTGAAGTGAATGGCTTTACGCCCTATTTCGTGGTCTCGCGCACCGCCGATGATTGCCCCTCGAAGCCACATCCCGCGATGGTCACGGAATGCTGCAGCGAGACGGGCATGGACCCGCATGATACGATCGTGATCGGCGATGCGGTCTACGATATGCAGATGGCGAAAGCGGCGGGTGCGACTGCTATCGGTGTGGCCTGGGGTTATGCGTCAGTGGAAGAACTGCTGGCGGCAGGCGCCGACACGATCGCCCATCACCCGAACGACCTGTTGAGCCATATTCTGTGAGGTGACGCCATGCGCGACCTGTTGAACGACCTTTCCGAAGACCTGAGCCATCCCGACCCCATCCGCCGGGCACAGATCCAGATGAAGAAGCCGCTGCCGAAGCGTTTCTACAAGGATGTGAGTATCCGCGAGAGCGAAGACGGCCATGTGATCGAGCTGGACGGCAAGGTGGTCAAGACGCCCGCCCGCCGATCACTCGCCGTGCCGACCGAGGCGCTGGCAAAGCTGGTCGCAGCCGAGTGGGCGCGGCAGGTCGAGGTCATCGATCCGGCCATCATGCCGGTGACGCGCTTGGTCAACACGGCGCTCGATGGTGTGGCAACCGATAGCCAGGCGGTATTCGAGGACATCCTGCGCTTTTCCTCCAGCGACATGCTTTGCTATCGTGCCGATGGGCCGGAGCGCTTGGTAGAGCGGCAATCGGAGCAGTGGAACCCGCTGATCGATTGGGCCGCGCACGAACTCGGTGCCCGTTTCATCCTGGCCGAAGGCGTCATGCATCAGGAGCAGCCCCGCGAAGCGATTGCCGCGTTTGCCGTGACGCTGCGCAAATATGACACGCCGCTAGAACTCGCCAGCCTGCACACGATCACGACGCTGACGGGCTCGGCGATCCTGGCACTCGCTTTCGCCGAAGGCCGGCTGCCGCTCGACGAGGTGTGGTCGCTCGCCCATCTCGACGAGGATTGGACGATCGAACATTGGGGCCGCGACGACGAGGCAGAGCAGCGCCGCGCCCAGCGCTTCGAAGAGTTTCAGGCGGCCACGGATGTTTTTTCCGCGCTTCGTAGTTGAATATTGTTGATTTCCAGTCCGTTATATCGAACTCTGCATCTCACGGGTTGGGAATTTCGGGACGCGAATCATGGTATCGTTGAGGTCGGGTGCGGTATCGGCGCTCGCAGGATGTTTGGCGCTGGCGGCATGCTCGAGCTGGTCGCTCACGCCGAAGCCGTCAATCCCGGCCTATGACGTACGCAGTGCCACCGTCGTTGCCGATCAGGCTGTGCCGCCTGTTTCTCCTGCGCTGATTTCGGGCCTCAACGAACGCGTCAATGCCGCCATCGCCGTGACGACCCGCGATACACCCTTGCCGAAGGTGGCGCTCACCATCCGCCTGACGGACGTTCGCAAGGCAGGGAGCTTCAACCACGACCGCAACACGGCCAAGGTCAATATCGACGCCGCTTCGGTCGATACCGGCGCCGTGCTTGCCATTGCTTCCTTCGATACGTCGAATTTCACTCCGGACCCGATTGCGGCCGACAATCTGATGGCCGAGGACATCGCTGCCCGCATCCGCTCCATCTTCGTGCTGAAGACGCCATCGTTGGTGAACTGAGCCGACGGCTTCAAACGGCGGCTAGGCCATGCTAAGCCGGATAAGCGGAGAAGAGGGCCATCATGAAAGAGATCCTGCAGGAATTGGAACGTCGCCGTGAGATCGCAAGGCTCGGAGGCGGGCGGGCGCGTATCGATGCGCAGCATGCACGCGGCAAGCTGACGGCGCGCGAACGTATCGAAATCTTCCTCGATGAAGGCTCCTTCGAAGAGTTTGACATGTTCGTGGAACATCGCTCGATCGATTTCGGCATGGACAAGACCAAGATCGCCGGCGACGGCGTCGTCACCGGCTGGGGCACCGTCAATGGCCGCACCGTTTTCCTCTTCGCCAAGGATTTCACGGTTTTCGGCGGCTCGCTTTCGGAAGCGCATGCCGAGAAGATCATGAAGGTCCAGGACATGGCGCTGAAAAACCGCGCGCCGATTATCGGTATCTATGATGCCGGCGGCGCGCGAATTCAGGAAGGCGTGGCCGCGCTCGGCGGCTATGCCGAGGTATTCCAGCGCAACGTGCTCTCCTCCGGCGTCATTCCGCAGATCTCGATCATCATGGGCCCCTGTGCCGGCGGTGATGTCTATTCGCCGGCTATGACCGACTTCATCTTCATGGTGCGCGATACGTCCTACATGTTCGTCACCGGCCCGGACGTGGTGAAGACCGTCACCAACGAAACTGTGACGTCTGAGCAGCTCGGCGGCGCCTCGGTGCATACGACGAAATCCTCGATCGCCGACGCTGCCTATGACAACGATATCGACACGCTGCTGCAGGTGCGCCGGCTCATCGATTTCCTGCCTCAGTCGAATACCGCTGATCTCCCGGAGATCGAGTGCTATCAATCGGTCACAGATCCCGACGCCTCGCTCGACACGCTGATCCCGGCCAATGCCAACAAGCCCTACGACATCAAGGAGTTGATCCTGAAGGTGGCGGATGAGGGCGATTTCTTCGAGATCCAGGCCAGCTTCGCCAAGAATATCGTCTGTGGCTTCGGTCGCATCGAGGGAGCGACGGTCGGCTTCGTCGCCAATCAGCCGATGGTGCTGGCGGGCGTGCTCGACAGCGACGCGTCGCGCAAGGCGGCACGTTTCGTGCGCTTCTGCGATTGCTTCAATATCCCGATCGTCACCTTTGTCGACGTGCCCGGCTTTCTGCCGGGAACCGCGCAGGAATATGGCGGGTTGATCAAGCATGGCGCCAAGTTGCTCTTTGCCTATGCCGAAGCCACCGTGCCGAAACTCACCGTCATCACTCGCAAGGCTTTCGGCGGCGCCTACGACGTCATGGCGTCGAAACATCTTCGCGGTGACCTGAACTATGCCTGGCCGACGGCACAGATCGCCGTCATGGGTGCCAAGGGCGCGGTCGAGATCATCTTCCGCAAGGATATCGCCGATCCCGATAAGATTGCGGCGCATACGAAGATGTATGAGGACCGTTTCCTGTCACCTTTCGTCGCCGCCGAGCGCGGGTATATCGACGAAGTGATCATGCCGCACTCGACGCGGCGGCGGCTGGCACAGGGGCTCAGAATGCTGCGCAACAAGGATCTGACCAATCCCTGGAAGAAGCACGATAATATTCCCCTTTAAATATGTGACAACAAGTCACGGATTCTACACGGAAAATTGATTGGGTGTCAGAAGCCGTGTCTTCACCTTCGCCTACATACAAACTAATGGTGACTCTAGAAAGCTAAACTGGAGTAAAAGATGACACTTTCCGAACGCTTGAATCAATATCAGCCTTATGCCTTGACTGTGCTGCGCATCATAATCGGCCTACTGTTTATGGAGCATGGGATGCAGAAGCTTTTCGGCTTCCCGGCTGGTGGTCATGGCGATGGTCCGCTGCCGACACTGATGCTGGTTCAGGGCATTCTGGAAGCCTTCGGCGGCCTGGCAATTTTCCTCGGCCTGTTCACGCGCCCGGTTGCGTTCATTCTGGCCGGCAATATGGCGGTTGCCTATTTCATGGCGCATCAGCCGAAGGACTTCTTCCCGGTCAACAACGGTGGCGACGCAGCCATCCTGTTCTGCTTCGTCTTCCTGTTCTTGATCTTCTCAGGCCCGGGCCCTCTGGCTGTCGACAATCGCAGCAAATAACATGCAATCGCCGGGCTTGGATCGACATTCCGAGCCCGGCGAATAATTTCGCCGTTCGCGTGTTGACTCCGATATCAGCAGAAAGCGACCATATTCCCTAGAGGTACAGGCCGCCTTCTCAGTTCAGACGGAGATTTTCATGCCGGTTTTCGAGCGCCTGTCGCAGCATCAGCCCGCCGCCCTTGCGGTCCTCAGAATCGTGACCGCGCTGTTGTTCTTCGAACACGCCACGCAAAAGCTCTTCGATTTCCCCCCGGCACCTTTTGAAATCTCGACACTGTTTTTCGTAGCCGGGGTGATCGAACTCATCGGCAGCATTCTGATTTTACTCGGGCTCTTCACCCGGCCCGTCGCCTTCATCCTCAGCGGTGAAATGGCCTTCGCCTATTTCATGGTGCACATGCCGATCGATTTTTTCCCTGCCAACAATCAGGGCGACGGCGCGGTGCTCTTCTGCTTCATCTTCCTGTACATGGTGTTTGCGGGACCGGGCCGCTGGGCGCTGGACAACCTCCAGCGCTCATGATGCCAATTAAGGCTCAGGCGACGAGCTTGAGTCCGGCAATGCCTGCTACGATCAGGCCGATACAGAACAGGCGAACGAGGGTCGCGGGGTCGCCCAGCAGCCAGATGCCAAGCAGGACAGTGCCGACCGTGCCGATACCGGTCCAGACGGCGTAGGCCGTTCCCATCGGCAAGGTCTTCACCGCAAGGCCAAGCAGCACGACGCTCGCCACCATAGAGATGACGGTGAGACCCGTTGGGATCGGCCGTGTGAAGCCATCGGTATATTTCAGGCCGACGGCCCAGCCGATTTCAAATAGACCTGCGAGAAAAAGCAGGAACCAAGCCATGTTACGCTCCTTTTTAAGAGCGAGGCCGTCCCCGCGGTGTCTTACGGCCGGAAATCCGGTGCCGACCGCCGCAGTCGTCTGCGCGGGGGAATATATGCCTCAGTTGAATCGCTCTTTCAAGTTGGGGAGCGCATGGCTGCTATGCCACCCGTTTCACGCCAGCCGTTCGGCATGCCACTTGAGGTGATCGTCCATGAAGCTGGAGATGAAATAGTAGGAGTGATCGTAGCGCTCGTGCATGCGCAGCGTCAGGTCGATGCCGGTGCCTTTGATCGCTTCTTCGAACAACCATGGACGCAGGCCGGTTTCGAGGAAGCCATCGGCTTTGCCCTGATCGATCAGAAACTCCGGGAAACGTGCGCCGTCCTCGACCAAGGCACAGGCGTCGTATTTGCGCCAGGCGGCCTTATCGGCACCGAGATATTTCTCAAGCGCCGGCGCCGACCAGTCGGCGGTCGAGGGCTGCACGATCGGCGCAAAGGCAGAGCAGCTCTTGAAGCGATCCGGATTCTTCAGCGCAATCGTCATCGCACCGTGGCCGCCCATGGAATGGCCGAAAATGCCTTGCCGGCTCATATCCATGCGGAACTGCTGGCTGACGAGGGCGGGCAGTTCCTCGGTGATGTAGGTGTACATCCGGTAGTTCTCGGCCCAGGGCTCTTCGATGGCGTCGAGATAGAAGCCTGCGCCTTTGCCCATCTGCCAATTGGTCAGTTCGTCAGGAATATCATTGCCACGCGGGCTGGTGTCCGGGCAAACAATGATCAGGCCGAGTTCGGCGGCCATGCGGCGATATTCGCCTTTTTCCATCACATTGGCATGCGTGCAGGTAAGACCGGAGAGATACCAGACGACCGGGCAGGGCTCCTTGATCGCTTGCGGCGGCACGAAGACCGCGAAGGTCATCTCGCACTGGCAGGCCTCCGATTCATGCGAAAAGACACCCTGCATGCCGCCGAAAGCGGTGTTCTGGGAAATGATGTTCAAGGCTGACCTCCAGGCGGATTATGAGCTTTGGCACGCCGGCAAAGGCGATCGAAGGTTTCGAGAAAGGCGGAGCGGTCGCGTGGCGAGAAAGCGGCATTGTAGCCTTTGCTCTCGCCGGTCTCGCGCAGATGTGCGCCGAGATCGCGCATCGCGGTGACCATGCCGATATTGGTATTGTCAAAAATGCGGCCGGTTGGTCCGGTCACCAGCGCGCCGGAGGCGACGCAGCGACCGGCGAGTGGCACATCCGCCGTGACGACGATGTCGCCGGAACCGGCATGTTCGGCGATCCAATTGTCGGCGGCGTCAAAAGCGTTGGAGACGATAATATTCTTCACCATCGGATCGCGTGAGGGTCTGAGGCCCGAATTGGCGACGAGCGTCACCTCGATGCCGTGGCGCTCGGCCACTTTCAAAATTTCCGGCTTGACCGGACAGGCATCGGCATCGACATAGATCATGGGAGCAGAAGTTGCTTCATTGGAGAGCGCTGCGCATCCGGCCGAACGCGCAGTCGCGGTTTAGCGAAGTCCGCCATCAGGGGCCAGACCTATTCCCTTAATGTGCCCGCTTTTTTCGCCACCCAGGTTGCCAGAACGTCCATAAGCGTTGGGTTCAGGCAATCGTAAGGCTCAAGGCGAAGTTCCTTCAGCTGGCTGCGAACGGAGGCCATGGCGGATGGCGGCGTTCCCGACTCGATGATCGACGAGACGAACGCGGCGAAGGTGGGTTCGGGCCAGCCGCTCTCCTGAAAACGCTCGGGATGAATGAAATCCAGACCTTTGAAGGCATGGTCGCGCTCTACCGGGCCGTACATGTGCACGCCGCACGCCTTGCAGGCGTGCCGCTGGATCAAGGCGTCGGGATCAACGACCGCGAGCTTGTCGCCATTTTCCAGGACCTTGACGTTTTCATGCGGTGTGACGGCGACGATCGAAAAGGCTGCGCCGTTCGGCTTCCAGCATTTCGTGCAGCCGCAGGCGTGGTTATGAGCAATCCCGCCGGTGATGGCGACTTTGACCGGGCGATCGGTGCAGGCGCAGACCAGCGTCCCACCGCTGAAATTCGCCTGTCCCGCCTTCACTCCGCCGTCGAGCGCCGGGTGTATCGATACCTGACTTGGCATGTTCAGCTTCCTCCTCCTTGGTTGCCCACGGCCCCCAAATCTGGATCGATTTGCGAAAAGGCCGTGTGCTATTCAAAGTCGTGCGACATTCTCCCGTGTCGTCGTCTTGATCGACGATCGTCTTAGTAAAGCACCACGCCCCTGACACTCTTTCCCGAATGCATGAGCTCAAAACCCTTGTTGATGTCTTCGAGCGGCATGGTGTGGGTGATCATCGGATCGATCTGGATCTTGCCCTCCATGTACCAGTCGACGATCTTCGGAACATCGGTGCGGCCACGCGCGCCACCGAAGGCCGTGCCCATCCAGCTACGCCCAGTGACGAGCTGGAACGGACGCGTCGAAATCTCCTGGCCGGCGCCGGCAACGCCGATGACAACGGACTTGCCCCAGCCGCGATGCGAGGCTTCCAGCGCCTGGCGCATCACCTTGGTATTGCCGGTGCAGTCGAAGGTGTAGTCGGCCCCGCCGATCTGATCGGCACCACGCTTCGTCATGTTGACGAGGTAAGGCACGATGTCGTCGCCGACCTCCTTCGGATTGACGAAATGCGTCATGCC